>NZ_JBHSKJ010000006.1:0-396993 GCF_042657885.1 Streptomyces aureoversilis
CCGAGTTCGTCAACACCATCGAGCCGTTCGCCGGAGCGGCGGCCGAGGAGGAGGGCGAGGAGGCCGGCCGCGAGACCGTCGTCGTCGAGGTCGGCGGCAAGCGCCTGGAAGTCTCCCTGCCCTCCTCGCTGGGCATGACGCTGGCGCGCACCGCTGCTGCGGGCGGCGCCAAGCCGAAGCGCCGCGCGGCGAAGAAGGCCGGCTCGGCCGCGTCCGGTGACGCGCTGACGTCGCCGATGCAGGGCACGATCGTCAAGGTCGCGGTCGAGGAGGGCCAGGAGGTCGCCGAGGGCGAACTGATCGTCGTCCTCGAAGCGATGAAGATGGAGCAGCCCCTGAACGCGCACCGCGCGGGCACGGTCAAGGGCATCACCGCCGAGATCGGCGCCTCCGTCTCCTCCGGCGCCGTCATCTGCGAAATCAAGGACTGACGCAGCAGCCGTTGAATGCCTGTGGGCCCCCGCCGAGCACTCGGCGGGGGCCCACAGGCTTGTCGGTGGCATCCTTGGCAGACGGGGAGAGAGAGGGAGGACTCGGCAGCCATGGCCACGGAGAGCACACAAGCGTCACCGCGCCCCATGCGGGCGGACGCCCGGCGCAACTATGAGCGGCTGCTCACGGAGGCCCGGACCGCGTTCACCGAGCACGGCACGGAAGCCTCCCTGGAGGACATCGCCCGCCGGGCCGGGGTCGGCATCGGCACGCTCTACCGCCACTTCCCCAACCGCACGGCGCTGATGAGCGCCGTCTTCCAGGGCGAGGTCGACGGGCTCCTCACCCGCTCCCGCGAACTCCTGGCCTCCCCCGAGCCGTGCCGGGCCCTGGTGGACTGGCTGCGGGCCTGCGTCGCGCACGCCAGCACGTACCGGGGGCTCTCGCGAGCCCTGCTGGCGGCCCAGGCGGACGAGGCGTCCGCGATGTCGCGCTGCAGCCTTCCCCTGCGGGAGGCGGGGAGCGTGCTGCTCGCGCGGGCACAGGCGGCGGGGGCGGTCCGCGCCGGCGTCGACATCGCCGACGTCATGCAGCTGACGAACGCGATCTCGCTGGCCGCGGAACAGTCCCCCGACGACCCCCAACTCCCGGACCGCCTTCTGTCGCTGACGCTCCAGGGCTTGGCCACGAAGCCCTGCCCGGAGGGGCCCTGACCCCTGACCCCTTACGTCCGTCTCGGCACCGCCGGACCACACCGCCGTGGCACCTCGCCGCCGCGGCGGAAGTAGGCGGGACAGCCCCAGCTGAATGACTCCGCCGCAACGGCGGAAGACGGAGGCAGCCTCGCCGCGGCGGAACCGAAAAGTTGCCTACCTCCGCCTGGGCGCCAAGTCCGCCACCCGCGCCGTAGTCGTCGGAGGCTCAGCGCCCAGCGAACCCGCGCTGCGCAGCTGCGGGGACGAGGCGCCTCCCCCGGAGGAGCCCGGGGGGCCGGGGGGCAGGTGGTGGCCCCCGTGCGTGCGGCGCTGGCCCGGCAAGGGCGGGACGTCGCGGCGGCGCTGCTGCGGCGGCACCTGCTCGCCGCCGCCCGACACCGCTCCCGTCGGTCCGGACCCCGGCCCCTGGCCCGACCCCGCGCCGGGCCCGGCGACCGAGATGTGGACGCCCTGGTCGGCGAGGGCCTGCAGCTCCGTCGCCGCGCGGTCGTCGTGCGACGGCGGCTCGTCCGTCACGAGCCGCGTGATCACGTCCGTGGGCACGGTCTGGAACATCGTGTCCGTACCGAGCTTCGTGTGATCGGCGAGCACGACCACCTCCGCCGCCGCCTGCACCAGCGCCCGGTCCACGCTCGCGGAGAGCATGTTGGACGTGGACAGGCCACGCTCGGCGGTCAGCCCGCTCCCCGACAGGAACGCCCGCGTCACGCGCAGCCCGTGCAGGGACTGCTCCGCGCCGCTGCCCACCAGTGCGTAGTTGGATCCTCTGAGCGTGCCGCCCGTCATGACGACTTCGACCCGGTTGGCGTGGGCGAGGGCCTGGGCGACGAGCAGGGAGTTGGTGACGACGGTCAGTCCCGGTACGCGCGCGAGCCGGCGGGCCAGCTCCTGCGTGGTCGTACCGGCGCCGACGACGACGGCTTCGCCTTCCTCGACGAAGCTCGCCGCGAGATCGGCGATGGCCGTCTTCTCGGCGGTCGCTAGATGGGATTTCTGCGGGAATCCGGACTCTCTGGTGAAGCCTCCCGGCAGCACCGCACCGCCGTGCCGGCGGTCGAGCAGTCCTTCTGCCTCCAGTGCGCGCACGTCCCGCCGTACGGTCACTTCGGAGGTCTGGACGACGCGGGCGAGCTCACGGAGCGAAACCGCCCCGTTGGCCCGCACCATTTCGAGGATCAATTGACGACGTTCTGCAGCGAACACGAAACCGACAGTAACGCCAACGACCATCCGTTTTCAGCAGGTTGCAGCAATTAACGGAAGTTGTCCGCTGTGGAACGCTCAAAGTGGTATAGGAGGCCCGGGCTCAAGGCCAAAGCCCCCCCGACCACTCAGCGCAACAATCCAACCCCTAAGCCTCGCGCTGCGTCTTGCGCGAGTGGAGCTGCCGGGCGACCTCCGCCAGCGAACCGGACAGCGACGGGTAGACGGTGAACGCGTTGGCGATCTGCTCGACCGTCAGGTTGTTGTCGACCGCGAGGGAGATCGGGTGGATGAGCTCGCTCGCCCGCGGGGCGACCACGACGCCGCCCACCACGATGCCCGTGCCGGGCCGGCAGAACAGCTTCACGAAGCCGTCCCGGATGCCCTGCATCTTCGCCCGCGGGTTCCGCAGCAGCGGCAGCTTGACCATGCGGGCGTCGATCTTCCCGCTGTCGACGTCGGCCTGCGTGTAGCCGACGGTCGCGATCTCGGGGTCGGTGAAGACGTTCGCCGAGACCGACTTCAGGTTGAGCGGCGCGACCGCGTCACCCAGGAAGTGGTACATGGCGATGCGTCCCTGCATCGCCGCGACCGACGCGAGCGCGAGCACGCCCGTGCAGTCACCGGCGGCGTAGACGCCCGGCGCGCTGGTGCGCGAGACCCGGTCGGTGTGGATGTGCCCGGACTCCTTGAGCCGGACCCCGGCCTCCTCCAGCCCTATCCCGGCCGTGTTCGGAATGGAGCCGACGGCCATCAGGCAGTGCGTACCGGTGATGACGCGGCCGTCCGCCAGCGTGACCTCGACCCGGTCGCCGACGCGCTTGGCGGACTGCGCCCGCGAGCGCGCCATGACGTTCATGCCGCGGCGCCGGAAGACGTCCTCCAGGACGGCGGCCGCGTCCGGGTCCTCACCGGGCAGCACCCGGTCCCGCGACGACACCAGCGTCACCTTGGACCCCAGCGCCTGGTACGCACCGGCGAACTCGGCACCGGTCACACCCGAGCCGACCACGATGAGCTCCTCGGGGAGCTCGTCCAGGTCGTACACCTGGGTCCAGTTCAGGATGCGCTCGCCGTCCGGCAGCGCGTCGGGGATCTCGCGCGGGTGCGCACCCGTGGCGACCAGCACCGCATCCGCGACGAGCGTCTCCTCGGAACCGTCCGCGGCCGTCACGATCACGCGGCGCGAGCCGTCCGGCGCCTGGTTCGGCTCCAGCCGCCCCCGGCCGCGCAGCACGCGTGCACCCGCCCGGGTGACGGACGCCGTGATGTCGTGCGACTGCGCGAGCGCCAGCCGCTTCACCCGGCGGTTGACCTTGCCCAGGTCCACGCCGACGACCCTGGCCGCCTGCTCGATGTGCGGCGTGTCGTCGGCGACGATGATCCCGAGCTCCTCGTACGAGGAGTCGAAGGTCGTCATCACCTCGGCCGTCGCAATGAGCGTCTTCGAGGGGACACAGTCGGTGAGCACCGACGCCCCGCCCAGACCGTCGCAATCGACGACGGTCACCTCCGCACCGAGCTGCGCGGCGACGAGCGCCGCCTCATAGCCGCCGGGTCCGCCACCGATGATCACGATCCGAGTCACGTACTCCATTGTCCCGCACCCGTCGAAGGGACTTCTCCCGGGGCCTCCCCAGCGGATCCGTACCCGTATGCATACGGCAATCCGTGCGAGAACCGGCAGGAGGTTCCGGACGAACCTCCCTTCGAGACTGCCATCCCAAATGCCGTCGCGCCTCACTCCCGTACCCTCGAAACCATGTCGCTCTACGCCGCGTACGCCGGCAACCTCGACGCGCGGCTGATGTCCCGCCGCGCACCCCACTCGCCGCTGCGCGGCACGGGCTGGCTCGCCGACTGGCGGCTGACCTTCGGCGGCGAGCAGCTGGGCTGGGAGGGCGCGCTCGCGACCGTGGTCGAGGCACCCCGCTCCCAGGTCTTCGTCGCCCTCTACGACATCGCCCCGATGGACGAGGACTCGATGGACCGTTGGGAGGGCGTCGGCCTCGACATCTACCGCCGGATGCGCGTGCGCGTGCACACTCTGGACGGCGAGGAGCCCGCGTGGATCTACGTCCTGAACGGTTACGAGGGCGGCCTGCCCTCCGCCCGCTACCTCGGCGAGATCGCCGACGCCGCGGAGTCCGCGGGCGCGCCCCACGACTACGTGATGGAGCTCCGCAAGCGCCCCTGCTGACGCGGCGCGCCGGGGAGTGACGATTGCATCTCGTCACAACCCACAAAGCAACAATCGGAACACCGTGAGCAGTGACATCTACGCGCGTAGGCGATAAGCGGCTACCCTCGTCCGCGTGAACGCATCAGTTACTCCCGACATCCAGGCCGACCCGTACGCCGCGGCGGACGCCGCCGCCGCCCGTCTGCGCGAGCTGACCGGCGCCGAGACCCACGACGTCGCCCTGGTCATGGGCAGCGGCTGGCTCCCCGCGACCGAGGCGCTCGGCGCTCCCGAGGCCGAGTTCCCGGTCACCGAGCTCCCCGGCTTCACCGCGGCCGCCGTGGCGGGCCACGCCGGCACGGTCCGCTCGTACAAGATCAACGACAAGCGCGCCCTGGTCTTCCTCGGCCGCACGCACTACTACGAGGGCCGCGGCGTCGCCGCCGTCGTCCACGGCGTGCGCACCTCCGTCGCCGCCGGCTGCAAGACCGTCGTCCTCACCAACGGCTGCGGCGGCCTCCGCGAGGGCATGCGCCCCGGCCAGCCCGTGCTGATCAGCGACCACATCAACATGACGGCGACCTCGCCGATCGTCGGCGCCAACTTCGTCGACCTCACCGACCTGTACTCCCGCCGCCTGCGCGCGCTGTGCAAGGAGGTGGACGAGACCCTCGAGGAGGGCGTCTACGTCCAGCTCCCCGGCCCGCACTACGAGACGCCGGCCGAGATCCGCATGGTCCGCACCCTCGGCGGCGACCTCGTCGGCATGTCCACCACGCTCGAGGCCATCGCGGCCCGCGAGGCCGGTGCCGAGGTCCTCGGCATCTCCCTCGTGACGAACCTCGCCGCGGGCATGACGGGCGAGCCCCTCAACCACGAAGAGGTCCTCCAGGCCGGCCGCGACTCCGCGTCCCGCATGGGCCAGCTCCTGGCCCAGGTCCTCCCGAAGCTCTGACCCAGCCGGTACGGCGCCGTTCCCCACACCCGGGTGCGGCGCCGTTGGCGTTCCCCGCGCGCCTCCGGCGCGCGACACGCCCGCCCACCCGCCCGTTACTGATAGCGCAAGGGTTCGCTACCGGAAACGGCGGCCCGAGCCGGCCCGCAGCTGCGCACGTGCGGGAGGGGGCGGGGTGGGCCGGGGCTGGCAAGGGGCGTAAAGCGTGATTTGTGGGCCCTGCTTCCGGGCACCCAAAGCTCAGGCCAGAGGGCCCGTAAATCATGCAGCCCCGGAAGCCCCGGCCCACCCCGCCCCCGACCCACGGACGGCCGGCCCGTGGACAACCGGCCGCACCACCCGGACCCCATATCCCCTATCCCCGAACCCTCCGTAGGAGACACCGTGGAGCGAGACGACGCCCTCATCGCCCAGGCCAAGTCCTGGCTCGCCGAGGACCCCGACCCCGACACCCGCGAGGAGCTCGCCCGGCTCATCGACGCCGGGGACACCGCCGAGATCGCCGCCCGCTTCGCCGGCACCCTCCAGTTCGGCACCGCCGGCCTCCGCGGTGAGCTCGGCGCCGGCCCCATGCGCATGAACCGCTCCGTCGTCATCCGCGCCGCCGCCGGCCTCGCCGCGTACCTCAGGAAGCAGGGCCACACCGGCGGCACGGTCGTCATCGGCTACGACGCCCGCTACAAGAGCGCGGACTTCGCCCTCGACACGGCGGCCGTCATGGTGGGCGCCGGCCTGAAGGCCGCCCTCCTCCCCAAGCCCCTCCCCACGCCCGTCCTCGCCTTCGCGATCCGCCACCTCGGCGCCGTCGCCGGCATCGAGGTCACGGCCAGCCACAACCCGCCGCGCGACAACGGCTACAAGGTCTACCTGGGCGACGGCTCCCAGATCGTGCCGCCCGCCGACGCCGAGATCGCCGCGGAGATCGCCGCCGTCCGCAGCCTGGACGACGTCCCCCGCCCCTCCGCCGGCTGGGAGACCCTGCGCTACGAGAACATCGTCGGCGCCTACCTGGAGCGCACGGACGCCGTCCTGACCGGCGGCTCCGCCCGCGACGTGCGCGTCGTCTACACGCCCATGCACGGCGTCGGCCGCGACGTCCTGACGGCCGCCTTCGAGCGCGCGGGCTTCCCCACCCCGACGGTCGTCGCCGCCCAGGCCGAGCCGGACCCGGACTTCCCGACCGTGGTGTTCCCCAACCCGGAGGAGCCGGGCGCCATGGACCTGGCGTTCGCCACCGCCCGCGAGGCCCAGCCGGACATCATCATCGCCAACGACCCGGACGCGGACCGCTGCGCCGTCGCCGTGCCCGACGCGGACAGCGTCGAGGGCTGGCGCATGCTGCGCGGCGACGAGGTCGGCGCGCTGCTCGCCACGCACCTGGTGCACAAGAGCGCCCGCGGCACGTTCACCACGACGATCGTCTCGTCCTCCCTCCTGTCCCGCATCGCCGCCGCGAGCACCGGCACGCCGTACACGGAGACGCTGACCGGCTTCAAGTGGCTGGCCCGCGTCGACGGCCTGCGCTACGCCTACGAGGAGGCGCTCGGCTACTGCGTGGACCCCGAGGGCGTCCGCGACAAGGACGGCATCACGGCGGCCCTGCTGGTCGCCGAGCTGGCCGCGGAGCTCAAGGAGTCCGGCCGGACGCTGACCGACCTCCTGGACGACCTGGCGGTCGAGCACGGCCTGCACGCCACGGACCAGCTGTCGGTGCGCGTCCAGGACCTGTCGCTGATCGCGGACGCGATGCGCCGCCTGCGCGAGCAGCCGCCGGCGGTGCTCGCCGGCCTGCACGTGACGTCCGCCGAGGACCTGGCGAAGGGCACGGAGTCCCTGCCCCCGACGGACGGCCTGCGCTACCACCTCGCCGGTGACGAGTCGGGTGCCGTCTCCGCCGCCCGGGTGATCGTCCGGCCGAGCGGCACGGAGCCGAAGATCAAGTGCTACCTGGAGGTCGTGGTCCCGGTCGCCGACGCGGCGGCCCTCGCCGGCGCCCGCGCCAAGGCGAGCGCGGTCCTGACCGAGATCAAGGCCGACCTGTCGAAGGCCGCGGGCATCTGAACCCGTGAAAGCGGGCATCCGAACCCGTGAAATGTGAAGGGCCCGGGGCTGACGCCCCGGGCCCTTTCCCGTTTCCCGTTTCCCATGGAAAGGGAAAACAAGAACAGCCGTCAGCCGACCACCAGCAACACCACGAACAAGACCAACCCCACCCCCGCCGGCACCAGCACCTCGTACGCCCACCGCACGACGGCGTCCCCCTGCGCGTCCTCACGCGAAGCGTTCCGCTCGGCGAGCTCCTGCAGCTCCGCGACGGTCTGGTCGGCGGGAGCCGCATCCGCCCCGCCCCGGGCCGCCCGCTTCCGCTTCCTCAGCGACACCGGCACGGACCACAGCTGGTAGGTGGAGCCCCCGGCCAGCACCTCGCTGGAGTAACCGGCGCGCACCGCGTCCACCGCGCCCCACGGCAGCGTGATCGTCCGGAACGGATTGCGCACCAGCAGCCGCGAGGCCCCGGCGAAGACGGCCGGCCGCAGCGTGAAGGCGATGATCAGCGGCACGACGCACAGCAGCCCGGCCAGCGCGAGCCAGGGCGTGCGGCCCTCTCCGCGGACGGCGGCGTCGCCGCCCAGCCAGCCGGCGAGGGCGAGCATCAGCACGCCGCCGGCGATGCCGGCGGGCGAGCGGTAGCGCCTGTCGGCGTATTCCTGTTCGGGGCTAGGGCTCGTCATGGGCAGATTGTGCCTGACGCCTCCCACAGGGCCGCCGGAGACCGGGCCGCTCCCGCGGGAGGGGGCGGCCGGAGAGCGAGCCGAAAACCGCCCCGCACCAGCGGGGGTGTACACGCGCTACGCGCGTAGATATGCTCATCTGGTGACCATGCCCACCACAGTTTCCGCACACGGCAACGACGCCGCGGGGCGGCTGAAGGAGCTGGCGGACGCCACCGCCTCCGACAGTGCGCTGCGCCGCTTCCTGCACGGACTCCCGGGGGTCGACGCGGTCGGGCTGGAGGCCCGCGCCGCCTCGCTCGGCACCCGCTCGATCAAGACCTCGGCGAAGGCGTACGCCATCGACCTGGCGATCTCGATGATCGACCTCACCACGCTCGAGGGTGCCGACACCCCGGGCAAGGTCCGGGCCCTGGCCGCCAAGGCCGTCAACCCCGACCCCACCGACCGCACGACGCCGCGCACCGCCGCCGTCTGCGTCTACCCCGACATGGTGGCGACGGCCAAGGCCGTCCTCGCCGGCACGGACGTGAAGGTCGCCTCCGTCGCCACGGCGTTCCCGGCCGGCCGCGCCGCGCTGCCGGTCAAGCTCGCGGACACCCGCGACGCGATCGAGGCCGGCGCCGACGAGATCGACATGGTCATCGACCGTGGCGCCTTCCTCGCCGGCCGCTACATGGACGTCCTGGAAGAGATCCGCGCCGTCAAGGCCGAGTGCGGCGACAAGGCCCGCCTCAAGGTGATCTTCGAGACGGGCGAGCTGTCGACGTACGACAACATCCGCCGCGCGTCCTGGATCGGCATGCTCGCGGGCGCCGACTTCATCAAGACCTCGACCGGCAAGGTCGCGGTCAACGCCACCCCGGCGAACACCCTGCTGATGCTGGAGGCCGTGCGGGACTTCCGCGCGCTGACCGGCGTCCAGGTCGGTGTGAAGCCCGCCGGCGGCATCCGCACCACCAAGGACGCGATCAAGTTCCTGGTCCTGGTCAACGAGACCGTGGGCGAGGAGTGGCTGGACAACACCTGGTTCCGCTTCGGCGCCTCCAGCCTCCTCAACGACCTGCTGATGCAGCGGCAGAAGCTGAGCACCGGGCGTTACTCCGGTCCCGACTACGTGACGGTGGACTGACCGACATGGCATTTGAATACGCTCCCGCACCCGAGTCGCGCGCGGTCGTCGACATCGCCCCGTCCTACGGCCTGTTCATCGACGGCGAGTTCACCGAGGCGTCCGGCGGCAAGGTCTTCAAGACGATCAGCCCCTCCACCGAGGAGGTGCTCTCCGAGGTCGCCCAGGGCTCCGCGGAGGACGTGGACCGCGCGGTGAAGGCCGCCCGCAAGGCCTTCGAGAAGTGGTCGGCGCTGCCCGGCGCCGAGCGCGCCAAGTACCTGTTCCGCATCGCCCGGATCATCCAGGAGCGCAGCCGCGAGCTGGCCGTCCTGGAGACCCTGGACAACGGCAAGCCGATCAAGGAGACCCGCGACGCGGACCTCCCGCTGGTCGCCGCGCACTTCTTCTACTACGCCGGCTGGGCCGACAAGCTCGACCACGCGGGCTACGGCGCGAACCCCCGCCCGCTGGGTGTCGCGGGCCAGGTCATCCCGTGGAACTTCCCGCTGCTGATGCTGGCGTGGAAGATCGCCCCGGCGCTCGCCACGGGCAACACGGTCGTCCTCAAGCCGGCCGAGACCACCCCGCTGTCGGCGCTGTTCTTCGCGGACATCTGCCGCCAGGCGGGCCTGCCCAAGGGCGTCGTCAACATCGTCACCGGTGACGGCACCACGGGCGCCGCGCTCGTCGCGCACGAGGGCGTGAACAAGGTCGCGTTCACCGGCTCCACGGCGGTCGGCAAGGCCATCGCCCGCACGGTCGCGGGCACGGACAAGAAGCTCACGCTGGAGCTGGGCGGCAAGGGCGCCAACATCGTCTTCGACGACGCGCCCATCGACCAGGCCGTCGAGGGCATCGTCAACGGCATCTTCTTCAACCAGGGCCAGGTCTGCTGCGCGGGCTCGCGCCTGCTGGTCCAGGAGTCGATCCAGGACGAGCTGCTGGACGCCCTCAAGCGCCGTCTGTCCACGCTGCGCCTCGGCGACCCGCTGGACAAGAACACCGACATCGGTGCGATCAACTCCGCCGAGCAGCTGGCCCGGATCACCGAGCTGGCCGACAGCGGCGAGGCCGAGGGCGCCGAGCGCTGGGCCCCGGCGTGCGAGCTGCCGGAGAACGGCTTCTGGTTCCGCCCGACGCTGTTCACGGGCGTCACCCAGGCCCACCGGATCGCCCGCGAGGAGATCTTCGGCCCGGTCCTGTCGGTGCTGTCGTTCCGTACCCCGGGCGAGGCGGTCGCCAAGGCGAACAACTCGCAGTACGGCCTCTCCGCCGGCATCTGGACGGAGAAGGGCTCGCGCATGCTGGCCGTCGCGAGCAAGCTGCGCGCGGGTGTCATCTGGGCCAACACGTTCAACAAGTTCGACCCGACGTCGCCGTTCGGCGGCTTCAAGGAGTCGGGATTCGGCCGCGAGGGCGGCCGCCACGGCCTGGAGGCGTACCTCGATGTCTGAGCGCTTGACTGTC
Source organism: Streptomyces aureoversilis (assembly GCF_042657885.1). Taxonomy (NCBI): domain Bacteria; kingdom Bacillati; phylum Actinomycetota; class Actinomycetes; order Kitasatosporales; family Streptomycetaceae; genus Streptomyces; species Streptomyces aureoversilis. The sequence continues at coordinate 10,802 of NZ_JBHSKJ010000006.1, forward strand.
TTCAAGACCTACAAGCTGTTCGTCGGGGGCAAGTTCCCCCGGTCCGAGAGCGGGCGGGTGTACGAGGTGACCGACTCCAAGGGCAACTGGCTGGCCAACGCCCCGCTGTCCTCGCGCAAGGACGCCCGTGACGCGGTCGTCGCGGCCCGCAAGGCCGTCGGCGGCTGGTCCGGCGCGACCGCGTACAACCGCGGCCAGGTCCTCTACCGCGTCGCCGAGATGCTGGAGGGCCGCCGCGACCAGTTCGTCGCGGAGGTCGCCGAGGCCGAGGGCCTGTCCAAGGCGAAGGCCGCGGCCCAGGTGGACGCCGCGATCGACCGCTGGGTCTGGTACGCGGGCTGGACCGACAAGATCGGCCAGATCACCGGCGGGACGAACCCGGTCGCGGGCCCGTTCTTCAACGTCTCCTCCACCGAGCCGACCGGCGTCGTCGCCGTGCTCGCGCCGCAGGAGTCGTCGTTCCTGGGCCTGGTGTCGGTGATCACCCCGGCGATCGCCACGGGCAACACCGTGGTCGTGGTGGCCTCGGAGAAGGCCCCGCTGCCCGCCCTGTCGCTCGGCGAGGTGCTGGCCACGTCCGACGTCCCGGGCGGCGTCGTGAACGTCCTGTCGGGCCGTACGGCCGAGATCGCGCCGTCGCTGGCCGCGCACCAGGACGTCAACGCGATCGACCTCGCGGGGGCGGACGCCGGCCTCGCCAAGGAGCTGGAGATCGCCGCGGCGGACAACCTGAAGCGCGTGCTGCGTCCACAGGCTGTGGACTGGGCCGCGACCCCGGGCACGGACCGCATGACGGCCTTCCTGGAGACGCGGACGGTCTGGCACCCCACGGGTTCGCTGGGCGCGGGCGGCTCGTCGTACTGAGCCGGAGCGCACCGGGCCGACGTGCCGGAGGCCGGAGCGGGTTGCGACCCGCTCCGGCCTCCGGCGCGTCCGGGCTCAGTGCGCCTTGGGAGCCGCCGCCGGCCGTCCAGTCGGCAGCAGCGACGTCAGGTTCCCCGCCACCGGCAGGTCCGTCAGGCTGCCGCCCTTGGAGATCGGCTGCGTGGCCGGCTTGGTGGTGACCGGCTGCATGTTCCCCACCTTCGTGCCCACCGTGTTGTCGAACGGGTCGACGGGCGTGCCCGCGAAGGGGTTGGTGCGCAGGCTCTTCGCCGTGTCGAAGATCGCCTCCGCTCCCGCCCCCAGGCCCTGGTTGGCCCCTTCGATCGCGGCGGGGATGTTGGTCTCGCCGAACTGGGCGCGGGCCATGCCGGTGCTCGTACCGCCGGTGTCGGCGCTCGCGGAGGCCGCACCGCCCGCCGCGAAGGCCGCACCCGCCGATACGGTCAGCCCTACGCGCAGGAGCATCCGGCGCCGGAGCGCCCTCGACTCCTTGCTGGCGGAGCGTGCGTGTCGAGCGTGCGAAGCCATGGCCACCTGCCGGGGTCGTGAAGGGCGGACGAACGACAACGCACAGTATGCGAGTGGTGACGCTGCGCGCACCATGCAACCCATGGGGATCCCCCATCCGGCCCAATGCCTCACACTGGTGTCCCGTGACTCCCCACTTGACCCCCGCGCGCGTCATCCTGCTGACCGGCCCCTCCGGTTCCGGTAAGTCGTCCCTCGCGGCCCGCACCGGGCTGCCCGTCCTCAACCTGGACGACTTCTACAAGGAGGGCACGGACCCGACGCTGCCGCTGCTCGCCGACGGCTCGGGCACCGACTGGGACTCCCCGCTCTCGTGGGACGCGGACGCCGCCGTCGCCGCGATCGACAGCCTGTGCCGGACGTCGCGGGCGGACGTGCCGCTCTACGACATCTCCAGCAGTTCGATCACCGGGGCGAGCGTTCTGGACATCGGGCGCACCCCGCTGTTCATAGCCGAGGGCATCTTCGCGGCCGACGTCATCGACCGCTGCCGTGACCTGGGCGTGCTGGCGGACGCCCTGTGCCTGCGCGGCCGCCCCTCCACCACCTTCCGCCGCCGCCTGGTGCGCGACCTGCGCGAGGCCCGCAAGCCGGTGCCGTACCTGGTCCGCCGCGGCCTGCGGCTGATGCGCGCCGAGCGCGGCATCGTGGCCCGTCAGACGGCGCTGGGCGCGTACGCGTGCGGCGGGGAGACGGCGATGGGCCGGATCGCGGCGGCGGCAGCGGGCCACCGCGAGACCATCAAGGTCTAGCGGCGCACCGGTGCACTCCGGGGCGCGCGGCAGCGGGCCCCGGACGCGCGGAAACGGGTCGGGACAGGCCCCCCGGCTGTCCGACCCGCTTCCGCTCCCCCACGGCCCTGTCCGCGCTCCCCCGAGCGCCCCCCCCGTTCAGGGCCCTTGTCGTCCGTGTCGTGCTGCGTCCTCGCCGTGCCCCGCCCTCAGGCGACGAGCTCGCCGAAGGACTCCAGCTGGTCCCGGCCGGAGCCGATGACCTCGTCGTCGCGCAGGCGGCGCAGCGAGCGCCAGATGCTGCTCTTGACCGTGCCCACGCTGATGTCCAGGATCTCCGCGATCTCCGGGTCCGTGCGGCCCTCGTAGTAGCGCAGGACGAGCATCGTGCGCTGCAGCTCGGGCAGCCGGGCGAGGGCCTGCCAGAGGACGGCGCGCAGCTCGGTGCCGCGCATCGCGTCGCCCTCGCCGGGCATCTCCGGCAGTTCCTCGGTCGGGTACTCGTTGAGCTTCCGCCGGCGCCAGGCGCTGATGTGCAGGTTCGTCATGGTGCGGCGCAGGTAGCCGCCGACGGCCGCCTTGTCGGTGATCCGGTCCCAGGCCCGGTAGGTGGAGAACAGCGCGCTCTGCAGCAGGTCCTCGGCCTCGTGCCGGTCGCCGGTCAGGTGGTACGCGGTCGCGTACAGGGAGGCCCGGCGCTCCTGGACGTAGGCGGTGAACTCCGCCTCGGCCCTGGACGCCCCCTTGCTCTCCCCCGATGCCCCCGGAGCCGCCCCCGCAGCTCCCTTGGGCTCCCCGTACGTGACCGCGTCGATCGCCACCATGTAGGGCGGCCGCACACGTCCGGTGCCGCGGGCGCACCCCCGCCCGCCCACGGCACCGGACTTCTCCGGGCCCCGTCCGGCGTCGTGCAGGCGCGTGCGAATGACTGCGCTGGTAGTGGTGCTGTGCAGTGTGTTCATCTCGCGCCCCCCGTCGGTGGAGCCAGCCTCGGTCCGATTTCCGTACCGGGCTCCGCTGCCCGATGACCAAAAGCCTGCCGGGCCAGTTTCATCGCGTTGTCCGCCGACTGTCACAGCCCTGCAACAGGTGGCGGGGGCGAGTGCGGAGGGCGGCGGTCGAACCACCTGCCCGTCGTAGGCCAGAATGACCACCGTGCCTTCCCTGTTGCTGATCGAGGACGACGACGCCATCCGCACCGCTCTCGAGTTCTCCCTGTCCCGTCAGGGCCACCGTGTGGTGACCGCGGCGACGGGCGAGGACGGCCTGAAACTGCTGCGCGAGCAGCGGCCGGATCTGATCGTGCTGGACGTGATGCTGCCCGGTATCGACGGTTTCGAGGTGTGCCGGCGGATCCGCCGCACCGACCAGCTGCCGATCATCCTGCTCACCGCGCGCAGCGACGACATCGACGTCGTGGTGGGTCTGGAGTCCGGTGCCGACGACTACGTGGTCAAGCCCGTGCAGGGCCGGGTGCTCGACGCCCGGATCCGTGCGGTGCTGCGCCGCGGCGAGCGCGAGACCAACGACTCGGCCGCGTTCGGCTCGCTGCTCATCGACCGCTCCGCGATGACGGTCACCAAGAACGGCGAGGAGCTCCAGCTCACGCCGACCGAGCTGCGGCTGCTGCTGGAGCTCAGCCGCCGGCCCGGCCAGGCGCTCTCCCGGCAGCAACTGCTGCGGCTGGTGTGGGAACACGACTACCTCGGCGACTCCCGGCTGGTCGACGCCTGTGTGCAGCGGCTGCGGGCCAAGGTCGAGGACGTGCCGTCGTCCCCGACCCTGATCCGCACCGTGCGCGGCGTCGGTTACCGCCTGGACGCTCCGCAGTGACCGGACGCGCACGACGCTGGACGGCCGCCCGTAACGTGATGAAGCTGAGCCTGCGCCGGATAAGCCTGCGGCTCCGGCTGATGCTCGTCTTCGCCCTGGTCGCCCTGGCCGCGGCCGTCTCCGCGTCGGCCATCGCCTACTGGCTCAACCGCGACGCGGTGCTCACCCGCACCCAGGACGCGGCCCTCGACGACTTCCGCAAGTCCCTGCAGGACAACACCGGCACGCTGCCGCTCGGGCCGACCTGCCAGGAGCTGCAGGCGGCGGCGGAGCGGATGGCGGCCACCTCGCAGAAGTACGAGGTGCTGCTGATCGACACCGGCGAGGGCGGCCGGGCCTGCGCCGCGCCCTCCGACCGCGATCTGTTCTCGCTCAAGGTCGTGCCGAAGTCGCTGCAGGCGGCCGTCAACCGCGAGCGGCGCGTCGACGACTCCAACCGCTACTCGTACCACCTGTACTGGCAGCGGATCACGCTGGACGGCAAGCCGTACCTGGTGGGCGGCGCGAAGGTGATCGGCGGCGGCCCGACGGGCTACCTGCTGAAGTCCCTGGAGAACGAGCGTGCCGACCTCAACTCGCTGGCCTGGTCGCTGGGCATCGCCACGGCCCTGGCGCTGATCGGCTCCGCGCTGCTCGCGCAGGCCGCCGCCTCGACCGTGCTGCGGCCCGTGCAGCGGCTCGGCGACGCGGCCCGCCGGCTCGGCGAGGGCAAGCTGGACACCCGGCTGCACGTGTCGGGCACGGACGAGCTGGCCGATCTGTCGCGCACCTTCAACAAGACCGCGGAGTCGCTGGAGAAGCGCGTCGAGGAGCTCAGCGCCCGGGAGGCGGCGAGCCGCCGCTTCGTCGCCGACATGTCGCACGAGCTGCGGACCCCGCTCACGGCCATCACGGCCGTGACCGAGGTGCTGGAGGACGAGGCGGACAACCTCGATCCGATGATCGCCCCGGCGGTGCAGCTCGTGGTGAGCGAGACCCGCAGGCTGAACGACCTGGTGGAGAATCTGATGGAGGTCACCCGCTTCGACGCGGGCACGGCCCGGCTCGTGCTGGACGACGTGGACGTCGCCGACCAGGTCACCGCCTGCATCGACGCCCGCGCCTGGCTGGACGCCGTCGAGCTGGACGCCGAGCGCGGCATCGTGGCCCGGCTCGACCCGCGCCGCCTGGACGTCATCCTGGCCAACCTCATCGGCAACGCCCTCAAGCACGGCGGCTCGCCGGTGCGCGTCTCGGTCCGCACCGAGGACGACGCGCTGCGCATCGACGTGCGCGACCACGGCCCCGGCATCCCCGAGGAAGTGCTGCCGCACGTCTTCGACCGCTTCTACAAGGCGAGCGCGTCCCGTCCGCGGTCGGAGGGCAGCGGCCTCGGCCTGTCCATCGCCCTGGAGAACGCCCACATCCACGGCGGCGAGATCACCGCGGCCAACTCCCCCGAGGGCGGCGCGGTCTTCACCCTGACCCTGCCGCGGGACGTCTCGGGCCTGGAGGAGCAGCCGGCCGGCGACCGCGACGGCGGCGACGGGGAGGGCGGCCGGTGAGAAGGACCCTGCGCGGCACCGCCCTGGCGCTGGCCCTGCTGGGCACGGCCACGGCGTGCGGCATCCGCGGCACCGCCGTGCCGGTGGACGCGGGCGGTGCGCCCTCCCGCGCGTCGTGCGTCGTGCGGCCCGAGCACGCCATCCCTTCGGGGGCCGCGACCGTGACCGTCCAGCTGGAGTGCACCTCGCAGCTGGTGCCCGTCACGCGCGCGGTCGCCGAGACCTCCGAGGACGGCGTGGCCGTCGCCCGGGTGCTGCTGGAGGAGCTGCGCGAGGCGCCCGCGAGCGAGGAGGCCGAGGCGGGGATGTCCACGGCCGTGCCGCAGCGGCTGACCGTCGCCGGGCAGCGGCCCGGCGACCCGGCCGGGACGCTGCGGCTGAGCCGGGAGCCGGGCGAGCTGCCGCAGGTCGGCCTCGCCCAGCTCGTGTGCACGTACGCCGGGACGGCCGCGGCCGACGGCAAGCGGTCGGTCATCCTGGGCGGGCCCGCCGACGAGCCCCCCAAGAGCTTCGCCTGCACCGACGAGCTCAGGGTTCACCCGGACAGCGCGGACATCACGGGAACCCCTGTTTCCTAGGGCCGCGGCGGGCCCACGGGCTCCGCATCCACCGGTGACGCTCCGTGTCCGCGCTCCGTCGCCACTCCCCGTCGCCGTCGGCCGGAACCGTGCGACCGGCGCACCGCGTCATGTGGGGCGTGCAGGGTCATGGTTACGGCGGCACGCCCGCCCTCCGATACCGCTACCGCGTCGCGGGCTGCGTGTTGCTCGTCGCCCATCTGCTGGCGGTCGTCTGGCTCGCCCTGCGCCCGCTGACGGTGCCCTGGGTGTCCGCCTCCCACCTGGAACCGCTGGCCACGATCCGGGCCGACCTCGCCCTCGGGCCGTGGGAGGCCACGCGGGCCATAGGGGCCGGGGTGCTGCCGCTGGCCCCGCTGGGCGTGCTGCTGCCCTGGGCCAGGGGCCGGGTGGCGGCGTCGTCGCTGGGTTCGCTGACCCGCACCGTCTTCACCGGCGCGATGGTGTCGCTGGCGCTGCAGGTGGTGCAGAGCGGCGTCGTGGGCCAGGTGCTGGACGTGGACGCGCTGCTGCTGAACGTGACGGGGGTGGCGGCGCTGCACCTGGCCGTCGTCCCCGCGGTCAGGGCCCGTCTCCGTCGCAGGGGTGAGGGACCGCGCCCGGAGCCCATACGCCGGGAGGAGACCCCTCAGGGTGTCACCCCGACGATCCCCAGGGTCGGGATCGCCCCTTAGGCCGACGTTCCGGCCGGGCCCGCGGACATAACGTGGAGTCATCGGGAAGCCGACGGGAGAGACGGGAAAAACGTTCCCGCGCCGTATCGGTCCCCCGTGAGACGAGGAGTCGCCGCCATGTCCGCCAAGCTGGTCCGTCCCCGCAACCACAGGATGATCGCCGGGGTGTGCGCCGGTCTGGCCGAGCGCTACGGAATGTCCCGCACGACGATGCGGGTGATCTTCCTGCTCTCGTGCCTGCTGCCCGGCCCTCAGTTCCTGCTCTACATCGCCCTGTGGATCCTGCTGCCCTCGGAGAAGTCGCACCAGGGCCACGGCGGGGCGGCGCATTCCTGGTAAAGGATCCCGGCAGGGGTTCCCGGTAAAAGCCTGAAAAGCCTTCGGTACGAAAAACGGCGGGCCGTCTCCCGGACATCGCGTCCGGGAGACGGCCCGCCGTCGTACAGCTCGAACGAGCGGAAGGTCCCGCGAGGATCAGCCGCCGATGCCCGACACCGGCAGGCTGCCGAGCGGCAGCCCGGACAGGGGCGCCAGCAGGCCGCCGTTGCCCTTGTTGTCGGCCGGGGCCGCGGCCTTGGTCGCGGTCTTCGGCCCGAGCTCCTGCGTCGGGAGCTGCGGCGCCACGGCCTTGTCCACGGCCTGGGCCGGGGCCTGCAGCATGCCGCTCTGGATCGCGCGGTCCGCCGCGGAGACGACCGGCCCGCCCGCGGGGGCGACCTGGGCGACCTGCTGGATGGGCAGCCCCGCCGTCGTGGTGCGGGCGGTGGTCGTGAGCGATTCGACGGCACCGGCGCTGCCGGCCGCCTGCGCGCTCCCCGCCGCGGCGGCGGCGAAGGCGACTCCGAGGGCGGCGGCACCGAGAGTCCTGAAGGTTCCGAGCTTCATCTGAATTCTGTCCTCGCGACGGGGATTCTTGAGCGGCACTGAAACCTAGCCACGACTTCCCGGCCGCCGCAATCAGTGACACGGCCGGGACTCGAAAGTCCCGGCCGCCGCACGGTATTCCCCGCAAATTCACCGTCCGTTGCGGCCGGTGAAGACTTCGCTGGTCAGAAAGGGCCCGCCCGGGCCTACTGGAAGAGCCATTCCGACTTGATCTCGGCGTAACCCGGCTTGATCACGTCGTTGATCATGGCCAGACGTTCGTCGAATGGGATGAATGCGGACTTCATCGCGTTGACGGTGAACCACTGGATGTCGTCCAGCGTGTAGCCGAACGCCTTCACCAGGTGCTCGAATTCACGGCTCATGCTGGTGCCGCTCATCAGGCGATTATCGGTGTTGATGGTCGCCCGGAAATGCAGTTTACGGAGCAGTCCGACCGGGTGCTCTTCGTACGAGCTGGCCGCACCGGTCTGCAGATTCGAGGTGGGGCACATCTCCAGCGGAATGCGCTTGTCCCGGACGTAGGAGGCGAGACGGCCCAGCTCGGCCTTCCCGTCCTCGCCGATCTCGATGTCGTCGATGATGCGCACGCCGTGGCCGAGCCGGTCCGCGCCGCACCACTGGAGCGCCTGCCAGATCGACGGCAGGCCGAACGCCTCGCCCGCGTGGATGGTGAAGTGGTTGTTCTCGCGCTTGAGGTACTCGAACGCGTCCAGGTGGCGGGTGGGAGGGAAGCCCGCCTCGGCGCCCGCGATGTCGAAGCCGACGACGCCGGAGTCGCGGTAGCGGTTGGCGAGTTCTGCGATCTCCAGGGCGCGGGCGGCGTGCCGCATGGCGGTCAGCAGCGCCCCCACGCGGATGCGGTGGCCGTTGGCCTTCGCGCGGCGCTCGCCCTCGCGGAAGCCCTCGTTGACGGCCTCCACGACCTCTTCGAGGGTGAGGCCGGCCTCCAGGTGCTGCTCCGGTGCGTAGCGCACCTCGGCGTAGACGACGCCGTCCTCGGCCAGGTCCTCGGCGCACTCCGCGGCGACCCGGACGAGGGCGTCGCGGGTCTGCATCACGGCGCAGGTGTGCGCGAAGGTCTCCAGGTAGCGCTCCAGCGAGCCGGAGTCGGCCGCCTCGCGGAACCAGACGCCCAGCTTGTCCGCGTCGGTCTCCGGCAGACCGGTGTAGCCCGTCTCGCGGGCCAGGTCCACGATCGTGCCCGGGCGCAGGCCGCCGTCCAGGTGGTCGTGCAGCAGGACCTTGGGGGCGCGGCGGATCTGTTCGGGGTTCGGTTGGGAGTTGGTCTCGGTCGTCATTTCGGCACTCTAGCCCCTACGCGCGTAGATATCGGCGAACGATACGGAACGGTGACCCGTCGGCGGGGTGGACACCACCGGTCCTTCTGCCATCGTTTCTGCCATGGCTCAGCAAGCGTTGCCTCAACGGGACCCGGAAGGAACGCACGGACGGCCGAACGCGCCGCGGAAGAGCGGGGATACGGCGCGGCTGGGAAAGCCGCTCGGCGCCGGACGCACGGTGCACGGAGTCGCCCTGCTGCTCCCCGGCGGCCGCGCCGAGGGCACCGGCCGGCCCTCCGCACTGACCTTCGCGGCGCAGCGGCCGCTGGCCCGCCGGCTGGCCCGGGCGTGCGATGAGGACGGTCTGGTCACGCACGTCGTCCACTACCGGCGGCGCGGGTGGAACGGTTCGGCGGCCGACCCGGTGCGGGACGCCGGCTGGGCGGCGGACGAGGTGGTGCGGCGCTACGGCGACGTGCCCGTGTGCCTCGTCGGCACCGGCATGGGCGGCCGGGCCGCGCTGCAGGCCGCGGGGCACCCGGCGGTGGCCGCGGTGCTGGCGGTCGCGCCGTGGCTGCCGGAGCCCCAGGAGCTGCTGGAGCCGGATCCGGTGCGGCAGCTCTGCGGGCGGCGGGTGCTGATCGTCCACGGCACGAACGACGAGCTCACGGACCCCGACCTGTCCTTCCGGCTCGCCCAGCGGGCGAAGAAGGCCAACCGCGACGTGTGCCGGTTCGAGGTCCACTCGGACGGGCACGGGCTGCGGCAGCACCGGGCGGAAGTCCAGGCGCTCGTGGTCGACTTCGTCCGGGGCACGCTCTTCGGCCACCACTTCGCCCGCCCGGTGGCGGACGCCCTGGCGGCCCCGCCGCCCCTGGGCCTGCGGATGCCGCTGGCCTCGGGGTTCGGGGCGAGTCTGGGGTACTGAGGGGCTTCAGCGGGGCAGCAGTTGCCCCCTGCGCGAGAGCAGGAAGCGTTTGAAGGCCGCCACCGGGGGTGTGTCGGGGTGGCCGTCCAGCCAGGCCACGCCGATCTCGCGGAAGGCGCGCGGCGCGGTGACCGTGAGCTCGGCGACGCCGGGGCGCGGGACGGCGGGCGGGGGCAGCAGGGCCACGCCCAGGCCCGCCGCGACGAGGCCGCGCAGCGTCTCCGCCTCCTCGCCCTCGAAGGCGATCTTCGGGGTGAACCCGGCCTCCGCGCAGACCGCGTCGGTGATGCGCCGCAGCCCGTACCCGGGTTCGAGGGTGACGAAGAGCTCGGAGGCGGCCTCGGCGAGGCGGATGCGCTTGCGGGAGGCGAGGGGGTGGTCGTCGGGGACGACGAGGCGCAGCTTCTGCTCGTCCAGGCGGCGGGAGACGAGGTCCGGGGCGTCGGGCACGGGCGAGGTGAGGCACAGGTCGAGCTCGCCGTCGCGCAGGCGTTGCAGCATGGACTCGCCGTAGTTCTGCACGAGCTGGAACCGGACGCGCGGATGGTCGGTGCGGAAGGCGCGGATGAGCTCGGGTACGGTCTCGGAGCCGAGGGTGTGCAGGAAGCCGAAGGCGACCTTGCCGGCGGCGGGGTCGGCGTCCGCCCGGACGGATTCCGCGGCGCGGTCGACCTCGGACAGGGCGCGCTCGACGGTGGCGAGGAAGGTGCGGCCGGCCGCGGTCAGGGAGACCGTGCGCCCGTGGCGGGCGAACAGGGCGACGCCCAGGTCGTCTTCGAGGCGGGCGACCGAGCGGCTGAGCGTGGACTGCGGCATGCCGAGCTGCTGCGCGGCGCGCGTGACGTGCTCGTGGCGGGCGACGGCCACGAACTGCGCGAGCCGCGGAGTGAGGGTGACCGCCCAGGAGTCGGCCTCGACATCGGCTGTTACGGGGATGTCTTTTTCGTTGCCGCCCGGTGACAAGGACCGCCGCGACCTGTACTCATGCAACACAGGATCGATTATCGCCATTCTGTGCATTGGACGCATCAGCCCAGGGTGCCTACGGTTTTGGCATGCCTCCTGCCGATACCGGGGCATCCAGCGTCATCGTGCGCTCGGGTGCCTCTGTTCTGTCGTCCCTTCACTCCTCTCACTCCGATGACACCCGGCTGGATCCGGGCGGCCCCGGCTACCGCCGGATGAGCTTCGCCCTCTTCGCCGCGGGCGTCGCCACGTTCGCCCTCCTCTACTCCACGCAGGCGCTGCTGCCGGCCATCTCCGCCGGCCTCGGGGTGACGGCCGATCAGGCCAGCTGGACGGTCTCCGCCGCGACGGGCGGCCTCGCCCTCGCGGTCGTCCCGCTCAGCGCCCTCTCCGAGCGCTTCGGCCGCCGCACGATGATGACCGTCTCGCTGTGCGTGGCCGCCTGTGTGGCCCTGCTGGTGCCGCTCGCACCGAGCCTGGGCTGGCTGGTCGCGCTGCGCGCGGTGCAGGGCGCGGCGCTGGCCGGTGTGCCGGCGTCGGCGATGGCCTACCTCGCGGAGGAGGTCCGGCCGAAGGCGCTGGTCGGCGCGATCGGCCTGTTCGTGGCGGGCAACAGCATCGGCGGCATGACGGGCCGCATCCTCGCGGGCTGGGTGGCCCAGGCGTGGGGCTGGCGCGCGGGCCTGGCCGCGGTGGGCGCCCTCGCGGTGGTCTGCGCGCTGACCTTCCGCGTGATGATCCCGCGGGCGCGCCACTTCCGGCCGGCGGCGGTGTCGCCGCGCGGCCTGGCCCGGACGGTGGGCGGCCACCTCTCCGACCCGCTGCTGCGCCGCCTGTACGCGATCGGCGCGCTCTTCATGACGGTCTTCGGCGCGGTCTACACCGTGATCGGCTACCGGCTGGCGGAGGCGCCGTTCTCACTCCCCCAGGGCGTCGTGGGCTCGGTCTTCCTGATCTACCTGGTGGGTACGGCGTCCTCGGCCGCGGCCGGGACGCTGGTCGGCCGGCTGGGCCGCCGCGGGGCGCTCTACCTGGCGGTGGGCACGACGACGCTGGGCCTGCTGCTGTCGCTGTCGTCGTCGCTGCTCGCGGTCCTGGCGGGCCTGGTGCTCATCACGGCGGGCTTCTTCGCGGGCCACGCGGTGGCGTCGTCCTCGGTCAGCCGGGCCGCGAAGACAGGCCGCGCCCAGGCGTCGGCGCTCTATCAGACGGCCTACTACCTGGGCTCGTCGGTCGGCGGCACGCTCGGCGCGATGGCCTTCGGCGCGGCGGGCTGGGACGGCACGGTGGTCCTCGGCCTGCTGGCGATGGTGGGCGCGGCGTCGATCACGCTGTACGCGACGCGCAGGGCGCTCGTCGAGCGCCGCCGGACGGCCGTCCGGGCGTGACCGGACCGGGAACCGAAGGGGCCGCCCCACCACCTGTCCTGGTGGGGCGGCCCCTTCGTCGTGCGGCGGAGGTTCAGCAGGAACCGGCGGCGCGCCGTCGGCGCCGCAGGGCGAAGGTGCCGCCCGCGAGGGCGAGCGCCGCGCCGGAGCCGCCGATGATCAGCGGGGCCGGGGACGGGGAGCGGTGGGCGGGGGCGGTGGGCGCATAGCCGCTGGAGAAGCCCTTCGTGTCGTACTCCGAGCCGGGCAGTTTGTCGGCGTAGCGGCCCTTCACCAGGTTCTGGTAGTCGGCCAGGGACGCCGACGGCCTGCCGTCGAGACCGGCCTTGGCCGCGTCGTTGAGGGGCTCGACGGTGTTGTCGAGCTTCAGCTGGTACCAGGCGTGGAGCTGCGGTTCGGAGAACACGGTGGCCCCCGGGGCGCCCTTGGTGGGGAAGGTGCCGTCGCTGTCGCTCTCGCGCACCCCGGCCAGGTGCCATCCGCCGCCCCGGGTGGCGGCCAGCAGGACGGTGGCGCTGCGTCCGCTGCCGCTGTCGGGGCTGACCGGGGAGACCACGTAGGCGATCCGGAGCGCCTCGGCGAGGACCGGTCTGGCCGTGCCCGCGGCGAAGGCCGGGGTGACCTCGTACAGCGCGGCCGGGAGCTTGACGGTGAAGGACGGGATGCCCTGGCACGGGTCGGGCCGGGCGGGGATCGTCTGTGCCCCGCGGGGGCCGCCGTCCGGCAGCGGCACGCCGAGGAACCGGCAGATGGCGTTGTGGGTGGCCTGCGACCTCACCGCGTCCACGGCCGCCTGGTAGTCGGGGATGTCGACGGGGGCGGGGGCGGCGAGGGCCGGCCCGGTCGCCGCGGTCAGCAGCGCCGAAGCGCCCAGGGCCAGGCCGAGGGAGAGGCGAGCGGCCCTGCGTGCGCGGGGCATTCCGGTGTCACGCATGGTGCTCCTCCTCAGCCCTGGATCTTCTCGCGGCTGTGCGTCCACTTGAACGAGCTGTTGCTGACGTAGTCGTTGTAGTTCCACCACGTGTACGTCTGGGTGTCCGGCCACGGGTCGCCGACGCCGATGGTGTTGTCCGACTCGTCGTAGCCGTAGACGAGGTTCATGTGGCCGCCGCCGGACGTCCACCCGATGCGCACGGCCATGGGCCGGCCGGCGTTGACCTCGCTGGAGACCTCGTTGAACGACAGCGAGCTGCCGACCCCCACGCCGGTGTTGCTGAATCCCATGCGCCCCCAGGCGCCCGCCATGTCACCGAGCGTGGCCGGCTGGTTGTTGCAGCTGACGCCGGTCGCGGCATGGGCGAGGTCGCAGAACTGGGTCTGGGTGTAGTTGTAGCCCCAGTACGCGGCGATGGTGTTGCCCGAGGCGTTCCAGCACCACTGGGTCTTTTCCTGCTTCTGCATGTTGATGTCGTCGTAGGCGGCCGCCTGGGCCGTTCCGGCGGCGGCCACGAGGAACCCTGCCGCGGTCAGCGCGAGGGCCGATGCGGCGGTGAGCCTGTTTCTGCTCATCTTCCCTTCCTTTCCGAGGAGTTGACTGTTCGGACGGTCAGACGTTCAGGCATTCCGGCAATGCTTTACGGTGACGCGATCAGGACTCGGGAAAAGGAACGCGGGCAAGAGGTGACGCTGTTCTGCCAGGACACTGCCGCGCGTCAACCCCAACCAGGGGTCACGCAAGAACTTCACCCGGACGAGTGGCGATTGGCGAGTGGCGGGATGAAAAGGAAAGGCCCCCGCCGGAGCGGGGGCTTTTCTCGACGACCGGCCGCGCTTACGCGATGCGGTCCAGCACGATCGGGTTCGCCGTGAACGACGTGCCCTCCGGAGCGATCTCGACGCCGCCTTCCAGAGCGGAGAGGGCGTAGTCGAACTTCTCCGGCGTGTCCGTGTGCAGGGTCATCAGGGGCTGGCCCTCGGTGACCTGCTCGCCCGGCTTGGCGTGCATCTCGATGCCCGCGCCGAACTGGACCGGGTCCTCCTTGCGGGCGCGGCCCGCGCCGAGGCGCCAGGCGGAGACGCCGACGGCGTAGGCGTCCAGCTTGGTGAGGACGCCGGAGGCGGTCGCCTTCACGACGTGCTGCTCGCGAGCCACCGGAAGCGTAGCGTCCGGGTCGCCGCCCTGGGCCTGGATCATGCGGCGCCAGTGGTCCATGGCGGTGCCGTCGCGCAGGGCCTTCTCCGGGTCCGCGTCGGGCAGGCCGGCCGCCGTCAGCATCTCGCGGGCCAGGGCCAGCGTGAGCTCGACGACGTCCGCCGGGCCGCCGCCGGCGAGGACCTCGACCGACTCGCGGACCTCCAGGGCGTTGCCCGCGGTGAGGCCGAGCGGGGTGGACATGTCGGTGAGCAGGGCGACCGTCTTGACGCCGTGGTCGGTGCCGAGGCCGACCATCGTGGAGGCCAGCTCGCGGGCGTCCTCGATGTTCTTCATGAAGGCGCCGGAGCCGACCTTCACGTCGAGGACGAGCGAGCCCGTACCCTCGGCGATCTTCTTGGACATGATGGAGGACGCGATCAGCGGGATCGCCTCGACCGTGCCGGTGACGTCGCGCAGGGCGTAGAGCTTCTTGTCGGCCGGGGCCAGGCCGTCGCCGGCGGCACAGATGACGGAGCCGACGTTGCGCAGGACGTCCATCATCTCGTCGTTCGAGAGCAGGGCGCGCCAGCCGGGGATGGACTCCAGCTTGTCGAGGGTGCCGCCGGTGTGGCCGAGGCCGCGTCCGGACAGCTGCGGGACGGCAGCGCCGCAGGCCGCGACGAGGGGGGCCAGCGGCAGGGTGATCTTGTCACCGACGCCACCCGTGGAGTGCTTGTCCGAGGTCGGCACGGACAGCGACGAGAAGTCCATGCGCTCGCCGGACTTGATCATCGCGGCGGTCCAGCGGGCGATCTCGGCACGGTCCATGCCGTTGAGCAGGATGGCCATGGCGAGCGCGGACATCTGCTCGTCGGCGACCTCGCCGCGCGTGTACGCGTCGATGATCCAGTCGATCTGCTCGTCGGTCAGTCGACCGCGGTCGCGCTTGGCGCGGATCACGGAAATGGCGTCCATCAGCACATTTTCCTTAAGTTCGTAGTCCTCAGGTCTTCCCGGGGCCGGAAAGTGACCCGGAGGGGTTGTCGCAACAACCCCTCCGGCGCTTAGGGACATCTTTAACGATTCAGGTCAGCGGGCCCAAACGCATCCGGCAGGAGCTCCGCCAGGGGGCGGATGCCGGTCGTCGTGTCCACGGCCAGCTCGGGGCCGCCGTGCTCCCACAGGAGCTGGCGGCAGCGCCCGCAGGGCATGAGGACGTTGCCGTGCCGGTCGCAGCAGGTGAAGGCCACGAGCCGGCCGCCGCCCGTGGCGACCAGCTCGGAGACCATCCCGCACTCGGCGCACAGGGCGACGCCGTAGGCCGCGTTCTCCACGTTGCAGCCGGTCACGGTGCGGCCGTCGTCCACGAGGCCCGCCGCGCCGACGGGAAAGCCGGAGTACGGGGCGTAGGCCCGGGACATCGCGTCCCGGGCCTGCCCGCGCAGCTCCTCCCAGTCGGGGGAAGAGGTCACTTTCCTTGGCCCTTCCGGTAGGGCTTGCCGTTCGCCTTCGGCATCCGCAGGCGTTGCGAGGACACCGACAGGACCAGCAGCGTGGCCACGTAGGGAGTCGCGACGACGAGCTCCAGCGGCACGGTGTCGGTCGTGGCGTACCAGACGACCAGCAGGGCGCCGATCACACCGGCGATGACCGCGGCACGCATCTTGCCGACCTTCAGGCGCCACGCGGCGACGCCGATCAGGAGCACGGCCAGGAGCAGCAGCAGCGCGTGGACGGTCGGGCCGCCGGCGCGCAGCTGGAGGCTGTCCATGAAGCCGAACAGACCGGCGCTCATGGCCACGCCGCCCGGCCGCCAGTTGCCGGAGATCATGGTCGCGAGACCGATGTAGCCGCGGCCGGCGGTCTGGCCGTCGGAGTACATGTGCGTGCCGATGGCGAGGAACGCGCCGCCGAGGCCCGCGAGGGCGCCGGAGACGACCACGGCCGCGTACTTGTACTTGTAGACGTTGACGCCGAGGGACTCGGCGGCCACCGGGCTCTCACCGCACGAGCGCAGGCGCAGGCCGAAGGCGGAGCGCCACAGCACGAAGAAGGTGAGGACGAAGAGCAGTCCGGCGACGATCGTCAGCCAGGACACGTCGGTGACGAGGCCGTCGAGGATGCCGGCGGCGTCGGAGACCAGGAACCAGTGGTGCTTCTCGATGTCGTTCAGCCAGCCCGACAGGCCGGGGATCGAGAAGTTCGGCATGTTCTCCATGACGGGCGACTGCTTGTCGTTGCCGCCGGCCTGCTGGGCCTCGCTGCCCTCCGCGCCGAACCACAGCTTGGCGAGGTACTGCGTGACGCCGAGGGCCAGGATGTTCATGGCCACACCGGAGATGATCTGGTCGACGCCGAAGGTGACGGTGGCGACGGCGTGCACGAGGCCGCCGAGCGCACCGCCGACGATGCCCGCGAGCGCCGCGGCCCAGGGGCCGTGCTGCCAGCCGATCCAGCCCGCGCAGAAGGTGCCGAGCATCATCATGCCTTCGAGGCCGATGTTGACGACGCCCGCGCGCTCGGCCCACAGCCCGCCGAGGCCGGCGAGGCCGATCGGCACGGCGGCGGCCAGCGCGGAGCTGTACTGGCCCGAGGAGGTCAGGTCGTTGGCGTCCGTGATCATCCGCAGGGCGGAGAGCAGGAGCAGGGCGCCCGCGATGATCAGGAGGACGACGGGGTAGGAGAGCTTGCGCCGCTCCTTGCCGTCCTTGTTCTTGCCGCTCAGTCGCCCGGCGAGGGCGGCGGTGAAGGTGGTGCTCACGCGGAAACCTCCGCCTTGTCGCTCTTACGGGCCTGGGCGGCGAGCTCCTCGCCGACCTTGCGCTGCTGCATCTTGAGGCCGTACCGGCGCACGAGCTCATAGGCGATGACGACGCACAGGACGATGACGCCCTGCATCACACCGACGATCTCCTGGGCGTAGCCCTCGAACTCCAGCTGGGTGCTGGTGCGGTCCAGGAAGCCCCACAGGAGGGCGCCGGCCACCATGCCGATGGGGTGGTTGCGGCCCAGGAGGGCGATGGCGATACCGGTGAAGCCGATGCCGGTGGGGAAGTCGGTGCCGTAGTTGTACGAGACGCCGAGCAGGGTCGGCATGCCGACGAGGCCGGCCATGGCGCCCGAGAGCAGCATGGCGGTGATCACCATGCGCTTGACGCTCACGCCGGAGGCGTGGGCGGCGGACTCGGACTGACCCACGGTGCGCAGGTCGAAGCCGAAGCGGGTGCGGCCGAGCACGAACCAGTAGGCGAGGCCGGCCAGCGCCGCGACGACCACGAAGCCGTAGATCGGCTTGGGCTGGGTCGGGATCTCGAAGAAGTGCGCCGCGTCGGGCAGGTAGGGCGTGTGGACCAGGTTGCCCTCCTTCTCCGCGAGACGGCCGTCCTGCAGGAAGTAGGCGATGACCGAGGCGCCGATGGCGTTCAGCATGATCGTGCTGATCACCTCGCTGACGCCCCGGGTGGTCTTCAGCAGACCGGCGATGCCCGCCCAGAGGGCGCCCACCAGCATCGCGACGATGATGATGACCGGGATCTGGATGATGCCGGGCAGCGTGAGCGCGCCACCGACGACGGCGGCGAAGAAGGCCGCGATGCGGTACTGGCCGTCGACGCCGATGTTGAAGAGGTTCATCCGGAAGCCGATGGCGACGGCCAGCGCGGACAGGTAGTACGGGGTGGCCTTGTTGATGATCCAGACCTGGCTGTCGCTCTTCGAGCCGTAGTCGACCATCACCTCGAAGGCGTGGAACGGGTCCTTGCCGGTGGCGGCGATGATGATCGAGGTGAGCACCAGGGCGGCCACGACCGCCAGGACCGGGGCGGCGAAGCCCAGGATCAGCTTGTTCTTGTCGAGCTTCTTCACTTCTGGTCACCCTCCCCCGAGGCCTCGTCGGTGGCGTTCTCTTCGTCGCCGGCGGCGCTGGTGTCGCCCTCGGCAGCGGTCTTCTCGCCGCCGGTGGCGGTCTCCTCGCCGTCCTCGGTGTGCTCGAGGTGGCCGGTTGCGGCGCCGGTCATGGCCGAGCCCAACTCCTCCGGGGTGATCGTGGCGGGGTCGGCGTCGGCGACCAGGCGGCCGCGGAACATCACCCGCAGGGTGTCGGAGAGCCCGATCAGCTCGTCCAGGTCGGCGGAGATCAGCAGCACCGCCAGGCCCTCGTGGCGCGCCTCGCGGATCTGGTCCCAGATCTGCGCCTGCGCGCCGACGTCCACGCCCCGCGTGGGGTGCGCGGCGATGAGCAGCTTGGGCGCGTGGCTCATCTCGCGGCCGACGATCAGCTTCTGCTGGTTGCCGCCGGACAGGGAGGCCGCGGTGACCTCGATGCCGGGCGTGCGCACGTCGTACTCGCGCACGATGCGCTCGGTGTCGGTGCGGGCGGCCTTGTTGTCGAGGACGCCGCGCTTGCTGTTGGGCTTCTCTGTGACGTGGCCGAGGATGCGGTTCTCCCAGAGGGGAGCCTCCAGCAGCAGGCCGTGGCGGTGGCGGTCCTCGGGGACGTAGCCGATGCCGCCCTCGCGCCGCTTGCGCGTCGGCACGTGGCTGATGTCGGCGCCGTCGAGGGTGATCGTGCCGCCGTCGGGGTCGCGCATGCCCATGATGGCCTCGACGAGCTCGGCCTGGCCGTTGCCCTCCACGCCGGCGATGCCCAGGACCTCGCCCTTGTGGATGGTCAGCGAGATGCCGTCGAGCACCGCGCGGACCACGCCGTCGGGGTCGGTCGCCGACAGGTGCAGACCGTCCACCTTCAGCATCTCGACGTCGGTGACCGTCGACTCGCGGGTCTCCGGCGAGGGCAGCTCGCTGCCGACCATCAGCTCGGCGAGCTGCTTGGGGGTGGTCTCGCTGGGGACCGCGGTGCCGACGGTGGTGCCGCGGCGGATGACGGTGATGTCGTCCGCGACGGAGAGCACCTCGCCGAGCTTGTGCGAGATGAAGATGACCGTGAGGCCCTCGGACTTGAGCTCGCGCAGGTTGTCGAAGAGCGCGTCGACCTCCTGCGGGACCAGCACCGCGGTCGGCTCGTCGAGGATCAGCGTGCGGGCGCCGCGGTAGAGGACCTTGAGGATCTCCACGCGCTGGCGGTCGGCGACGCCGAGGTCCTCCACGAGGACGTCGGGGCGCACTCCCAGGCCGTACGCGTCGGAGATCTCCTTGATCTTCGCGCGGGCCTTGCCGCCGATGCCGTGCAGCTTCTCGGCGCCCAGGACGACGTTCTCCAGGACGGTGAGGTTGTCGGCGAGCATGAAGTGCTGGTGCACCATGCCGATGCCGCGCGCGATGGCGTCGCTCGGGCTGTGCAGGGTGACCTGCTCGCCGCCCAGCTTGATGGTGCCCTCGTCCGGCTTCTGCATGCCGTAGAGGATCTTCATCAGGGTCGACTTGCCGGCGCCGTTCTCACCGCAGAGGGCGTGGACGGTGCCGCGGCGGACCGTGAGGCGGATGTCGTGGTTGGCCACGACACCGGGGAACCGCTTGGTGATGCCCTCGAGTTCTACTGCGAGGGCCTGCGTACCTGCGGCTTCGGTACTGGTGGACGCTTTGATGGCGCACTCTCCTCGGGGAAGGGAGCGGGAGGAAGAAGAGGAACCGCCCGGGCGGGGACCGGGCCGAGCTCCTTGGGGCGGGGGCGACGCTACACGCGTCAACGGGATGCTACGCGCGTAGCGTTGGCCGCAGCGCCCCCAGCCGGGGGCCGGGGGCGTGTGTACGGGCCCGGTGGAGAGGTCCTCTCTCCGCCGGGCCCGAGGCCTTGCGGTCCGGCCGGTCGCGGGGACCGGCCGGACTGGTGCCGGTCAGGGACCGGCACCGCGTCACGGGGTGGACTTGACCTTGACCTTGCCGTCCACGATCTCCTTCTTCTTCTCCTCGATCTTGGCCTTGATGTCGTCGATGAAGCCACCCGAGGTGGACAGCGAGACGCCGCCGTCCTTCAGCAGGTACTGGTGCGTGCCGGTGAGCGGCTTGCCGTCCTTGACACTCTTGATCATGTCGAAGACCGCGACGTCCACGTTCTTCACGACCGAGGTGAGGATGTGGTCCTTGTACTTGGCCAGACCCGGCTGCTGGTACTGGTCGGAGTCGACACCGATGGCCCAGGCGTCCTTCTTGCCGGCGACGGCCTCGGCGGAGCCGTTGCCCGAGAGGCCGGCCGCCGTGTAGATCACGTCGATGTCGCGGTCGAGCATGCCCTTGGCCTTGTCCTTGGCGGCCGCCGGGTCGTTGAAGCCCTTGTCGGTGTTGCCGAGGTACTCGGGAGAAACCTCGATCTTCGGGTTGGTGTCCTTCGCGCCCTGGACGAAGCCCGCCTCGAACTTCTTGATGAGCTCGTTGTTCACACCACCGATGAAGCCGACCTTGCCGGTCTTGGACTTCAGGGCGGCGGCGACGCCCGCGAGGTAGGAGCCCTCGTGCTCACCGAAGGTGATGCTGTCGACGTTGGGGCTGTCGACGACCGAGTCGACGATCGCGAAGCTGGTCTTCGGGAACTCCTTGGAGACCTTCTCGATCGACTTCGCGTAGTTGAAGCCCACGCCGATGACCGGGTTGTAACCCGCGTCGGCGAGGGAGCTGAGGCGCTGCTCGCGCTCGGCCTCGGTCTCGCCGTTCTTGGCGGTCATCATCTTGCCCTTGACGCCGAGTTCCTTCTCGGCCTTGTCCAGGCCACGAGCGGCGGACTCGTTGAAGGAGTGGTCGTCACGGCCGCCGACGTCGAAGGCGAGACCGACGCCCTTGCCGTTGCTGCCGCCACCCGATTCGGTGGAGGACTCACCACAAGCGGTGAGGGTGAACGCGAGAGCCGCGGTGGTGATACCCGCGGCAGTGATTGTGGATACCCGGCGCACGAGGGGCCCCTTCACTCGAAGCGCCTCCATTGGCGCTGGACGCCGGAATCGTAACGCGCGTAGATGGACTGAAAAGGGGTACATCAAAGCCGTTATCGGATCGTCGCGAACCACTAATGACCCGATTGCGCCGGGGATCCATCCATCCAGCCCAGTCAGGCCTGGGATCGGCCGTCGACGGCCCCGATGGGTTTTACGTACAACGTGATCTGACCCCGAACCACCAGGTTTTACGTACAACGTGACCTGGAACTCTCGAACCGGACCCGAGTCCGGCATCAACACGCCCAATGTGCACGCCTATGTGCAATCAATACACACCCAAAAGCCGGTGCTTGCTACAGCTAAATCCGCTGTCCGTCCAGCAATGCGGCGGCGGTGAAGAGTTCCACGCCGGCGGTGATGGAACCCTCATCCACGTCGAAATCACCGCAATGCAGGTCACGCCGGGTCGTGTCGCCCACCGGGCGGACGCCCAGCCGGGCCATCGCGCCGGGCACGTGCTCCAGGTACCAGGAGAAGTCCTCGCCGCCGAGGCTCTGCTCGGTGTCCTCGACGGAGGCGGGACCGCGGCGGGCGGCCATCGCGCGCCGCAGCAGGCCCACGACCTCGGCGTCGTTGACCACCGGGGGCACCCCGCGGACGTAATTGATCTCCGACTTGGCCCGGTGGAGCGTCGCGACCTCGTCGATCGCCGCGTGCACCAGGTCCGGGGCGTCCCGCCAGGCGTGCAGGTCCAGGCAGCGGACGGTGCCGGAGAGCTCGGCGTGCTGCGGGATCACATTGGGGGCGTGGCCCGTCTCCATCCGGCCCCAGGTGAGGGAGAGGCCCGAGCGGGCGTCCACCCGGCGGGCCAGCACCGCGGGCACGTCGATCGCGATCCGGGCGGCGGCGGTCACCAGGTCGGTGGTGAAGTGCGGGCGGGCGGTGTGGCCGCCGGGGCCGCCCAGGGTGACCTCCAGCCGGTCGCACGCGGAGGTGATGGGGCCGACCCGCAGGCCGATGCGGCCGACCTCGACCTTGGGGTCGCAGTGCACCGCGATGATCCTGCCGACACCGTCCAGCGCCCCGCACTCGATGGCGTCGAGGGCGCCGCCGGGCAGCACCTCCTCGGCGGGCTGGAAGATCAGCCGGACGGGGTTGGGCAGCAGGCCCTGCTCGGCGAGGTCGGCGAGGACCAGGCCGGCGCCGAGGACCGCGGTGGTGTGCACGTCGTGGCCGCAGGCGTGCGCCATCCTGGGGACCGTCGAGCGGTACGGGACCGTCTTGGTGTCCGGGATGGGCAGCGCGTCGAGGTCGGCGCGGAGCGCCAGCATGGGCTGGGCGGGCACGCCCGGCTCCCGCCCCACGTCGCAGAACAGCCCCGTGCCCGTGGACAGCGTCCGCGGGGAGAGGCCCGCCCGCTGCAGTCTCGCCTTGACGGCCGCGGTGGTCCGGAACTCGCGGTTGCCCAGCTCGGGGTGCATGTGCAAATCCCGCCGGAACGCGATGAGTTCGTCGCGCAGCCCCGGGGGGAGCGTACCGGCGAGCACCCCCTCGCCCGTCCCCTGAGAAGTGGCAGTCCCGGCGTCGCAAGGCATCAGATGGTTCACGCAGGGAAGAGTAGAGCCCCCACCCGGGCAACTGCCCCCCGATCAAGAAAAGTTCAGCCGCATGGATGGCTCACCTGAGGGGTATGACCAGTCTTTACGGCTCAGGGAGCCGTCAGCGGGCTGGCCGGAAGTCGCCGCACATCCCGGGCCGTGTCCGTCACCTCGGCCAGGAATCCCTCCGCCCGCGGAGAGGCGTGCTCGGTGAGCCAAACGGGGTCGATGTCGCAGACCGCGACCGTGATCCCGGTGCCCGCGAGGGCCAGCGGCAGCGTGTGCACCACGGTCGAGGGGAAGCTCAGGACCGTGCGGCCGACCGGTCCGCGGCGGGCGACGATCTCCAGCGGGAGCTCGGGACGCACGACTTCCAGCCCCACCGCGTCCGCTATCCGGCGCAGCTTCTCCGCGCTCTCCCGGCGGTGGGCGAAGTAGCGGGTGGCGCCGTGGGCGCGGGCGAGGGACGCTACGGCCCCGAGGTAGCGTTCCGGGTCCACGACCCCGGTCTCCACCAGGGAAGTGCCCACGAGGTCCGTGCCGCCGGTGAGCCGGGGCGGGCCGAAGGCGGCGCGCGTCCAGGCGAAGTCGTTGGCCCGGACGTCTACGCCGGGTGGCGGTTCGACCGGCATCGAGGTGAACACCTCTACGCTCCGGCGATCGTTGGGCGTCAGCATCCGGCGCGCTGAAGCAGAGACCGGCGCGAAGATAAGATCGCGCGCCCCTTTACTGCCGCGCCGGTGCCACCGTACAAGGCTTTCGCCCCGGCCGAGTTGGGCGACGAACTCCATGGTGGCCGTGCCGTCGTCCACCACCACCAGCTCCCGGGCGCGGGTGATCGTCAGCAGCAGCTGGACGTAGCGCGAGAACGGGTCGCCGATCACGATCCGGTGGGCCCGGCGCAGCGCGCCCGCGAGGCCGCCGACCGTGGCCACCGGCGCCGTAGGCCCGCCCCGTGCCTCCTCCCAGCGCACCTGGTGCCCCTGGTCGCGGGCGAGCTCGGCCATCCGGCGCAGCTGGCCGCGCGACATCGGGTCGTGGGGCGCGAGGACGACGACCAGGAGCCCGCTGGGTTCGGGCCGGACGGGTGACGCCCCCGGCCCGGCGCCGGCGTCCTGGTCGCGCGGCCCGGGCTGCCGGGGGACGCCGCACGCCAGGGGCGGGCCGGGCAGGCCGGGCAGGAGGGGTGCTGTGGCGGGCGGCCGGGGCCGCTGCCCGTCCGCCCCCGTCGCGTACGCCCATTCGAGGACGTTGAGGAGCTGGACGGGGCTCTCGACGAAGGCGAGGGTGCGGGCCGGGGCCACGGGCGGGCCTGGGGCCGGGCCCGGGGCCGGGCGCGGGCCTGCGGCCGGGCTCAGGGAGGGGCCTGGGGATCGGCCTGGGGCCGGTTCCGGTGGGGGGCCGCCCTCGGGGGCGGGGCTCGGGGTCACCGGGGGCCCGTCAGACCGTGGCCGGCTCGCGGTCGCCGCCCTCGGCGACGACGCCCGCGACCCGGCGCAGCTTGCGCATCGGGCCGAGCTCGCTGTCGTAGACGCGCTTCACGCCGTCGCCGAGGGACTCCTCGACGACGCGGATGTCGCGCACGAGCCGCGCCAGGCCGCCGGGCTCGACGGAGGCGGCCTGGTCCGAGCCCCACATGGCGCGGTCGAGGGTGATGTGGCGCTCGACGAAGGCGGCGCCGAGGGCGACGGCGGCGAGGGTGGTCTGCAGGCCCGTCTCGTGGCCGGAGTAGCCGATCGGCACGTTGGGGTACTCGGCGCGGAGGGTGTGGATCACCCGGAGGTTGAGCTCGGCGGCCTTGGCGGGGTAGGTGGAGGTGGCGTGGCAGAGCAGGATGTTCTCGCTGCCGAGCACCTCGACGGCGTGCCGGATCTGCTTCGGGGTGGACATGCCGGTCGAGAGGATCACCGTGCGGCCGGTGGCGCGCAGGGCGCGCAGGAGCTCGTCGTCGGTGAGGGAGGCGGAGGCCACCTTGTGGGCGGGGACGTCGAACTTCTCCAGGAAGGCGACGGCCTCGGTGTCCCAGGGCGAGGCGAACCAGTCGATGCCGCGCTCGCGGCAGTGGGCGTCGATGGCGCGGTACTCGTCCTCGCCGAACTCCACCCGGTGGCGGTAGTCGATGTAGCGCATCCGGCCCCAGGGCGTGTCGCGCTCGATGTCCCACTGGTCGCGCGGGGTGCAGATCTCGGGGGTGCGCTTCTGGAACTTGACGGCGTCGCAGCCCGCGTCGGCGGCGGCGTCGATGAGGGCGAAGGCGTTGGCCAGGTCGCCGTTGTGGTTGATGCCGATCTCGCCGGTGACGTAGACGGGCCGGCCGGGGCCGGCCGTCTTGGCGCCGAGGGTCCGGACGGGGGTGTACGGGGCGGTGAGCACGGAGTTCATGCGGGCGATTCCTTCGCGGTACGGGGGCGGGGACTGGGGCGTGGACGGCGGTCGTGAACGGGGAACGGGGACGGGGGAGGTCGTGAACCCCGGCGGGCTCAGGGCATGGCCAGGCCGGGGCCCAGCAGCCAGGTGGCGATCTCGCGCAGGGCGCCGCTGCCGCCGCGCGCGGCGGTGACGGCCCGGGCCGCGCCGCGCACGGTGTCGTGGGCGTCCGCGACCGCGACCGGCCAGCCGACGAGCCCGAGGCAGGAGAGGTCGTTGACGTCGTTGCCGACGTAGAGCACGCGGTCGGGGGCGACGCCCTGCTCCTCGCACCACTGCTTGAGCGCGCGGTCCTTGCGGTCGACGCCGTGCAGGACGGGCACGCGCAGCTTGCGTCCGCGGGCGGCGACGACGGCGTTGGCCTCGGTGGAGAGGATGAGCAGGCCGAGCCCGGCGCGACGCAGGGCGGCGATGCCGAGGCCGTCGCCGCGGTGGACGGCGACGAGTTCGCGGCCGTCGGCGTCGATGAGGACGCGGTCGTCGGTCTGGGTGCCGTCGAAGTCCATGACGACGGCGTCGACGTCGGCGCGTGTGGGGCGGGCGGCGGGGTCGGGGCCGTCGAGGAGGGGCGCGAGGGCGCGGGCGCGGGCGAGGTCGTGCGGATCGTCGACTTCGAGGACGCGGGCGGCCTCGGAGCGGACGAGCTCGGTACGGCCGAAGAACCGGTGCCGGGCGGCCCGGAAGCCGTCGGCGCGCATGGCGTAGGCGGCACCGGTCTCCAGGAGGTCCTGGGGGCGGTCCTGGCGGCGGGGGCGGTACGCCTTGTCGTGATTGACACCGAGGGCGCCGGAGGGGGGCGGACCACTGGGAGAGGCGGGGGTGGCGGCGTCGTCCTCGCGCCATACGAAGCCGTGGAACGGCGCCACCGTCAGGGCGCTGTCCGCGCCCCCTTCGACGACTGCCGCGGCCACGCCGTCGACGTCCCCGCTGGTCAGGAAGGGGCTCGTGCACTGCACGAGCAGGACCGTGCCGACCCCGGTCCCGTGCAGCGCCTCGTACGCGTCCATCGCGTGCAGGACGGCGGCCTCGCTGGTGGCGGTGTCACCGGAGAGGGCGGCGGGGCGCTGGACGACGACGGCTCCGGCGCCGCGCGCGGTGGCCGCGATGCCGGGGTCGTCGGTGGAGACGACGACGTCGGTGACGAGGCGGGCGGCGCGGCACGCGCGGACGGCGCGGGCCACGAGGGGCACGCCGCCGATCGCGGCGAGGTTCTTCGCGGGCACGCCCTTCGACCCGCCGCGGGCGGGGATGACGGCCAGGACGGCCGGGGCGGCCGGTTCAGCCGGGGCGGCCGGTTCGGCCGTGTCAGCCAGGTCGGCCGGGGCGGCTTGCATGACGGGCTCCTTGCGTGTCCGGGGGTTCGGGGTGTCCGGAGCGGCGGCGGGACGGTGCCGCTCCGGCGGTCACAGCTCCCCCGCCCGGCGGATCAGCGGAGCCACCCGCTGGACGCCGTGGCGGTAGGCGCCGCGGGCCGCGTCGCGCAGGGCGGCGCGGCCCGCGCGGCGCAGGGCGCTCTCCTCGCGGGGTGCTCCCGCCCGGCCGGGAAGGGGCCGGCCCCGGTGGTCGAGGCCGTGGCGGGCGAGGACGGCGGGGAGGTACCCGGGTGCGGTGGCTGCGGTGTAGTAGGGGTCGAGGGGCGGGAGGCCCGGCCGGGCGGCAAGCTCCGCGACGCGCTGCCGGGCGGCGGCGAAGACGGCCTCCCCGGAGCCGTCGGAGGGCACGCCCTGGCGGGCCGCCCACTCCGGGTCGGCCTCGGGCAGGTGGCCCGCGTCGAGCCGGTCCCAGGAGGCGAGGCATCCCGAGCCGAGGAAGTGGTGGTTGCCGAGGGACTCGCGGATGCCGAGGTCGGTGAGGACGGCGGTGGGGATCCCGCGGTGGAGGGACTCCAGGGCCGCGGTGGAACTCACGGTGACCAGGAGGTCCGTGCGGTCGAGCACCTCGCCCATGTGCCCGTAGACGAGGCGGCAGTTGGACGGGAGCCCGCCGGGCACGCGCAGGGCGAGCTTCTGGTACGGGAGTTCCTCGATGTGGGTGGTGTGCTCTCCGGGCTTGCTGCGGAGTTTGATGAACACCTCGCGCTCCGGGTGCGCCCGGGCGTGCGCGACGGCGCGCCGCAGCAGATAGGCGCGGTCGGCGCGGCCCTCCGGCACGGAGGGCTGGGCGGCGAACACGACGGTGAACGGGCGCACTTGATCGCGGGCTGGGCCGTTCCGGTCGCCGAGGAACGGCAGCGCCCATGCGGTCACGCACGACGCGTCCACCCCCACCCCCTCGTAGACCTCGCGGAAACGGGCGGCGTCGTACGGCGAGTTGGCGAGGACGAGGTCGGCGCCGTGGCGCAGCAGCAGCCCGTCGGCGAGCTTCTCGTAGACGACGCCCACGTAGCCGGTCACCACGACGGGCCTGCGGGCCTCCCCCTCCCAGGCCGCGGCGAGACCGTGCACCATGGCCTGGACGGCGCCGCCGACGCAGGCGAGCACCACGACGTCGCAGCGGTCGCGGCCGGCCGAGCGGACGAACTCCGTCCCGGTGACCTCGGCGATCTCCGCCGCGGCCACGCCCACCTCGGTGAGCTGGCGGGCGGTGGGGGTCGCGCGGCCTCTCAGGAGGCGCCCGTCGAGCCGTGCGCCCGGGGCGAGGCGGTGCGCGGTGAGCGCCCCCCATTTCCACCGGGTGTCGGAGTCGGCGAGCACGGCGATCCGCAGCGGAGGTTCGGTACGTGATGGCACGTCGCCGACGATAGAAATCCATTCCGTTTCGTTGCCCAACGCGAGGGCAACAGCCGGTAAACAGCACACCGACGATCGGCGAATCGGCCCGGGGACGGGGCGGGTTCATCATTCCGCCGCGCTTCGTTCACCTCCGCGCCCGCCCGTGGCCAAGACGAATGCCGGGGGGCCGCCTAATGTCGCCGGGGTGGTCAAGCTCTCCGTCATCGTCCCGTTCTTCAATGTTCAGACCTTTGCGCCCGATGTGCTGAGAAGTCTGCGTGCGAACGCCCGTGAGGATTTCGAATTCATTCTCGTGGACGACCGTTCGACCGACGGCACGCCGGCACTCCTGGAGCGCGCCGGGCGCGAGCTGCCGGGCGCCGTGGTCGTGCGCCACGAGCGCAACGGCGGCCTCGCCACCGCCCGCAACACCGGGCTGGACGCGGCGCGCGGCGAGTACCTGACCTTCCTCGACGGCGACGACTGGCTGGCCCCCGGCTACTACGCGCAGCTCGTCGCGTTCATCGAGGAACTGGACGTCGACTTCGTCCGCACGGACCACGTGCAGTGCACGGGCCGCACCCGCACCGTGCAGCGCGTGCCGCACGGCCGCCGCGGAGTGGTCCTCGACCCCCGCGGCACGATCCTGCCGGCGGACCGCTCGACGTCCGTCGACTACCCGTACGCCTGGGCCGGCATCTACCACCGGCGGCTGCTGGACGCCGGGCTGCTGCACTTCACCGACGGCCTGCGGACCGCCGAGGACCGGCCCTGGATCTGGCGCCTGCACCGCGAGGCGCGCACGTTCGCCGTGGCCGGGTTGCTGGGCGTCTTCTACCGGCGCGGGGTCGCGACTTCGCTCACCCAGATCGGCGACGTGCGCCAGCTCGATTTCCTGCGCGCATTCGATCAGGTCATCGAGGAGACGGCCCGGGACCGGAACGCGGAGGAATTCCTCCCGAAGGCCGTTCGAACATATTGCGCAATCATTGCCCATCATCTGACGAATATCGAACGTTTTGAGCCGCAGGTGGCCCGCGCATTGCGTACGAAGAGCGCGGCCGCGCTGCGCCGACTGCCACCGGAACTCGTCAAGGACGCCGTGAATTCCATGGACTACGACCGTGCGATCCGCTTGCGGAGGCTGAGGCGACGGCCGGGCGGGACGGGAGCCGGGACCGGAGCCGGGGCCTCGGGCGCTGCCGGAGCGGCCGCCTGATGCCCGCCCTCCCGCCCCCCGCGCGCCACCGCACACAGATCTTCCTCGCGTCCACGCTCTACGGAGCCGCGACGCTCGCCGCCGCCCTGGACGCCGGTTGCTTCACCCCCGCCGACCGCCGGCTGCTGCTCGTCGCCAACACCGCGGCCGTCCCGGAGACCACCCCGGCCCTGGACGAAGCCCCCGGCTTCGAGCGGCTGCGCAGCCGCTTCGACGGCGTCCTGTCCTGGAACGAAGCGATCCGCCCCTTCCACCCGTCCGGCTGGTCGCCGAGACCGGACGACGCGCCCCTGTGGGAACGGCACTTGAGGCTGCTGTGGGACCTGGGCGACGACGACGTCTCGCTGGCCGTCGAGTCCCTCCAGGTCAGCCCCGCGCTCGCCATCGTGCAGTGCTTCCCCGACGCCCCGCTCGACGTCTACGCCGACGGGCTCATGAGCTACGGCCCCACCCGCAACAAGGTCGACCCGCTGATCGGCACCCGCGTCGGGCGTCTGCTCCACCTCGACCTCGTACCCGGGCTGCGGCCGCTGCTGCTCTCGGAGTTCGGCGTCGCGCCGGAGATCGTCCCCACGGAGGTCTTCACCAAGGTGCTGGCCGAACTCGCCGACGCCGCACCCGCCCTCGACGCCCCCGAAGGCGCCGCGCTGCTGCTCGGGCAGTACCTGTCGGCGCTCGACATCCTCACCCCCGAGGAAGAGGAACAGCTGCACGTGCGGATGCTGCGCGGCGCAGCCGGGCGCGGCCACCGCGAGCTCGTCTTCAAGCCCCACCCGGCGGCACCGGCCCGCTGGTCGCAGATGCTGGAGGAGGAGGCCGGCCGGCTCGGCGTCACCCTGACCGTCCTCGACACGCCCGTCCTGGCCGAGGTCGCCTACCAGCGACTGCGCCCGGCCCTGGTGACCGGCTGCTTCTCGACGGCCCTGCTGACGGCGACGACCTTCTACGCCCTCCCGGCAGCACACACGGGCACGGACCTCCTCCTGGAACGCCTGAGCCCGTACCAGAACAGCAATCGGGTGCCGGTGACGCTGGTGGACGCCACGCTGCCTGCGCTTGAGAGCGCGTCCCGGACCGGCATTCCGCAGGGCGGAACCGACCTCAACGACCTCCTGGCCGCCGTCGGCTTCGCGATGCAGCCCCAGATCTACCCGAACCTCCGCCCCGCCGCGGAGCGCTACCTCACCACACACCTCACCCCCCACACCCGCCGCTACTTCAAGCGCCGCCGCCTCACCGCCCTGGCACTGCCGGGCGGGATCCCGTCGCAACTGGGGTTCCTGCCGCGCAACCCGACCGTACGGAAGGTGGCCCGGAGGGCGCGGGCTCTGCAGCGGCGGCTGTCCAAGGCACGGGCAGCAAAGGCGACGAAGGCGACGGTGACCACGTGACGGCCCCGGCCCAGCCGCGCCTGCGCCGAAAGGCGCCCTTGGAGCGGCCGGCGCCGTCAGGGGAACCCCACGCCGGCAACCGCCTCCGCGCCCTGGACGCCCTCCGCATCATCGCCGCCCTGATGGTGGCCCTGTATCACTACGGCGGACGCGACGGCGACGTGAGCCGCGCATGGGGCGCCTCGCCGCGGCACGAATTCCCCACCCTGTCGGGCGCGTTCGCCTACGGCTGCCTCGGCGTCGAGATCTTCTTCGTCATCAGCGGCTTCGTGATCTGCATGAGCGGCTGGGGCCGCCCCCTGCGCTCGTTCTTCGCCTCCCGCGCGGCCCGCCTCTACCCCGCCTACTGGGCGGCGATCCTGCTGGTGACCGTCGCGTTCGCGCTGCCGTGGGTCGCGTACAGGACGGTCTCGTTCAGTGACGCGCTCGTGAACCTGACGATGCTGCAGCAGCCGGTGGGCGCGCAGCGCGTACTGGGCGTGTGCTGGACGCTCTGGGCGGAGCTGCGGTTCTACGCGCTCTTCGCGCTGTTCGTGGTGCTGCCGGGGGCGACGCGGCACCGGGTGGTGCTGTTCTGTGCGGTGTGGACGCTGACGACCGTGGTGACGACGGCCTCGCACGTGGAGTTCCTGCGGGTCGTGGTGATGCCGGAGTACTCGTCGTACTTCATCGGCGGCATCGGCCTGTACCTGGTCCACCGCTTCGGGCACGATCTCCTGCACTGGGGGATCGTCGCCGTGAGCTTCCTGGTCGGGCAGCACTACGCGGTGGCGGGGCTGTGGCACCCGCCGAACCCGAACTACTTCTCGTACCGCTCCCCGTACGTGATCGTCGCCGTCCTGGCGCTGGGTTACGCGGCGGTGGCGGCCGTGGCCCTGGGCAGGTTCCGCTGGGCGGGCGGGCGCCGGCTGACGGTCGCGGGCGCGCTGACGTACCCGTTCTACCTCGTGCACGAGCACCTGGGGTGGGTGGTGATCGGCGTCCTGCACCGGAGTCTCGGCATCCCCTCGTACGCGACGCTCGGCCTGACCGTCGCCCTGATGCTGGGCCTGGCCTGGCTGCTGCACCGCTGCGTGGAGCAGCGGCTCACGCCCGTACTGCGCAGGTCACTCGACCCCGGGGGAATTACCGGCGGATCCCCTGAGGGGCGGCGGTAGCAGGGTCGCCTCGATACCGGCGACGACGGCGTGCAGGCCGTCCTCGAAGCCGGCGTCGAGATCGCTGAAAAACACCTCTCCTGCCTGTATGGCCAGGGGGTAGCCCTCCAGTTTCCGGGCGCGCTCCTCCAGTTCGTACGCGGGGTCGCGCTCGCCGCCGGGGTCGGGGTAGACGGACTGCTCCTCGATCACGTACCCCATCGTGTACGTGTTGATCGTGAACCAGGCGCGGGCGGCGGCCTGCGGGGTGAAGCCCGCGTCCACGATCACCCGCATCATCCCCTCCACCGGGCTCGCGTAGCCGAGGTCGGTGAAGCGCGTGCCGCTGAAGACCTTGGCGCCGTCGCGGTAGCCGAGCAGGAATTCGCGGATCACGCGGGCCGCGCCGGTCAGGAACTCCTGCCACGTGCTGGTGTCGACGGCGGCGAGGGATCCGGACATCCGCCGGAACATCTCGGTGGCCACCTCGTCGAGCAGCTCCTGCTTGTTCTTGAAGTGCCAGTAGAGCGCCGGGGCCTGGACGCCCAGCTCCTTGGCGATCCTGCGCAGGGTCAGGCCTTCGAGGCCCACCTCGTTGAGCAAACGGAGGGCGGTTTCGGCCACTTGGGCGCGGTCGATGCGAGTTGCCACCTTGACAGCTTAACAACGTTCAGTTCACTCTGGGAGGGCAACGCACTTAACGACGTTAAGGGGGGCGGATCGCATGGCTACGACCACGCCTGCATCCACTGACACATCAACTGACGCATCCACCGGCCCGTCGGCCGACGTGTCCGCCGAAACCGAAGTGCTCATCGCCGGAGCCGGGCCCACCGGCCTGGTCCTCGCCATCGACCTGACGCGGCGAGGCATCCGCCACCGGCTCGTCGAGCGGGACGGGCGCGGATTCCCCGGCTCGCGCGGCACGGGGATACAGCCGCGCAGCCTGGAAGTGA
This sequence comes from Streptomyces aureoversilis, assembly GCF_042657885.1. Taxonomy (NCBI): domain Bacteria; kingdom Bacillati; phylum Actinomycetota; class Actinomycetes; order Kitasatosporales; family Streptomycetaceae; genus Streptomyces; species Streptomyces aureoversilis. The sequence continues at coordinate 43,364 of NZ_JBHSKJ010000006.1, forward strand.
TGGACGACCTGGGCACCGTGGCGGCCCTGCTGGCCTCCGGCGGCCCCGTCCCGCCGATGCAGACGTGGGAGGGCACCGAGCGCATGCGCGAGTGGGAACTCGTCGAGCCCGGCGATCCCTCCCCCGGCGTGCCCTATCCCCATGTGCTGATGTGTCCCCAGTGGCGCACGGTGGAGGTGCTGTACGCGCGCCTCGAAGAGCTGGGCGGCCGGGTGGACTTCAATACCGAGCTGGTGGGATTCACCCAGGACGAGGACGGCGACGAGGACGGCGCCGGTGTCACGGCCGAGCTGCGGCATGCCGACGGCACGGTGGAGACGGTGCGGGCGGCCTATCTCGTCGCGGCGGACGGGGGGCGCAGCACCGTCCGGAAGGCGCTCGGCGTGCCCTTCGAGGTCGAGGCCGTCGACGCGCGCCCGGCGCTGATCGCCGACGTGCGGATGACAGGCTTCGAGCAGGCGGGGATCGACCGCGACCACTGGCACATGTGGCCCACGGCGCCCGGCGGGCTCATCGGCCTGCGCCCGCTGGAGGCCTCGGCGGACACCGTCCAGATCATGGCCTTCTGGTCCGACACCGCCTACGAACCGCAGCCGGAGCGCGACGCCGCCCCCGAGGCCCTGGCCCGGCTCATCGCGGAACGCACGGGCCTCACGGGCCTCGTGCCGGAGGAGACCGTCTGGGCCTCGTCCTTCCGGCCGAAGGCCGGCATGGCCGAGCGCTTCCGCACGGGCCGGGTCTTCCTCGCCGGGGACGCCGCGCACATCCACTCCCCCGCCGGCGGGCAGGGCCTCAATACCAGCGTGCAGGACGCCTACAACCTCGGCTGGAAGCTGGGGGCCGTCCTGCGGCACGGCGCGCCGGACGCCCTCCTCGACACGTACGACGCCGAGCGGATGCGGGTGGCCGCCGATGTGCTGGCCCTGAGCACGCGCATGCATACGCAGGACCGCACCCTCGGCGTCGAGCGCGGCCTGTCGCGGCGCGGCAAGGAGACCCACCAGCTCACCCTCGGCTACCGGACGGGCCCGCTGGCGCGCGAGCTGCGCCGGGGGCTGCCGGAGGGGGCGGACAGCTCGGAGGACGTCCTGCGGGCGGGTGACCGGGCGCCCGACGCGCCCTGCACCGACGCCTCGGGCGCGCCCTTCAGCCTCTTCGACGCCTTCCGGGGCCCGCATTTCACCCTGTTGGACCTCACCGGGTCGGATGCCGAGGGCGAGCCGGCCGCGGCCGCGGTGGCGGACGTGGAGTGGGTCCGTACGTACCGGATCGGTGGTGCCGCGCCGGACCTGATCGATGCCGGCGGGCACGCCAAGGCGGCGTACGGCACGGGGTTGTTCCTGGTCCGCCCGGACGGCTATGTCGGGCTGGCCACGGACGACGCGGCGGACGTCCGGGCGTATCTGGCGGAGGTCTCGGGGACAGGGGCGGTACCGGAGATACGCCCCTGAGCGGTGGTACGGGCCGGGCCTGCGACGTACGGGCCCAGGCGGTCGGACGGAGACGGCCGGGCCGTCAGGCGGTCAGGCCGCCAGACGGTCAGGCGGTCAGGCGGCGTCGTGGTCCGTGGCCGACCCGGCCGCCGGGACCTTGAGCGTGTAGTCGACCGAGACGGTGAAGCGCCCGGAGGATCCCCGGATCTGCAGGGTGTGGTTGCCGGGGCGCAGCGGCTCCATCTGCACCCACAGCCCGCAGGCGTGGGTGCGGAAGCTGCCGCCGCCGTCGGTGAGGGGGTTGCCCTCCTCGGCGGTGACCCGTACGGGCGTGGCGTCGTAGCGCTCGGCCCGCAGGGGCTTGCCGTCGAGGGTGGCGGTGCCCTTGGCGGGGGCCATGAACTCGGAGCAGCCGGCCTGATCGCTCATCAGGTTCACCAGCGGGAACGCCACCCGCCGCCCGGCCGGGACGGCGCACGTGCGCTTGGCGCGTTCGCCGAAGGTGCCGGCCAGGAACCAGACGCCGTCCTTCTGGCCCCGGTCGCACAGGCTGCCGTCCCGGTCCTCGACCGGGTTGGAGCCGCTGGGGCTGGAGGACGCCCAGGTCCACCAGCGGCCCTGGAGGTCGGAGGCGCCGAGCGGCCCCGCCGCCGCGTCGGGGGACGCGGGGGCGGTGGCGCCGCCGTTCGGGGTGCTCTTCGCATCCGCGTGTTTCGGGGAGGGGCTGCTCGTGCAGCCGGCTGCCAGCAGGGAGGCGCCGAGCAGCACGGCGACAGGTCTTCCGATGCGCATGTGCGAAGCCTAAGGTCCGATATGCCCATCGGAGCGGCAGCAACGCAGAGCGGGCGGTGCAAGCACGGCCGAGAGGAGCAACGGACCGGGGGCCGAGGCCCCCGGCGCGTCAGAGGACCAGCGACAGCAGCAGCACGAACACGAGGGAGACGACGGAGATCACGGTCTCCATCAGCGACCACGTCTTGATCGTCTGCCCGACGTCCATGCCGAAGTATTCCTTCACCATCCAGAACCCGGCGTCATTGACGTGGCTGAAGAACAGCGAGCCGCCGCCGACGGCCAGGACGAGCAGCGCGGCGTGCGTCGTGCTCATGTCGGCGGCCAGCGGGGCGACCAGGCCCGCGGCCGAGATGGTGGCGACCGTCGCCGAGCCCGTCGCGAGCCGGATGGCGACGGCGATCAGCCAGGCCAGCAGCAGGGCCGAGACCGACCAGTCCTTGGAGAAGTCCAGGATCATCCGGCCGACGCCCACGTCGATCAGGGTCTGCTTGAAGCCGCCGCCGGCGCCGACGATCAGCAGGATGCCGGCGATGGGGACGAGGGACTTCTCCACGGTCACGGCGAGCCGGTCGCGGCCGAAGCCGGCGGCCCGGCCGAGCGTGAAGAGCCCGACGAGGACGGCGGCAAGCAGGGCGACCAGCGGCGAGCCGATGACGTCGGTGACGCGCTGGACGTGGTCCTCGGGGTCGTCCACGACGATGTCGACGAGGGCCTTGGCAAGCATGAGGACGACCGGCAGCATGACGGTGGCGACGGTGACGGCGAAGCTGGGCCGCCGCTCCAGTTCGGCCGACGGCCGCTGGGGTATCAGCTTCTCGGGCGGCATGACGTCCACCCAGCGGGCCGCCAGCCGGGAGAAGAGCGGTCCGGCGATCACGGCGGTGGGCACGGCGATGAGCACGCCCAGGGCGAGGGTGACGCCGAGGTTCGCGCCGATGGCGTCGATGGCGGCCAGCGGGCCGGGGTGCGGGGGCACCAGGCCGTGCATGACGGACAGTCCCGCGAGCGCGGGGATGCCGATCCGCATCAGGGAGTGGTTGCCGCGCTTGGCGACGAGCAGCACCACCGGGATCAGCAGGACGATCCCGACCTCGAAGAAGAGCGGCAGGCCGATGACGCCCGCGATCAGCACGATCGCCCAGGGCATCGAGCGCGGCCCCGCCTTCGCCAGGATCGTGTCGACGATCTGGTCGGCGCCGCCGGAGTCGGCCAGGAGCTTGCCCAGGATCGCACCGAGCGCGATGAGGACGCCGACACCGGCGACGGTCGCCCCGAGCCCGGTGGTGAAGCTCGCGATGGCCTTGTCCAGGGGCGCGCCCGCCACGGCTCCGAGCACCAGCGAACCGATGGTCAGGGAGAGAAAGGCGTGCAGCTTGAGGCGGGTGATGAGGAGGACGATGACGGCGATGCCGACGAGGACGGCGATCCCCAGCTGTGCGTGACCCGCCGAGGTGATCGGTTCGGCGGGGGCCGCGGCCAGCATCTCGACGCTGAGAGTGCTCACGGGGCTTCCTTGGAGGGGGGAGGGAGGAAGAGGGAGGGGGAGGAAGGGGAGGAAGGGGAGGGAGTGATCAGAACTGCCGCAGGCCTTGGACGGCCCGTTCGGCGATGACCTCCGGCCCGGGTTCGACGTCCACGTCGACGCCCGCCTCGTCCGCGCCGAGCGGTTCGAGGGTGGCGAACTGGGAGTCCAGCAGCCGGGTGGTCATGAAGTGGCCCTTGCGGGCGGCCATGCGGCCGGCGATCAGGTCGTGATCGCCGGTGAGGTGGAGGAAGACGAGACCGGGCGCGGCTGCGCGCAGCCGGTCCCGGTACGCGCGCTTGAGCGCGGAGCAGCTGACGACCCCGCCGCGGCCGGCCCGGCCCGCGGCCCACGCGCCGATGGCGTCGAGCCAGGGGGCCCGGTCGGCATCGTCGAGGGGGGTCCCGGCGGACATCTTGGCGATGTTGGCGGCCGGGTGGAAGTCGTCGCCTTCGGCGTAGGGGACGCCGAGGGCCTCCGCGACGAGCGGGCCGACGGTGGTCTTGCCGGTGCCGGCGACGCCCATCACGACGACGACGTGGGGGTATGCCGGACGGCTGCTCATCGGGGCCTCACTGTCTCCGTTGACGGGGGGTGCGGACACTGAAACCCATTACGTACGACATATTCAAGACTCTGTGACTCAAACGTCATACTTAATTTGCCGCGACGGAGGACCGTAGGCTTGCCCCATGGAAAACCAGGGGCAGGGGCTGCACGGACGCGTGCTGGAGTCCCTCGGGCCCGCGATCACCGCCGGTGCGTACCCGCCGGGCAGCGTGCTGCGCACCGACGAGCTGGAACAGCGCTTCGAGGTCTCGCGCACGGTGATCCGCGAGGCGATACGCGTCCTGGAGTCCATGCACCTGGTCACCTCCCGGCGCCGGGTCGGCGTGACCGTCCGCCCCACCGAGGAGTGGAACGTCTACGACCCGCAGGTCATCCGCTGGCGTCTGGCCGGCGCCGACCGGCCCCGGCAGCTGCGCTCCCTCACCGTGCTGCGCTCGGCCGTCGAGCCGGTGGCGGCGGGCCTCGCGGCCCGCCTCGCGACAGCGGAGCAGTGCGAGGAGCTGACCCGCCACGCCCTCGGCATGGTCGCCACGTCCCGCGGCCAGCAGTTGTCCGCCTATCTGGTCCACGACGTGGCCTTCCACCGGGTGATCCTGCGCGCCTCCGGCAACGAGATGTTCGCCCGCCTGGGCGACGTCGTCGCCGAGGTCCTCACCGGCCGCACGGAGCACCAGGTCATGTTCACCGACCCCGACCCGGCCGCCGTCACCCTCCACGTACGCGTCGCCGAAGCCGTACGGGAACGGGACGCGGCCCGCGCGGAGGCCCTGACCCGCGAGATCACGGCGGGCGCGATGGCGGAACTGGACATCCTCGCCCCATAGCCCGGATGTACCAGCCGCGCCACAAAACAACAGGGGTGCGACAAAATGATCGCCACATCGAACTGCCGTCCGTAGCCTGACCCTATGCGCCCCGAGAACGACCACGCCGGCGATCACGACCGCGACCGCGCCCCCGCCGGCGACGACCAGCCCCTCTTCATGCGCCAGCGCTACGGCACCCGCTGGGTCTACAACCACCGCAACCCGATGGGCCTCGCCCTCATCGTGATCACCCCGATCATCGCCATCGGAGCGCTGCTGCTGATGACACGGGGCGGCCGGTAACGCCTCGCCTCCGGCGGGGGTGACCACTGCTTGTGCGCTGCATCGGGGCACGGTTTCCTACCGATGCCGGCCGAGGCCCGGCGGAAAAGCGCGCCCTCATGCGCGCGACGCATCGACCGGCATAACAACGGATGTTGATCCGCAGCCACGGCCGAGCTCGCACAACAGAGTGATATATCCGCCGAGTTGAGTCGGCGGGCTGACCTCAGTACACCAATGAGGCGCCGCAGGAAGCCGAAGCCGCCGATCCGCAAGCTCCGAGGACGGAGGGGCCGACAGCGCCCCTGTACGACCCTGCCGCAGTCACGGTTGGCAATCCGCGCACTCGATCACCTACGAGATCGACTACATACCGATCCGCTTCACCTGCCACCTCGACAACAAGGAGACCTTCACCGTCGGCGTCCCCTCCTACGTCAACCCGTCCGCCGCAGGCTTCGCAGTGGACGCTGCCACGCTGGCCATCAGCGCAGGCTGGATGTCGGAGCGCCAGGCCCGCAAGAACCCCAAGTGATCCGCGAGCGATAGCCGATACGGCTATTGGTACCTCAGTCGACATGCCGGGGTGGCGTACGTCAAGATGTTGTCGTGATGCCTAATGATAGCGTCGACACCCTTGCAGCTGTCCGACGATATGTCATGCCCAATCGACGTTATGGGAAGCTTCAAGGCTGGGCCCTGAAGAACGCTGACGAACGAGTGCGAAGCGAATTTGGCCGAGCCCTCTCCGAGGATTCAGCCCATGCCGCCTACTCAGATTTCATCCCCCTCCTTAAAGCGGACTGGCGGGCTCGCCTGACAGCTACGTGGATGATTTCAATGGCAAGGCGAACCGAATTTCGCCCACTTCTCTGCACCTTGCTCGAGGAAGAGGGATCACGAGAAGCGGCAAATGGATACTGCCTCGCACTATCGATTTTTGGATCACAAGATGATGCGGAAATTCTAGCCGCATACTTGGATCGGTCACTGGTGGCCGGTGAACCACATTTCGCCCAAGCGTGGGCGTTCGGTTCACTTCTCTGCCTTGATTCCGACTTGGGCACCTCCTATTCAAATCGCTTCGACCGACCTGATGGGCCCTGGGCCGAATGGTCCGGATCGAGTCAAGCGCCGAACGAACGCGAGCTGATCGACTACCTTCGCGGGTTCGTAAGGTTGCACTCCCGTAAATTGACCGCCTCATTCAAGGTCGCCAATCCCGCAGACCTCGCATATGCGTACGAGGTCTGGCGGCCCACTTCATTGCCCGAAAACTGGCGCATCATGGAGATAGAATCAGAGCGCAAATCCTTTGATGAGCAACTTCGCTCGACCCTGAGTGAAGGTAACCCCTTGCTTCCACTGCACCCGCTTTCCGTCGCTGCATGCCAACACTGCGGGGCGGTCATCTATAGCCTAGGTCCCGGCCCCATTCGCTGGCTGGTCGCGAATCCAGGCGGCGGGCCAAGTGGCCAAAATGAAGTTTTCCCGGACCGGCAAAAGCTGCAAGAATACCTAATGTCGCATGCGTGACAGTTCCTTCACGGCCTCATCCATGGGCCGCCACCAATGCTGATCTCCGCGCCTCCGACGACCCCCCGTATCGTGACCTCGGATTCGTCATAGGGGTAGTGGACTCCAGGCACGCGAGAATATCCCGCACCATCCCCATTGGGGATTCTCAGTACAATTCCAGGACCATTTCCGTAAGTGCTGGCTTCGCGTGCGACGTCCTCCAGGTCGGTAGTCCATGATGTGAAAACACTGTCGGTCCCCTCATCGCCACCGACATGCCGTTGAACGTCATCGTGCCCGCCTCTCGGGAGTGCCCGCCCCGCTTGCGCATTCTCATAGGCTTCCACCCAGTGGGCCGGCTGGGAGCCGTCTGCGTAGCTGATCCCTCGGTATAGGTATGGAGCCTCATCCGGGTCCCAACTACCGCCGTTGACGCCTCCACCGTTCTTTGGGCACGGCGCAAGCCCCAGCGGGTCCATCCACGTATGGGGATTGTGGACATACGTCGCCGGATTCGGGGCAGGGGCCAGGCCCAAGGGGTCCGGGGTGGTGTAGCGGGCCGTTTCCGGGTCGTAGTGGCGGTGGTAGTTGTAGTGGAGGCCGGTTTCCGGGTCGAAGTATTGGCCCGGGAAGCGGAGCGGGGTGTACGTCGTGCCGTTGCGTGACCACGCCGTCGTGCCCCAGAGGGTCGAGCGGGTGCGCCACGCCGTTCGGCCGGTCTCGTCGACCAGCTCCGTCGGTGTGCCCACCAGGTCGGTGACGATCGCGAAGAAGCGGCGGTCCACCTCCCTTTGGGGCGCGTCCGCCGCCGATATGCGTTCGGTCTGGGCTATCGGGTGGAGGCCGTTGTGGTCCCAGGTCAGGGTTATGGGGTTCGGCCACTCCACGGATGTGGTGGTCTGCTCGGTGAGCGTCGCGCCGTCCCACGTGAAGTCCAGGCGTTCCGCCACCTCGCCCGTCGCCGTGAGGCGTTCCTTGGATATGCGGCGGCCCAGCGGGTCGTACGCGTAGCGCCATTGCGTGCCGTCCGGGGTGGTGACCCCGGTCAGGCGGTCCTCCGCGTTCCACTCGTAGCGCCATGTGTCCGGTTTCCGCGAGAGGCGGGTCTTCCGGCGGAGGATGACGCGGCCTTGTGCGTCGTGTTCGTAGCGGATTCCGCCCGCGCGGGATATTCGCGTGCCCGTGTACGTGCGGGCGCCTTGCGCCTCGGCGCCCGGGTGGGTCGCCGGCCACGTCGCCTCCGTCTGGTTTCCGGCTTCGTCGTAGACGTAGCGTTCGGTCCAGTCCGGGGCGTGGACGGCCGTGACCCGCCCCGCCGTGTCCAGGTCGAAGGTGCGGGAGCCGGTGGTGGTGTCCGTGATGCCGGTGAGGTGGCCGTCGCGGCGGTAGGTGTAGGCGCGGTGCTGGAGCAACTCGCCCGTGCCTTCCAGCCCCTGTGACACCAGGCGTCCTACCGCGTCCCACGCCGACGACAGGGTCACCCCCTCCCCGAAGCGCCGGGCCACCTCCCTGCCCGCCGCGTCGTGCTCGACGTCGATCACGCGCCCCGACGCGGTCAGCGACGTGCGCCGCCCCGCCGCGTCGTACGTCCACGTGCTCACCGCCCCGCCCGGCGTCACCCGGCGCGTGCGCCGCCCGAGGGCGTCGTACGCGAAGGTCAGCGTCCGGCCGTTCGTCGTCTCGGACTTGACGCGGCCGAGGCGGTCGCGGCTGTAGACGAGCGTCGCGCCGGGCCCCGCGGCTTCCATCAGGCGGCCCGCCGCGTCGTGGACGTACGTCGTCTCCGCGCCCGCCGCGACCTTGCGCACCACCCGCCCCAGCGCGTCGTGCTCGTACGTGATCGTCTCGCCCGTCCCGTCGGTACGGGACACGAGCCGGCCCGCCGGGTCGTGCGCGTACGTCAGCGTGCGGCCGTCGAAGTCCGTCTCGGCGGCCGGGCGGCCCGCCGGGTCGTAGGCGTAGTCCCAGGTCAGGCCCTGCGGGTTGGTGACGCGGGTGAGCTGGAGGCGGGTGTCGTGCGTGAACTCGTGCCGTACGCCGTCCGGCCCGGTCCGGGCGGTCATGACGTCGAAGGGGCCGTACTCGTAACGCGTCACGCCGCCCAGCGCGTCCGTGTACGCCGTGCAGTTGCCCTCGCCGTCGTACGTCCAGCGCTCCTCGGCGCCGTCCGCGGAGATGCGGCGGGCCAGTCGGCCCTCGACGGTCCAGGTGAGGCGGGTCGTGGAGCCGAGCGGGTCGATGACGGTCGTCACGCGGCCGAAGGAGTCCCGGCGGTAGCTGGTGACGGCCCCCAGGGGGTCGGTGATCTCGACGGGCAGACCGGCCCTGTTGCAGGTGAGACGGGTGGTGCTGCCCAGGGCGTCCGTCACCGAGGCGAGGTGGCCGGCGCCGTCGTAGGCGTACGTCGTCACGGCGCCCGCCGGGTCCGTCGTCGACGTGCGGTTGCCCGCCGCGTCGTACGTGTGGCGCCAGAGCGTCCCGTCCGGGCCGGTCGTCGTCCCGGGCAGGCCGAGCGCGGTGTACGTGGCCGAGACCCGCCGCCCGTCCGGACGGAACACCGACACCAGGCGCCCGTCCTCGTCGTAACGGAACTCCGTCCTGTGGCCCAGGGGGTCCGTGCGCGAGAGGAGACGGTCGTGGCGGTCCCACGTGGACAGCGTCGTGGCGCCCGTGGGATCGGTGACGGCGACGATCTGCGAGCGCCGGTTGATGGTGAAGGTGTTGGTGTTGCCGAGGGCGTCGGTCACCTTGGTGGTGCGCACGCCGGTGCCGGGGTCAGGGCTCCCGTATTCGAGGGTGTTGCGCATGTGCCCCTCGGTCCCCGACTGGAAGACGCAGCGGTCCCGGTCGTCGTACTCGTACGCGTAGTGCGTATCGTTCCGGTCGGTCCACGACGTCATCCGGCCGCGCTCGTCGTACGCGAAACGCAGCGGCCGACCGGACGAGTTGACGACCTCGGTCAGGTTGCCGCCCCCGCCACCTTCCTCGCTCCCGGCCTCGGACCCGGACCCGGACCCGTCCCCGTACCCGTAGCGGATCAGTTCCGTGTCCGCCAGGTGCAGCGCGGTGATGCGGCCCGCGTCCGGATCCGTGGTGATGCGGATGCGGTAGCCGGAGTCGTGGGCGATCGCTGTCGGCGTGCCGCCGGCGTCGTACTCGAAGGCGATCCAGTGGCCGTTGCGGTCGCTGAGCTGGCGCAGAAGCGCCTGACCGCCGTCCCCGTCCCCCTGAAGACCGTGGGAGTGGGGGGCGAAGTACCTGGTGCGACCCGTTTCCGGCTCGGCCACGCTGTACGTGCCGTCGGGCTCGATCGTCAGCGGCCACCGCGGGCCCTTCGCCGGGTACGTGGCGACGCCCGGAACCGGATGCGGGTACTCCAGCAGCCGCGCCTGCTCGTCGACGAAGATCACGCCCTCGTCGTCGATCTCCAGCCGCTGGTCCACGGTGCTCGCCCACGACGGGCCGAACCACCGGCCGCAGTCGTAGCCGGACTTCACATGGCGGGAGAAGACCAGGGGCAGCGCACCGGGGAGGGTGACGTCCGTCTGCGGGAGGAACATGCGGCCCGTGACGATGTCCACGGGGTCCGTCTCACAGACCTCGACCTCCTTGGGGTCCTTCTTCGGCTCCTGCCGTTCCTCCTTGGCCGCCCGCCGCGCCGCGCTCTCCGCCCCCTCCTTCCCGGCGTCCCGGGCCCCGGCCTTCGCCCCGGCCCGCGCCCCCGCTCGCGCCCCGGCCTCCGCACCCCGCCCGGCCGCGCCCGCGCCCACGCGCGTGCCCGCCCCGGCGACGCCGCCGCTGGTGAGGCCCATGAGGAAGTTGCCGGTGAGGCGGCCCGCGGCTTCGGAGGGGTCGGAGCCCCAGCCGGGGCCGAGCAGCGTTCCCGGAATGCGCTCGGGGTGTGACGCGAGGGAGACGAGACCAGCAGCGGTGTTGTTGATGCCGGTGACGTATTCCGCGGGGTGCGTGATGTTGTACGGGTCGAGCGGATCGAGGCTGCGGGTGAACTTCACCAGATCCGTACCGGCCCGGAAGACACCGCCGCCGAAGTGGAGCAGCTCGACGTTCGAGGCCGCCGCGAAGTCCTGGATGTCGCCCTTCATGCGGTTGTGGAAGGCCGGTTCCTTCGGGGCGAGTTCGACGGCCTTGTCGATCCGGGCCTTCGCCTCGCCCGCCGCCGTGTTCCGCTGCTTGCGGGCCTCGCCCAGGATGCGGTGCGCCTCCTTGATGTCGGCGGCGCCGGGGTCCTCGAAGGTGCCGGGCCGCGCGCCCGGGTCCTCGCCCGCCTTCAGCTTCGCGTTGTACGCGTCGACCTTGTCGTTGTAGGCCTTGGTGGCCTTCTCCGTCGCCTTCGTGCCCTGCTTGTAGAGGCGGAGGGCCTCCATCGCCTGCTTCTGGGCCCAGCGGACGGTGTGCGCGTACGCGGTGAGCGCGCTCGCGGCGCTCTCGCACGCGTCGGCGGCCTGTGCCCACTTCTTCGGCTCCGGCGCGAAGTGGGTGTCGAACCCCTTCGCGCCCTCGCCCTTCCACTCCCCGGAGTGGACCCGCTGGAGGCCGGAGTGCGTGGTGTCGAAGGCCTTGTGGAAGGCCTGCAAGTGCTTGGCGGCGGCCTCGATGCCCCAGGGTTCACCGTGGACCAGGGCCAGCGGGTTCTCGGTCTGGCCGAGCTGCTGTTCCTTGATCTCGGCGCCGAGCTCCGAGGCCGTGCGGTCGCCCAGGTACCTGACGGCGAGCGCCTCGTCGTGGGCGCCGATCCTGTCCAGCCCCTTGGCGGCCTTGTCCGCGCCCCACTCGACGGCCTCACCCGCCTTCTTCTCGATCTTGTCGAGGCCCTTTTCGGCGGCTTCGCCGACCTTGTCGAGGCCCTTGACCAGGGGATCGAAGACACCCATCAGTCGCGGCCCTCCGGCTCGCCGGCGCGCTCACCTGCGTGCACACCGGGGTGCCCGCCCGGGTGCTCTCCGGCGCGCCCTCCGTCGAGCTTGTCGGCGAGTCTGTTCGCCGCCTCTGTGCCCTGGCGGCCGAGCGGTCCCTTGCCGTAGCCGTTGGCGGCGCCGGTGGAGGCGTCGCGGGCGGTGTCGGCCCAGACCCGGCGGATGTTCCCGTCCGCCTTGCGGAACGATTCTGCGCTGTAGTCCGGGTGGCTGAAGTCGTTCACGGGGTTGTCGGCGAGGATCTCGGACATGGACTTCTTCTCCACGTCCTCCTCCAGGAGGTGCGGGTTGCCCATCACGGCGTTCACGCCGACCTTGAACGTGTCCCGGATGTACGCGTCCTGCTCGTGGTAGTAACCGGCGGCGAGCCCCACGCGCTGCGCGAACTGGCTGCCGTCGTGCACCAGGGCGCGCACCCCCCAGTCCCACCGGGAACAGAAGGTCTTGAACGCTGCCGCCAGTCCCTCGTGTCCCAGCTCGACGCCGCTGAGGGCGAGCTCGTCGAAGCCGCGGCCGACCGCCGCGTCGCCGGGCGAGCCGATGGACTTGAGTTCGCCGATGGCGCCGTTGATGCCCTTGGCTATGTTGCCGAGTGCGGCGGAGTCGGCCGCGAGGCCGTCGCCGGGGCCGCTGCCGCTGCTGCTTCCGCTGGCGCCGCCACTGCCGGTCATGCGGTGCCCTCCGCGATGCCGATGCCGATGCCGCGCCCGATGCCGATGTCAGTGCCGGTGCCGGTGCCCGCATCCGTATTGACGGCGTACGCGTCGGGCACGATCCCGGCCACCGGCGGGAACAGCATCGGATGCTCACTGCCGACGTCGAGAGCGACACCGGCCGGTACGCCGACGGCCGGCACGACCACGTCCAGCAGCCGCGCGCCCAGCACCGTGCGGTACGCCCAGTCGGTCGTCCCGTCCGCACGGGGCGCGGCCCCTCGGGCGAGGGCGAACCGCCCGAGCGCCGCCTCGTCCGTGAACGCGCAGATCCAGCGGATCCCGCCGTACTCGACGGACCACAAACCGTCCTGACCGTCCGACGGCACCAGCACCGCCGACCTGCGGAACCGGCCGACCAACGCAGCCGGCCGCCCCTCCTCCGCATGCAGTGCGCGTATTTCGTCCGTCAACGCCGTCGATGACGTCACTCTCGCCTCCCCAAGCCAGAGGAAGGGTACAAAATGAGGCCAGAGGTGCACTCACGGTATTCGGAACGAAGAGTTCCGAACCACGGGGGAGGAACCCGATGGCAGACACCACGGGCTTAACGGATCTGACGGGCAGTGGACTGGTCGAGCAGGTACGGGCACTGGCCGCAGGTGACGTCACGTCACGCGCACTCGTAGAGCGCTCGCTGGCCCGCATCGCGGAGACACAGCCGCTGCTCAACGCGTTCCGCCGCGTACGGGCCGGGGCGGCGCTCGCCGAGGCCGACGCGGCGGACCGGCGGCTGGCGGCCGGCGAGGCCGGGGAGCGGCTTCCGCTGCTCGGCGTCCCCGTGGCGGTGAAGGACGACGTCGACGTCGCGGGCGAGCCCACCGCCTTCGGCTGCGCGGGCGATTTCCCGCCGAAATCGGCGGACAGCGAGGCGGTACGGCGGCTGCGGGCCGCGGGCGCGATCGTCGTCGGCAAGACGAACACGCCGGAGCTCGGGCAGTGGCCCGTCACGGAGGGCCCGGCGTTCGGGGTGACGCGCAACCCGTGGAGTACGGAGCACACGCCCGGCGGCTCCTCGGGCGGTGCGGCGGCCGCCGTCGCGGCGGGGCTCGTACCGGCCGCGCTCGGCTCGGACGGCGCCGGTTCGATCCGGATCCCCGCCGCCTGGACGCACCTGGTCGGCATCAAACCGCAGCGGGGCCGCGTCTCGACCTGGCCCGAGCCGGAAGCCTTCCGCGGCATCACCTGCCACGGCCCGCTCGCCCGTACGGTCGCCGACGCGGCCCTGCTGCTGCAGGCGGCGAGCGGCAGCCACGACGGGGACCTGCACCGGCCGCCGCCCGTGGACGCGCTGGCCGCAGCCGGCCGCGACCCGGGCCGGCTGCGGATCGCCCTCTCCTTGCGCCCCGCCTTCGCCGCCGCCCGCCAGCGGCTCGACCCGGAGGCCGCCGCGGCGACCGTCCGCATCGCGGAACGGCTGGCCTCCCTCGGCCACGAGGTGATCGAGGAGGAGCCGCGCTACGGGCTGATCGGGCTCACGTTCGTACCGCGCTCGATGTCCGGCGTACGGGAATGGGCCGGGCGCGTCCCCGACCCCGCCCTGCTGGACGCCCGCACGAAGGTCAACGCGCGCGGCGGCCTGATCCTGGGCGGCGGGGTGCTGCGCGTGGCCCGCGCCGCGGAGGAGCCGCTGCGGCGGCGCGTGGGGGAGATCTTCGACCGCTTCGACGTGATCCTGACCCCGACGACCGCCGTGCCGCCGCTACGGAACGGGGAACTCTCGGACCTCTCCAGCAGCCGCACGGACGCGACCATGATCGCAGCCTGCCCGTACTCCTGGCCCTGGAACGTCCTCGGCTGGCCGGGCATGAGCGTCCCGGCGGGCTTCACGGAACAGGGCCGCCTGCCCCTGGGCGCCCAGCTCCTGGGCCCGGCCCACAGCGAACCGCGTCTCATTTCCCTGGCGGCCCAACTCGAGGCGGAAGAGCGCTGGTTCGAACAGTGGCCCGAGCTCACCCATGCGGGCGAGACGACGACTGCCTGCGCGTGATCGAACACCATACGGCCTTGGAGGGGCGGCACGTGAAGCCGTGCGGCGAGGCGAAGTGCCCCCAGTTGTCGGCGAGCGAACGGAGGAGCGTCAGGCCGCGGCCGTTGTCGTCGTAGGGGTGAGAACCCGAGCGCGGGGCGGGTGGGAGGTCACCGCTGTCCCACGCGGTCAGCGTGAGGATCTCCCACTGCGACCAGGAGACGCGGAGCTCGGCGGCGTCGGTCGTGTGCACGATGGCGTTGGTGAGCAGCTCACAGGCCAGCAGTTCGGCGCGGCCCATGAGTTCACCCAGGCCGTGGGCCGCCAGGACGGCGCGGGTGGCGCCGCGCGCGATGGGGACGGCGCGGGCGTCGTTGGGGACGCGCAGGCGGTACTCGAACGGCTCGATCTCGGCAGGCGCGAGGGGGACTGGCTTCGGGGCAGGCAGGAGCAGCATGTCGCCTCCGGCGGGGTGGGGTGGGGTGAAGTGACCTGACGCCCGGTGTCATTGCCGCGGGCGCCACTGCGTGGGGGCAGGGCGGGGCGGTGCGCTTCCGGGACGGTGAGCTCGTGGTGTGAGCTGCGCGACACTCAACGTAGGTGCCAATTTTGGGACTGCGCAACCGATCCCGTGAAGTTCGCCCCATCGGGGCCCGCTGTGACACATTGGCGCCGCAAGCGCGCGAGAAAGAGGGCGACATGGCGAGGCGGAGCATCGTCACGGCCAGGCAGGAGCGTCTGGGCGCCGAGCTGCGGAAGCTGCGCGAGCGGTCGGGGGTCTCGGCGCGCGACGCCGCTGCGGCCGTCGGCCGGGACCAGGCGTGGCTGTCCCACATCGAGGCGGGCAACGCCGCGGTGGGCGCCGAGCGGACGCGCGCCCTTGCGGAGCGCTACGGCGTACAGGACCCCGCCCTGGTCGACGCCCTCGCGGAGCGGGCTGCCGAGCGTTCGCGCGGGTGGTGGGAGAAGTACCGGGGACGGATGGCTCCGTCTGCCTTGGATCTGGCAGAGCTGGAGTGGCATGCGAGTTCCCTCCAGAGCGTGCAGATCGTCCATGTGCCAGGACTCCTGCAAACCGAGGAGTACATGCGGGCTCTATTCGGCGACGTGGCTGCTGAATTGGGGTTGTACGACCTCGAAACGGTGGTTGCCTTCCGCCTGCAGCGTCGTGAGGTGCTTGAGCGCGATAATCCCCCGACTTTCACCTCGATCGTGCATGAGGCCGCGCTGCGTATGAGGGCGGCTGACCGCAAGGTTGCGCGCGATCAACTCGACTTCCTGCTGGCTGCATCCGACTGGCCGGGTGTCACGATCCGGGTAGTCCCGTTCGATGTCGACGGGTTCGCGGGTATGGGCTACTCGATGCTCTACGCGGCCGACCGTGTCGCCGACTTGGACACCGTGCAGGTTGATCACGCCCATGGGAGCGGCTTCTTTTATGCTGACGAGCAACTCGCCAAATATCGCAACCGCTGGGGCAAGGTGGAGCGTGCGGCACTCGACCCACGGGAGACTCGCGACTTCATCCATCGGATCGCACGCGAACTGTGAAGGACTGATGATGCGCATGACCACCTGGCAGAAGTCCACGTACTCGGGAAATGGAGACGGTAACGACTGCGTGGAGGTCGCCGCAGTCGGCGACACGCTCGCCCTCCGCGAGAGCGACACGCCCCGCAGCGTAGTGCGGACCACCCCACCCGCCCTCGGCGCACTGATACGCACCCTCAAGGCAGGAGCGGGCCATGAGTGATGGCTGGCATAAGTCCACGTACTCGGGAACCGGGGACGGTGGCAACGACTGTGTCGAAGTCGCCGCAACAGGCGCCACACTCGCCCTCCGCGAGAGCGATACCCCCGCCGCCGTGGTGCGGACAACCCCACCCGCCCTCCGTATGCTCATAGGCACCCTCAAAGCGGGAACATTGTCGCGCCTGGCCACCAAGAGGTAGGCATCCGGCCGCGGATGGTGAGGGGGGCGGCCTTCTGGGCCCGGAAATATCCCGCCCGGTCGCAGTGCGCGGCGGATAAGTGACCCGAGAGCGCCACCCGGGCACCCCAGCAGCCCCGCCAAGGCACCCCCGCCTGGGGCCACCCCCACCCCGCATGGCCAGTTGTCCCCATAGTCAGCCGACGCCCCGTCAGTCACGCTTGGCTGCATGAGATCCCGTAGCCGTACCGGCATCCTCCTGACGCTGTCCGCCGCCGCCTGCGCCACCGCTCTCACCGTTCCCGCTCAGGCGGCCACCGCGCCGCACCCCGGCTCGCTCGGGTGGCGGGCCTGTACCGGTGAGGGCAGTGCGGCCGGGGCCGAGTGCGCCACGCTTGCCGTTCCGCTCGACTACCGGAAGCCTTCCGGGCCCAGTGTCGACATTGCTGTCACCCGGCTCCGTTCGGAGCGGCCCGAGGCGCGGCGCGGCACGTTGTTGCTCATAGCGGGAGGGCCGGGGGGCTCCGGGGTGGAGGCTGTGGGGCGGGAGGGGGAGAAGGTGCGTAAGGCCACCCAGGGGGCCTACGACATCGTGGGGATCGATCCGCGGGGCGTGGGGGGCAGTACTGCGGTCGACTGCGGGGTCGCCGAGAGCGACCGGCAGCTGGTGGAGTTCCGGGCCTGGCCGCGGCCGGACGGGGACATCTCGGAGAGCGTGGCCCGGGCCCGGCGCGTCGCCGAGGCGTGTGCCCGCAACGGCGGTGACGTGCTGCGCAGCCTGTCGACGCGCAACGAGGCCCGGGACATCGACAGCTTCCGCAAGGCGCTGGGCGAGAGGAAGCTGTCCGCCGTCGGCGTGTCCTACGGCACGTACGTCGGGGCCGTCTACGCGCAGATGTTCCCCGAGCGCACGGACCGCTGGGTGCTCGACAGCAGCCTCGACCCCGACCCCGCCCGCCTCGGGCGCACCTGGCTGGCCAACATGGCGCCGGGCGCGGAGGACAGCTTCCCCGACTTCGCCCGCTGGGCCGCCGACCCGGCCCGCGGCAAGGACCGGCTCGCCGAGCGCCCCGAGGACGTCCGGCCGATGTTCCTGAACCTTGCTGCCGAACTCGACCGCAAGCCCCGGGCGTTCAAGGGCTCCAGCCATCTCCTCACCGGCAACCTGCTGCGGCAGGTCCTGCAGTTGAGCTTGTACGACCGCGCGGGCTACCCCGGTCTCGCCGCGCTCGTCCAGGCCGCCCGCAGCGGCGGTGACAGCCCGCTCACCGTCCCCGACCCCCTCCCCGAACCGCTCACGCAGCGCGACGTCGCCGTGTTCGCCGGCACCGTATGCAACGACGTGAGCTGGCCGCGCGACGTCTCCTCGTACGAGCGGGCCGTGGCCGCCGACCGTGCCCGCCATCCGCTCACGGCCGGTATGCCCGCGAGCATCACGCCGTGCGCGTTCTGGAAGGACGAGCCCGCGGAGAAGCCCACCCGCATCACGTCCCGGGGCCCGTCCAACATCCTCATGGTCCAGAACCTGCGCGATCCGGCGACCCCGCACCACGGGGCCCTGAAGATGCGCGCGGCCCTCGGCGACCGCGCCCGTCTCGTCTCGGTGGAGTCCAGCGGGCACGGCGTGTGGCTCGACACCGGCAACGCGTGCAGCGATCGTGCCGTCAGCCGGTTCCTCGTCACCGGGCAGCGCCCCGCCGGGGACACCTTCTGTGCGGCATCGGCAGAGGCAGAGGATCAGCGCTCCAGGTAGGCCGGCACCGCCGGCTCCACCCACCGGTCCACCGGTCCACCAGCCGGCGTCTGCCGCCCGCCACGGCGGCAGACGCGTCAGAACAGCTGCTGCTGTCCGTCCGTCGGAGGCTCCTCCGGGTCGAACAGGCGCGGTTCCGTCGCCAGCAGCGGCGCCGAGCGGCGCGAGCCCGGGCAGGAGATCAGCTCGTACGAGAAGGCGGGGCGGCGGCCCGGCGGGTCGTGACGGGCGTAGCGGCCGCCGACGACGGCGATCTCGCGGGTGCATACGGGGCAGGCGCGGCGGGGAGCGGACATACCCTCCAGTGTCTCCTACGGAGAACCGTGCTCAGGAAGGACTGCGGTCAGAAGACGACTGCCGTCAGAAGACGACTGCGGTCAGAGGACGACTGCCGTCAGAAGACGTCCGCCGGGACGTGCGTCCCCCACACCTCCCGCAGCGCGTTGCACACCTCCCCGACCGTCGCCCGCGCCCGCAGGGCGTCCTTCAGCGGGTACAGGACGTTGTCCGTCCCGGCGGCGGCCTTGCGCAGGGCCGCCAGCGCCGTCTCCACCGCCCGGCCGTCGCGCTCCTCCCGCAGCCGCGCCAGGCGCTCCCGCTGCCGGGCCTCGATGGCCGGGTCGACGCGCAGCGGCTCGTACGGTTCCTCCTCGTCGAGCCGGAAGCGGTTGACGCCGACGACGACCCGCTCGCCGCTGTCGGTCTCCTGTGCGATGCGGTACGCGTTGCGCTCGATCTCGGCCTTCTGGAAGCCCTGTTCGATGGCGGCGACCGCCCCGCCGCGGTCCTCCACCCGGCCCATGAGGTCCACGGCCGCCTCCTCGATCGCGTCGGTGAGGGACTCGACGGCGTACGAGCCGGCGAACGGGTCCACGGTCGCGGTCACGTCCGTCTCGTAGGCGAGCACCTGCTGCGTGCGCAGCGCCAGCCGGGCGGCCTTGTCCGTCGGCAGGGCGATGGCCTCGTCGAAGGAGTTGGTGTGCAGGGACTGGGTGCCGCCGAGGACGGCGGCCAGGCCCTGGACGGCGACGCGCACCAGGTTCACCTCCGGCTGCTGGGCCGTGAGCTGGACGCCCGCCGTCTGGGTGTGGAAGCGCAGCATCTGCGACTTGGGGTCGCGGGCGCCGAAGGTCTCCTTCATCACGCGCGCCCAGATCCGCCTGGCCGCCCGGAACTTGGCGACCTCCTCCAGCAGCGTCGTGCGCGAGACGAAGAAGAAGCTCAGCCGCGGGGCGAAGCGGTCGACGTCCATCCCCGCGGCGACGGCCGTGCGCACGTACTCGATGCCGTTGGCGAGGGTGAAGGCGATCTCCTGCACGGGCGAGGCGCCGGCCTCGGCCATGTGGTAGCCGGAGATCGAGATCATGTTCCACTTGGGGAGCTCGGCGCCGCAGTACGCGAAGGTGTCGGCGACCAGCCGCAGCGAGGGCTTCGGCGGGAAGATGTACGTGCCGCGCGCGATGTACTCCTTGAGGACGTCGTTCTGGACGGTCCCCGTGAGCCGGTCCGCCGGGACGCCCTGCTCCTCCCCCACGAGCTGGTACATCAGCAGCAGCAGCGCGGCGGGCGCGTTGATGGTCATCGACGTGGAGACCTCGCCGAGCGGGATGCCGTCGAAGAGCACTCGCATGTCCTCGACGGAGTCCACGGCGACGCCCACCTTGCCGACCTCGCCGCTCGCCGGCTCCGCGTCGGAGTCGTGGCCCATCTGCGTGGGCAGGTCGAAGGCGACGGACAGGCCGGTGGTGCCGTGGGCGATGAGCTGGCGGTAGCGGGCGTTGGACTCGGCGGCGGTGCCGAAGCCCGCGTACTGGCGCATCGTCCAGGGCCGGCCGGTGTACATGGTCGGGTACACGCCCCGCGTGAAGGGGTACGCGCCGGGCGCGCCGAGCCGTTCCGCGGGATCCCAGCCGTCGAGGGCGCCGGGTCCGTAGACGGGCTCGACGGCCTGCCCGGACTCGGTGAGCCGGGGCGGGCGCCCCGCGCCGTGTTGCCGCCCCGCTCCCCCGCCGCCGGGCTCGCCGCCGGGCCTGTCGCCTTGGGGCCTGCCGCCGTGGGGCCTGCCGCTGTCCGGTTCGCGCGCCATGGGCGTCCCGCCTCCCGCTGCTGCTCGGCACATCCTGCAGACAGGATGCGCCGACCGGGGCGCACGGGGCAGCCCCGACACGGGGGGGAAAGAGGGGGGCGCGGGCAGAGCCGGGGGAAGAGCCCCGCCCGCGCCGAAGCGCATGAGCCGACGGTATGGGGGGAACTCCGGCTCGTGCGCAGCCGATGACCAGTCGGCTCACTACCTACAGCGCCGTGGGGTCGGAAAACGTCACACCGGGGGCCGGAACGGTGAAACGGGGATCGCTGTGGACGGGCGGCACAAGGCGGGAGAGACGCCCCGGACTGTCCCAGCCGCCGCCGTCGTCACCCGTGCCGCCGGTCTTGCCGGAGCTCCGCCCGCCGCCGGAGCCGGTGATCGTGCCGGAGCGGGCGGGGTCACCGCCGTCGGCCGCCTTGACCACGTTCTCGCAGAAGGTGCGCAGGTCGGCGTTGCCACCGAGGCCGGCGGCGCGCTCCAGCGTCCGGACGGAGTCCTCGTCGACACTGTCGCGGCGCTGCTGGGCCGCGAGGTAGTCGCGGCACAGGCGGGTGGCCAGGGGGCCGGCCTTGGAGCCGTCGCCGCGGGCGTCGTCGCCCTTGTCCTTGTCGTCGCCCCGGCCGGGGCGCTGCGACGGGGACGCGGAGTCGCCGGGTCTGTCCCGGTCGGCGGGCGAGCCGCTCCGGCCGGAGCCGGGCGTGGGCGAACCGGAGCCGTCCGGCTTGCCGCCGGCGCTCGGGCTGCCGTCCGGGCTGCGGGACGGCGTGCCGCCGGGCGGCCTGCTGCCGTCGGGGGACGCGCTCCCGGCGTGCTCGTCGCCGAAGGCGGACACGCTCGGCGCGGCCGCGGGATGCCCGCCCGAGCCGCCGAAGGGCCCGGGCAGCACGCCCGCGCCGGCCGCCACCGCGACACCGCCGATGGCACAGCCGGCCAGGGCCATGGCCAGCGCGGCCTTGACGGGCCGCCAGCGGGTGAGCAGACCGCGCCCCGTCGCGGGACGGGCCGCGGGCGCACCGAGCTGCACGGCCGGCTCGGGCACGGCCGCGAAGGCGGGCGCAGCCGCCGCGGCCCTCGCCTCGCGGAACGCCGCCAGCGCCGCGTCCTCCCCCGGCAGGGGCTGCCCGGCGGGAGCGGGCGCCGGCACGAGCGACCGCAGCGCGGCAACGAGCCGCTCGGCCTCGGGCGGCACGGGGTGGCCGTCCGGCCGGGTTCCGGGTACGGGGTCGCCGTCCGGCCGGGTGCTCGCTACGGGGCCGGCCGGGCCGCCGGGTGCGCGGCGGCCGTCCGGCCGGGTGCCCGATACGGAGTCGGCCGAGTCCCCGGGTACGGATGCGGCACCGGCTGCGCCTGCGGGGACGGCAGAGACGCCGGAGGTACCGGAGACGCCGGAAGCGTCGGAAGCGCCGGAAGCGCCGGAAGCGCCGGAAGCGCCGGAAGCGCCGGCAAAGGCGGATGCCCCCGAAGCCGCCGGCGACGCGGACTCGTTCACGGGGTCGGCGGAGTCACCGGCCCGGGCGACGGGCGCCGTCCCGCTCAGCAAGCGCTCCACGGCGTCCTCGTCCAGCCAGTCTTCCAGCCAGTCGTACCGGTGGTCGTCCGCCATCACATGTCCTTCTGCGTCCGCGCACGCATTTGCGTCACACCGGCAGAAGCGTTCGCTCCGGGGTGTGACCCGGGCTGCGCCCGCCGCTGCTGGGGGACGG
This sequence comes from Streptomyces aureoversilis, assembly GCF_042657885.1. Taxonomy (NCBI): domain Bacteria; kingdom Bacillati; phylum Actinomycetota; class Actinomycetes; order Kitasatosporales; family Streptomycetaceae; genus Streptomyces; species Streptomyces aureoversilis. Next base: position 65,378 of record NZ_JBHSKJ010000006.1, read on the forward strand.
TGTCGGTGACCGGCCTCCCCGCCGGCCGGCCGGCGCCACCGGGCGCCGGCGCCGTTCCGTCGTCCCCCACGGTCCCGGTCGTCCCGGCCGTCCCGGTCGTCCCGTCGATCGCGTCGACCCCGTCGGCTCCCGGCGTCACCATTTCGGCCAGCCTGCGCAGCCCGCGGTGCGCGGCGGTGCGCACCGCTCCCGGGCGCTTGCCGAGCACTCCGGCGGCGCTCTTCGCGTCGAGGCCGACGACCACGCGCAGCACGACGGCCTCCGCCTGGTCCTGCGGGAGCCGGGCTATGAGGGCGAGGGTGTTGCCGGTGCCGACGGCCTCCAGGGCCTCGCCGGCGGTGTCGGCGTCGGCGGCGCGGCCCGCGAGCTCGCTCTCGTCGCCGCCGATGGCCGGGCGACGGCCGCGCATCCGTATGTGGTCGAGGGCGCGGTTGCGGGCGATCCGGGCGGCCCAGCCGCGGAAGCGGTCCGCGTCGCCGGCGAACCGTTCGAGGTCGCGGGCGATCTGCAGCCACGCCTCGGAGGCCACGTCCTCGGCGTCGGCCTCGCCGACGAGCGTTCGTACGTACCCGAGCAGGCGGGGGTGGACGGAGCGGTAGACCGTCCGGAATGCCGTCTCGTCCCCACCCTGGGCCGCGTTCACCGCGGCCGTCAGCTCGGCGTCGTCCCCCTGCACGCCCTCATCCTGCACCACTCGGAGATTCCGTGGCTCAGTAGCCCGCCGGCCCGCTGCCGTAAGGATTCTGCGGCGGGTTGGGCCAGCCGGCCGCGGGGCCGCCGGGCTGCTGCCCGGGGACATACCCGGGCGCGCCGTACGGCACACCGGCGGGAACGGCCCCGCCGGCGCCCGGCATGGCGCGCTGCTCCTGCAGGCGGGCGAGCTGGCGGACGACGAGGATGGCGAGGACGCCGGCGACGATCATCAGCATCGTGCCGAGGCCGGAGACGGTGGCCGAGTTCTTGAGCGCCTCCACGTCCTCCCGCCAGGTGGAGCCGTCGTAGCCCTTGGTGGCGATCCGCGCGGAGGCGCCGAGGCCCAGCACCGTCGAGAGCATGTTGCAGACGCCGGCGGCGATCCAGAGGGTCCACCAGGAGTTCAGCAGGGCCTTCGGGGCGCCCTGCGGGGCGCTGGCCTTGTAGATGTCGTTGACGATCTGCTTGGGGAACCAGAGGTTGACCACCGGGGTGAACCACGCGCCGGCGGCCCAGCCGATGCCCAGGCGCTGGCTGCCGGGCGCGAAGAACTCGGCGTTGATGCGGGCCCGCCGGAACCAGATGGCCCAGAACGTGGCGGAGGCGGCCAGGGTCAGGACGTACAGCAGCGAGGAGACCGTGGCCACGGCGTCCGTGTCCTCGAGGTCCTCCTGCGTGGTGGAGGTCACGCCGTTGTCGAGCATGTCCTGCAGCGCCATGCGCGTCTGGGTGTCGGCCCAGAAGACGAACAGCAGCGCCGCGATGCTCGCCCCGAGCGCGGTCATCAGCGCGATCCGCATGCCGCGGCGCAGGTCCACGCCGCCGACGGGCATCGGGGCCTGCGGCATCGCGGGGGCGTACGGGTACCCGTAGGCGGGCGCGGGCGCCGTGGCCGCCTGCTGCTGGTAGGCACCGCAGGCGGCGCAGCGGCCGTCCGGGCCGACGGCGGCGGCGCGGCAGTGACCGCACGGATACATAGGTGAGAACCCCCTGAAACGTGACCGATTTTCCCGTTCATCCGGTTTGCCCGGACCCGGCCACTGGGACGACAAGCGAGAGGCGCACGCCGAGCGGCGCGGACCCGCACGTTACGGGCAGCAACCCGGCTTCGTCCAGAAAGGGTCTCCGGCACCCCGGTATGACAGTGTGACGGATTGACGGCCTGCGGCGCTGTAGGAGGTGTGGGCCCCACCAGGGTCCACACCGGACGGCGGTCGGGGCCTCTCCTGTGGGGGGTGGCGGCCCCGGCCGTCCTCCGTACCGGGCCCGCCCCGCCGCCCCCGCTTCGGGAAGGCGCCTACGCCGCGTCCTCCTGCGCCACGTCCTTCACCGTGATCGTCAGGTCGTTGGTCACCGTGAAGTACGGCCGCAGCCGCACCTCGCCGCGCACGGCGCCCGGGAAGGTGTCGATGCCCTTGCGGTCGGCGAAGTCACCGGCGATCCGGCCGACGCGCACCAGCGCCGCCCCCGCCCGCGGCCGCGCCCACAGGTCCCACAGGTCCTGCTCCTCGTCCGGCTTCTGCCGCTGCTGCATCGGCTCGTAGGGCAGGGTCCCCGAGCCGTTCTCCAGCGGCACCCGCACGTCGGCCGCGGAGCCGTCGCCGTGGCGCAGCCGCGCGACGAGCTCGGCGCCCTCGCCGAGGGAGGTGCCGTAGGTGCGCACGGCGATGCGGACGCCGTCCGCGCCGACCTGCACCTCGGTGGCCTCCGCGTGCTGCGGGCGCAGCCAGGTGCGCACGGCGAGGAAGCCGTCGCTCGTCTCGTAGGGCACGGCGGCGGCGACCCCGGCGGCGCTCTGCGCGAGCTCCAGCCCGAGCAGGGCCTTCTGCTCGACCAGGGCGGCGGTCAGGCGGCGGCGCGACTTGTCGCCGGAGCGCTCGGCGTAGGTGTCCCAGCGGCCCTCGGGCAGGGTGTGCGCGGCGCGGTCGAGGCGGGCCTCGACCCAGGTGCCGGGCTCGCGGCGGGCGGGGAGCGGCACGCGCACGGACTCCTTGCCCTTGGTGCCGCGGTGGCGCAGCAGCAGGTGCGTGTCCGCGGCGGTGAGCTGCTCGGTGTGCAGGCGGACGACCAGGGAGCCGTCGGCCGCGACGGCGCAGCGGGCCTCGGGGTGGGCGGTCCCGCCGGGGGCGGGGGCGGCCACGGCCGCCTGCTTCTTGCGGCCGCCGCCGAACAGGCCGCCGAACAGGCCCTTCTTCTTCTCGGGGGTCGTGGTGGAGCCCGGGCGCAGCTCCTCGAACAGCTCCTCGTAGCGGGCCGCGATGCGCGCGGGCTCGTAGCGGCGGGCGGTCTCGCGGGCGGCCGCGCCGAGGCGGGCGCGCAGCGCGGCGTCCCCGGTGATCTTCAGCAGGGCGTCGGCGTAGGCGTCGACGGCGGCCTGCTCCCCCTCCGGGCCGCCCAGCGGGACGAGCATCCCGTCGGTGCCGTCGGTGAGGATCTCGCGGGGGCCGTAGGGGCAGTCGGTGGCGACGACCGGCAGGCCCGCGTGCATGGCCTCGACGATCGTCATGCCGAAGGACTCGGCGTCGGAGGCGACGGCGGCGACGGCTCCCTTGGACCACTCGGTCTCGATGGGCGAGCGGGCGCCCATGAGGGTGACGCGCTCGTAGAGGCCGAGCTCCTCGATCTGCTTGCGCAGCTTGGCCTTGGCGGGGCCGCGGCCGTAGATGCGCAGGTGCCACTCGGGGCGCTGGGCGGCGACCTTGGCGAAGGCGGCGACGAGCCGGTCGTAGCGCTTGACGGCGACGAGGCGGCCGGCGGAGACGATCAGCCGGGAGGCGCCGTCGGAGGGCTCCGCGACGGGGGCGGGGACGGCGTTGGGGATGGAGAGGATGCGCGCGCGGGCGCCGGGGAGGGCCTCGCGGTAGTGCCCGGCGTCGGCCTCGGAGACGGTGGCGAAGGCGTCCAGGGCGGCGATCGCCGGGTCCATCACGGCGTGCAGCTCGGGGACGTGGGCCTCGTGCGTGAGGTGCTCCTGGCCCAGGCGCAGGTAGCGGTCGGAGCCGTACTTCGCGAGGTAGCCGATGAGCTTGGGGCGGGTGGCGATGACGACGTCGGCGTCCGTGCCGGCGAGGTGCTCGCGCAGGCGCTGGTCGGTGAGGGCCGTCGCGGCCATCCGGCCGTTGTCGATGCGCTCGTCCCGGAAGATCTCGCTGGCCTGCTGGTTGAGGGGGGCCTCGTACTCGTCGCCGTCGGTGCCCTCGCGCAGGTCGACCAGGGGCGTGAGGCGGACGCGCGGGTCGATGTCCAGCTCGGGGACGTCCACGGGCCGGTTGACGCTGATGATCCGGACCTCGTGCCGGTCCGCGAGGGCGGCGGCGAGGTTGACGGTCGAGCGGATGGTGCCGCCGATGCCGTACGCGTTGTGCAGCAGGAATTCGATCTTCATCGGGCCCTCGTTCAGATGCGCGTGCTTCCTCCCGGAGGTTAGGCCCTCGGACGGCCGGGCCGCACGTACCGGGCTGCGCCCCGCTCGCCGCACGGCCGGCGCCGCGGGCGGTGACCTCGCGTTCCGCCGGGCCGCCGGCGTCGTGGTGCGCGCCGTTGCGGCGGGCGATTCCCTATCGGACCGCTCCCTGCCGGCCCGCTCCCTGCCGGCCCGCGCGTCTCCCTACCGGCCCGCGCATCTCCCTACCGGACCCGCGCGTCCAGGTTCACGAAGTCCTGCCACGGCATCGTCGGCCGGCGGGCGTCCCACAGGCGCTGGGCGACCGCGGCCAGCGGCAGCCGGATGCCGTCGGCGACCTGCTGGGCGTTCTGCGCCTCGGGCCGGTCGCACCAGACGGCGAGCCGCCCGCCCAGCACCCGGTCGGGGCCGGACTGCCCCGGTACGGGCGCCGTGCCGCGCAGCACGGGCGGCGACCACTGCTCGTAGATCCGCTGCCCGGTGGGGTAGACGAACTGGTTGGGCTGGCCGAGGACGTAGTAGAGGTACTCGTCGTTGAGGTTGACGACCCTGCGCCCCTCGTTCAGGTACTCCTGCGGCGGCCGGGCGCCGATCTCCTTGCCCGTCCAGTACTCGACCTCGATGTCCTTGTTCGCGGTCACGACGCCGCCGCGGAAGAAGCCGTCGTTCCAGGCCTTGGCCTTCTTGCCGAGGGTGCGCACGAGGGCGGCCCGGTCGTTGAGCCAGCCGGTGGCCAGGTCCTGGACGCGGGCGCGCGGCCCGTACTTCTCGCGGGCGCGGGCGGCCAGGCGCGGGTAGGAGGCCTCGGGGTTCTTGGCCATCAGCGCGCGGTACTCGTCGGCGCCGAGGTGGAAGTACGCGCCGGGGAAGAGGGGGGCGTACTCGCGCAGCAGGTCGTCGACGATGCGGGCGGCGTCGGGGTTGGCGATGTCGACCGCGCCGCGGGCGGCCTTGCCGGCGGCGTCGCGCAGCTGCAGCGTGGGGTGGGCGGCGATGACGGCGCCGAGGTGACCGGGCGAGTCGATCTCCGGGATGACGGTGATGTGCAGGGACTCGGCGAGGGCCACGATCCGGCGGACCTCGGCCTTGGTCAGCCGCTGCGGGGAGACGACCTCGGGGTGGGAGTCGCTCTCGATGCGGAAGCCCTGGTCGTCGGAGAAGTGCAGGGCGAGCTGGTTGAGCTTGAGGGCGGACAGCTCGCGCAGCCGGGCCTCGATCCACTCGGCGGTGAAGTGCTTGCGGGCGATGTCGAGGTGGAGGCCGCGCTGGGCGCGGTCGGGGGCGTCGCGCACGACGCCTTCGGGGAGCCCGCCGCCGGAGCGCACGGCTTGGAGGAGGGTGCGCGTGCCGTAGAACACTCCGGCTTCGCCCGCCGAGGCGACGAGCACCTTGCCGTCGCGGGCGGTCAGCTCGTAGGCCTCGGCCGCGAGCGGCCCCTGGCCGGTGCCGGGGCGCTGGACGAGTTCGACGTCGCCGGGGCGGGCGGGGCCGGCCGCGTAGCCGAGCCTGAGCTCGCCGGCCAGGCGCCGTCCCTCGTCGGCGAGCGGGCCGGAGGCGACCACGCGGGCGCCTTCGGTGGGCCGCCAGCCGGGGCCGGTGGCGGCCTCGGCCGAGCGGACGGCGGGGATGGCGCGGGGGACTCCGGCGGGGACGGGGGCCGGCGCGGGGGACCGGCGGGCGGGTGAGCTGGTCAGGGCGGCGGAGGTCGTGGCGGAGGCCCCGGGGGAACGCGAGTCGTCCCCGCCCGGCCGGGTGCCGGTTTCACGGGGGCAGCCCATCAGGGTCATGGTGGCGAGGAGGACGCCGGCGCAGACGGTCCCCCGGACGGCCGACGCTCTGGTCATCCTGAGGCGCAGTCCCATGGAGCAAGCCTCCTCTTCCGGAGTCTTCACGGCTCTTTCGGCCTGAATGGGGCGAAGGTAGTCCTCTTTCCCCACGGGGCGTTCCGCCCATGTCCACCGCGTACCGGAATCCGCCCTCGTCCGAATGAAATTCATCCATCCGCCGGACGGTGGCCGAGAAGCATCGCTACGGTGGCGGCCCGGTTTGACTCCTCACCCGCCCGGTGCCGCCGGGTCCAGCTGCCGGAGGTTCGGAGATCACGCTGTACGGCCTCGACCGCCACGGCCTCGACCGGCTCAACTCCGCCGCGCCCGGCGCGGCCGAGGCCGCCCTCCTCGCCTGCTGCGGCAGCCGCCGCTGGGCCCGCCGCCTCGCCGACCTGCGCCCCTACCCCGACCTGCGCACCCTGCTGAACACCGCGGAGCACGCCGCCCGCGGCCTGGCCCCCGCCGATCTGGCCGAGGCGCTCGCCGACGAGACCGTCCCCCAGCACCTCCTCACGGGCCCCGGCGCGACCGAGGCGACCCGCGGCGCACTGCGCCAGGCCCAGGCCGCCTACGAGGCCAGATTCGGCCATGTTTTCGTGCTGTGCCTGGACGGCAGCCGTCCGGAGGACGCCCTGGACCGCGCCCTGGCCGCCCTGCGCGCCCGGCTCGCCTCCACCCCTGCCCAGGAGGCCGCCGTCACCGCCGCGGAGCTCGCCCGGCTCGCCCGCGGCCGGCTCACCCGGCTGGCTCCGGACACCCCGCCCATGCGGCCGCGTACCGCCCGGCCGTGCGGGACATAACACCCATTCGGCCGGACGTCGCAGGCCAGACCGGGTGCGTAATTCCCCCCGGAGTCACCCCGTCCGGCCCTTGACGGGCGTGCACATGCCTGTTTGATCACACCTGCGGACCCCGGGACGCCGAACCGACAAGGCGTCGCTACGATGGCCAGGGCCGGTGGACCGTACCCGGCCGGGCCCGACCGACAGAGAAGCCGGCAGGCCCTGATCCCCGCTCCCGGAGGGTTTTCCGTGCCGGCTGGAACGCTGTACCGCGGCCGGGAAGGCATGTGGTCCTGGGTGGCTCACCGAGTCACCGGCGTCCTCATTTTCTTCTTCCTGTTCGTGCACGTCCTGGACACCGCTCTCGTCCGCGTCTCCCCCGAGGCGTACGACGAGGTCGTCGCGACGTACAAGACGCCCCTCGTGAATGTGATGGAGTACGGCCTCGTCGCCGCCATCCTCTTCCACGCGCTCAACGGCCTCCGCATCATCGCCGTGGACTTCTGGTCCAAGGGACCGCGGAAGCAGAAGCAGATGCTGTGGTGGGTCGTCACCATCTGGGCTGTGCTCATGGCAGGCGCCTTCTACCCCGTGCTCCAGCACACGCTGCGCACGCTGTTCGGGAGCTGAGTCGCGAAATGTCTGCTGAAACCACCCCCGCCACCGCCGCCGCGGCCGACGTCTCCCTCTACGACGTCGACAACCCGGCCCCGGTCATCGAAGCGCCCCGCAAGCGCACCAAGAAGACCCCGAAGACGACCCGCACCAACTTCGAGCTGTACGGCTGGCTGTTCATGCGGCTGTCCGGCATCGTCCTGGTCGTCCTGGTCCTCGGCCACCTGCTGATCCAGCTCGTCCTCGACGGCGGCGTCAGCAAGATCGGCTTCGCCTTCGTGGCCGGCCGCTGGGCCTCGCCGTTCTGGCAGGCCTGGGACCTGGTCATGCTCTGGCTCGCGATGCTCCACGGCGCCAACGGCCTCCGCACGGTCATCAACGACTACGCGGAGCGCGCGACGACCCGTTTCTGGCTGAAGAACCTGCTGTACGCGGCCACGGTGTTCACCGTCCTGCTGGGCACGCTGGTGATCTTCACCTTCGACCCGAACATCCGCTAGAGCCCGGGGCTGACGACACCATGAAGATCCACAAGTACGACACCGTCATCGTCGGCGCCGGCGGCGCCGGCATGCGCGCGGCCATCGAGTCGACCAAGCGCAGCCGCACCGCGGTGCTCACCAAGCTCTACCCCACCCGCTCCCACACCGGCGCCGCCCAGGGCGGCATGGCCGCCGCCCTCGCGAACGTCGAGGAGGACAACTGGGAGTGGCACACCTTCGACACGATCAAGGGCGGTGACTACCTGGTCGACCAGGACGCCGCCGAGATCCTGGCGAAGGAGGCCATCGACGCGGTCCTCGACCTCGAGAAGATGGGCCTGCCGTTCAACCGCACCCCGGACGGCACCATCGACCAGCGCCGCTTCGGCGGTCACAGCCGCAACCACGGCGAGGCCCCGGTCCGCCGGTCCTGCTACGCCGCGGACCGCACCGGCCACATGATCCTCCAGACGCTGTACCAGAACTGCGTCAAGGAGGGCGTGGAGTTCTTCAACGAGTTCTACGTCCTGGACCAGCTGATCACCGAGGTCGACGGCGTCAAGAAGTCGGCCGGCGTGGTCGCCTACGAGCTGGCCACCGGCGAGATCCACATCTTCCAGGCGAAGGCGGTCATCTACGCCTCCGGCGGCACCGGCAAGTTCTTCAAGGTGACGTCGAACGCCCACACGCTCACGGGCGACGGCCAGGCGGCCTGCTACCGCCGCGGCCTGCCGCTGGAGGACATGGAGTTCTTCCAGTTCCACCCGACGGGCATCTGGCGCATGGGCATCCTGCTGACGGAGGGCGCCCGCGGTGAGGGCGGCATCCTCCGCAACAAGGACGGCGAGCGCTTCATGGAGAAGTACGCGCCGGTCATGAAGGACCTCGCGTCCCGTGACGTCGTCTCGCGCTCCATCTACACGGAGATCCGCGAGGGCCGCGGCTGCGGTCCCGAGGGCGACCACGTCTACCTCGACCTCACCCACCTGCCGCCGGAGCAGCTGGACGCCAAGCTCCCGGACATCACCGAGTTCGCGCGCACCTACCTCGGCATCGAGCCCTACACGGACCCGATCCCGATCCAGCCCACCGCGCACTACGCCATGGGCGGCATCCCGACCAACGTCGAGGGCGAGGTGCTGGCCGACAACGACACCGTCGTCCCCGGCCTCTACGCCGCCGGCGAGGTCGCGTGCGTGTCCGTGCACGGCGCCAACCGCCTGGGCACCAACTCGCTGCTCGACATCAACGTCTTCGGCCGCCGCGCGGGCATCGCCGCCGCGGAGTACTCGGCGAAGGCCGACTACGTCGAGCTGCCGGAGAACCCGGCGCAGTTCGTGGCCGAGCAGGTCGAGCGGCTGCGCAACTCCACCGGCAAGGAGCGGGTCGCCGAGCTCCGCAAGGAGCTGCAGGAGACCATGGACGCCAACGTCATGGTCTTCCGCACCGAGCAGACCATCAAGACGGCCGTCGAGAAGATCGCCGAGCTGCGCGAGCGCTACCAGAACGTGTCCGTCCAGGACAAGGGCAAGCGCTTCAACACCGACCTGCTGGAGGCCATCGAGCTGGGCAACCTGCTCGACCTGGCCGAGGTGATGGCCGTGTCCGCGCTCGCGCGCAAGGAGTCCCGCGGTGGTCACTACCGCGAGGACTACCCCAACCGCGACGACGTCAACTTCATGCGCCACACCATGGCGTACCGCGAGGTCGACGCGGAGGGCAAGGACTCGATCCGCCTCGACTACAAGCCGGTCGTCCAGACCCGCTACCAGCCGATGGAGCGTAAGTACTGATGAGCACCGCGACTCTCGACAAGGTCGAGGCCGACTCCGCGGCCTCTCCCTACATCAAGGTCACCTTCCGCATCCGCCGGTTCAACCCGGAGGTCTCGGACGAGGTCACCTGGCAGGACTTCGAGGTCGACATCGACCCCAAGGAGCGGGTCCTCGACGGTCTCCACAAGATCAAGTGGGACGTCGACGGTTCGCTGACGTTCCGCCGCTCCTGCGCGCACGGCATCTGCGGCTCCGACGCGATGCGCATCAACGGCAAGAACCGCCTCGCGTGCAAGACGCTGATCAAGGACCTCAACCCGTCGAAGCCGATCACGGTCGAGCCCATCAAGGGCCTCACGGTCCTGAAGGACCTCGTGGTCGACATGGAGCCGTTCTTCCAGGCCTACCGCGACGTGATGCCCTTCCTGATCACCAAGGGCAACGAGCCGACGCGCGAGCGCCTGCAGTCCGCCGAGGACCGCGAGCGCTTCGACGACACCACCAAGTGCATCCTGTGCGCCGCGTGCACGTCCTCGTGCCCGGTGTTCTGGAACGACGGCCAGTACTTCGGCCCGGCGGCGATCGTCAACGCCCACCGCTTCATCTTCGACTCGCGCGACGAGGCCGGTGAGCAGCGCCTGGAGATCCTGAACGACAAGGACGGCGTGTGGCGCTGCCGCACGACGTTCAACTGCACGGACGCCTGCCCGCGTGGCATCGAGGTCACCAAGGCGATCCAGGAGGTGAAGCGGGCGCTCATCACGCGCCGCTTCTGACCTGCGGTCCGCTTCCGGGCTACGGCCGGGGCCCCGCTTCCCCCTTCGGGGAGGAGCGGGGCCCCGGCCTTCGCCGTGCCGCCGGCCGCGCGTGCCCGGGCTCAGGCCGAGCGCAGGGCCTGCAGGGCGAGCGCCTCGTCCTCGCGCCGCCGGGCGTCCATCGCCTCGGCCACGCCGAGCAGCGCCTCCTTGCGGCGGCGGAGCCCGTCCATCTGCTCCTCCAGCCGGGCGAGCTGGTCGTCGACGGCCCGGACGGAGTGCGTGCAGGCGAGCAGGCCGGGGCCGCCCTGGGCGCAGGGCAGGAGCGTGCGGATGGTCTCCGTCGTCATGCCGGCGTCGAGGAGCTCGCGGATGCGGCCGACGCGCTCGGCGGCGTCCGGCCGGTACCTGCGGTAGCCGTTGGCGTCCCGCTCGGAGCCGAGCAGGCCCTGCTCCTCGTAGTAGCGCAGGAGCCGGGGGCTCACTCCGGTACGGCGTGACAGCTCTCCGATGCGCATGTGCGGTTCTCCCCCATCAGGACTTGACCTTGACACTGATGTCATACGGCAACCTCTTGCCCATGACACAGATTCCCGCATTCGCCACCACCGTCACCGGCTCCGGCCCCGGCATCCTCCTCGCGCACGGCGCGGGCGGCAGCATCGAGGGCAACTACGCACCGATCCTCCCGGCCCTCGCCGAGCACCACACCGTGGTGGCCCCCGACTACCCCGGCTCCGGTGCGACGCCCCGCGCGGAGCGGCTGACCCTGGACGGCCTCGTGGACGGGATCGTGGCCGCCGCCGACGCGGCGGGCCTCGACACCTTCACCCTCCTCGGCTACTCGCTGGGCACCCTGGTGTCCGTCCGGACGGCGGCCCGCTACCCGGACCGGGTGCGCGGGCTGGTCCTGACGGCCGGGCTGGCCCGGCCGGACAACCGCACGCTGGCCTCGCTGGACCTCTGGCAGCACTTCCTCGCGAACGGCGACGTCGAGGCCTTCGCCCGGTTCATCGTCCTGTCCGGCTTCGGCGAGGACTTCTACAACGCCGTGCCCGCCGAGCACGTGCCGGCCTTCCTGGACCTGATCGCCGCGGGCGTCCCGGCCGGAGCCGCCGAGCAGGCCGCCGTGGTGGCGACCGCCGACACCCGGCCCCACCTGGCGGGCATCTCCGTGCCGACCCTGGTGATAGCCACCCTGCAGGACACCCTCGTCTCCCCCGCCAACTCCCGCCTCCTGGCGGACGGGATCCCCGGCGCGGAGTACGCGGAGATCGAGACGGGGCACATCCCGATGGCCGAGAAGCCGCGCGAGTGGGAGAAGCTGATCCTCGACTTCCTTGCCCGCAAGGAACTCTGACGATCACTTGGCCGGTTTCCCTGACGTACGGCCGTTCCTGTGTTTGAGTGAGGCGCATCACTGGGCGGAGGGGGCGCGGGGATGCGTGGGCTTCGGGCGGGGGCGGCCGTGGTGGCTGCGGTGCTGCTGGCGGGCGGGACGGGAGGGTGCCGGCTGGTCTCGCCGGGGGACGACGACCAGGGGCCGATCACCGTCGGCACCACGGACACCGTCACCTCCCTCGACCCCGCCGGCGCCTACGACGCGGGCTCCTGGGCGCTGTTCAGCAACCTCTATCAGTCATTGCTGACCTACTCCCCCGGCACGGGATCCCCCGTGCCGGACGCGGCCGACCGGTGCGGCTTCCAGGGCAAGGACTTACGTACCTACCGGTGCGAGCTCCGCGAGGGCATGAAGTTCGGCAACGGGCGCGAACTGACCGCCGACGACGTGAAGTTCTCCTTCGACCGGATCCTGCGGATCAAGTCGCCCCAGGGGCCGCAGTCGCTGCTGGACACCCTGGAGTCCGTCGGCACCACCGGACGGACCGTCACCTTCCGGCTGCGGGTCCCGGACGCCACCTTCCCGTTCAAGATAGCCACCGGCGCCGGCGCCATCGTCGACAGCTCGCGCTACCCGGCCGACAGGCTGCGCACCGGCACCGAGGCCGACGGCTCCGGCCCGTACGCCCTCAAGAGCTACCGCCCGCGCTCCCTGGCCGAGCTGCGGCCCAACAAGAACTACCAGGGCGCCGTGAAGCACAGGGGCGGCGACGTGACCGTGCACTACTTCCGGGACTCGGCCACGATGAGCAAGGCGTGGAAGCAGCGCTCCCTGGACGTCGCCGGGCGGCTGATGCCGCCGTCCGACATCGCCGCGCACTCCCTGTCCGACACGGGCGTGAAGCTGATGGAGAGCGCCGGCTCCGAGACCCGCTCCATGTTCTTCAACCTGCGCGAGGGCTCGCCGCTGAAGCAGTTACCGGTCCGCCGGGCCATCGCCGCCGTCGTCGACCGCGAGGCCCTCGCGCGCGACGTCCACCGCCGCACCGTCGAACCGCTGTACTCCCTCATCCCCCAGGGCCTCACCGGCCACACCACCTCGTTCTTCGACCTCAACCCCCAGCCGGACCCCGAGTCCGCACGCTCCCTCCTGAGCCGCGCCGGCATCACCACCCCCGTCCGCTTCACGCTCGCGTACTCGCAGGGCGCCGCCACGGACGAGGAGGCGGCGCTGCTCAAGCGACAGCTGGAGAGCACCGGGCTGTTCGAGGTGACCACGCGGAACGTGGAGTGGACGGAGTTCCGGCAGGGCTACGCCCGGGGCGCCTACGACGCGTACTGCGTCGGCTGGCTGGCCGACTTCCCCGACCCGGACAACTTCACCACCCCGCTCGTGGGCCGCTCCTCCTCCTTCCGCACGGGCTACGCCAATCCGAAGGTGGAGCAGCTCATCGCCGCCACGCAGGACAGCTCCCGGCGCAGCGGCGTCTCGAAGGACTTCCGGGCCATCCAGGACCTCATCGCCCAGGACGTCCCCGTGCTGCCCCTGTGGCAGAAGAAGGACTACGTCCTGAGCAGCGCGTCCGTCTCGGGGACGCAGTACCTCTCCGACGGGACCGGGCAGTGGCGCCTTTGGGAGCTGGGGCGGCTCTGACGGCCCGGCGTCCCGGCGTGCGCCCCGGCGGGCCGCTATGAGCTGCGCCGCAGCGCCCTGACGCCGCGCAACCCGATCAGCCCCACGGCCGTCCCCAGAAGAAACGAGGTGATGGCGAGCGCGAGGTGCACCCAGAAGTACGCGGTCGGGTCGCCCGCGTCGTCGAAGGCGAGACCGCTGCCGTCCTTCCACAGATTCTTCGCGAAGGTGATCCAGATGACCCAGCTCCACGCGCCGAAGGCGAGCAGGAACCAGGAGACGGGACGGGAGAGGACGGCGGGGCCGGGGGCGGCGGAGGCCCCGGGCGCGGCGGGCGCGGCGTCGGACGTAGTGCTCGGCATGGGTTTCAGTATGCGTTCGGGTCAGCGCACTAGTCCTATCGGGTCCCCGGCCGTCATCCGAGCCAGTGAGGCGGCGACTGGAACCCCCAGGTGGCGGGGTAGTTTCACGAACGTGCCGACGACGACATCACGCCCCACGCGGGCCGCCGCGACGCGACGACGTCACGGGGCCGCGCTCGCGGCCGCCGCCTCTTTGATCGTCCCGTTGACGACCGCCGCCCCCGCCCTTGCCGATCCCACGCCCTCCCCGACCCCGAGCCGCCCGAGCGTGAGCCCCAGCCCCTCGGGCGTCCGGGCCCCCGGGGGCGCGACCGCCGTGCAGGACGACGACAAGGGCATCGGCCGGAGCGCACCCCGCAGGCCGCCCGCCCGGATGTCCACCGTGGGCGGCGAGATGCTGGGCCGGCCGGGCCCGCAGGTGCAGCTCGGCCCGGGCGCGCCGCAGTTGCCCAAGGACCTCAGCGGCCGCTCCTGGCTCGTGGCGGACGCGGAGTCGGGCGAGATCCTCGCCGCGAACAACGCGCACTGGCAGCTGCCGCCCGCCTCGACGCTGAAGATGCTCTTCGCCGACACGGTGCTGCCGAAGCTGCCCCGGACGAAGACGCACCGGGTCGAGCCCTCCGACCTGGAGGGCATGGGCGCGGGCAGCAGCGCCGTGGGGGTGAAGGAGGGATCCTCGTACAGCGTCCACGACCTGTGGCTGGGCGTGTTCCTGCGCTCGGGCAACGACGCGGTGCGCGTCCTCGCGTCCATGAACGGAGGGATCCCGAAGACCGTGAAGGACATGCAGGCGCACGCCGAGGATCTGCAGGCGCTGGACACCCACGTCGTCACCCCCGACGGCTACGACGCGGACGAGCAGGTCTCCAGCGCGTACGACCTGACGCTGTTCGCCCGTTCGGGGCTGCAGAAGGCGGACTTCCGGGAGTACTGCTCGACGGTGTCGGCGCAGTTCCCCGGCGAGGAGAAGCCGGGCAAGCCGCGCGAGAGCTTCGGCATCGTCAACACGAACCGGCTGCTGACGGGCGAGGGCATGCCGAACGGCATGCCGTACAAGGGCATGGCCGGGGTGAAGAACGGCTCGACGACCAATGCGGGCAACACCTTCACGGGCGTCGCCCAGCACGACGGGCGCAAGCTGCTGGTGACGGTGATGAACCCGGAGATCCAGGAGCAGTACGAGGTCTACAAGGAGACCGCGCGGCTCCTGGACTGGGGCTTCGAGGCGGCCGGGCACGTCAAGCCGGTCGGCATGCTGGTTCCCCCGAAGGGAGGCGCCGCGGGCGGCAAGGACGGCACCGGCAGGGGCGGGAGCAGCACGCAGGCGTCGGTGGCGAGCACGGGCTCCGGCGGGATGTGGACGGCCGTGGGGATCACGGGCGGGGCGCTGGTGGCGCTGGCCGCCGGAGCGTTCGTGGTGCACCGCCGCTGGCCGCTGCCGGAGCTGGTGCGGCGGCGCGGCCCGAGGGCTTAGCCGGTACGTCGCCGGTCCGGCGGTTCCGCATTCCGCCGGACCGGCCTCAGTCCTCCATGAGGTCCTTCTCGCGGGGCGGCTCGCCCGGCGTCGGCGTGGCCGTCCACGCCGCGCAGAACAGCACCAGCTTCGCCATGAAGTTGATCCACAGCAGCAGGGCGACGGGCGTGCCGAAGGCCCCGTACATGCTCTTCGCCGCCACCCCGCGCAGATAGCCGCCGAGCAGCAGTTTCAGCAGCTCCAGGCCGACCGCCCCGAGGAGCGCGCCGACGAGGAGGCGGCGCCGCGGGGGCAGGACGCCGGGCAGCCGGGAGAGCACGTAGAGCATCAGCAGGAAGTCGGCGAGGACGGCGATGCAGAAGCCGGCCGCGGTCAGCAGCCCGCCG
The DNA here is from genome assembly GCF_042657885.1 of Streptomyces aureoversilis. NCBI lineage: Bacteria > Bacillati > Actinomycetota > Actinomycetes > Kitasatosporales > Streptomycetaceae > Streptomyces > Streptomyces aureoversilis. The sequence continues at coordinate 80,908 of NZ_JBHSKJ010000006.1, forward strand.
ATGCCGTCCAGCCCGGCCTTGGTGGCCACCCAGTCCACGGCCGCCGAGGCGAAGGCCGAGCTGCCCAGGGAGAGCAGCGCGACGCCGCCGAGGCCGAGGAGCAGCCCCCCGTCCTTGAGCCGGAGCAGGACGGGGTTCCCGGGGCTCTCCTCCTTCTCCCAGACCGCGCGCAGGCACTCCCGCAGCGAGCCGATCCAGCCGATGCCGGTGAACAGGAGCAGCGCTCCGGCCACGATCCCGACCGTGCCGGCGTTGTCGACGAGGCTGCTGAGGTCGAGCTGGCCGGAGATCCCGGGCACCTGCTCGGCGAGCCGCCGCTCCAGGTCCCGCATCTGCTCCTCGCTGAGCAGGGCCGCGCCGACGGCGGCCCCCACGGTGAGCAGGGGGAAGAGGGCCACGAAGCTGGTGAAGGTGATCGCGGCGGCGAGCCTGGTCCACTTCACCCGGTCCAGGGTCTCGTAGGAGCGCCACACGTGGGTCCGCATGAGGCGCGTGATCAGGGGCCCGATGCCGGGGAGCCGCGTCAGCCATTCCATGGCGTACGTCTACCACCCCGAGGTGGGGATAAGCCCGCGCGGAGCTGCGCTAACGCGAAGGCGCGGGGGGTCGTGCGCCGGTCTGCTGGGGGACGGCCGGCGCCGTCCCCTCCCCCTCCCCGAACGGATACTCGCGCTCCAGGCGCCACACGCCGTCCTCGCCCTGCTCGTAGAGGGCGAAGGAGTCGATGGTCCAGGCGGCCCGGAAGCCCGCGAGCTCCGCGTAGGCCCGGTCCATGGCCTCCTCGGCGATGCCGTGGGCGACGGTGACGTGCGGGTGGTACGGGAACTGCAGCTCGCGGGCGACGGGCCCGGAGGCGTCCCGGATGCGCTTCTGCAGCCAGGCGCAGGAGGAGGAGCCCTCGACCACGTTGACGTAGACGACGGGCGAGAGGGGGCGGAAGGTGCCGGTGCCGGACAGGCGCATGGGGAACGGCCGGCCCTCGGCGGCGACCCGGGCGAGGTGCGCCTCGATCGCGGGCAGGGACGAGGTGTCGACCTCGGTGGGCGGCAGCAGGGTGACGTGGGTGGGGATGCCGTGCGCGTGCGGGTCCCCGAAGCCCTCGCGGCGCTTCTGGAGGAAGCTGCCGTACGGCTCCGGGACCGCGATCGAAACGCCGAGCGTTACGGTCCCCATTGCGTTCTCCCTCCTGTGCGCCTGTATGTCTCCGTGGCCAGTGTGACGGCTGTGCCACACCCCGTGCCAGAGCTCCTGGTCCCGTACGGGCCGGGACCAGGGGCCCGGAGCGCTTCCGGTGGCCCGGCCGCCCTCAGTGCTTGGCGGGCAGGAAGCCCACCTTGTCGTACGCCTGGGCGAGCGTCTCCGCCGCGACCGCGCGGGCCTTCTCGGCGCCCTTCGCCAGGACAGAGTCCAGCGTCTCCGGGTCGTCGAGATATTCCTGCGTGCGGGCGCGGAAGGGCGTCACCCACTCCACCATGACCTCGGCGAGGTCGGTCTTGAGCGCACCGTAGCCCTTGCCCTCGTACTTCTGCTCCAGATCCGCCATTCCCGTACCGGTGAGCGTGGCGTAGATGGTGAGCAGATTGCTGACGCCGGGCTTGTTCTCCGGGTCGAAGCGGATCACCGTGTCGGTGTCGGTGACCGCGCTCTTGATCTTCTTGGCGGAGACCTTGGGCTCGTCGAGGAGGTTGATCAGGCCCTTGGGGTTCGCCGTCGACTTGCTCATCTTCGCCGACGGGTCCTGCAGGTCGTAGATCTTCGCCGTCTCGCGGACGATGTGCGCGGCCGGGAGGGTGAAGGTGTCGCCGAAGCGGCCGTTGAAGCGCTCGGCCAGGTCGCGCGTGAGCTCGATGTGCTGGCGCTGGTCCTCGCCCACCGGGACGGCGTCCGCCTGGTAGAGGAGGATGTCGGCGACCTGGAGGATCGGGTAGGTGAACAGGCCGACCGTGGTGGCCCCGGCGCCCTGCTTGGCGGACTTGTCCTTGAACTGGGTCATCCGGGAGGCCTCGCCGAAACCGGTGAGGCAGTTCATGACCCAGCCGAGCTGGGCGTGCTCGGGGACGTGGCTCTGCACGAAGAGGGTGCAGCGCTCCGGGTCGAGGCCGGCGGCGAGCAGCTGGGCCGCGGCGAGGCGGGTGTTGGCCCGCAGCTCCTTCGGGTCCTGCGGCACGGTGATCGCGTGCAGGTCGACCACCATGTAGAAGGCGTCGTGGGTCTCCTGCAGGGCCACGTACTGGCGGACGGCACCGAGGTAGTTCCCCAGGTGGAACGAGCCTGCGGTGGGCTGGATACCGGAGAGAGCGCGCGGTCGATCGAGGGCCATGCGCACATTCTCTCAGGTGCGGTGCCCGACTCCGTCCGACGGTGGGGCCGCGAGTAGTAGAAAGGTGGAACAGGGGGCACAGCAATGCCCGCACACGCATGCCCGTACACGAACGGAGCACACGGTGACTTCCACGGAACGCAGCATCGCCGCCGCCGAGGCCCACAGCGCGCACAACTACCATCCGTTGCCGGTCGTCGTCGCGTACGCGGAGGGCGCCTGGATGACGGACGTCGAGGGGCGGCGCTATCTCGACATGCTCGCCGGGTACTCCGCGCTCAACTTCGGCCACGGCAACCGGCGTCTGATCAACGCCGCGAAGGCGCAGCTCGATCGGGTGACGCTGACCTCGCGCGCCTTCCACCACGACCGCTTCGCCGAGTTCTGCACCGAGCTCGCCGCGCTGTGCGGCAAGGACATGGTGCTGCCCATGAACACGGGCGCGGAGGCGGTCGAGACGGCCGTGAAGACCGCCCGCAAGTGGGGGTACAAGGTCAAGGGCGTGCCGGACGGCCGGGCGAAGATCGTCGTGGCGGGCAACAACTTCCACGGCCGCACCACCACGATCATCAGCTTCTCGACGGACGAGGAGGCCCGGGCGGACTACGGCCCGTACACGCCGGGCTTCGAGATCGTCCCCTACGGCGACCTGGCCGCGCTGGAGGAGGCCGTGGACGACCACACGGTCGCCGTGCTGCTGGAGCCCATCCAGGGCGAGGCGGGCGTGCTCGTGCCGCCGGCCGGCTACCTGCCGGGCGTGCGGCGGCTGACCGCCGAGCGCGGGGTGCTGTTCATCGCGGACGAGATCCAGTCCGGGCTGGGCCGCACCGGCAGAACCTTCGCGTGCGACCACGAGGACGTCGTCCCCGACATGTACGTGTTGGGCAAGGCGCTGGGCGGCGGCGTGGTGCCGGTGTCCGCCGTGGTGGCCTCCCGGGAGGTCCTCGGCGTGTACCGGCCCGGCGAGCACGGCTCGACCTTCGGCGGGAACCCGCTGGCCTGCGCGGTGGCGCTGGAGGTCATCACGATGCTGAAGTCCGGCGAGTTCCAGCAGCGGGCCACCGAGCTCGGCGAGCACCTCCACCAGGAGCTGGGCCTGCTGGTGGGCGGCGGCGCCGTGGAGGCGGTGCGCGGTCGCGGCCTGTGGGCGGGCATCGACATCGCCCCGTCGCACGGCACGGGGCGGCAGATCTCGGAGCGGCTGATGGAGCGGCGCGTGCTGGTCAAGGACACCCACGGGTCCACGATCCGGATCGCCCCGCCGCTGGTGATCAGCAAGGAGGACCTGGACTGGGGCCTGGACCAGCTGCGGGCGGTGCTGGGCTCCTGAACGGAGCGGGCGCGAGGGGAAGGAGGGGCCGGCGTGCGCGCCGGCCCCTCCTTCGCATCCAGGAGTCGATCTTCTGTACCTACTGGTATGTACACTCGCTCCATGAGCACCTCGGACGCCCCGGACGCCCCGGACACGTCGGCCACCTCGGAACGCCTCATCGAGAGCACCCGCGAGCTGCTGTGGGAGCGCGGCTACGTCGGCACCAGCCCCAAGGCCATCCAGCAGCGCGCCGGAGCCGGGCAGGGCAGCATGTACCACCACTTCAGCGGCAAGCCCGGCCTCGCACTGGCCGCGATCCGGCGGACGGCGCAGGAGATGCGCGGCAAGGCCGAGCAGCAGCTCGGCGGGCCGGGCACCGCCGTGGAGCGGATCACCGCCTATCTGCGCCGCGAGCGCGACGTCCTCAAGGGGTGCCCCGTCGGGCGGCTGACGCAGGATCCGGACGTGATGGCCGACGCCGGGCTGCGGGCGCCGGTGGACGAGACGTTCGTGTGGCTGCGGGGCCGGCTCGCCGAGGTGCTCGCGGAGGGCGTCGGGCGCGGTGAGCTGTCCGCGGGCCTCGACCCGGAGGTCACCGCCGCGACCGTCGTCGCCGTCCTCCAGGGCGGCTACGTCCTGGCCCGCGCCGCCGGTTCGGCGGCGCCCTTCGAGCAGGCCGTCGACGGGGTGCTCGCACTCCTCGCCGCGCGGTCCGCGGCCTGAAACACGCGAAAGGCACAACGCACCGTGTACGCGAAGCAGTACGAGATCACTCTCCCCGCCGGCTACGACATGGGGATCATCCGCGACCGCGTCGCCACGCGCGGCCACGCCCTCGACGACCGGGCCGGCCTGGCCCTGAAGGCCTACGTCATCCGTGAGCGCGGCGTGGACGGGTCGCCCGTCAACCAGTACGCGCCGTTCTACCTGTGGAACGACACCGCGGCGATGAACCGCTTCCTCGTCGGCGGGGGCGGGTTCGAGGGCGTCGTGCGGGACTTCGGGCGGCCCGTCGTGCGGCACTGGGCCGGGGTCGCCCGTGAGGCCGGGCCCGCGCGGGGTGCGGTGCCGCGGGCCGCGTCCCGGCGGCTGACGCAGCTGCCCGCCGAGGGGCTGGCCGAAGCGGTGGCGGCGGAGACCGCGGCGCTGCGCGAACTGGCCGCCGGGCACGACGGCGTGCACACGGCCGCGCTCGCCGTCGACCCGCACCACTGGCAGCTGCTGCGCTTCGTGCTGTGGCAGGAGGCCGTCCCGGACGACGAGGACGTCACCGAGCGGTACGAGGTGCTGCACCTGTCCGCGCCGGAGCTCTGACCGCCCGCGGGCGGTTCAGCCGTCGATCACGTGCGGGACGAACCGCGCGTACTCGTCGGTGATGAGCCCCGCCGACTCCCTGATGCCCAGCCCGGCCGGCTCGCTGTCGACGACCCACGCGCCGAGGACCGTGCGGTTGCCGTCGAAGTCCGGGAGCGGGCACAGCTGCTGGTAGCAGCACGGCTCGTCCCTCGGCGCCGGGTCCGTGCCCGCCGCGTGGACGGTGATGCCGGCGCCCTCCCGGCCCAGCAGCGGCTTGGCGACCCAGCCGCCGCCGCGGGCGAGCTCCCGCGGGCCGTCGAGGTAGGCGGGGAGCAGGTTGGGGTGGCCCGGGTGCAGCTCCCACAGGATCGCCAGGAGCGCCTTGTTGGACAGCAGCATCTTCCACGCCGGCTCGATCCACAGCGTGGATCCCGTACCGCCGCCGTTGTCGAGGGTGTCCAGGGCGTTGGGGCCGAAGCGGTCGGTCGTCAGCCACTCCCACGGGTAGAGCTTGAAACAGGAGCGGATGAAGGCGTACCGCTCGTCGACGAAGCGGCCGGAGAGGGGGTCCCAGCCGATGTTCTCCATGGAGATCGCCCGGGTGTCCAGGCCGGCCTGCTCGGCGGTCTCGCGCAGGTAGGCGACCGTCATCAGGTCCTCGCCGAGCTCGTCGCCGGCCGAGTGCGCGAAGTACAGCGGCGTGCCGGGCGGCAGCAGCGGCGCCTGCCGCTTCCAGGCGTCGACGAGGCGCTCGTGCAGGGAGTTCCACTGGTCGAGGCCGGGGAAGCGGTCCTCCATCCAGAACCACTGGGCGCTCGCCGCCTCCACCAGGGAGGTGGGCGTGTCGGCGTTGTACTCCAGCAGCTTGGCCGGGCCGCCGCCGTCGTGGCGCAGGTCGAAGCGGCCGTAGACGGAGGGGAGTTCGTCGCGGCGGCGCCAGGACTCGGCGATCAGGGCGGTCAGCGCCGGGTCGGTGAGGCCGAGGTCGGCGAAGCGGTCGTGCTCGACGATGTGCGCGGCCGCGGCCGTGCACATCCCGTGCAGCTCCGCGACCGTCTCCTCCAGCTCCTCGACCTCGGCGAGCGTGAAGGAGTAGTACGCGCTCTCGTCCCAGTACGGGCGCAGGGTGCCGTCGGGGAGGCGGGTCAGGGGGTAGATCACGCCCTGCTCCTCGACGGTGGCCTGCCAGCCGGGGCGGGGCTCGGTGCGGTGGCGGCGCATCCGGTCAGCCGCCGCCGGAGCCGGAGTTCGAGCAGCCGAAGCCGCCGCGGTCGGCGGCCTGGCTCTTGCTGAAGGTGCCGCTCTCGGCGTAGCCGCCGGACTTGTCCGAGCCGTAGTACCAGCGGCCCGCCGAGCTGCTGCCGCCGCTGCCGCCGCCGTTCCCGCTGCCGCCGCCCTTGCTCTTGCAGGCCTTGGAGTCGACGACCCGGTAGCCGCCGCGCGCGACGTCGTAGCTGTTCGGGTCGACGCAGCGCTTGTCCGGCTCGGAGCCGCAGGAGGTCAGGGCCGCGGCGAGCGCGCCCATCCCGCCGAGGACGACCGTGGACGAGCGCAGCCTGCGCCGTGTCCTGCCCGTCTTTTCCGTCATGCAGATGACCCCCGTCATGTTCTGCTTCTGGTGGTTCTGGTGGTTCGTCTGCTGTGTCGCCAGCAGTTTTCACTCCCGCACTCACGTGCGATGAGGCCACTCACCCTAAGGGGCGCTCCTGCCCGGCGGACGGTGGGGCGGCCTGCAGCCGGACGATGCTTCTCGGGACGCGGCCGCCGACGGGGGTGCCCTCGAGCCAGGCCGTGAAACCGCCGCCGCCCGACCGCCTCACTCCGCCGGCGGCAAAACCCTCAGCAGCGCCTCCAGCGCGCCCGGGAACGCGTGGTCCGGCGGGGTGCCGTAGCCGACGATGAGGCCGCTGGGGGCGGAGTCCGGGGGCGGGGTGCAGCGGAGGCGGGAGAGGCCCTCCAGGGCCAGGCCCTCCCACGCCGCGGCCTGCAGGGTGGGGTGCTCCGTGCCCGGCGGGAGTTCGAGGACGGCGTGCAGGCCCGCCGCGATGCCGGTGACCTTGATGTGCGGGGCGCGCTCGGCGAGGACCTCCACGAGCCGGTCGCGCCGCCGCCGGTACCGCAGCCGCATCGCGCGGACGTGACGGTCGTACGCCCCGGACGTGAGGAACTCCGCGAGCGTCAGCTGCTCCAGGGCGCCCGAGCTCCACTCCCCCGCCCGTTTGTGGGCCAGCACCTCGCCGGCGAGGTGCTCGGGCAGGACCATCCACGCGAGCCGCAGGCCCGGCGCGAGGGCCTTGCTCGCGGTGCCGAAGTAGACGATGCGCTCCGGGCTGAGGCCCTGCAGGCAGCCCACCGGCTGCCGGTCGTAGCGGAACTCGCCGTCGTAGTCGTCCTCCAGGATCGTCCCGCCGGTACGGGCCGCCCAGTCGACGACCGCGGCGCGCCGGTCGGGGTGCAGGGGCACGCCGGTGGGGAACTGGTGCGCCGGGGTGATGAGCACCGACCGGACGGCCGCCTTGCCGCCCTCCAGCACGCCGACGTCGGCGCCCTGCTCGTCCAGCGGCATCGGCAGGCACCGCAGCCCCGCCCGCTCCAGCGCCTCCCGGTGGAACCACAGCCCGTACTCCTCCACCCCCATCTCCCGCGTCCCGCGCTCCCGCAGCACCCGGCTCACCAGCCCCAGCCCCTGCGTGAACCCCGAGCACACCACGATCCGCTCCGGGTCCGCGTGCACGCCGCGTGCCCGCGCCAGGTAGCCCGCGAGGGCGGTCCGCAGCTCGATCCGGCCCCGCTCGTCGACGTGCCCGAACGCGTCGTTGGGGGCCGCAGCCATGGCCCGGCGGGCCGCGGCGAGCCATGCGGCGCGCGGGAAGGCGGAGACGTCGGCGGTGCCGGGGCGCAGGTTGTAGACGGGCCGCGGCGGCGTCCGCACGGGCGGCGTCCGGCGCTCGGGAGCCCGCGCGGCAGCCCGCCGGGCGACCCGCGTGCCCGAGCCCTGACGGGCCGTCAGCCAGCCCTCGGCGACGAGCTCCCCGTACGCGTCGGCCACCGTGTTCCGCGCCAGGCCGAGGTCGGCCGCGAGCGTACGGGAGGAGGGCAGCCGGCTGCCGGGCGCGAGCCGGCCGCTGCGGACGGCCTCGCGCAGGGCCCGGATGAGGGAGGCGCGCACGCCGCCCGGCCCGCTCAGGTCCAGGTGGAAGTCCACGCCCGCCCCGGCACCGTCCCCCGGGAACGCCTCCGCAGCCCCCGGGACGGCCTCCGGCCCGCCCCCCGAAGTGGCCCATGTTTTCTCCATAGGAATGGACCATACCTGTGGGCTGCCCCCGGCCTAGTGTCGTAGGCATGACGAACGCGACCGCACAGACCACCACCCACCACCACGCCCCCCGCATGCTGCTCCACGAGGTCGCCCCCGAGGTCCAGAAGGCGATGCTGAGCCTGGAGCGGGCCGCCCGGAAGGGCCTGGAGACCTCCCTCATCGAGCTGGTCAAGATCCGCGCCTCGCAGCTCAACCACTGCGCCTTCTGCCTGGACATGCACACCAAGGACGCCCGCCGCCTGGGCGAGACCGAGGAGCGCATCCACCTCCTCAGCGCGTGGGAGGAGGCGGCCGGCTTCTACACGGAGAAGGAGCAGGCGGCGCTCGCCCTGACCGAGGCGGTCACCCTGCTGCCCTCCGGCGTGTCCGACGAGGTCTACGAGCGGGCGGCGAAGCACTTCCCCCAGGAGGAGCTCGCCCACCTGATCGCGCTGATCACCACCATCAACGCGTGGAACCGGATCGGCGTGACGACGGGCCTGGCGCCGGGCGCGTACTCCGCCTGACCCTCCCTTGCACGCGGGAGCGGCGCCGTCCACGGGGGTACGGCGCCGCTCGGCTGCTTCCTGCTCCTTGGCGTACGTGCTACGCGCTACGCGCTCACGGCAGCCACTTCTTCCAGACGTCCGGGTTCTTCTCCACCCACCGTTTCGCGGCCTCGTCCGCGCTGAGCTTGTCCTCGGCGATCATCTGCGAGACGGCGTTCTGGTCGTCCTTCGACCACTGGAAGTTCTTCAGGAAGCGGGCCGCCTTGCCACCCTTGCGGGTGAAGTCCGCATTGAGGAACTTCTTCAGCTGCGTGGTGGGGTAGGCGCAGTTCACCGTCGTCGGATCCTTCGCGCCCTTTTCCGCGCACTCCTCGGTGTACTCGGGCAGCTTCACCTCCACCATCGGCACCTCGTTGAAGAGCCACTGGGGCTCGTACCAGTAGGTGAGGAAGGGCTTCTTCTCCTTGGCGGACTGCTGGATCTGGGTGATCTGCGCCGCCTCGGAGCCCGCGAAGACGACCTTGTAGTCCAGGCCGAGGTTCTTCACGAGCGCCTTGTCGTTGGTGACGTACGACGGCGAGCCGTCCAGGAGCTGGCCCTTGCCGCCGCTCTCGGGCGAACGCAGCTGCGACGCGTACTTGTTGAGGTTCCGCCAGTCGAGGACGTCGGGGTGGGCGTCGGCGAAGTACTTCGGCACCCACCAGCCGATGTGGCCGGTGACGCCCAGGTCGCCGCCGGAGGCGATCGTCTTCTTGTCCTCGACGTACCGCTTCTCCTGCTCCGGGTGACCCCAGTCCTCCATGATCGCGTCGACGCGGCCCTGGCTGAGGGCGTCCCAGGCGGGCACCTCGTCCACCTGCACGGTGTCGACGCGGTAGCCCAGCTCGTGCTCCAGCAGGTACTTGGCGACGGCCGTGTTGGCCCGCGCGCCCACCCAGGACTGCACGGACAGGGTGACGGTCTTCGTCCCCGCCGCATCGGCGTACGGGGACGCCTGCTTGGTCATGTCGGCCGCGCCGCAGCCGGTGGCCGTGGCGGCGGCCAGGACGGCCAGGGCGGCCGCGGCCACCACCGTCCTGCGCGTTCCACGCGTTCCGCGCGTGCTCTGCGTCCTACGCGCCATCACGCGCTCCCTTCGTCGGCTGCGTGACCCGGTCGAGCATCAGCCCCAGGCACGCGATGGCCACACCCGCAGTGAGACCCGTGGCCAGGTCGCCCTGGGCCAGGCCGAAGACGACCTCGTAGCCCAGCGCGCCGCCGCCGACGAGACCGCCGATGATGACGACCGACAGCACCAGCACCACGGCCTGGTTGACCGCGAGCAGCAGCTGCGGGCGGGCCAGCGGGAACTGCACCTGGCGCAGCTGCTGGCCGCCGGTCGCGCCCAGCGAGCGGGCCGACTCCATCGCACCGGGGTTCACCCGGCGCAGGCCCTCGCTCGCGATGCGGACGACGGCGGGCAGCGCGTAGACGACCGCGGCTGCGGCGGCCGGGGCCCGGCCGATGCCGAACAGCGCCACGACGGGGATCAGGTACACGAACTGCGGCATCGTCTGGAAGACGTCCAGGACCGGCCGCAGCAGCCGCTCCACGCGCGGGCTGCGCGCGGCGGGCACGGCGATCGTGAAGCCGAGGACGAGCGTGACGGCCACGGCGGCCACCACCTGCGAGAGCGTGTCCATCGACAGCTCCCAGCGGCCCAGCACGCCGATCGCGGCCAGCGACAGGACTGCCGTCAGGGCCGTACGCCACGTACCGATGAGCCACGCGAGGGCGGCCACCAGGAGGAGGGCGCCCCACCAGGGGAGGGCCAGGAGGCCGTCGCGCAGGGGGTCGAGGACCCAGGCGGTGTAGTGGGCGGCGAGGTCGGCGGTGCCGCCGATGCCGGGGAGGCCGGTGTAGAGGTGGTCGACCATCCAGTCCTTGGCGTCGTTCACCGGGGCGGCGATCGCCACCGTCCAGGTGTCGGGCCAGGGCTTCGCGCCTGCGAGGAGGGCGGCTGCCGCGACGGCGGCCACTCCTGCGGTCCATGCGGTCGCCTGCCGGGTGCGGCCCGTCGTCCGGTCGTGCCCACCCTCCCCCAGCCTTCGGCCGGCCGTGATCCTGTCGAACACGATCGCCAGGAGCACGATCGGGATGCCCGCGGCCAGGGCGCTGCCGACGTCCACCGTCGACAGGGCCTGGTAGACGCGGTCTCCCAGGCCGTCCGCGCCGATCACGGAGGCGATGACGGCCATGGACAGGGCCATCATGATGGTCTGGTTGACGCCCAGCAGCAGCTCGCGGCGGGCGAGCGGCAGGCGTGCGGTCAGCAGTCGCTGCCGTCCGGTCGCGCCGAGCGACTCCACCGCCTCCAGGACGCCCTTGTCGGTGGAGCGCAGGCCGAGCGCGGTGAGGCGGGCCATGGGCGGCGCCGCGTAGATGACGGTCGCCAGGACGGCGGGCGCCACGCCGATGCCGAAGACGAGGACGACGGGCAGCAGGTACGCGAAGGCGGGCAGCGCCTGCATGGTGTCGAGGACGGGCCGCAGCGCGCGGAACGTACGGTCCGACAGGCCCGCTGCCAGGCCCATGAGCGCGCCCACGGCGACGGACACCGCGACCGCGACGATCATCAGCGCGAGGGTGCGCATCGTGGGCACCCACATGCCGAGCAGGCCGCAGGCGGCGAACGAGGCGAGGGCGGTCACGGCGACCCGTACGCCCGCGACGCGCCAGGCGATCAGCGCCGCCGCTGCCGTCACTCCGGCCCAGCCGAGGGCCAGGAGGACGGTGTAGACGGCGTGCACGGCGCCGATGATCGCGCCGCTGATGTGCCCGAAGAAGTAGAGGAAGGCCCAGTGGCCGTCGCGGTTGTCGATGATCCAGTCGCTGGCCCCGGTCAGGGGCTCGGTCAGGTCGACGGTGAGCGCGGTCGGCCAGGTGCCGCTGCCGTGGAGCGCTGCCGCCACGGGGACGAGCACGGCCGCGGCGGCGGCGAGGACGAGCAGCTTGCGGGCCGCGGGGCGGGCCCACAGCGCGCGCAGCCCGAGCGCCGCGGGGTTCGGCCCGGTGGCGTCGCGGCCGGGCGGCGCCGTCTTCATCCGAGGGGGAGCTGTGTGTACGGTCACGCGGCCGTCCTTTCGCCGGCGTCCAGGCCCGCGACCACGCCCAGCAGGCTGCGGTGGTCGACGACGCCGACGCAGCGGCCGCCGTCGACGACGCGGGCCGCGGTGCCCGTGCGCGCGACCGTCTCGATCGCTTCCGCGACGGTCGTCGTGGGGGCGAGGGACTCGCCCGACTCCGACTCGCCCGCGGCGGCGGGCCGCATGGCACGCCGGACGGTCAGGACCTGTTCGCGCGGGACGTCCCGCACGAAGTCGCGGACGTAGTCGTCCGCGGGGGAGCCCACGATCTCCTCCGGCGTGCCGCACTGCACGACGCGGCCGTCGCGCATCAGGGCGATCCGGTCGCCGAGGCGCAGCGCCTCGGAGAGGTCGTGGGTGATGAAGACCATGGTGCGGCCCTCGTCGCGGTGCAGGCGGACGACCTCCTCCTGCATGTCGCGGCGGATGAGCGGGTCGAGGGCGCTGAACGGCTCGTCGAACAGGAGGACCTCGGGGTCGGCGGCGAGGGCGCGGGCGAGGCCCACGCGCTGCTGCTGGCCGCCGGAGAGCTGGCCGGGGCGGCGGGCCTCCATGCCCGCGAGGCCGACCTTCTCCACCATCTCGGCGGCCTTGGCGCGGCGTTCGGCCTTGGCGACGCCCTGGATCTCCAGCCCGTAGGCGACGTTGTCGAGGACGGAGCGGTGCGGGAGGAGGCCGAAGTGCTGGAAGACCATGGCCGCGCGGTGGCGGCGCAGCTCGCGCAGGGCGCCCTTGTCCATGCCGCACACGTCCTCGCCGTCGATGGCGATGGTGCCGGAGGTCGGCTCGATGAGCCGGGTCAGGCAGCGGACGAGCGTGGACTTGCCGGAGCCGGAGAGGCCCATGACGACGAAGACCTCGCCCTGGCGGACGTCGAAGGAGACGTCGCGGACGGCCACGGTGCAGCCGGCCTGCTCGCGCAGCTCCTCGGCGGAGAGGGTGGCGAGGTCACTGCCGGGGACGCGGTCGGCCTTCGGTCCGAAGACCTTCCACAGGTTGCGGACGGAGAAGACGGCCGGTGTGCCGGCCGCGGCCTGCTGCGTGCCCTCGGGCGTCGGGCCGGTGGGTGCGCCGGTGCCGGCGCCGGTGCCGTTCACCGGGAGTCACCCCCGGTGCCGGGGCCTGCTACAAGCATCTCCGCGCACTTCTCTCCCACCATCAGGACTCCGATCATCGGGTTCACGGCGGGCATCGTCGGGAAGACGGACGCGTCCGCGATGCGGATGTTCTCCAGGCCGCGGATCCGCAGCTGGGGGTCGACCACGGCGAGGGCGTCGCCCGCGTCGCCCATCCGGCAGGTGCCGGCGGGGTGGTAGACGGTGTGCGCGGCCTTGCGCACGAGCTCGCTGATCTCGGCGTCGTCGGTGACCTCGGGCCCGGGGAAGACCTCGCGCTTGAGCCACTTCTTGAACGGCTCGGCCTCGGCGACCTTGCGGGCGAGCTTGATGCCGTCGACGAGGGTGCGGCCGTCGTAGTCCTCCTCGTCCTCGAAGTAGCGGAAGTCGAGGGCGGGCTTGACCTCGGGGTCCGCGGAGGTGAGGTAGAGGCGGCCGCGGGCGCGGGACTTGGGGATGTTGGGAGTCATGGACACGCCGTGCTCGGGGCGTTCGTAGCCCAGGCGCTCGGGGTTGTCCGTGAAGGGGATCTGGTAGAAGTGGAACATCAGGTCGGGGCCCTGGTGCTCCGGGTCACGCTTGACGAACAGGCCCGCGTCGGAGTCCATCGCGGAGTTGCCCGGGATGGGCCCTTCGGTCTCCCAGACGATGACCGACTCGGGGTGGTCGATCAGGTTCTCGCCGACGCCCGGCAGGTCGAGCACGCAGGGTATGCCGAGCGCTTCGAGGTCCTTCTTCGGACCGATGCCGGAGTGCATCAGCAGCCGGGGGGTGTCGACGGCGCCGGCGCACACCAGCACCTCGCGGCCGGCCTCGACGTAGATCTCCTCGCCGTCCTTGGTGCGGACGTGCACGCCCTTGGCGCGGGTGCCCTCCAGCTCCAGCTTGTGCGCCCAGGTCTCCAGCATCAGGCGGAGGTTGGGCCGGTCGCCGGCCTCCATGTGGGGGTGGAGGTAGGCGACGGAGGCGGAGGAGCGCTTGTTGTTCTCCGGGTGGTAGGAGAGGTCGAAGAAGCCGACGCCCTCGTCGAAGGGCTTGTCGTTGAAGCCGGTGACCTCGGGGACGCCGAGGGCGGTCTTGACGGCCTCGATCCAGTCGGAGGCGATGGCGTTCTGGTCCTTCTTGGCGACCCGCACGATGTTGTTGCGGAGCTTGCCGAAGTAGGGGTCCATGTCCTTCGCGCCCCAGCCGGCGGCGCCCGCGGCCTCCCACTCGTCCCAGTCGGAGGGCAGGGGCTTGAAGGAGATGAGGGTGTTGTGGGAGGAGCAGCCGCCCAGCACCTTGGCACGGCTGTGCAGGATGTGCGAGTTGCCGCGGGGCTGTTCCGTGGTGGTGTACTCGTAGTCCAGCTCGCCGCCGAGCAGGCCGAGCCACTTGCGCAGCGTCAGTACGTCCTCGCGGTCGATGTCGGACGGTCCGCCTTCGATGACGACGACGGAGGTCCCGGGGTCCTCCGCGAGGCGGGAGGCGATGACCGAGCCGGCGGTGCCACCGCCGACGACGACATAGTCGGCCGTGATCTTCTGGACTGCGGGGGGCATGGGGGTACTCCTCGGGGCAGGAAGGTTCTTCGCTTACGGAATGAGGCTGGCTCAGCCGGCGAACCAGCGCACCGGCTCGGGCGCGAGGTTCTGGTAGATGTGCTTGGCCTCGCGGTATTCGGCCAGGCCCGCGGGGCCGAGCTCGCGGCCGGTACCGGACTTGCCGAAGCCGCCCCACTCCGCCTGCGGCAGGTAGGGGTGGAAGTCGTTGATCCAGACGGTGCCGTGGCGCAGCCGGCCGGCGACGCGGCGGGCGCGGCCGGCGTCCTTCGTCCACACGGCGCCGGCGAGGCCGTACTCGGTGTCGTTGGCCAGGGCCACGGCCTCGTCCTCGGTGCGGAAGACCTCGACGGTGAGGATCGGGCCGAAGGTCTCCTCGCGGACGACCTTCATCGCACGGTGGCAGTGGTCGAGGACGGTCGGCGAGAAGAAGTAACCGCCCGCGGGGCGCACCTCGTCCGGCTCCGGCTGGGCGCCGCCGCAGCGCAGCGTGGCACCCTCGGCGAGGGCGGAGGCGACGTAGGCCTCGGTCTTGTCGAGCTGCTGCGCGGAGACCAGCGGGCCGCACTCGACGCCGTCCTCGGTGCCGCGGCCGAGGCGGATCTTCGCGGCGCGGCGGGCGAGTTCGGCGACGAAGCGGTCGCGGACGGACTCCTCGACGATGAGGCGGGAGCCGGCCGAGCAGACCTGGCCGCTGTGGATGAACGCGGCGTTGAGGGCCTGGTCGACGGCGGTGTCGAAGTCCTCGTCGGTCGCGCAGGCGTCGGCGAAGACCACGTTGGGGTTCTTGCCGCCGAGTTCGAGGGCGACCTTCTTCACGGTGGGCGCCGCGGCCTGCATCACCTTGGTGCCGGAGGCGAGGCCGCCGGTGAAGGAGACGAGGTCGACGTCGGGGTGCTCGGACAGGCGGGCGCCCACGGGGTCGCCCGCGCCGGTGACGAGGTTGCCGACGCCGTCCGGGAGACCGGCCTCCACCAGCAGCTTCATCAGCAGCACGGTGGACAGCGGGGTGACCTCGCTGGGCTTGATGACGAAGGTGTTGCCCGCCGCCAGCGCGGGGGCGACCTTCCAGCTGGCCTGCAGCAGGGGGTAGTTCCAGGGGGTGATCAGCGCGCAGACGCCGACCGGCTCGTGGACGACGACGCTGTGCACGGTGTCCGAGCCCGCGTCGACGACGCGTCCGCCGCCCTCGTTCACGACGAGGTCGGCGAAGTAACGGAAGGCGTCGGTCACGCAGTCGACGTCGGTGCGGCCCTCTTCGAGGGTCTTGCCGGTGTCCCGGCTCTCGGTCAGCGCGATCTCCTCGCGGTCGCGCTGCAGGAGGTCGGCGACGCGGCGCAGCAGCGCCGCCCGCTCGGCCACGGGCGTCCGCGGCCAGACGCCCTGCCCGCCGTCGAAGGCGCGGCGGGCCGCGGCGACGGCGGCGTCCGTGTCGTCGGCGCCGCCCTCGGAGACCACAGCGAGGGTCTTGGCGTCCGCGGGGTCGAGCACCTCCCGCTGGGCGCCGGACGCGGCGGCGCGCCACACCCCGTCGACGTGGATGGTCTCGGCTGACGACATGTCTTCTCTGCCTTCCGGTTCCTGGTCTGTCCCGCTGCCGCCGGGCAGGACGCTCGGGCGGCAACGGGACGCGCCTAACCAAAAGGCGAAAAGCTATGCCTCTTTCTTTACAAAGAGTGACACGGGTCACTGAGTGTCGCTGCCGCCACCGCTGCCCGCGCAGTACCCGGAAGGACAGAACGACCCCAGCAGCACCCGGTAGATCTCCTTGTGCCCGGACCACTCGTCGGCCGGCCCCGCGACCAGCAGCGCGTACTGCCGCCGGTCGGGTCCGGTGAACGCCCGGTCGACGATGCGGCGCACCGTGCCGTCGGGCCTGACGTAGGTGTACTCCAGCTCCGCCGCGTCGGGCGAGGGGCCGCCCACCGTGGTCAGCCCCAGCTTGCGGTACCCCTTGTTTTCGGACACCGCCCGCTCGGTCTCCTCCAGGGCCGCGTAGGGCGTCGGCTCGGGCCCCGCCAGGGTGAACACCTGGATCAGGCTGCGGCCGTCCGCCCGCTTGAAGAAGACGCTGGCCCCTTCCGTGGTGCGCTCCCAGCCCTGCGGGACGTCCGCGCGGAAGCCGGACGCGTCCTCCGTGCGGCGGAAGCCGGCCGGGGCGTCCTCGCCGGAGCCCTGACCGGACCCCGGTCCGGTTCCGGAGAAGGCGCTGGGCGGGGCACTCGGAGTGCCCGGGCCGTAGCCACCCGTGCCGTAACCCGTGGCACCGGCGGTGAAACCGCCCGTGAACCCCCCGGTGGTCCCGCTGGTCGTCCCTCCTGTCGTCCCCATGCCGCCCGTGGTGCCCATGCTCCCCGTGGTGCCGGAGATGCTGCCGTACGACGGGCCCGGGCTCGGCAGGACGCTCGCGCTCGCGCTGGGCGACGCGTCACCGGAGCCGCCCGGGCCCGGATCGCCGCCGTCGTCCCGCGTCAGGGCCCAGGCCCCGACGCCCAGACCCCCCATGAGGACCACCCCGGCCAGCGCACCGGCCAGGATCGCCGCGTGCGAGGGCCCCTCGGGCAGGCCGTCCGGCGGCTCGGGGAGCAGGTGGACCTCGGGCTCGTCGGGGTCGTGGAGGCGGTCGTGCTCGTCCGCGGCGTCCTCCGGCGCTCTGTGCGGCCGCCGTCCGGGCGGGTCGTCCTCCACCCACTGCTGGAGATCCGCGTCCCAGCGGCTCATGTGCCCCGCCCCCTCACGCCAGCAGCCGGCCGGCCGCCTCGGCGACCGTGGCCGCCGAGGCCAGACCGCCGGCGGCCGTGGTTCCGCTGCTCAGGAGGGCCCGCAGCCGCACCAGGCGGCCGCGTTGCGTGCGGCCGGTGCGGCGGGCCTCCTCCTCCAGGCCGGCGAGCTCGTCGCCGACCGCGTCGACGCCGTCGCCCTCGGCCCGTACGAGCAGGGGCAGTTGGCGGCGCAGCTCCGCGACGGCCTCCAGCAGCTCGGGCGGCACGGCCAGGACCTCCCGGGAGGCGTCGACGGCCCGGGCCTGCCGGCCCGCGGCGACCGCGCCTCCGGAGAGCTCGCCGACCGCGACGCCCCCGTGGCCGGGCACTTCCGCGGGCACGGGCACTAAGCCGGTGCCGGGATGAACGTCCCGGCCGGCGCGCTCGGCACGGGTCCCGGTCCCCTCGGTGGGGTTCGCGGCCCGTTCCGCGTGGTTCTCGGCCTGCGCGCGATCCCCGGCGGCCACCGCGCCACCCGTCATCCGGCCGATGGCGATGCCGCCTCCGCTGCCGGCACCACCGCCGGCCGCGCCGCCGCCGTCCTGCTTGCGATCCGTCATGATCCCCCGTCCTTCGTGGTGTTCTTCGCCTGGGCGCCGCTGCCCGCGGCCACGGCGCCGCCGCTCATCGAGCCGATGAAGACGCCGCCCTCGCTGACCTGCACGATCTGCTGCTCGAACTGGTCGGTTTCATAGCCCTGGGAGCGCAGTGCGTCCCGTACGCCGCTCGCGATCCGGTCCTGGACCGTCTTCACGTAGCGGCTGATGTCCATCTCCTGGAACAGCGAGACGGATTGCACCCCGGCGATCTCCCGCACCGAGCCCGCGGGGCCGTCCGGGACCGCGCGGCGCGGGTCCGCCAGCCACGTGCGGAAACCGGCGACGGCCGTGCGCACCGCCGAGACGGCGGACGCGAACCCGGCGGCGGGCGCGGTCAGCAGGGCGCGGACGCCGTCGCGCAGGATGTCGTCCTCGCCGCGGGCGGCGATCACGTCGACCGCGCGGAACTCCGGCTTCACCGGCTTGAGCACGTGCGGCACGACCTCCAGCACCAGCATGCCGCCCTGGGTGTGCACCCTGACCAGCACGGAGACGACGATCTGCTCGTCCCAGGCGCCGACGCGGACCCGCAGGAAGTAGCGGCGGGCCTCGCCGCCCTCGTCCACGGCGTCCCGCAGGTGCTGCCGGACGACGGGCGCGTCGTAGCGGACCTCGGGCCGGGACGGGCCCACGGGGAGGTAGACGAACTCCTCGATCTCCAGGTCCTTCAGCCGGTCGCGGCTGGTCGCGGCGGCGGAGTCGCGCAGCGCCTCCAGGCGCGGCCGGATCAGGTCCACGACGGCGCGGGCGGTGAACGGCGGCCGCGGACCGCCCTTGCCGCCGTCCCGGGGCTTGAGCTCCAGGACGAGCGACCAGGGCTCGTGCGGGCGGCCCATGCCGAGGAACGGGCGGGAGGGGTCGTAGATGGTCAGCCCCGCGTACTGCTCGCGGTCGATCGTCGCCGCGATACGGCGGTGGTGACGCGAGCGCGGCACCGCGCGGGGCTGGTGGGCGAAGGCCTCCCGGCCGAGCTCCAGGCGCATGACGGAGGCGACGCGCGAGCGGTGCATCCACACGGGCAGGACGAGGAGCAGCGGGAAGAGCAGGGCCGCCCAGTTGTCCGCGCCCTCGAACAGGGCGACCAGGGCGAAGATCCAGTAGGCGATCTGCAGCACCGGCGGCCCGACCGTCCGCAGGGCGCGCAGCGACGTCCGCCCCTTGACGGCTTCGCGCAGGGTCTTGTTGTCGACCGCGTAGACGGCGCTCCCGCGCCCGGCGGCCGCCTGCCCGATCCACTGCACCACGCACACCGCGGCGTAGAGGACGGCCCAGGGGATCTCCGTCTCCGGGTCGGTGCCCGCGTCGGTCGCGAACCCGACGGCGAAGAACGCGGCCCACAAGCAGGCCAGCAGCACCGCCGTGAGCACGTCCTGCGCCCGCGCCCGCAGCGCGTGGGTGAGCACCGGCACGACGTCGACGCCGAGCGACGGCGCGACCGGCCGTTCCTCGTGCTCCACCAGCTCTTCGACGACGCGCCGGCGGAAGTCGAGATCGAGGTACGCCCCCGCGCAGAGCAGGCGGGTGGCTTCGCTCCGCGAGTCGGGCCGCACGTCGGACCTGCCGGTACCGGCCGTTCTCGTGGAGCCCGACGACGTGGCCTGATCGGTTCTTGCGGATCCGGCGGATAAGGTCATTGACTCTCCGATCGTCGAACTCACCTGCGAATATGCAGGAGTTGACGGATTTTCGGAGAACTCACAATAAGCCAATCCGCTTCCCGCGGACCCCGCTTGCACTCGGATAACGGACGAAAAAACGACCCCGTACGGGCGCACGACCGCACGTCCGTACGGAAAAACGGGAGTGCCCCGGCGGCAAAAAGCCGCCGGGGCACTCCCGTCGAAGAATCCGGGGATCCGGGGATCCGGAGTCCGTGGATCAGATGAGGCCGAGGGCGCGGACCGCGTCGCGCTCCTCCGACAGCTCCTTGACCGAGGCGTCGATGCGGGCGCGGGAGAAGTCGTTGATCTCCAGGCCCTGGACGATCTCGTACTTGCCGTCCTTGCAGGTGACCGGGAAGGAGGAGATGAGGCCCTCGGGGACGCCGTAGGAGCCGTCCGACGGGATACCCATGGAGGCCCAGTCGCCCTCGGCGGTGCCGTTGACCCAGGTGTGGACGTGGTCGATGGCGGCGTTGGCGGCGGAGGCGGCCGAGGACGCGCCGCGGGCCTCGATGATGGCCGCGCCGCGCTTGGCGACGGTCGGGATGAAGGTGTCCGCGAGCCAGGCCTCGTCGTTGACCGTCTCGGCGGCGTTCTTGCCGGCGATCTCCGCGTGGAAGATGTCCGGGTACTGGGTGGCCGAGTGGTTGCCCCAGATCGTCAGGCGCTTGATGTCGGCGACGGACGAGCCGGTCTTCTGGGCCAGCTGCGTCAGGGCGCGGTTGTGGTCCAGGCGGGTCATCGCGGTGAAGCGCTCGGCCGGGACGTCCGGCGCGGCGGCCTGGGCGATGAGGGCGTTGGTGTTGGCCGGGTTGCCCACGACGAGGACCTTGATGTCGTCCGCGGCGTGGTCGTTGATGGCCTTGCCCTGCGGCTTGAAGATGCCGCCGTTGGCCTCCAGCAGGTCACCGCGCTCCATGCCCTTGGTGCGCGGGCGGGCGCCGACCAGCAGCGCGACGTTCGCACCCGCGAAGCCGACGTTCGGGTCGTCGGTGATGTCGATGCCGCGGAGCAGCGGGAAGGCGCAGTCGTCGAGCTCCATGGCGGTGCCCTCGGCGGCCTTCAGGCCCTGCGGGATCTCCAGCAGGCGCAGCTTGACCGGCACGTCGGCGCCGAGGAGCTGACCGGAGGCGATGCGGAAGAGCAGCGCGTAGCCGATCTGGCCGGCTGCACCGGTGACGGTGACATTGACGGGAGTGCGGGTCATGGCGATCTCCTGCTGCGAACTGGGGTTGGGTGTCCCTGCCCATGAGTGAGGATCTCTCTCGGTATCAAGAGATCCGGCGTCAGGCTATCCGACCCGGCCCGCTCCGGACCCCCGCCCCCGTGTGGGACGCCTCACCGTGCCGCGCCCGGTGCCCCGGCCGTCCGGCGCTCACCCGGCCGGGGCGGAGGCGGCGCGCGCCACCGTGCACCCCTTGGGCCCCGAGGTCAGCGCCGCGCAGGCCGTGGCCTTCCCCGGCCCGGACACCGCGACCATCGGGGTGTAGCCGTCGGCGTCGCGCACCACCTTGCCGGACTCCGAACGGGCGGGCACGCCGCCGTCCGCGGCCGCGTCTATCCGGACGGCGTCGCCCGGGGCCGCCTGCGTTATCCGCGCCCACGCCGCGCCGCACACCTGGCTGTAGCGGACCTCGACGTAGGAGGTGCCGACGGTCGCGGATCCGGCGGTCGTCGCCCGGCCGCCGCCGCAGCCCATGGCCTCGGGGTCTTTGCCGCTGCACTCGGCGCCCGCGCACTTGACGCCGGCGGGCAGGACGACGGAGGGCGAGGCGAGCGGCGGCGCGCTGCCCGGGCCCCCGCCCGTGCCGTCGCCGACGCCCAGCAGCAGGACGACCGCCGCGACGACGAGGAGGGCGCCCACCACGCCCGTGACGAAGAGGGCCGCGCGGCGGCGGGGCGCCGGGCCGTCGGCCGGGATGGCGTTCGCGCGGTAGTCGGGCGGCCGGGGCGAGTCCGGGACGGGCGGGCGCGGGGCCGGCCTGGAGGAGCCGGGGGCCGCGGCGGGACCCGCGGCTGCGGCAGGGCCCGTTGACGGGTTCTCCTCCGCGGCTGCCGCCCGGCGCGCCGCCTCGTGGCAGAGCGGCTCCGAGATCACCGCACCCGGCCGGCTGCCGGCCCGTACGGACTGCGGGGCGGACTGCGGGGCCTGCGAGGAGGCTTCCGGGGCGGCCTGCGGCGGGCCGAACTCCCCCAGCGCGGCCCGCGCCCGGGCGATCCGGGCCGACTCCACGGTGGAGTCGTGCCGCAGCTCGCTGCGGCTCCACGCCCGCTCGGCGAGCTCCCACATGGTGCTCAGGTGGACCACGTCGGTCCCGGTCGCCTCGGCCAGCGCCTCGGCGGCCCCCAGTGGCGGCAGCAGCCGCCCGCCGAGATAGCGCTCCCACGACGTCTTGCTGTAACCCGTGCGGTCCGCGACGGCGCCGACGCTCAGCCCGCTGCGCTCCACGAGTCTGCGCAGTTGTTCGGTGAATTCGCGCACTTCCGGGTCGAGTTCCTCCGGTAGCGCCCTCCAACGAGGCATTGCACTCCCCTGTCCCCCGATGTCTGCGGTGCTCTTCCCGTGCCGTGACCCATTTCCGTGCCCGTACGTGCCGTGCGTGCCGCGGCGCCCCTTCCGCAGCCTCGGTGCTGGCTACCCAGGGGGATGCCGCAATCCAGCATGGCAGTTCCCACAGGCGGGGCGCATCGTGGCATTTGGGTTAATCAGGAGTCCCGCCACGCGCCCTTGTCACATCTGCTGCACAACTGATACGCGACGGCGAACTCGTCGCAGAACCGTCACCCCACGGCCACAGCAGGCTTGAAGATCTTGAAGCCCGAACTCACGATCATGAAACTCGTCTGCGGGGCGGTGGCCGGTCCCCCCACGGGGGTGGAGGACCGGCCACCGCGGCCGCTCACGCGACTGCCGGCACGCCGTTCACACGGCTGCCGGCACGAGCTTCCCGCGCAGGTTCGCCTCGACGGCCGCGAGGAACTCCTCGGTGGTCAGCCAGGGGGCCTCGGGGCCGATCAGCAGCGCCAGGTCCTTGGTCATCCGCCCGCCCTCGACGGTCTCGACGCACACCCGCTCCAGCGTCTCCGCGAACCCGACGACCTCGGGCGTGCCGTCCAGCCTGCCCCGGTGGGCCAGGGCCCGGGTCCAGGCGAAGACCGAGGCGATCGGGTTGGTCGAGGTCGCCTTGCCCTGCTGGTGGCGGCGGTAGTGGCGGGTGACGGTGCCGTGCGCGGCCTCGGCCTCCAGCGTGCGGCCGTCGGGCGTCATGAGGACCGAGGTCATCAGGCCGAGCGAGCCGAAGCCCTGGGCGACGGTGTCGGACTGGACGTCGCCGTCGTAGTTCTTGCAGGCCCAGACGTAGCCGCCGGAGGACTTCAGCGCGGTCGCCACCATGTCGTCGATGAGGCGGTGCTCGTACGTCAGCCCGGCCCGGTCGAAGTCCGGCTTGAACTCGGTGTCGAAGACCTCCTGGAAGAGGTCCTTGAACCGGCCGTCGTACTTCTTCAGGATCGTGTTCTTGGTGGACAGGTAGACCGGGTAGCCGCGGTCCAGGCCGTAGCGGAACGAGGCGCGGGCGAAGTCGCGGATCGACGCGTCCAGGTTGTACATGGCGAGGGCGACGCCGGGGCCCGGGAAGTCGCAGACCTCCAGCTCCAGCTGCTCGGAGCCGTCCTTCGGGGTGTAGGTCAGGGCCAGGGTGCCCGCGCCGGGGATCTTCAGCTCGGTCGCGCGGTACTGGTCGCCGAAGGCGTGACGGCCGATGACGATGGGCTTCGTCCAGCCGGGGACGTGCTTCGGCACGTTCGCCATGATGATCGGCTCGCGGAAGATCACCCCGCCGAGGATGTTGCGGATGGTGCCGTTGGGCGAGGGGTACATCGCCTTGAGGCCGAACTCCTCGACCCGCGCCTCGTCCGGCGTGATCGTCGCGCACTTCACGCCGGCGCCGTACTGCTGAATGGCGTGCGCGGCGTCGGCGGTCACCTGGTCGCCGGTGGCGTCGCGGTTCTCGATGCCCAGGTCGAAGTACTTCAGCTCGAGGTCGAGGTGGGGCAGGATCAGCCGGTCCTTGATGAACCGCCAGATGATCCGGGTCATCTCGTCGCCGTCGAGCTCGACGACCGGGCCGACTACCTTGATCTTGGCCATGACGGGGAACGTCCCTCTCGCGGGCAGCACCGGCCCCTTCCCGCCCCGTGGGGCAGGAAAGGGATCACCTCGCCATCAAACTACTCGAAATCGGGCAAAGCCGGTCGAGCCTGGGCCGTGGAGTCGGATCTGGAATGTTCCATACCATTCCGGATCGTTCCAGACCGCTCTAGACCGTGAAGTGGAGGATGTCCTCCAGGAACGGCACCTTCAGCCACGGGTGCGGCTGCGCCATCAGGGACAGCAGCAGGATCGCCCCACCCAGCCCGCCGTACGTGATCATGTCCGTGAAGCGCGAGCGCACGGCCAGCATGCCCACGGACGGCAGGGCCCAGCGCAGCACCGCGCCGCCGGCCATCGCCAGCCCGATCAGCAGCGTCCCGACCCGGAACGCGTCGAAGGCGACGATCAGCAGCCCGAGCCCCGTCACGCCCATGACCGCCAGCAGCGGCCACTGGCGCGCCGGCGCCGGGGCGTCCCCCGGGGCGGCGCGCCCGCCGCCCTCGGGGCGGGCGGTGTCCCGCGTGAGCTGGAAGCGGCGGCCCTTGCCCGCGCCCGGCTCCTTGCCCGGTCCCTTGCCCGGCTCCTTGCCAGGCTCCCTGCCCGGCTCCTCCTCAGCCCGCATTGCCGCTTCCGGCGGCGCGCTCGGCGGCCTCCACCACGTTCACCAGCAGCAGGGCCCGGGTCATCGGGCCGACGCCGCCGGGGTTCGGCGAGACCCAGCCGGCGACCTTGGCGACCGCCGGGTCGACATCGCCCATGATCTTGCCCTCGCCGTCGCGGCTGACGCCGACGTCCAGCACGGCCGCGCCGGGCTTGACGTCCTCCGGCTTGATCAGGTGGCCCACGCCCGCCGCGGCGACGATGATGTCGGCCTCGCGCAGGTGCGCCGACAGGTCACGGGTGCCGGTGTGGCAGAGGGTGACCGTGGAGTTCTCGGTCCTGCGGGTCAGCAGCAGGCCGATCGAACGGCCCACGGTGATGCCGCGGCCCACGACCACCACGTGCTTGCCGTTGAGCTCGACGTCGTGGCGGCGCAGCAGCTCGATGATGCCGTTGGGGGTGCAGGGCAGCGGGCCGGTCTCGTTCAGCACCAGGCGGCCGAGGCTCATCGGGTGCAGGCCGTCGGCGTCCTTGGCCGGGTCCATCAGCTCCAGGACGCGGTTGGTGTCGATGCCCTTGGGGAGGGGGAGTTGAACGATGTAACCGGTGCAGTCGGGGTTGTCGTTGAGCTCGCGGACGACCGCCTCGATCTCCTCCTGGGTGGCCGTGGCGGGGAGTTCGCGCTGGATGGAGGCGATGCCGACCTCGGCGCAGTCGCGGTGCTTGCCGGCGACGTACCACTTGCTGCCGGGGTCGTCGCCGACGAGGACGGTGCCGAGACCGGGCTGCACGCCCTTGGCCTTCAGCGCCTCCACGCGCACGGTGAGTTCGGACTTGATCGCTGCTGCGGTGGCCTTGCCATCGAGAATCTGGGCGGTCATGACCCCATCCTCGCGGATGGGGCGGTCATGGTTCCAATCAGGGCGGCCCGCCGAAGGTGACGAATTCGCTTCGGTTATTCCCTGCAGCCCCCGCGGCCCCTCGGATACGGGTATCAGCTGGACAAAAGTCAGAGGCCCGATAACGATGATCCGCGTGCCGCGGGTGCAAATCGGGGGCGAGCCGCTGACACAACTCTCCTCCGAATGCCCGCGCCGTCCCCGCACGACACCGACGGAGGAAATCCCCAGCATGAGCTTCGGCGATCAGAACAACCCGTACGGTGCGCCCCAGCAGGCGCCCGGTTACGGATATCCGCAGCAGCCCCAGGGCGGCCAGCCGGGCCAGCCGTACGCCGCGTACCCGCAGGCGCAGGGGGGTTACGCCGGTATGCCGCAGGGCCCGCAGGTGATGCCGGGCATCACCAAGGCGGCCCGCGTCATGCTGTACGCGATCGCCGCGGTGCACGTGATCGTGGCGGGCCTGTGCGCCGCCGCGATCGCGGCGATCGGTGACGCGAAGAAGACCCACGGCGGTGGCACGGTCACCACCGCGCAGGGCGACACCGTGGACGCCGACACGGTCTTCGACGCCGGAAAGGGCGTGTTCGCGTTCCTCGCCGCGCTGGCCGTGATCTTTGCGATCCTCGGCATCATTCTCGCGGTGCGCTACGCCAAGGGCGGCAATGGCGTCCGTGTCGGCTCGATCGTCTATGCGGCGTTCGGCATCATCAGCGGCCTGGTGTGCATCATCTTCTACGGCGTCGGCCTCATCGGCCTGATCCTGTCGATCCTGGTGATCGTCTTCGCGGCCAAGCAGGCCTCGCAGGACTGGTTCCGCCGCCCGCGCTTCTGAGCGCACGCACGTGACGGACGCGGAGGCCCGTACACCCGATCGCATCGGGGTACGGGCCTCCGCCCGTTCCGCGGCCCGGTGGAGGAAACGGCCTAGTGGAAGAAGTGGCGCGTGCCCGTGAAGTACATCGTCACGCCCGCCGCCTTCGCGGCCTCCACGACCTGCTCGTCACGGACCGAACCGCCCGGCTGCACCACGGCCTTGACGCCCGCGGCCGTCAGCACCTCCAGCCCGTCCGGGAAGGGGAAGAAGGCGTCGGAGGCGGCGTACGAGCCGCGCGCCCGCTCCTCGCCCGCCCGCTGCACCGCCAGCTTCGCGGAGTCGACGCGGTTGACCTGGCCCATGCCGACGCCGACGGTCGCGCCGTCCTTGGCCAGCAGGATCGCGTTGGACTTGACCGCGCGGCAGGCGCGCCAGGCGAAGGCCAGGCCGGCCAGCTCCTCGGCGGAGAGCGCCTCGCCCGTGGCGAGCGTCCAGTTGGCCGGGTCGTCGCCCGCGGCCTGCAGCCGGTCCTTGACCTGGACCAGGACGCCGCCCTCGACGGGGCGGGTCTCGCCGTGCGCCGCAGGGGCGTCGGCGCAGCGCAGCACGCGGATGTTCTTCTTGCGGGCGAGCACCTCGACGGCGCCGTCCTCGTAGGCCGGGGCGACGATGACCTCGGTGAAGATCTCGGCGACCTGCTCGGCCATGGCGACCGACACGGGGCTGTTGACGGCGATCACGCCGCCGAACGCGGACAGCGGGTCGCACTCGTGGGCCTTGCGGTGGGCCTCGGCGACGTCCGAACCGACGGCGATGCCGCACGGGTTGGCGTGCTTGATGATCGCCACGCAGGGGTCGGTGTGGTCGTACGCCGCCCGGCGGGCCGCCTCGGTGTCGACGTAGTTGTTGTAGGACATCTCCTTGCCGTGCAGCTGCTCGGCGTAGGCGAGGCCCTTGCCCGTGCCGTCCGTGTAGAGGGCGGCGGGCTGGTGCGGGTTCTCGCCGTAGCGCAGGACCTGCTTGCGCTCGTAGGAGGCGCCGATGAAGTCCGGCCACTCGCCCTCGCCGGCGCCGTAGCCCTCGGCGAACCAGTTGGCGACGGCCACGTCGTAGGCGGCGGTGTGCTGGAACGCCTCGGCGGCCAGGCGCTTGCGCTGCGCGAGGTCGAAGCCGCCGTCGGCGACGGCCTTGAGGACGTCCTGGTAGCGGCCGGGGTTGACCACGACGGCCACCGAGGGGTGGTTCTTGGCGGCGGCGCGGACCATCGAGGGGCCGCCGATGTCGATCTGCTCCACGCACTCGTCGGGCGAGGCGCCGGAGGCGACGGTCTCCCGGAACGGGTAGAGGTTGACGACCACCAGCTCGAACGGCTCGACGCCCAGCTCGGCCAGCTGCTCGCGGTGGGAGTCCAGACGCCGGTCGGCCAGGATGCCGGCGTGCACGCGCGGGTGGAGCGTCTTGACGCGGCCGTCCAGGCACTCGGGGAAACCGGTGAGCTCCTCGACCCGGGTGACCGGGACGCCGGCGGCGGCGATCCGGCCGGCCGTCGAGCCGGTCGAGACGAGCTCGACACCCGCCTCGTGCAGACCGCGCGCGAGCTCCTCCAGCCCGGCCTTGTCGTAGACGCTGACCAGCGCGCGGCGGATGGGCCGCTTCATACCTTCGGCGGTCACAGGAATTTCACCTTTCGTCCCTCTATGCGGTAGCCGTTGCGGGCCAGGCGCCCCACGACCTCGACGAGCAGCTCGCGCTCGACTTCCTTGATCCGCTCGTGCAGCGCGGATTCGTCGTCCTCGTCCCGGACCCCGACCACGCCCTGGGCGATGATCGGACCGGTGTCGACGCCGTCGTCGACGAAGTGCACGGTGCACCCGGTCACCTTGACGCCGTACGCGAGCGCGTCGCGCGCGCCGTGGGCGCCGGGGAAGCTGGGCAGCAGGGCGGGGTGCGTATTGATCACGCGGCCCCCGAAGCGGGCCAGGAACTCCTTGCCCACGATCTTCATGAAACCGGCCGAGACCACCAGGTCCGGCTCGTGGGCCGCGGTGGCCTCCGTCAGCGCCCGGTCCCAGGCGTCGCGCGTCGGGTGGTCCTTGACGCGGCAGACGAACGTGGGGATCCCGGCGCGCTCGGCCCGCTCCAGGCCGGCGATGCCGTCCCGGTCGGCGCCCACGGCCACGATCCGGGCGCCGTAGCCCTCCGGGTCGGCGGCGATCGCGTCGAGCAGGGCCTGCAGATTGGTGCCGGAGCCGGAGACCAGGACGACGAGGCGGGCGGGGGGCGCGGGAGGCGGGGAGGCCACGGTGGGGCCCTTTCTCACGGGCGAGCAGTGTGATGGCCGTACGGTTTGTATGGTCGTACGAGACGAGGGCGTCGCCGAATACGGGGGACTCTACGAACCCGCCGACCGCCAGCAACGATACCGGCACACCGAACGGCCCCCGCGGGACGGGGGCGCGCGCGGAAGGTAGCGTCTGGAAGCAGCGCACGGAAAAGCGCGGGCCACGTGCACGGAATCCGGGCGCGACGCCGTACGTTCGGAGTGCGGTAGGCACGGACGCCGGGGATGTGCCGTACGTCCCGGGCGTTCGGGCACACATCCTGGACGGCGCACATCCTGGGCGTGCCGGACGACGACACAAGGGGAAGACACACTCCACATGCCGGACCGACGCCGTCACGCGGCTCACCGCCTCGCGCTGCCCACCGACACCCCCGGCGGCGGTGCGATGAGGAACGCCCGCATGTCGCACGACCGCCCCACGCCCCCTTCCCCCGACGAGCAGCGGGACAACCCCTTCGCGCCGCCGCCGGAGGGACAGCCCGACCGGCCCTGGCAGCCGCGGCAGCCCCCGCAGGGGCCGCACGGCCGCGGGGACGGCCGGGACGGCGGCCAGGGGGACGGCTCGCAGGACGGGAACGACTCCGGCGACGGGCGGCAGCAGCCCCCCGCCTGGGGCAGCCAGTGGAGCAGCCGGCAGCCCGGCCGTCACGACGGCGGCTTCGGCGGCGGCCCGGGCGGCCCCGCGGGCGGCCCCGGCGGCCCGGGCGGGGGCGGCGGCCTGCGCTGGGACCCCACGGACCCCGCCCAGCGGCGCGCCCGCTACGCCCTGCTCGCGGGCATGTGGGGCTTCTTCTTCGCCCTGTTCAGCATCCCCTACGTCGCCCTGCTGCTCGGCGCCCTCTCCCTCTACTGGGGCGTCAGCGCCCTGCGCGCCAAGTCCCGCCCGCAGCGACAGGACCCGGACACCCCGGCGGCCCCCGCCCCGGCACCCGGCGCCTTCCGGCCGCAGACGACCGCGGCGGTCAGCGGCCTGGTGACGGGCGGACTGGCGCTGGCCATCGTGGCGGCGACGTTCATCTTCCAGATCGTCTACAGCGACTACTACACGTGCGTGGACGACGCCCTGACGCAGAGCTCGCAGCAGGCGTGCGAGAAGCACCTCCCGAAGGAGCTGCGGCCGCTGCTGGGGACGCGGGACTGAGCCGGACGGATCCTGGCTGAGGACCGGGGTCCGGGGCCGAGGAGTGGGGCCACGCGGCCGAGGACCGGAGTCCGGGGCCGAGGACCGGGGCCACGGGGCAGCGCCCCGTGGCGTCAGCCCCGGTCCTGGGGCGCCGCGTCGTGCGGCTCGAACGCCGGCATCAGCCCGCCCCCGGAATCCCGCAGCGCGGCCCACCGCACCTGCCGCGCCCCCGTGTCGTGCCAGGCCGCCGCATCGAACGCCGGCACCCGGGGCACCCCTCTCCCCCGCCGCCTGTTCCCCTTCGTCCTCCGGCGCCCGAACCACCCGCGCCGCGCGGCCCGCTCCTCGGCTCCGGACGGCCCGGACGTCCCAGACGACACGGCCGGCGCGGCGAGCCCGACCGGAGCGGAGCCCGCCGGAGCGCCCCGTACGGGCAGCGCCTCCACCGCCGTGGCCCCCGGCTCGGCCGACCACGCGGGCCCCGTCGCCCCGGGCCGGGCGAAGGAGAGCGTCGCCGTGTCGGCGCGCACCCCGCTCCCCGCCGCGCGGCCCGTACCCGCCCCGAAGCCCAGCCAGGCGCCCACCGCGCGGGCGGCCCGGCCGCCGGTCCACCAGCGGGCGCCCGCCCGGCGCGTCTTGCGGGGCCGGTCCGCCCGCGTCGGCGCGACCCGGCGGTGGGTGCCTGCGGACAGCCGTGGGGACGGTTTCCCGGCCAGAGCGACGGCCCCCGCGCCGCGGGCCGGGGCGACGGCGGCCGCCCAGGCCTCCGCCGACGGCCCACCGGCGACGGCCACGGCCACGGCACCGGCACCGGCACCGGCACCGGCACCGGCACCCAGGGCGATGCGCCGCCGCAGCCAGCGCAACACGATCGCCCCGGGGATGCTCACGGCGGTCGTCCAGGCGAGTGCGGCAGCGCCCACCAGCTGCCATGAGGGCCCGAAGGTGGCGAGGACGGACGCGCCCAGGGTGCCGCCCGCCGCAGAGGTCAGCAGGGTGACGACGAGCGCGCAGAACACGGAGCCGAGGGCGGCGACGGCCACGGTCTCTCCGAGCCCCGACCGGGCCAGGTCCGCGCTGCGGCGCGGCACGGCGGCGTAGGCGACGGTGGCCCCGGCCGCGAGGCTCACCGCCGCCGAGGCCGCCAGGGGCAGCGGCTCGGCGGGTCCCGGGGTGGGCAGGATCGCGAAGAGCGGGAAGGCCGGCAGCAGCGGGTACGCGGTGATGCCGAGGGGCGCGACGACGCCGGCCGTGCCCACGGCGAAGCCCGGCCCGAGCCCGTAGGCCGCGGCCCAGACGACGGCGTTGGGCAGCAGGGCGAGGCACAGCAGCAGCACCGCGACGCGGCCCGACCAGGCCGCGGTGATCTGCAGGAGGGACTCGCGGACGGCGCCCGCGTGGACGGCGAGGGAGGCCGCGAGGAGGACGGCGGCCCCGCTGAGCAGGATGACGGTGCCGGCGGCCCCGGCGCGCAGGGCCGCGGCCGACCGGGCCCGGGAGAACCCGCGCCGCAACCGCGCGGGGACCGCGGCGAGCGCCCGGCGCAGGACCGGCGGCGGCGTGCCGTGCGGGCGGCCCGCGGCGGCCCACAACCCCGCCGCGACGGAGACCCCCGCGACGGCCGGCACGTGGAGCAGGGCGCTCAGCGGCTCGGCCCGCACCGGGCCCGAGGCCGCGTAGAGGACGGCTCCGACGGCGACGATCAGATAGCCGCCGAGGAGGGCCGCGGCGGCCTTGGCCGGGGCGGGACGGGGCGCGGCCTCCGCCGGGACCGGGGCCGGGGGCGGAGCCGCCGCGAGGAGCTCCTCGGGCGTGAGCTCCTCGAAGGGGACGGCTTCCGGATAGGGGAAGTCGTCGTGGTCGCCGGGCGGCTCGACCGCCGGTTCCAGGGCGTGCCGCGCGGCCCGGTAGAGCAGCCAGCAGGGCAGCACGGTCAGCAGCATCGGCGTGAGGCCGATCGGGGCGGGCGCCCCGGTGAGGGTGTCCGTGCGGACGAGGTCCGCGCCGTGGGCGAGCAGCCACAGGCCGGCGGCGGAGCGCAGGGCCTCGCCCGCGCCGCCGTCCGGGTACGGCGAGGTGATCCACAGCAGCAGGACGACCACGGCCAGCGCCCCGAGACCCAGTCCCGCGGCGATCGCCCCGCCGACGAACACCGTGCCCGCGGGGGGCGGCGCGCTCGCGGCGGACCGGCCGGACGCGGGCGGCGGCGGGCTGTGCTCGGCATCGTGGGTCACATGGTCATGCTGCCAAGAACACGCCTTTCGTTCGGGTAGCGGGTAAATGACCGTCGTGTCGCTTTTGATACACGGATAAACCTATTTGACGCGCAATTACCCTTACGTGAGCCCCGGAACGGGCGCGGGCCCGCACCCCCGTCGAGGGGTGCGGGCCCGCGCACGGGAACCGTCAGGCTCAGGCGCCCAGCGCGGCGCGCGCGAGGCGGGCCGTCTCGGACGGGGTCTTGCCGACCTTCACACCGGCGGCCTCGAGGGCCTCCTTCTTCGCCTGGGCGGTGCCGGACGAACCGGAGACGATGGCGCCGGCGTGGCCCATGGTCTTGCCCTCGGGCGCGGTGAAGCCCGCCACGTAGCCGACGACCGGCTTGGTGACGTTGGCCTTGATGAAGTCCGCGGCACGCTCCTCGGCGTCGCCGCCGATCTCGCCGATCATCACGATCAGCTCGGTCTCCGGGTCGGCCTCGAACGCGGCGAGCGCGTCGATGTGCGTGGTGCCGATGACCGGGTCGCCACCGATGCCGACGGCGGAGGAGAAGCCGATGTCACGGAGCTCGTACATCATCTGGTAGGTCAGCGTGCCGGACTTGGACACGAGACCGATGCGGCCGGGCTTGGTGATGTCGCCCGGGATGATGCCGGCGTTGGACTGGCCCGGGGTGATGAGACCGGGGCAGTTCGGGCCGATGATGCGGGTCTTGTTGCCCTTCGAGCCCGCGTACGCCCAGAAGGCGGCGGAGTCGTGGACGGCGATGCCCTCGGTGATCACGACGGCCAGCGGGATCTCGGCGTCGATCGCCTCGACGACGGCGGCCTTGGCGAACGCCGGCGGCACGAAGACGACGGTGACGTCGGCACCGGTCTTCTCCATCGCCTCGGCGACCGAGCCGAAGACAGGGACGGCCGTGCCGTCGAAGTCGACCTCGGTACCGGCCTTGCGCGGGTTCACGCCACCCACGATGTTGGTGCCGTCGGCCAGCATGAGCTTGGTGTGCTTCATGCCCGTGGCGCCGGTCATCCCCTGGACGATGACCTTGCTGTCCTTGGTGAGGAAGATAGCCATGGTTGTGGAGTCCTCGTCCCTTACTTAGCCGCAGCCAGCTCGGCGGCCTTGTCGGCCGCGCCGTCCATGGTGTCCACGCGCTGCACGAGCGGGTGGTTGGCGTCGGACAGGATCTTGCGACCCAGCTCCGCGTTGTTGCCGTCGAGGCGCACGACCAGCGGCTTGGAGACGTCCTCGCCCTTGCTCTTGAGGAGCTCCAGGGCCTGGACGATGCCCTTGGCGACCTCGTCGCACGCGGTGATGCCACCGAAGACGTTGACGAAGACGGACTTGACGTCCGGGTCGCCGAGGATGATCTCGAGACCGTTGGCCATGACCTCGGCCGAGGCGCCGCCACCGATGTCGAGGAAGTTGGCGGGCTTGACGCCGCCGTGGTTCTCACCGGCGTAGGCGACGACGTCGAGGGTGCTCATGACGAGACCCGCGCCGTTGCCGATGATGCCGACCTGGCCGTCGAGCTTGACGTAGTTCAGGCCCTTGGCCTTGGCGGCCGCCTCGAGGGGGTTGGCCGCGGCCTTGTCCTCGAGCGCCTCGTGCTCCGGCTGGCGGAACTCGGCGTTGGCGTCCAGGGACACCTTGCCGTCGAGGGCGATGACGTCGCCGCTCGCGACCTTGGCCAGCGGGTTGACCTCGACGAGGAGCGCGTCCTCGGCGACGAAGGTCTTCCACAGGGTCACCATGACCTCGGCGACCTTCTCGGCGACCTCGGCCGGGAACTTCGCCTGGGCGACGATCTCGCGGGCCTTCTCGATGGTGACGCCCTCGTTGGCGTCGACCGGGACCTTCGCGAGCTTCTCGGGGGTCGTGGCGGCGACCTCCTCGATGTCCATGCCGCCGGCGACGGACGCCATGGCGAGGAAGGTGCGGTTGGTCCGGTCGAGGAGGTACGAGACGTAGTACTCCTCGAGGATCTCCGGAGCGGTCTCGGCGATCATGACCTTGTGGACCGTGTGGCCCTTGATGTCCATGCCGAGGATGTCCGTCGCGCGGGCGACGGCCTCGTCCGGGGTGGCGGCGAGCTTCACGCCGCCGGCCTTGCCACGGCCACCGACCTTGACCTGGGCCTTGACGACCGACTTGCCGCCCAGCCGCTCGGTCGCCTCGCGGGCCGCCTCAGGCGTGTCAATGACTTCACCGGCCAGCACCGGTACACCGTGCTTGGCGAAGAGGTCCCTCGCCTGGTACTCGAACAGGTCCACGCGCGTCCGTCCCTTTTCCATGGATATCGCGGTTCGTTGTCTGCGCGGGCGTGCCGCTGGGCGGCGTGAGAGCGCGATCTCCGCGGGGGTCCGGGGGTTGCGCCCCGGGATAGCACGGGCGAGGGCGGCACACGTTCACCGTTGACGCGGCATGTCCGTCTCGCAGGTTATCCCCGCTGGCGGGGAGGCCCTAAATCAGAGGTCACACTACGGCCGTGATTACGCTCACAGATCGCGACGGAATCCGTACGCGTCCGGCCCGCGGGACGGGCCCGGCGGCCCGTCAGGCGGCCGGGACGGGCACGGGCAGCGGGCGCTTCTCCAGGGCGGCGGCCATCACCTCCGGGAAGAGGTCCGGGGTGCAGGCGAAGGCCGGTGCGCCGAGGGCGGCCAGGGCCGCGGCGTGCTCGCGGTCGTAGGCCGGGGCCCCCTCGTCGGAGAGCGCGAGCAGCGTCACGAACTGCACGCCGGAGGCCTTCATGGCCGCCACCCGTTTGAGCATTCCCTCGCGGATCCCGCCCTCGTAGAGATCACTGATGAGGACCACGACGGTTTCCGCCGGGCGGGTGATCCGTGACTGGCAGTAGGCGAGCGCGCGGTTGATGTCGGTGCCGCCGCCGAGCTGGGTGCCGAAGAGCACGTCGACCGGGTCGGTCAGCTGGTCGGTGAGGTCGACGACGGACGTGTCGAAGACGACGAGACGGGTGTCGAGGGTGCGCATCGAGGCCAGGACGGCGCCGAAGACGGAGGCGTGGACGACGGACGCCGCCATGGAGCCGGACTGGTCGATGCAGAGGATGACGTCCTTCTTCACCGCCCGTGCCGCCCGGCCGTAGCCGACCAGCCGCTCGGGGACGACCGTGCGGTACTCGGGCAGGTAGTTCTTGAGGTTCGCCCGGATGGTGCGGTCCCAGTCGATGTCGCGGTGGCGGGGGCGGTTGATGCGGGCGGAGCGGTCGAGGGCGCCGGTGAGGGTCGCGCGCGTGCGGCCGGCCAGGCGCCGCTCCAGGTCCTCGACGACCTTGCGGACCACGGCGCGGGCGGTCTCCTTCGTCGTCTCGG
The DNA here is from genome assembly GCF_042657885.1 of Streptomyces aureoversilis. Lineage (NCBI taxonomy): Bacteria > Bacillati > Actinomycetota > Actinomycetes > Kitasatosporales > Streptomycetaceae > Streptomyces > Streptomyces aureoversilis. The sequence goes on from NZ_JBHSKJ010000006.1 coordinate 115,940, forward strand.
GCATCGCCTTGTGGAGGGAGAGCAGCGTGCCGACGAGGTGGACGTCGGCCTCGACCGCCTCGAGCATCTCCGGCTCCAGGAGCAGCGAGGAGAGGCCGAGCCGGTCGACGGCGTCGCGCTGCATCACCTGAACGACGGACGCCGGGAAGTACGTGCGGATGTCCCCCAGCCAGCGGGCGACGCGCGGCGCGGAGCCGCCGAGACCGGCCTCGCGGGAGCCGCCGCCCTGGGAACCCGGGCCGCCGGAGCCGCCGTAGAGCGCTTCGAGGGTGCGGTCCATGGCGGCGTCGCTGCCGGAGAGCGCGCGGCCGGTGCCGTCCGCGGAACCGTCGCCGCCGAGGACCAGGCGCCAGCGGCGCAGGCGCTCGTCGGCCGGATCGGCGGCGGTCGTGCCGGTGCCCGTACGGGTGGTCGTGTCCGTGGTCATCGTCGTGCTCCCCCTGTGTGTGCCGTGCCTGCCATGCCCAGGAGCAGGCGCATCGTCGGCAACACCGCCGCCGCCCGCTCCTCGTCGAGACGCGCCGCGGTCCCGTGCCCCGCCCGGCCGCCCCGTGCCGCTCCCGCTCCTCCCGGCCCGCCCCTGCGGATCTGCTCGCCCAGTGCGCGGCGCGTTCCCGGATCGAACGCGGAGAAGGTGCGGCGCAGCAGCGGCAGGACGCCGGTGAAGGAGTCCGCGGGCACGGCGGTGAGCCAGTCGTCGACGAGGGCGAGCAGGCGCTCGTCGTGGACGAGGAGCGTGCCGCCGGCCCCGCCGCTGCCGAGGAAGCCTTCGATCCAAGCGGCGGCCACGGCCGGCTCCGCACCGGCGGAGAGGGCGAGTCCCATGAGCCGGGCGGCGTGCCCCTCGGGCAGCAGCCCGTCGTCGAGCAGCAGTCGTACGGCCCGCCCGCGGATCCCGCCGGGCAGCCCCTCCCGCTCGGCGAGCACGCGGAGCACGGCTGCCCAGCGGTTGCGGAGGGCGGGTTCGGGTCCACCCCGGGAAGGTGCGGCCGTTCCGGCCTCCGGGGCGCCTCCGGCCTCCGCGCCGGGCCCCGGCTCCGAGGCCAGCAGCCCCACCGCCCGGTGGACTTCGTCGACCAGGCCCCGCATGGTCGCCGCGGCGTCCGCGTCCAGGCCGGCGCACGCGGCGGGCAGGCCTACGAACACGCGCTCGGCCAGGCCCTCGGCCACTTCGGCGAGCGCAGCGGTGCCCGTGCGGCGAACGTCGCCGTAGCGCACGGAGCGGACGAGGGCCGGCAGGGCCTCGGCCAGGTGGGCGACGTCCGCGTCGAGGGCGGCGCGGTCGGCCAGGACGCGCATCACGGCCGGGAGGGCGTCGGGGAGATCCGCCAGCAGGCAGTGCTCGGCGAGGGCCGTGACGTCGGCGAGGGCGGCGGAGCCGACGACCCGGGCCTCGGCCTTCGCGGTGGCCGCCGCGAGCACGGTGGTGCCCCAGGCCGAGGCCTCGGCGACCCGTACGGCCAGCTCGGGCTCCCAGATCAGCCGCCAGGTCTCGCGGAAGGTGCCGGTCCCCGCGCGGGAGCGGACCGGCTCGCCCCAGCCGACGCCGAGGAGCCGCAGGCGGTGCAGCAGACGGCTGCGCGCGGCGTCGGTGTCCTTGCGCAGGTCGAACTCCACCTCGCGGGCGTCCGCTTCGGGCTTGAGGCGCAGGCTGCGCTGGAGGCGGGAGAGGTCGCGCTGCAGGGGCGTGGCGGGGGCCGACTCCGGCACCTCGCCGAGGACGTCCCCGACGACGAGGCGGTCCCGTACGAGGGCGAGAGGCACGTCGGAGCCGTCGCACATCACGGCCCGGACGGCGTCGGTGGTCTCGGTGAGCCCGGCGAGCGGGCGGCCGCGCAGGGCGGCGAGCGAGCGGGCGAGGCGGACGGCCTCGATGACGTGGGCGGAGGAGACGGGGAAGTCCTCGTCCCGCAGCAGCCGGGCGGCCTTCGTCATCCAGCGTTCGAGCGGGCGGTCCGCGGCGTGGAAGAGGTGGCCGTACCAGCCGGGCGAGTCGATGCCGGCGCCGTAGCCGCTGTGACGGGAGAGGCGCCGGTGGGTCCAGGGGACCCAGCCGATCGCGGCCTTGACCTTCGGCAGGCCCTTGAGGGCCTGGCGGTCGGCGGTGACGGTCCGCCGCTCGGCGAGGGCCGGCACGTGCCAGGCGCCGCAGACGACGGCGATCCCGTCGCCGAACTCCCGCCGGGCGTCGCGGATCCTGAGCCGCATGTGCGCTTCCCGGACGAGGTCCCGTGCGGCGCCGGACCCGTCGCCGTCGGCATCGCCGTCGTCGGCGTCGCCGTTGCCGTCGCCGAACGCGGGCCGCAGTTCGGCCATGGCTTCGGCGAGCGCGGCGAAGGGGGCGAGGGCGTCGTCGCCGTCCCGGCCGCGGCGGTGCTCGACGGTGTCCTCCCACCACACTTCGGGGTCGTCGTAGCCCGCGGCGGCGGCGAGCGCGGCGAGGGGGTCGAGACAGGGGGCGGCGTGCGGAGCGGGGGGCTTCTCCTCCACGGGCCCGCCGGGCGCGGGGTGCGCTTCGGCGGCAGCGGCACGACCGGTTCGCGCGGCACGGTTGCTTCGCGCGGCACGGCTGCTTCGTTCGCCGCCGCCGGGAGCAGGGGCGCCGGGCTGCGGGCCCTCGGGTCCGGCGGTCGGCTGCGCGGTCGCGTCCGCCGGCTCCGGCGCGGGCCGGGGCCCGTTCTCCTCGCCCGGCGCGAGCGAATGCGCCGCCGGCAGATCGATGAACCGTACGGGCACCCCGCGCGCCAGGGCCCAGCGGATCGCCACCCACTCCGGGGAGAACTCGGCGAGCGGCCAGAACGCGGCGCGGCCCGGGTCGTCCACCGCGTGGGCCAGCAGCGCGACGGGCGGCCGCATGCCCTCGTCGGCCGCGAGGGAGACGATCGCGTCGGCCTCGGGCGGCCCCTCGATGAGGACGGCCGCGGGCCGGCACTGCTCCAGGGCCGCCCGTACGGCCCGCGCGGAGCCGGGGCCGTGGTGGCGGATGCCCAGCAGGGCGGGTCCGGTGCCGCTCACGCCGAGACCTCCCGGCAGGCGCGGTAGAAGTCCTTCCAGCCGTCGCGCTCGCGGACGACCGTCTCCAGGTACTCCTGCCAGACGAGGCGGTCGGCGGCCGGGTCGCGGACGACCGCGCCGAGGATGCCGGCGGCCACGTCGCCCGCGCGCAGCACGCCGTCGCCGAAGTGGGCGGCGAGGGCGAGGCCGCCGGTGACGACGGAGATCGCCTCGGCCGTGGAGAGCGTGCCCGAGGGCGACTTGACCTTGGTGCGGCCGTCGGTGGTGACGCCGTCGCGCAGCTCGCGGAAGACCGTGACGACGCGCCGGATCTCGTCGGTGCCGTCGGGCACGGACGGCAGGTCGAGGGAGCGGCCGATCTGGTCGACGCGGCGGGAGACGATGTCGACCTCGTCCTCGGGCGTGGCGGGCAGGGGCAGGGCGACGGTGTTGAAGCGGCGGCGCAGCGCGCTGGAGAGGTCGTTGACGCCGCGGTCGCGGTCGTTGGCGGTGGCGATCAGGTTGAAGCCGCGGACGGCCTGCACCTCCTCGCCCAGCTCGGGGATGGGCAGGGTCTTCTCGGAGAGGATGGTGATCAGGGTGTCCTGGACGTCGGCGGGGATGCGGGTGAGCTCCTCGACGCGTGCGGTCATGCCCTGGGCCATGGCCCGCATGACGGGGCCGGGCACGAGCGCCTCGCGGCTGGGCCCGTGGGCGAGGAGCCGGGCGTAGTCCCACCCGTAGCGGATGGCCTCCTCCGGGGTACCGGCCGTGCCCTGGACGAGCAGCGTGGAGTCGCCGCTGACGGCGGCGGCCAGGTGCTCGGAGACCCAGGTCTTGGCGGTGCCGGGGACGCCGAGCAGGAGCAGGGCGCGGTCGGTGGCGAGCGTGGTGACGGCCACCTCGACGACGCGGCGCGGGCCCACGTACTTGGGCGTGATCACGGTGCCGTCGGGCAGGGTGCCGCCGAGCAGGTAGGTGGCGACGGCCCACGGCGAGAGCTTCCAGCGCTCGGGGCGGGGCCGGTCGTCGGCGGCGGCGAGGGCCTTGAGCTCCTCGGCGAAGGCGTGCTCCGCGTGCGGGCGCAGGGCCTGGGATGCGGTTTCGGCTTCGGTCGCGGCTTCGGATGCGGCTTCGGTTCCGGGCACGGTCACAAGTCCCCCTAGGAGTGCGGATCCGGGATGTGCGAACCACCCTGCACCAGCCCACTGACAATGGGCCGGAAGGCGCCGAAACCGCAGGTCAGGGCGATTGTCAGTGGGTGGTCCTAGCGTTTGGGGCATGAATCCGCAGGGGGATCGATGGACGGCGGAAACGGTGCTCTCGCTGGCGCCTGACGCCGCATCACGCAAAGCAGGAAGCAAGCTCGCGGCGCCCGGTCCGTGGTCGGGCGCGGGGGCGCGCCCGGAGGAGGGCGGGGGCGCGGTCTGGGGCGAGTGCTCGGGCAGCGGCAGCAAGCCGTACCGCACGGTGGCGGATCTGTCCGGTGAGGGCGGGCCGGGCTTCAACTGCTCCTGCCCGAGCCGCAAGTTCCCGTGCAAGCACGCGCTGGGCCTGCTGCTGTTGTGGGCTTCCGGCGAGGCCGCGGTGCCGGTCGCGGACGCTCCGCCGGAGTGGGCGGAGCAGTGGCTGGAGCGGCGCCGGAAGCGGGCCGAGAAGGCCGCCGCGGGCCCGGCCGCGGCGGGGCCCGCGACACCCGCGGACGAGGAGGCCGCCCGGCGGCGCGGGGAGCGCCGGGCGGAGCGGATCGGCGCGGGTGTCACGGAGTTGGAGCAGCGGCTCGCCGACCTGCTGCGCGGAGGGCTGGCGGCCGCGGAGGGCGCGGGGTACGGGCAGTGGGACGAGACGGCGGCCCGCATGGTCGATGCCCAGGCACCCGGTCTCGCCTCGCGCGTACGGGAGTTGGCGTCCCTGCCGGGCTCGGGTGCCGACTGGGCGGGCCGGCTGCTGGAGGAGTGCGCCCTGCTGCACACCCTCAACCAGGGGTGGCTGCGTCTGGAGGAGCTGCCGGAGCCCCTGGCCGCGACGGTCCGTTCGCGGGTCGGCCTGACCACGGACGCCGCGGCGCTGCTCGCGTCGGGGACGCCGGTGCGCGACCACTGGCTGGTCCTGGCGCAGCGGGACGGCGATGACGGGCGCCTGGTCACCCGCCGGATCTGGCTCCACGGCCGGGACTCGGGCCGGATGGCCCTGCTCCTGTCCTACGGAGCGGCGGGCCGGGCGCCGGAGCTGTCCCTGCCCGTGGGCCTGTCGCTGGACGCGGACCTCGTCTACTACCCGGCGGCGCACCCGCTCCGCGCCGTGCTCGGCACGCGTCACGCCCCGCCCGCGGAGGAGGGGGCGGCTCCGCCGCCGGGAGGGGGCGTGGAAGCGGCCCTCTCCGCGTACGGGGAGGCCCTGCGCGACGACCCCTGGCTGGAGGCGTGGCCGGTCGTTCTCGACGACGTGGTCCCGGTCCCCGCCCCGGACGGCCACTGGCAACTGGCCGACGCCGAGGGCGGTTCGGCGGCCCTGCCGGTCGATCCCCGGCACCGCGACAGCACGTCCCTGTGGCAACTGGCATCGATATCGGGCGGCGCCCCCATCAAAGTCTTCGCCGAATACGGCCACAGAGGCGCAACCCCTCTGACCACGTGGACCCCGGCCCCGGTCCCCCTCTGACGGCCCGCGGCCCCGGCGGCACCGAACCCCCGGGCAGCCCGGCACCGCCGGACACCACCGCTGCGGCTGATCACCGCCGCGGCGGACACAAGAGGCCGGGCCTCCAACCCACAACACCGGCCACCGGCCACACCTCCGCGGGATTCCACCCCGCCGCAACGGCGAGCAACCACCCACAACCCCACCGGCGGTGCCGAACCCACCTCAGGCAGCCCGGCACCGCCGGACACCACCGCGGGGGCTGATCACCATCGCGGCGAAAAACAAGAGGCCGACCTCCAGCTCCCGAAGCCACCCGGCCACCCGGCCACCCGGCCACCCGGCCACCCGGCCACCCGGCCAAGCTTCGACCGGTGCATCCCACCCCGCCGCAACGGCGAGCAGCCACCCCACAACCCCACCGGCGGTGCCGAGCCCACCCCAGGGCCGGCCGTACCGCCGCATCCCTCAGGAAAGGCAGCGCATGAACCGTACTTGGGACGAGCTCGTCACCTCCGCTCTGCTCGGGACCGGGCGGCGTGTGCCGCCTGTGCAGGTGCGGGCCGGGCAGGACGCGGCCGTGGCGTTGCTGGACGCCGCCGCGGTGGACACCGTGCGGCGGCGCGCCGGGGCGGTGCCCGACGCGGCGCTCGCCCGGCCCGCGCCGGCGCCCGCGGATGCCCGGCCCCCGTTGCCTCCGGCGGCCCGGCGGCGCCTCGCCCTGTTGCTCGCGGACCGCAGCGGCAGCGGCGGTGGCGGGCGCCGGGGCGCCGCCCCGGATCTGACGGAGCTGCTGCCCCAGTGGCTGGCCGCCGCCAACGGGCACGGCTATCAAGCACCTCCCGCCCTTCTGCCCGCTCTCCTGGACGCGGCCAGGTCCCGTAGCGATCTGCGGCAGGAGGCGCTCGCGTTCGGCGGGCCCCGCGCCCGGTGGCTGGCGGCGCTCAACCCGCAGTGGAAGTACGCCTTGCGGCCCGGCCCTGCCTCGGGCGCGGGCACCGCCGCAGGCACCGACACCGCAGTCTGGGAGGAGGGCCTGTTCGCGGAGCGTGCCGCGCTCCTCGCCTCCGTACGGCAGCGGGACCCCGCGGCCGCCCGCGAGCTGCTCGCCGGCTCGTGGGCGACGGAGCGGGCCGAGGACCGCCTGATGTTCCTGGACGCTCTGCGCGAGGGGCTGTCCGCGCAGGACGAGCCGTTCCTGGAGCGGGCCCTGTCCGACCGGAGCCGCAACGTCCGGGCCACCGCGGCGGAGCTGCTGTCGGCGCTGCCCGCCTCGGCGCTCGCGGCCCGCATGGCCGAGCGGGCCCGCAGCTGCGTCTCCCTGGACCGCACGGGGGAGGGCGAGGGCCCGCGGATCGCGGTGGAGGCGCCGCACGAGTGCGACAAGGGCATGCAGCGCGACGGCGTCGTCGTGAAGCCGCCGTCCGGGCGCGGCGAGCGCTCGTGGTGGCTGGCCCAGATCGTGGAGGGGACTCCGCTGGCGGCCTGGCCCGAGCGGTTCGGCGGCCGGAGCCCGGCGGGGATCGTGGCGCTGCCGGTCGCGGACGGCTGGCAGCCCGAGCTGCACGCCGCGTGGTGCCGGGCCGCGGTCCGGCAGCGGGACGCGGAGTGGGCGCGGGCGCTGCTGGGCCCCGCGTCGGCCCCGCCCGCGGCCGAGGGCACCTCGTGGAGGGATCCGGCGAAGCTGCTGTCGGCGCTGCCGCGGGACGAGCGGGCGGCGTGGGTGGCGGAGTTCGTCTCGGCGCACGGGCTGTCGGACGCGTTCCGGCTGCTCGGGGTGTGCGCGGTGCCGTGGGCGGAGCCGCTGGGCCGGTCGATCGTGGACGCCCTGGACGCCGCCCGCGACGCGGGCGGCTATCCGTGGAGCTTCAGCGGCGTGATGGGCCTGGCCGAACGCTGCCTGGACCCGGCGCAGGCCGACCGGCTGGAGGCGCTGACCCTGCTGCCGGAGGAGCCGGCCGCGGACGCCCCCGGGCGTGCCGGGGCCGCCGCGTACTGGGCGGAGGCGTTCCAGCGCCTCGTGGGCACGCTGCGGCTGCGGGCCACGATGCGGGAGGAGCTGGCGGGGTGACCCGCCGGCCCGGTCAGGCCTCGGTCGGCTGGCGGACGTTCGCGTTGACCCACTCCACGATGGAGGCCGTGGTGGCCCCCGGGGTGAAGATCGCGGCGACGCCCTGCTCCTTCAGCGGCGCGATGTCCGCCTCGGGGATGATCCCGCCGCCGAAGACCTTGATGTCCTCCGCGTCGCGCTCGCGCAGCAGCTGCAGGACCTTGGCGAACAGGGTGTTGTGGGCGCCGGAGAGGATGGACAGGCCGATCGCGTCGGCGTCCTCCTGGATGGCGGTGTCCACGATCTGCTCGGGCGTCTGGTGGAGGCCCGTGTAGATGACCTCCATGCCGGCGTCGCGCAGCGCCCGTGCGATGACCTTCGCGCCGCGGTCATGGCCGTCGAGCCCGGGCTTGGCCACCACCACGCGGATCGGACCGGTCACTCCCATCACTGCCTCCATGTACGACTGCCGGTAACCGGCGCCCAGGGATGTGAACGAACGTTATCTCCAGCATCCCGCACGCGGCCGTTTCGCGGTGCGGAGCGAGGGGGAAATCACACGTGGGACAACACGTCGCTACGCACCGTCCGCGCGCTTCCGCGTCTTACGGGTCGCCCAGTCACCCGCGTCGCCGGGGTGGCGAGTCTTCGGGCGGTCGCGAGGGCAGTCGCGGCGGAGGCCGCCGCACCACTGTGCCGACAGCCGCACGGCACAGCGGTGCGGCCGGTCGCGCGCAGCTGCCCGTGGGCGCACACGGGGGACGACAGCCGCGCTTCCCGGGTGCCGTTCGGGAGGTCGGCCATGAGGACCCTGCCCTTCATCAGCATTCTTGCCGCCTTGCTGCGCCCGTCGACCGCGCTCGTCCGGTCCACGGTGCTGGAGCTGGCGATTCTCACCGGCCATCTGCTGCTGTACCCGACCGGTTTCGTGCAGGAGCGCCCGCCGCCCCGGCGGGCGCTGCCCGCGCTTCCGGCCGCCGGCGACACGCCCGACACGCCCGGACTGCATGAATCCGTCGAAACCGGACAAGAAGGTCATCTGCCTGTTCTGCTCCTCCACGGCTTCATCGACAACCGTTCGGTCTTCATCCTGCTGCGCAGATCCCTGCGCCGGCACGGCTGGCAGCAGGTCGAAGCGCTCAACTACTCGCTCCTGACCTGCGACATCCGCACCGCCGCCCGCCTGCTGGGCCGCCACATCGAGGACATCTGCGCCCGCACGGGGCAGCGGCGGGTCGACGTGGTGGGGCACAGCCTCGGCGGCCTGATCGCGCGCTACTACGTCCAGCGGATGGGCGGCGACGCCCGCGTCAGGACCCTGGTCACCCTCGGCACGCCGCACGCCGGCACCCGCGCGGCCTCGCTGCTGCCCGCGCATCCCCTGGTGCGCCAGATGCGCCCGGGATCGGACGTCGTCGCCGAACTCGCGGGCCCCGCACCGGATTGCACAACACAATTCATCGGTTTCTGGAGTGACCTGGACCAATTGATGGTGCCCGTGGAATGCGCCCGCATCGACCACCCGGATCTGAGCGCGCGCAATGTCCGGGTCACGGGCGTCGGGCACCTCGCCCTGCCGGTGCACTGGGAGGTGGCCGCCGGCATACGACAGGCCCTGACCACGGAAGAGGCGCAGGACGACGCGTCGGGGGCGGCGTCCGTCGCCTGATTCACCGGCGTTCCGCGGGCGCTCCCGGAGGCCCCGAAACCGAACGCGGATCGAACGTCAAATCGGTTTTCCGGGGTTCAGTCCACCAAAAGGCGGCTAAATGCCCGGGCCCCGGCCGCCCGAAACGTGACGAAGATTGTCGCCGTCCCATACCGCCGGGTACAGTCGCCGCTAATTCTCCTCCCTCGGCGAAAGAGAAGTGGTGGTGAACGACCGTCACCCGGCGGCGGGCCCCGGCCCGTCCGACCCCGCTCAGGATGGCTCCTACGGGCAGTACGCGTCGTACGGTCAGCAGAGCGCACCGCACAACTACACCGGGTACGACGGCTACGACAGCGGTCAGTGGGAGACCACGGGTCAGTGGGCCGGCACCAGTCAGTGGGGCGGAGTCACCGGCCAGACCCAGATCTGGGACTTCAGCGCCTACGACACCGGGCAGGCCGACGCCACCGGGCACTGGGACACCTCCGCCGGCATCACCACCCCCGCCACCGGGCAGTGGGACACGAGCGCCATGACGCCGAGCGCCTGGGGGGCGGAAGGCACCTACGACACCTCCGGCCACTGGGAGCTGACCGGCCGGACCGGGTTCCCCGGCCAGGCCCAGGCGCCCGCCCCCGACCAGCCCGCCGCGCAGGGCTGGGACACCACGGGAACCGGGCAGTTCACCTCTTGGGACGGTTCCGGCCAGGCGGTGGACGCCTCGGGCTGGGGGCACCTCCCGGACGAAGTCCGGGGGAGGGACACGTCCGGGCAGTGGGACACCTCGGGGCAGTCGGGACAGTGGGAGACCGGGGCCGGCCAGTGGGAGGCGGGCGCCGGCCAGACCCAGATCTGGGACGCCGGTGCCTTCGCCGCCGTGGACGGCACGCAGGGCGAGCCGGAGCACGCCCCGACCCTCATGACCGACCTCTCCGCCATGACCGACCTCTCCGGCATGGCGTCCATGGACTCCGTGCCCGCGATGGACGAAGCGGACGGGCAGGCGCCCGACGAGGTGAAGGCCTCCCCCGCCGGTACCGTCGCGAACGCCGAGACGCAGGCCATGCTGTTCGTCCCCCCGGCCCGCGACGAAGCCGGCCCGGACGACGCCCCCCGCGACACCCCCACCCGCAGCAGCCGCCGCAAGGGCGCGCCCGCGCGCACCGCATACCGGCCGCGCCGCAAGGCCCTGCTGACCGTCGCCGTGCCGTCGGTCGCCGTCATAGGGGTCGCCGGGATCGCCGCCGCGACCGTCTCCGGCGGGCAGAGCGACGACAAGAAGGAGATCCAGGCGGCGTCCGCCCCCGACAGCGCGCCCGTGCCCTCCGTCGCCAACAGCAAGCTGGACACCCAGCTCGCGAGCCTCAGCCACGGCGCCGACGACTTCGCGAACCGCGCCAACCGCACCCAGGAGCGCATCGACCTCAAGGCGCGCCAGGAAGCGGAGAAGAAACGTAAAGCGGAGGAAGCGGCCCGCAAGGAGGCCGAGCGCCCGAAGTTCTCCCTGCCCGTCGCGCAGCACGGCCTCAGCGCGATGTACGGCCAGGCGGGCGTCAACTGGATGTCCGTGCACACGGGCATCGACTTCCCGGTCAGCTACGGCACGCCGGTCATGGCCGCCACGGACGGCACGGTCCGCACGCAGTACAACGTGGCCTACGGGAACATGGCCATAGTGACGTCGCCCGACGGCGTCGAGACCTGGTACTGCCACCTCAGCAGCACCAAGCTCCGCTCCGGCCAGGTCAAGGCCGGCGACGTCATCGCCTACTCCGGCAACTCCGGCAACTCCACCGGGCCGCACCTGCACTTCGAGGTCCGGCCGGGCGGCTCCGCCGTCGACCCGCTGCCGTGGCTGCGCGCACACGGCTACGACCCGACCTAGCGGCCGGCGGCGGCGCACACCGGCGGTTCCGCACCGGGGCTCATCCCCCGTGCGGATCCAGCGGAACGGCTACAGCTTCTCGACCGGTGCGTACCGCAGGAGCAGCCGCTTCGGCTTCTCCTCGCCGAAGTCGACCGTGGCCTCGGCGTTGTCGCCGCTGCCCTTGACCCCGACGACGGTGCCCAGCCCGAACGAGTCGTGCGTGACCCGGTCACCGACGGCGAGCGCCACCACCGGCCGGTCCTTGGCGCGGCGCGTGGCGAACCCGCTCGGACCTGCCTTGGCGCGCGAGGACGTGAACCCCGACGTGATGCCGGAGCCCGTACCACCGCCCGAGCCGATCGAGTTCATCGACGCCGACGGCTTCGCGGGCCCGGTGCGCCGCCACTGCACGTACTGGTCGGGGATCTCCTCGAGGAACCGCGACGGCGGGTTGTACGCGGGCTGGCCCCACGCGCTGCGCATGCTCGCGCGCGTCAGGAACAGCCGCTCCCGGGCGCGGGTGATACCCACGTAGGCGAGGCGGCGCTCCTCCTCCAGCTCCTTGGTCTGGCCGAGGGCGCGCATGTGCGGGAAGACGCCGTCCTCCATGCCGGTGAGGAAGACGACGGGGAACTCCAGGCCCTTCGCGGTGTGCAGGGTCATCAGCGTGATGACGCCCGTGCCTTCCGCGTCCTCGTCGGGGATCTGGTCGGAGTCGGCGACGAGGGCCACCTTCTCCAGGAACTCGGCCAGCGTGCCGGGCTCCCCCTCCTCGCGTTCCTGCTCGAACTCCAGGGCCACGGCCGCGAGCTCCTGCAGGTTCTCCACGCGGGTCTCGTCCTGGGGGTCGGTGGAGGCCTGCAGCTCGGCGAGATAGCCCGTGCGCTCCAGCACCGCTTCCAGGACGGTGGCCGGGCCGGCGCCCGACTCGGCGATCGTGCGCAGCTCCTCCATGAGGACGTTGAAGCGCTTGACCGCGTTCGCCGAGCGGGCGGCCATGCCGTAGGCCTCGTCGACGCGGCGCAGCGCCTGCGAGAAGCTGATCTTCTCGCGCAGCGACAGGGCGTCGATCATGGCCTCGGCGCGCTCGCCGATGCCGCGCTTGGGCACGTTGAGGATGCGCCGCAGCGGGACGGTGTCCTCGGGGTTGGCGAGGACCCGCAGGTAGGCCAGGACGTCGCGGACCTCCTTGCGCTCGTAGAAGCGCACGCCGCCGACGACCTTGTAGGGCAGGCCGACGCGGATGAAGATCTCTTCGAAGACACGGGACTGGGCGTTGGTCCGGTAGAAGACGGCCACGTCCCCGGCCTTGGCGTCGCCGGCGTCCGTGAGGCGGTCGATCTCGTCGGCGACGAACTGGGCCTCGTCGTGCTCGGTGTCGGCGACGTAGCCGGTGATGGCCGGGCCGGCACCGGCCTCGGTCCACAGGTTCTTCGGGCGGCGGCTCTCGTTGCGCTCGATGACCGCGTTGGCGGCGTTGAGGATCGTCTGCGTGGAGCGGTAGTTCTGCTCCAGCAGGATCGTCGTGGCGTCGGGGTAGTCCTCCTCGAACTGGAGGATGTTGCGGATCGTGGCGCCGCGGAAGGCGTAGATCGACTGGTCGGCGTCACCGACGACGCACAGCTCGGCCGGGCCCTCCTCCGGCGCCGTCTCCGCGGTGCCGACGAGCTCGCGCACGAGGGTGTACTGCGCGTGGTTGGTGTCCTGGTACTCGTCGACCAGGACGTGCCGGAAGCGGCGGCGGTAGTGCTCGGCCACGTCGGGGAAGGCCTGGAGCAGGTGCACCGTGGTCATGATGATGTCGTCGAAGTCGAGGGCGTTGGCCTCGCGCAGCCGCGACTGGTACATCGCGTACGCCTCGGCGAGCGTCTTCTCGAAGCCGTCCGCCGCCTGCGCCGCGAAGGCCTCCTCGTCGATGAGCTCGTTCTTCAGGTTGGAGATCTTCGCGCTGAAGGACTTCGGCGGGAACTTCTTCGGGTCGAGGTCGAGGTCCCGGCAGACGAGCGCCATGAGCCGCTTGGAGTCGGCCGCGTCGTAGATCGAGAAGGAGGAGGTGAAGCCGAGCTTCTTGCTCTCCCGGCGCAGGATCCGCACGCACGCGCTGTGGAACGTCATCACCCACATGGCGTGGGCGCGGGGGCCGACGAGCTGCTCGACGCGCTCCTTCATCTCGCCCGCGGCCTTGTTGGTGAAGGTGATCGCGAGGATCTGACCGGGGTGCACGTGCCGGGCGCCCAGCAGGTGGGCGATGCGGTGGGTGAGCACGCGCGTCTTGCCCGAGCCGGCGCCGGCGACGATGAGCAGCGGGGAGCCCGTGTGCACCACCGCGGCGCGCTGCTGCTCGTTCATCCCCTCGAGCAGGGCCGCGGGGTCCACGGCGGGCCGGTGGGCGCCGTCGCGGTAGTAGGCCTCGCGGGGGACGGGCACGTCGAAGGCGCCCTGGAAGAGGTCGTCCGGCACCGGCTCCGGGGCCGCGTCCTCCGGGGGAGGGGGGTGCTCCTCGTCCGCGGGGCCGAGGTCCGCCAGGAAGCTGTCGTCAAAGAGGCTGCTCATCGCCTCCCGAGTCTAGGCCGCCCCACTGACAGCCGGGCCCCCATTCCCGGCGACAGTGGTCACCCCCACAGCGCGGGTGCGGCCGGCGCCGCACCGCAGCACCGGCCGCACCACCGCATCACAGCGGAGGTCAGACCCACATCACCGCGATGAAGATGTTCACCACGGTCAGCGCGCCCACCGCGCCGAACACCGGGGCCGGGACCTTCTCGTCGTCGCGCTTGACGTAGACCAGGCCGAGGATCACGACGAGCAGCGCGAGCTTCGTGCCGATCTTGACCATGTTCAGGGTGTGGTCCTGCGCCTGGTTGAGGCCCACCAGCGCCACACCCGTGACCAGCATGGTCAGCGCGCCGTGCAGCATGGCGGGCACCATCCGCGCCTCGCCCCTGCCCATGGCCTTCATCTGGGTCATGAAGCCGCCGAGCAGCGCGCCGATGCCGACGATGTGCAGGCCGACGACGGCGTGAATGAGTACGTCCATGAGGCCGACCCTAGCGGGGGCTATATCACCCACGGGCAGGCAGGTGGGGCGCAATCGCCACTTCGGTCACGGGCGGCATATATCCATCCGCAGGGGCGGGGTCGACATGATCACCCGCCAAAGCGCGCTGATCGATTTCATCCACTACCGGTCATCTGTGTTCTGGAGCGTGACCCTGCGGAATAGCGTCCTGGCCCAGACGGCGGCGGTCCGCGCGCTCCCCCCTCGCGACGGACCGCCGCCGGACACCGTCCGGCGCGGCCACAGGGCCGGCGGACCGGGCAGGAACAGCAGGTCTGGAAGGAAGTGACGGCCGGCGTGGCAGCAGCGCACCGCAAGCCCAGGCAGCACCCGTTCACCAGCGGCACCGTACGGACCGCGGCCGGTCTCGCCCTCGCGGGCGCCGCCACCGCCACGCTCCTCGACGGCACCGCTCAGGCCGCTCCCCCGCCCTCCACGGCCCAGCTCAGATCCCAGGTCGACCGGTACTACCGGGAGGCCGAGGAGGCCACCGAGCGGTACAACGGCGCCAAGGAGAAGGCCGACCGCGCGGAGGCCGCCCTCGAAGAGCTGCAGGACCGGGCCGCCCGCAGGACCGAGCGGCTCAACGCGGCCCGCAACGCCCTGGGCTCCTACGCCACCGCCCAGTACCGCGAGGGCGGGATGCCCCCGAGCGTGCAGCTGATGCTCTCCTCCTCCCCCGGCCAGTACCTGGAGCGGGCCTCCCTGGCCCACCAGGCGGGCAGCCGGCAGGCGGTGGCCGTCAGCCGTTACGAGCGCGAGGCGCGGGAGATCCGGCAGGTCCGCACGGCCGCCGACGCCCGCCTCGCGGAGCTCAAGCAGGAGCAGGCCGGCCTCGCCCGCCACAAGCGGACCGTCGAGGGCAAGCTCGCGGAGGCCAGGAGGGTGCTGGCCGAGCTGCCGGACGAGGAGCGCGCCGCCGTCGAGCGCGGGGACGCCGCCGGCGCGGCGGGCGCCGTCACGGCCGCGGCCGACCGCGCGGCCGCACCGCACGGCGGCGTGCAGGCCCCCACGGAGCGGGCCGCGCGGGCCGTCGCCTTCGCGTACTCCGCGCTCGGCAAGCCCTACGTGTGGGGGGCGACCGGCCCCGCCGCCTTCGACTGCTCCGGGCTGACCAAGGCCGCCTGGCAGGCGGCGGGCGTCTCGCTGCCGCGCACCACGTACACGCAGATCAACGCGGGCCGGCGGATCTCCCGGAGCGCGCTCGCCCCCGGAGACCTGGTGTTCTTCTACTCCGGCATCAGCCACGTCGGGCTCTACATCGGCGGCGGGCGGATGATCCACGCTCCGCACCCGGGCGCACCGGTCCGGATCGCCCCGGTCGACGAGATGCCCTTCGCGGGGGCGTCGCGGCCGGTGTGAGCGCCGCAGGGCCGGTGTGAGCCCGCGGCGCTCTTGTGGTTGTTGCGGTTTCCGAAGGGACCCCGGGCGCAACGCCCGCCTTCCCGCAGGCGCTAGCCGAGGACCAGCAGGGTGGCGAGCGCCGGGCCGAGGGCTCCGCCCATGAGGTAGGAGAGCTGGAACAGGCTGAGGGGCGGATCAGAGGGTGCACAGGAGGCGTTCGCCGTGGGCACCGGTCAGCGCGCGGTCACTTCGTCGAGCAGCCGCGGGGCGTCTCCGCTGAAGTCGATCCACGGATTCGTGCCCAGCGCCTCCGCGCCGTCCACGCTCGGCTCCTCGTAGCGCATGACGAACTTCTCGGGGCCGTGGACGTAGGCCACGATCAGGCCGTGCCCGGCATCGAGGTAGGCGCCGTGGGGGCCCAGGCCGGGGTAGCTCACGCGCCAGGCCGGATCGCCGGTTCCGACCGCGCCCACCGACAGCTTCGCGACCACGCCGTCGGGCAGCACGTAGAACCACGTCCACGGGCCGCCGGAGACGACCGTCATCACTTCGTCGACGCCGACGCCGTGGTCGGAGCTGTTGACGTGGAGCCGGCCGAAGCGCTCCTGCACGGCGTGCCGGGCGCCGGCGTCCATCGTCTTCATGTCGTACACCTTCGGGTACGGGGGAACGCCAACCTCGGAGGTGTTCAGGAACCCGCCCCGAGGCGCCTCCGGGCGGCGGCCGGCCAGCTCGATCTGCTCCACCAGCTGACCCCGGTGCATGCTGAACAGCGAGAGCAGTTCCGCGTTTTCCTCTTCCGAGAGCGCCCGGCCCTTGGACGCCTCCACGATCGGGTGGGCCTCCGTGGGAACGGGGAGCCGGCTGACCCGCACGCCCACCGTGCGCAGTACGCGGTTGACCGCTTCGACGCCGGTGGTGGCCGGGCGGCCGTCGGAGTACGAGAGCTTCAGGATTCCGTGGTCTGCGGTCGTCATTGCTGCTCCTGAGGTCCTTCAACGCAAGATCTTTTGACATTGAAATAACAGCACGCTTGCTTGTTCAACGTCAAGTCTTTTAAGGTTGAAAAAAATCGTGGAGAGGGCGATGACGTGACCGACGCGGTGGACCTGGTCATCGAGCAGTGGCGCAAGGAACGGCCCGAGCTGGCGGACAGCCTGGGGTCCGTGGAGGTGCTGGGGCGCATACAGCGCATGCAGCGCGTGTACGACCAGCACTTCAAGAGGCTCAGTGACGAATTCGGCGTGAACGTGGGCGAGTTCGATGTGCTGTCCACGCTGCGCCGCTCGGGCCCGCCCTACACGCTCAGCGCCGGCGCCTTCGCGAAAGCGGCCATGGTGTCCCCGGGCGCCATCACGAACCGCCTGGACCGCTTGGAGGACAAGGGTCTGGTCGAGCGGATCCGCGACCGCGCCGACCGGCGATCGGTACGGATCCGTCTCACCGAGCGCGGCAGGACACTGATCGACGAGGCCATGGTCGCCCACCTGCGGGACTACGACGAGATCCTGTCCGTCCTGACCCCCGAGGAGTGCCAGCACATCGCCTCGGGGCTGCGCAAGCTTTTCGAGGCCCAGGGCGACACCACGCTCACCTGATCAAGGTGCGGGGGACGGCCTCGGCCGGCCCCGGCCGGGCTACGGCTTGATCTGCTGCGAGAGCCAGCGGAAGACGTCGGGGACCTGCCGCTTCCACACGGCCGTGCCGTGGCCGCCCGCGCCCGCGGGGACCTTCGTCACGTGCACCGTCGTCGGCGGCTTGGCCGCCTGCTTGAGCGCCAGGCCGCCCTGGTAGCCGTCGCCCTCCGCGCCGGAGACGAACAGCGCCACGTGCGGCGGGGTCTTGGCCCGCTGGAGCATCTTCAGGGGGTTGTTCTCCTCGCGCAGCTCGGGCGTCTTCGCCGTCAGCGAGGCGGGCTCGCCGATCGGGTCGTTGTAGCCGGAGAGGCTGACGCCGGCGCGGTAGCGGTCGGGGTGGGCTACGGCCAGCTTGGCGGCGCAGTGCGCGCCCGCCGAGTAGCCCGCGACGGCCCAGCCCTCGGGCTTCTCCTGCGCGCGGAAGGTGTCCGTGACCATCTTGCGGACGTCGACGCTGAGCCAGGTGTCGGCGTTGACCTTGCCGGTGATGTTGGCGCAGCCGGTGTCCACGTCGCCGAGGAGCGTGGTGCGCGGGGCCACGATGATGAAGGGCTCGACCTCCCCCTTCTCCATCAGCGGCTTGAGCTGGCTGTTGACCTCCAGCGTGCCGAACCAGGCCTTCGCCGAGCCGGGGAAGCCCGGGAGGACCTCGACCACGGGGAACTTCTTGTCCTTGTACGCGGGGTCGTCGTACTGCGGCGGCAGCCAGACGTAGACCTCGCCCTCCACGCCGGATATCTGGCCCTTGAACTGGGTCTCCTGCACGCCCGGGCCCATCCGCTTGTCGGACGCGGGCTTGAACTTCTGCGGGTTCTTGGGCGCCGTGTCGAGGTTCTTGCCGCCGGTGCCGTCCGGGCCGAGGTCGGCCGCGGTCCGGACGTGGTCGCCGGTGCCGAGGAGGTCGTCCCAGTTGTCGAAGAGCCCGTTGGCGTTGTTGACCATCACGAAGACCATGGCTATGGCCGTGACCTGGGCGAACAGCAGCATGAGCAGCCGCGCCGCCTGCCGTACGAGCTTGGGGCCGCCGATCCTGCCCCACAGCGTGAGCGGCAGCACGAGCGCCACCACGACCAGCGCGACCGTGGTGAGGAGGAAGGGCGTCCCCGTCAGGCTCATCGTGCTCTCGTTTCGGATCTCGGGCCCCGCGCGGGGCCGGGGCCCTGCGTGAGTGAGAGCCTCTCGTCCGTTCAAGAGTGCGAGCGGGGCGCCGGGGTTCCGCCCCTCCCCCGGCGGGAGCCGGGCTTATCCGAAATCGGACCGGAAGGGCGGCGATCCACGCCGGATCCACGACGAGGATCCGGCGGGCGGGGATCCGGCGGGCGGGATCAGACCAGGCGCCGGGCCGTCGCCCACCGGGTCAGCTCGTGGCGGTTGGAGAGCTGGAGCTTGCGCAGCACCGCCGAGACGTGCGACTCGACCGTCTTCACCGAGATGAACAGCTGCTTGGCGATCTCCTTGTAGGCATAGCCGCGGGCGATCAGGCGCAGCACCTCGCGCTCGCGCTGGGTGAGCCGGTCGAGGTCCTCGTCGACGGGCGGGGCGTCGGTGGAGGCGAAGGCGTCCAGGACGAAGCCGGCCAGCCGCGGGGAGAAGACGGCGTCGCCGTCCTTGACGCGGAAGACGGCGTCGACCAGATCGGCGCCGGTGATGGTCTTGGTGACGTAGCCGCGGGCGCCGCCGCGGATGACGCCGATGACGTCCTCCGCGGCGTCGGAGACGGACAGGGCCAGGAAGCGGACCGGGCGCTCGGCGTCGGCCATCAGGGGCGCGCAGCGGCGCAGCACCTCGACCCCGCCGCCGCCGGGGAGGTGGACGTCGAGCAGGACGACCTCGGGGCGGGTGGCGGTGATGACGGTGACCGCCTGGTCGACGTCGGCGGCCTCGCCGACGACCTCGACGCCCGTCCGGTCGGTGGCCCCGATCTCGGCCTGCACGCCCGTACGGAACATCCGGTGGTCGTCCACCAGCACGACCCGTGCGTGGCGCTGCACCGTCTCTTCGGTCGTCATGACGCGTTCTCCGCCCTCTCCATTTCCAGCTCCACTTCGGTTCCCCCACCGGGCACGGACCGCAGTCTCGCCGTGCCGCCGTTGCGCTGCATCCGGCCGATGATGGATTCGCGGACGCCCATGCGGTCGTCCGGCACCGCGTCCAGGTCGAAGCCGGGGCCGCGGTCGCGCACGGAGAGGAAGACCGTACGCCCCTCGACCTCGGCGTACACCTGGACGGCGCCGCCTTCGCCACCGTACTTGGCGGCGTTGACCATGGCCTCACGGGCGGCTTGCATCTGGGCGGCCAGACGCTCGTCCAGCGGGCAGTCACCGACGACGACCACCTCGATGGGCACCCCGTGATAGTCCTCGACCTCGGCCGCGGTGGCCTTGACGGCCTCGGCGAGGGTGTCGGGCTGCTCGGCCTCGTCCTTCCCGCGGCCCTCGGGCCGGTAGAGCCAGGCGCGCAGCTCGCGCTCCTGGGCCCGGGCCAGGCGGGCGACCTCGCGCGCGTCCTCGGCGTTGCGCTGGATCAGGGTGAGGGTGTGCAGGACGGAGTCGTGGACGTGGGCCGCGACTTCGGCGCGCTCCTGGGCCCGGATGCGCATCGTGCGCTCGGCGGAGAGGTCCTGGGTCATGCGGACGAGGGAGGGACCGGCCAGCAGCGCTATGCCGACCAGGACGGCCAGCGACGCCTGCAGGACGGTGCCCAGGTGCTCGGCGGAGCCCTGGAGGACGACGATGCCCGTGACGCCGGCGGCGGCGAGGACCACGCCGGCCGCGGCGCGCGCGAGCTGCAGGACCCGCTTGCTGCGGCCGACCTCCATCCAGTGGGCCCGGCGGGCGTTGTCGGCCTGGCGCCAGACGAGGGCGACGCCCGCGCCGACGAGCAGCAGCGGCCAGATGTAGGCGTTGGCGCGGCCGAGGTGGAGGTTGTCCACGAAGATCGCGGCGGCGATGACCAGGGCGACGAGGGCGACGACCTGCCCGCGGTCCGGCTTGCGGGCGAAGAGGCGCCGGCGGTCGCCCGCACCCGTCTCGGCGGGGGCCGGGCGGGGGGCGTCGACGCCGCCCACGCCGAGCGGCACCACGAACCAGAACACCGCGTACAGCACGGCGCCCATGCCCTGGGCCATCAGCAGGGCGACGAAGACCAGGCGCACCCAGGAGACCGGCAGGCCCAGGTGCCCGGCGAGCCCGCGCGCGACACCGCCGAGCATGCGGCCCTCGGCGCTGCGGTAGAGCTTGCGCAGGGGTGGGCCGTCGGGGTGCTGCGGGCGGGCGGGGGCGGTCATGTACTGATCGTCACATGTCCGCGGGGGCCGCGGCATCAGGGTTCGCCCCTGACGGGACCCCTACTGGGCGGGGCTCCTCCCGGCGACGGGACGCCTACCGATGACGGGTCTGCTGAGCGGCGGGATCCAGGCGGGATCTACTGGGCGGCGGGCCGGAATCCTTCGCGCACCACGTCGAAGACCTGGCTGTGCTTGTGCCAGTCGGCCTTGGGCGCCGAGAGGTAGATCGCGTACTCCTTCTCGCCGGGGCGGCCGAACCCGAGGTCGGCGGCCCGGTACTCGCGCGCCCGGCCCTGCCAGGTGAACTCCCAGATCGCCGCGGGCTGCCCGCGGTACTCCGTGCCCTGCATGCGCAGCTGGCGGTAGCCGGGCAGCTTGCCCTCCTTGACGGACTTCGTCTCGTCGTCCTTCCAGCGCTGGAGGGGGTCGCTGCTCGCGAGGTCGAGGACGGAGACCCGCAGGCCCACCAGTCCGCTCGGGTCGATGTAGAGGATCTCGTCGCTCTCCTTGAGCTTCCCGCGCTTCCAGCCGTCCGGCACGGGGAAGGAGACGCCGGCCGTCTTCTCCGTCACCAGGTGGTAGCCGCGCGGCGGGTCCGGCACCGGTGACGGGGCCGCGCTCTTCTTCTCGCCCGGGCTCGCAGAGGCTTCCTGGCCGGACGCGGCGCGGGGGGCGGGGTCGTCGTCCTCCTGGTCGCCGCCGGTCATGAAGTACGCGCCGGCCGCGATGCCGGCGACGGTGACGAGTGCCAGCGCGCTCCACAGGACGGGGCGGTGGCTGCGGCCGGTGCGCGCGGCAGTGCCGGTGCGACCGGTGCGGGCGCTGCCCCCGCCCTTCGTGTCCGATTCCGGGTCAAGGCCCGGGGCGGCGGCGGCAGGTGCTGCAGCCGTGGCTGTTGCCGCGGCCGTGGCCGTACCCGTGACATCGGCGGCTGCAGGGGCCGTCACCGGCGCGGTGACCGCGGTCTCCGCCGGAGCGACCCGTGCCGGCGACGAGACCGGCGGTGCCTGCGCGGCCGGCGCCGCAGACCGCCCGGCCGCCGTGGTGCCGCGGTCCGCCGTGTCGTCCCAGGGGCCGGGCGCGGGGGTGCGGCGCCGCTCGGCCGCGGGCATGTGGGCGGTCTCCGACTCGGCGGCGGGCTCGCGCAGGATCTGCTCGGCCAGGTCGGCCGGGGGCCGCACGGCCGGGTCCTTGGCGAGCAGGGTCTCGATGAGGCGGGTGAGCGCGCCCGCGCGGAGCGGCGGCTCCAGGGGGTCCATGGCTATCGCGTAGGCCGTCTCGACGGCGGTGTCCTTGCGGAACGGCGGGCGGCCCTCCAGCGCCTGGTACAGCGTCGCGCCGAGCGCCCACAGGTCGGACGCGGGGCCGGGCTTGGCGCCCTTGACCCGCTCGGGCGCGATGTAGTCGATCGAGCCGACCATCTCGCCGGTCTTGGTGAGGGTGGAGGTGCCGGTGGACTGGGCGATGCCGAAGTCGGTGAGGACGACGCGGCCGTCGTGGCCGAGCAGGACGTTGCCCGGCTTCACGTCGCGGTGCAGCACGCCGGCCGCGTGGGCCGCGCGCAGGGCGGCGATCATGCCGCGCCCGATGCGGGCGGCCTCGTCCGGGGTGACGGTCCCGTGCTTGAGGACGTCGCCGAGCGTTCTGGAGGGCACGTACTCCATGACGATGCAGGGCAGGCCCCGGTCGTCGACGACGTCGTGGACGACGACCACGTTGGGATGGTTGATCCGGGCGGCGCTGCGGGCCTCGCGGCGGGTGCGCTCGTAGAGCGTGGCGAGCTCGTCGTCGTCCAGGTACGGCGAGACGTGGATCTGCTTGAGCGCGACCTGCCGGTCCAGCAGCTCGTCCTGGGCGCGCCAGACCGTGCCCATCCCGCCGCGGCCTATCCGGGCGACGAGGCGGTACCGCCCGGCGACCAGCCGACCGGTGTCCGGCCCCGGCCCGGACACCGCCTGTCCGGACACTGACCCATCCACCCCGAAGCCCTCCGGTTCCCCTGCTGTGCTGTGTCGCGACACGATATACGGCACCTTCTCAGGGGCGATCTCAGGGAACGGCCAGGGTTGCCGGGTGTGCCACAAGCGCGTTCCGATTGACACCATGTCCATATGACCGACACACCCAACACCCAGGACGCGCATCAGGCGGGTCCGGTTCACGGTGATCCGCAGGACGCCCGGCCGCCGCTGCGGCGCAGCCGGGAGCACAAAGTGGTGTCCGGCGTGTGCGGCGGCCTGGGCCGCTTCTTCGACGTCGATCCCGTGATCTTCCGGGTGGTGCTCGGTGTGCTGGCCGTCTCCGGCGGCCTGGGTCTGATCCTCTACGGCTTCGCGTGGCTGCTGATCCCCCTGGAGGGCGAGGAGGAGAACGAGGCCCGGCGGATGCTCTCGGGCCGGGTCGAGGGCCCGGCGCTGACGGCGGTGCTGTGCGCGCTGGTCGGCTGCGGCCTGTTCCTGTCGATGCTCAACAACAGCGCGGTGATGTCGTTCGCGCTGATGCTGACCATAGTGATGGCCGGTGCGGCCTACTGGTCGTTCCACCGGCACGAGCCCGAGGCCGAGGCGGCCGTCGCCGCGGCCCAGAAGGCGCAGAAGACGTCGGCGCCCCCGCCCGAGACCAAGGCCCCGCCCACCCCGGGCGGCCCCTCCTGGTGGCGCGACCCCATCATCAAGGACGGCACGACGGGCCCGCTGGGCGCCGAGACCGGCTATCTGTGGGGTCCGGACGACGAACCGCAGGACGGGCGGGAGCGTCCCCCGGCGCGGCTCCGCCCGGCCCGCGCCGGTACGCCGCTCGGCGGCTGGACGTTCCTGACGGCCGTCGTCGCCTTCTGCCTCGGCGCCGGCCTCACCTGGCGCCACCACCCGCTCGGCACCTGCCTGGAGACCGGCCTGGCCTGTGCGCTGGCCGTCTTCGGCCTCGGCATCGCCGTCAGCTCCCGCTACGGGCGCACCGGCGGCGGCACGGTCGTCGCCGCCGTCCTCACCGGCGCCCTGCTGGCGGGCGCGGCCGCCCTGCCCAAGTCGGTCTCCACGGACTGGACGCGCACCACTTGGCGCCCGGACGCCGTCGCCGCGGTGCGCGGGGAGTACCGGGTGGGCAGCGGCGTGGGCGTGCTCGACCTCACCGGCCTGCCCTGGCCGCGGACCGGCACGGTCGCCACCCGCGCGGAAGTGGGCGCGGGCCAGCTCAGGCTGGTCGTCCCGGAGGACGTCACGGCGCGGATCACCCTGGACGTGGGCGTGGGCGACATCCGCCTGCCCGGCGAGGCGCGCGACGACGTCGACGTCCAGCCGGGGCAGAAGAAGCGGATGACGCTGGAGCCCCCGTCCGGGAAGCCGTCCCGGGGAACGCTGGAGGTCCTGCTCAAGGTCGGTATCGGTCAGGTGGAGGTGGACCGTGCGTCGTCATGACTTCGAGCCGGGCAAGCTGGTCGTCGGGCTCGTCCTGCTGGGGTGCGCCGTCGCGTATCTGGGGGCGGCCCGCGGGGATCTGCACTTCCCTTCGTACGTGCTGCTGCCGGTGCTGGGAGCGGGCTTCTGCCTGGCGGGACTGGTGTCGTCCGTCGCCTTCGCCGTCCGCCGGAGGAAGGGCGCGGGCCGGGACCGGTAGCCGCTCGCGCGGGCACCGGACCGCCCCTGGCTGCACGGGCACACGGCGGCTCCCGTCCCGTACACCCGAGGCCGGCCTGCCGGTTACTGCCACTCGCGCAGGCACCGGCCCCACCCCTGACGAGCGCGAGCGCGCGGCGGCGGCTCCCCGCCTCCTACGCCTACAGCCTGCCTGCACCCACGGCCTGCCTGTGCCCACAGCCTGCCTGCGGCCTACCACTTACGCCCGGCCGGACCCACGCGGCGCCTTGCCTGACGCCTTGCCGGCCGGCTTGGCGGCGGTGGACTTGGCCGCAGGCTTCGCGGCGGGCTTGGCTGCCGGCTTCGCGGACGGCTTTCCCGGCGACTTGGCGGAAGGCTTTCCGGACGGCTTTCCGGACGGCCTCGCGGGCGACTTCGCGGACGCCTTGGCCCGCGGCTTGCGCGCGGGCTTCCGTGACGGCTTGCGGGATGCCCGGAGCGGCCCCGCGTCCACCGACCACACCGGCGCCCCCGCCACCACCAGCGGCAGCCACGCCATCAGGTAGATCAGGTCGTTGCCGTAGAAGTACGGCGTCGTCTGCCAGCTGACCGTCAGCCAGAGGCTGAGCGATATGAGCGCGCCGCCGGCCGCGGCGGCGCGGGCAAATATGCCGAAGAGCGTCCCGACGCCCACCGCGAACTCGCCGAGACCCATCGCGTAGCCGAAGCCCTCGGGGTTCTTCAGGGCCAGGTCGACCAGGCCCGGGACGGCGGACGAGCCGCGGACCGTACGCATCAGCTCGCCGATCGAGCCGGGCCCGCTGTCCGCCAGGAAGCCGGAATCCGTGATCTTGTCGAGGCCTGCGTAGATGAAGGTGATGCCGAGGAAGATGCGCAGCGGCAGCAGTGCGTACTGCGCGCTCTCCCCCTGCTTTCCGCGCCCGATGAAGCCCATGGCGTCCGCCGCCTCTCCGTTCCGTCCTGGTCGTCATCCGAACCATACGGACGGGAGGCGGAACGCGTTCAGCCCTGTGGATAAACCTGGGTACCAGGGCAGGTCCCGAGGTCAGAGCCCTGCGGCGAGCCGCGGAGGCAGGCCCGCGGGACCAGTCCCGGGTCAGCCCCGGGTCAGGCCCCGGTGCGGACGCCGAGGGCGCTGCCCTCCAGCCACTCCTGCCAGCTGATGTTCCAGTCGCCGTAGCCGTTGCCGAAGCGGTCCATCGGCTTCGGCTTGGTGCTGCCGGTGACCTGGACGACGTCGCCCTTCAGGCTCAGCCCGTACAGCCACTTGGCGTCTTCCGTCGACATGCCGATGCAGCCGTGGCTGACGTTCTCCTTGCCGAACGACTCGGCGTTGTCGGGGGCCGCGTGCACGTACTCGCCGCTGATCGTCTCGCGCATGCTGTAGTCGTACGACCCGAAGAAGCCGTCGGGGTGGTTGCGCGGGATGCCGATGGAGAGCGAGTCCATGACGACCCGCCCCTCCTTGGCGAGGATCGTCTTGATGCCCTCGCGCGTCCCGAAGCCCTTGCTCTCGTCGCCGCCGCTGACCGGGATCGTGCGCAGTGTCTTGCCGTTGCGGACGACCGTCAGCTTGCGGGCCTTGAGGTCGACGGTGCTGACCATCGAGTCGCCGACGGTGAAGGAGACCGTGCGGTCGCCGGCGGCGGCCGTGCCCTCGGCGAGCTGCACGCCCGCCAGCCGGGCGTCCAGGGTGACCTTGGTCCCGGCGGGCCAGTACTTCTCGGGACGGAAGTGGACCCGGGTGTCGCCCTTGGTCTCGTTCCAGTGCCAGGCGCCCGGGACCTGCGGCGAGGTGGAGACCTTCAGCCGGCCCTCGATGCCCGCGCGCAGCTCCTTGGAGACCTTCTGCTGCTTGAAGACCAGGGCGACGGGCTGGCCGACGCCGACCTTCTCGCCGTTGGCGGGGGCTATCTCCGGCCGGACGGTCCGCGCGGCACCGGGCAGCATCTTCGCCGCCGGCGCGGGCTTCTCGGTCACGGGGCTCGCCGACGGCGAGGGAGAGGCCGACGCCGCCGCCGGCCCGGACGCCGAGGACGCCTTCCGGCCCGCCTTCTCCTCGGCCTCGGCACCGCCGCCGCATCCGGTGACGGCCAGGCCGGCGAGGGCCAGGGCTGCGGACAGCCCGACGCAACGGGAGAGGCGGCGCATGGTTCTCCTACCAGGTTCTGATCATCCGGGCGCGACGGCCCTCCGGGCATGCAGGAGCCGAGGCGGCTACGCCCCGGCTCCTGACCATCGTAAGCAGGGCGAATGCGCCGAAACGGCGGCCGGAAGGACGAGCGACCCCCGCCGAAAGGAGGGGGTCGCGGGGCCTCCCGGACCGCAGGCCTCCCCCGGACCGCGGGCGGCCTCCCGGACCGCGGGCGACCCTCCCCGTCAGCCCAGCAGCTCCGGCTCGCTCCGCGTGATCTGCTGGTACAGCGGCTGGTAGTTGATCCACGCCGCCAGGTCGTTGCCGAGCTGATCGCGCGTGTGCCGGGCGCTCGCCTGGTCGATGAGGACGGGCTTCCCGGCCGCCTTCGCCGCGAGCTGCACCTGGCAGGAGCGCTCCATGGTGATGAACCACCACGCGGCCGCGTCCACGGAGTCCCCCACGGTCAGCAGCCCGTGGTTGCGCAGCACGACCGCCTTGTGCGGCCCGAGCGCCGTGGCGATCCGGCGCCCCTCCTCCTCGTCCACCACGACGCCCGTGTAGTCGTCGAAGAGGGAGACGTCTTCGTAGAAGGCGCAGGCGTCCTGGGTGATCGGTTCCAGCAGCTCCCCCAGCGCGGACAGCGCCCGGCCGTACGTGGAGTGGCTGTGCGCGGCGGCGACGACGTCGGGCCGGGCCTCGTGGACCTGCGAATGGATCGCGAACGCCGCCTGGTTGACGTGGTGCCGGCCCTCGACGACCTGTCCCTTGTGGTTCACGAGGATCAGGTCGCTCACGGTGACGTGCTTGAACGACATCCCGAACGGGTTGACCCAGAAGTGATCGGTGAACTCGGGGTCGCGCGCGGTGATGTGCCCCGCGACCCCCTCCTCGAACCCCAAGCGCCCGAAGAGCCGCAGCGCTGCCGCGAGCCGCTCCTTGCGGTGACGCCGCTCCTCCTCGACGGTGTCGTGCTTCGGCGGCATGGCGAAGTGGAGCTGATCGGCGGGGATCGGTTCCGGTGCTGTTGCCTGCGACATGGCGGTGCTCCTCCGGTCGTTCCGTTCCGTGGCTACGGAACGGAAGCTACCGCCGGGTACCCACCGGGAACAGGCCTACGGCGCGGCGGGCGCCGCCGACGCGGCCGCGGTGTGCTCCAGGATCGCCCCGGCCAGCAGCTCCAGGCTCTCGCGCGGCAGCGCGTGCCCCATGCCCGGCATCTCCACCGTCCGGGCGCTGCCGATCACTTGGGCGATGTGGCGGGCGTGGGCCGGTGGGAAGACGGGCTCGGCGGAGGCCTCGGTCACCAGCGTGGGAACGGTGTTGCGCGCCAGCTCCTCCGTACGCTCCATGCCGGAGTGGTCGGCGCGGCCGTGGGCGGTGGATACGTCGTACCGCCCCGCGTGCTCGATGATCCGGCGCTCGCGCTCCCGCATCTCATCGGCGTGGAAGGGGAGTTCCCCGCCGCTCAGGAGCCGCCAATGGGCCACGCGCCGGTCGAGCTCGGCGCCCGGGCCGTGGTCCTCCACCGGCTGGGCCCACATCTCCAGCACACGCGGGTCGATGCCGGGCAGGTCGGCGACGGCCGTCTCCGTGCCGTCGGCCTCGACGAGCGGCCTCCCGCTCAGCGCGCACGTGCCGATGAGGGTGGCGCTGAGGATGCGGTCCGGGTGATCGGCGAGCAGCAGCTGCGCCAGCATGCCGCCGAGCGACATGCCGACGATGTGGGCGCGTTCGGCGCCGTGGGCGTCCAGGACGGCGAGGGCGTCGTCCGCGAGGTCGGTGATGCGGTAGGGCTGCTCGCCGTAGGACCAGGTGGAGCGGCCGGCGTCACGGTGGTCGTAACGGATCACGCGGTGACGGGCGGCGAGGGCGTCGGCGAACTCCTCGGGCCAGGCCAGGCCGGACGCCTGGGCGCCCATGATGAGCAGCAGCGGGGGCGCATCGGCGGCGCCGCGCACTTCGGTCCACAGCTGCACGCCGGGGGCGACGTCGACGGTAAGGGCTCGGGTTCCGGTTCGGGGCATGACAGGTCCCTTCCTGGGGTTCGTGTGCGAGCGCACCTCAGGAGTGAAACGATACGTCTCGTCTCGTATTCGCGCCACTAATTCGGCGGAGCCTGGTTCGCGCCAGGGCTCCGCCGTGTGGGGCTACAGCCGGTCGATCTCGGTGAGATCGATATCGATGTCGAAGGGGACGGTGAGTTTGAGGGCGTCCCGGTACACCCCGGTCGGGACGTAGACGTGCGTCTCCCTGTCGAGCTCGTGGACGTGGACGGTCGGGCAGTCGCCCGCACCCTCCATCTCGACCCGCCAGAAGTGCGGGATGCCCGCCTCGGCATAAAGCTGCGGCTTGCGCCTTCGGTCGCGCTCTTCCGAGTCGGGCGACACCGTTTCCGACACGAGCACCACATCGCGCGCGTAGTAGCGATCCGTATCCGGCCCGCGCTCGGCCTCCGCCCGGATCACCGCGATGTCGGGTTCAGGCGCTTGCCGCGGGCCGAGCACCACGACCATCTCACACACAACCGACAAATGGTCGGGAGCAGCATGCCAGAGGCCTCGCGACAAGAGCGAGTTGGCCGTCATGTGGAAAACGCTCTGCCTGGCACGGTAGACGAAGCTGCCGTCGATCATCTGCGTGTGCGACGGAAGGCCGGGCAGCCGAAAGAGATCCTCCGCGGTGAAGCCCTCGTAGGGGGCCTGGGCCAGTCCGGGAACAGTCGGTCGGGACTCACCCCGTCAACCTGCCCCCGCCAAAACCCCGGGCGGGCCAAAACGCCGATGCCGCCGCCCAAACGAATGGACGACGGCAACGGCGTTCGATCAGGGGAGGATCACCCCGAGGGGACTACTCCCACTCGATGGTGCCCGGCGGCTTGCTGGTCACGTCCAGCACCACGCGGTTCACATCGGCGACCTCGTTCGTGATGCGGGTCGAGATGCGGGCCAGCACCTCGTACGGCATACGGGTCCAGTCGGCCGTCATGGCGTCCTCGGACGAGACGGGGCGCAGGACGATCGGGTGGCCGTACGTGCGGCCGTCGCCCTGGACGCCGACCGAGCGGACGTCGGCCAGGAGCACGACCGGGCACTGCCAGATCTCGCGGTCCAGACCGGCGGCGGTGAGCTCCTCGCGGGCGATGGCGTCGGCCTCGCGCAGCAGGTCGAGGCGCTCCTTGGTGACCTCGCCGACGATGCGGATGCCGAGGCCGGGGCCCGGGAAGGGCTGGCGCTGGACGATCTCGTCCGGCAGGCCGAGCTCCTGGCCGACCATGCGGACCTCGTCCTTGAAGAGCTGGCGGAGCGGCTCGACGAGCTCGAACTCCAGGTCCTCGGGGAGGCCGCCCACGTTGTGGTGGGACTTGATGTTGGCGGTGCCGGTGCCGCCACCGGACTCGACCACGTCGGGGTAGAGGGTGCCCTGGACCAGGAAGGCGACGTCCTCGCCGCCGGCGCCGGCCTCGGCCACGATCTCGGCCTGGGCCTGCTCGAAGACGCGGATGAACTCGCGGCCGATGATCTTGCGCTTGGTCTCCGGGTCGGAGACGCCGGCCAGGGCGTTCAGGAAGCGCTCCTGCGCGTCGACGACCTTGAGCTGGACGCCCGTCGCGGCGACGAAGTCCTTCTCGACCTGCTCGGTCTCGCCCTTGCGCATCAGGCCGTGGTCGACGTACACGCAGGTCAGCTGCGAGCCGATGGCCTTCTGGACGAGGGCCGCGGCGACCGCGGAGTCCACGCCGCCGGACAGGCCGCAGATGGCGCGCTTGCTGCCGACCTGCTCGCGGATGGCGGCGACCTGCTCCTCGATCACGTTGCCCGTGGTCCAGGTCGGCTCGATGCCCGCGCCGCGGTAGAGGAAGTGCTCCAGGACCAGCTGGCCGTGCGTGGAGTGCATGACCTCGGGGTGGTACTGGACGCCGTAGAGCTTCTTCTCGTCGTTCTCGAAGGCGGCGACCGGCACGACGTCCGTGGAGGCGGTGACGGAGAAGCCCTCGGGCGCGGCCGAGCAGGCGTCGCCGTGCGACATCCACACCGACTGCTCCGCCGGCGTGCCCTCGAAGAGGGTCGAGCCGGTCTTGGAGACGTGCAGGGGGGTGCGGCCGTACTCGCGCGCGCCGGTGTTGTCGACGGTGCCGCCGAGCGTGGTGGCCATCAGCTGGAAGCCGTAGCACATGCCGAAGACGGGGACGCCGGACTCGAAGAGGCCGCGGGCGTCGTCGAGGCGGGGGGCGCCCTCCTCGTAGACGGACGAGGGGCCGCCGGAGAGGATGATCGCCTTCGGCTTCTTGGCGAGCATCTCTGCCACGGGCATCGTGCTGGGCACGATCTCGCTGTAGACCCGCGCCTCACGGACTCGGCGGGCGATGAGCTGGGCGTACTGCGCGCCGAAGTCGACAACGAGCACCGGCTCCGCGGTGTTGTCGTGGGCGGCGGGGGGTGCTGCTGACACGGGAGCGGCCTTCCGGCGGTGGAGGAGGGGGTCTGTATTTGTCGATTCTACCGGGGCGCCGGTGCTTGCTTTTGTCTCACCATCCGAAACCGGACCGGACCGGCGCTGGCCCCGGCGGCGCCCGCGGGCCATACTGTCCCCCATGCGCAAGCACCAGACCTTCGTCTTTACCTATGGCAACCGGCCCGTCCGGCTGCCATGGTCGTGCTGCTTGAGCAACTGACAAGCGACTTCCACAGGCGCCCCGGGCCGACAAGGCCCGGGGCGCCTGTCGTTTTTCCCGGGTCCTGTCGCTCCGGGGGGCCGCCGCCCCTTTTTGGAGGATCAGACATGAGCACCCCCACCATCACCGCCACCGCCACCGCCACTACGACTGCGACTGCGGCCCGCCCCGCGGCCGAGACCGGCGCCCGCACCGACGAGGCCGCCGGCGTGATCACCGGCGCCCGGCAGCGGATCGACGATCTCGACGGCAGGATCATCGGCCTCATCCAGGAACGGATGGCGGTCTCGGCCGTGATCCAGCACGAGCGCATCGCCTCCGGCGGGCGCCGGGTGAACCTCTCCCGCGAGATGGAGATCATCGGCCACTACAGCGACCAGCTCGGAAAGCCGGGCACCGCGCTCGCCATGACGCTGCTGGAGCTCTGCCGGGGGCGCATCTGACCCCCTTCCGGCCCTGGGGGCCGCTGGGGGCCGCTGGGGACCGCTGGGGATCTGTACAGGTGCCGCATGCGGGTTCGGACCACCGGGCCGCCACATCACCCGGACGGCGCGTGACCGCCCGGCGGCCCGCCTCGTTGAGCCGGGTGCCCGCGCCATCCAGGAGCGGCCCACCTGAAATCCACGCGTGGCTTCCGCCCCTGTTCACCTGGGCGCCCGGCACCGACAGGGCGGATCCACCGGAGTGTGAGACGTGCGAGTGCGCGCGTCGTGGGACCTCACTCCGGTGCCGGTGACCGGTCAGCAGGGGACAGCAGCCCGGTTGCCACCGAAAAGACGGTCGGTTCCGGGGACGCCTGGAACCGACCGTATCCGGTCGAAACGGTTGCGCCGGGTCCGGCCCATCCCGCACGATGCCAAGAGAGCACCAACCTCCTGGTCCCGAACCGCCATTGGTCGAACCAGTGAGGCCGTACGCCCCCGCACCACCCGTACGCCCGCACCACATCCCATGACCAGCGGCGCTCCCCCCGGCGCCGCTCCGCGGCACCGACCTCGCCCTGACCTCGGTGCCGGCAGTCAAGGGCCCCGAGGCCGCCCGCACGCCCCCGCGGAGGCGGCCCGGGGCCCTTCGCCGTTTCCGCGGCACCGCGCGGCCGACAACCGCCTATGACGTCGGTCACCCGCCCACCCTCGGCGACCGGGCCGTGACCGCTCCCCCTACGATGCTCATGTACGTGCCAACCAGCACGGCCACACCGCGACCTCCCCCCACCGCGACGGCCTTTTCACTCCGCATCCGGATGGGGTATTTCCATGAAGCTTCGCCGCGCGCTGGCAACCGCCGCCGCCACGGCCGTCATCGGTCCGGCCACGGTCCTCGCGGCTCCCCACGCCTTCGCGACGGGGGACGGGCCTGCCACGACGACGTCCTCGGCATCCGCATCCGCGTCCACCTCCGGGTCCGCATCGGCCTCGGCGTCCGCGTCAGCCTCGGCGTCCTCTTCCGCATCGGCGTCCTCTTCCGCATCGGCCTCGGCGTCCTCCTCCGCGTCCGCGTCTGCATCCGCATCCGCCGGGCGCTCCTCCAGCCCCTCCTCCAGCGCCTCCGCGTCCTCGCCCGCGCCCAGCGCGTCGAAGAGCTCCGCCCCGGCCTCCCCGGCCGAGGCCCCCTGCCGCGCCCACACCGAGGAGAAGTGGGTGACGACCGAACTCCGCGGCCTGCCGCGGGAGATCGTCGCCGGATCCGGCTGGCACGCCTTCACCTACCGGGCGGCCAACACGTCCGGCAAGGTCATCGCGTCCCTGTCCGCCTCCATGGAGCTGTGGTCCTGGGACCGGAAGAACCTGGAGAACGAGACCACGAAGTACATCACCGTGCAGTGGTACAACTCCGGATCCCGCCGGTGGGAGCCCATGCCCGCCGACTACGGCTACTTCGCCGAGACGCGCAACCTCAAGCCGCGCGCGTTCGCGGAGGCGTCACTGCGCCTGAAGGTCGGCGCCAAGGCGCCGGCCGGCTTCGGCGGGGCGTTCCAGACGGGCTTCTTCTCCGACCGGAGCCGCACCTGCGGCTACTCGGCCGGCGCGTACTACTACTTCGACGTCCTGGCCGCGGGCAGCAAGCCCACCACGGGCGAGGACTCCAAGGCCACGACCACCAGGCCCGGGAGGGCCGTGACGACGGTGGTGGACAAGCCGGCCCCGAAGGGCGGCCTGTCGGACCTGCCGGCGACGGGCGAGCTGGCCACGACCGGCTCGTCGTCCTCGACTCCCCTGCTCCTGGGCGTCGCCGGTGCGGCGGTCGTGGTGGGAGCCGGGGCGGTGGCCGTCGCACGGCGCGGACGCGGCTCCCGGTAGGCGCGGTAGTCCACGGTAGGCGCGGTAGTC
This sequence comes from Streptomyces aureoversilis, assembly GCF_042657885.1. NCBI lineage: Bacteria > Bacillati > Actinomycetota > Actinomycetes > Kitasatosporales > Streptomycetaceae > Streptomyces > Streptomyces aureoversilis. Next base: position 149,202 of record NZ_JBHSKJ010000006.1, read on the forward strand.
CTGGTAGTCCCGGTAGGCGCGTCAACAACCGGACGCGCACCCCCGCCCCGGCCCGTCCGGCGGGAGCAGCGGCAGCAGGCGCAGCGCCGGGCGCCCCGGCTCGGAGGGGGCGTCCGGACCGGCCGCGCCGCCGCCCGTCCCGCCCACCCCGCCCGGCTCCCACTTCAGCTCCCCGTAGGCCCCTTCCGGTACGGCGGGCTTCACCGGAGCGACCGCCGCGACCCGCTCGTACGCCCGCCCCTGCTCCGGCCGCGGGTCCGGCTCGCCCTTGTTCGGCCAGAGGGACATGGCCCGTTCCGCCTGGGCGGTGATGGTGAGCGCCGGGTTGACGCCGAGGTTGGCGGAGACGGCCGAGCCGTCCACGACCGTGATGCCGGGGTGCCCGTACAGCCGGTGGTACGGGTCGATGACGCCCTGCGAGGCGTCGGCGCCGATGGGGCAGCCGCCCAGGAAGTGCGCGGTGAGCGGGGTGCCCATCAGCTCGCCCACGTTGCTGCCGGGGAAGCCGTTGATCTCCTCGGCGATGATGCTCGCGGCCATCGTCGCGGCGGGGATCTGCTTGGGGTTGGGCGCCCCGTGCCCCTGCCGGGCGGTCAGCAGGCCCTTGCCCGGGCCCCTGCTCCTGCGGTGCGTGGTCAGGGAGTTGTCGAGCGACTGCATGACCAGCCCGATGATCGTCCGCTCGGACCAGCGCCGGTTGGAGAGCGACATCAGCAGCTGCAGCGGGTGCCGTACGCAGCGCGCCGCGAAGGCGACGGCCCGGGGCGCCCGGGTTGCCACCGGCACCTGGAGTACGGACAGCGCGCCCATCGCGTTCGAACCCTTGCCGTAGCGCACTGGCTCGATGTGGGTGTGCTCGTCGAGGTGGGCGGACGAGGTGATGGCGACGCCCTGCGTGAAGTCGGGCCGGGCTCCGCCGTGCGCCTTCCCGTAGCGGCGGTCGTCGGTCTGCGCGCCGACCAGGGCCTCGGAGTTCGTACGCGTCAGGCGGCCCAGCCCGTCCGGGATGCGGGGCAGCAGACCCTTGTCCTTCATGGTGTGCAGCAGGGTCTGGGTACCGTACGTGCCGGCGGCGATCACCACCCGTTCCGCGCGCAGCACCCGCGGGCGGACGCTCCCCCGCCGCTTGTCGGTCGGGACGGTCACGACGCGGTGCCCGCCCTCCCGGTGCTCGGTCACGGCGACGACCGTGGTCATGGGGTGGACGACGGCTCCGGCGCGCTCGGCGAGGTGGAGGTAGTTCTCGTTGACGGTGTTCTTCGCGCCGTGCCGGCAGCCGGTCATGCACTCGCCGCACTCGGTACAGGCCCGGCGGGCGGGCCCGGCGCCCCCGAAGTAGGGATCGGCGGTCTCCTCGCCGGGCCCGGCGCGGTGCGTGCCGTCGGCGTCCTCGCCGTCGCCGAAGAACACCCCGACCGGAGCCATGCGGAAGGTCTCCCCCACGCCCAGGCGCTCGGCCGCCGCCTTCAGGTGGACGTCGGAGGGCGTCATCGTCGGGTTGAGGCGGACGCCGAGCATGCGGCGCGCCTGGTCGTAGTACGGCTGCAGCTCCTCCTCCCAGTCGGTGATGCCGGCCCACTGCCGGTCCTGGAAGAAGGCCTTCGGCGGCACGTAGAGGGTGTTGGCGTAGTTGAGCGAGCCGCCGCCGACCCCGGCGCCCGCGAGGACCATGACGTTGCCGAGCAGGTGGATGCGCTGGATGCCGTAGAGGCCGAGGGCGGGCGCCCACAGGTAGTTGCGCAGGTCCCAGGAGTTCCTGGGCAGCGTCTCGCGCGTGAAGCGGCGGCCCGCCTCCAGCACGCCCACGCGATAGCCCTTCTCGCTCAGGCGCAGGGCGGACACCGCGCCGCCGAAGCCCGAACCGACGACGATCACGTCGTAGTCGTAGTCGTAGTCGAACCCTGTCACCTTGGCCTCCGTACCGGGCGAACTCGTGGTGCTGAACGAACTCGTGGTGCTGGACGAACGTTTGGTGCTGGACGAACTCGGCGTGCTCGGCGGCAACGTGCTACCGGGGTGACCGGCTCAGCGCAGGCGCAGCGCCTTCATCACCCGCAGGCTGCGCGTCATGAACTCCGCGTACTTCTCGTCGTCCAGCCCGAAGGCGGGGGCCAGGGGCATGACGCGCTGGTGGGCGACGGTCTGGGCCTCGGTGTACTTGAGGATGCCCTCGGAGCCGTGCCGGCGGCCCAGCCCCGAGTCCCCCATGCCGCCCATGGGGGCCTGTGCGCTGCCGTACGCGGCCGCGTAGGCCTCGTTGACGTTGACGGTGCCGGTGCGCAGGCGCGCCGCGAGGGCCCGGCCGCGCTGCCCGTCCGCGGTCCAGACGCTGGCGTTGAGACCGTACGGGGTGGCGTTGGCCAGGGCGACGGCTTCGTCCTCGCCCTGGAAGCGGTGCACGGACACGACCGGGCCGAACGTCTCCTCCGTGCACACGGCCATGGACGGCTCGACGCCCTCGAGGACGGTCGGCTCGTAGAAGAGCGGGCCGACGTCGGGGCGGGGCCGCCCGCCCGCGAGGACCGTGGCCCCCCGGGAGACGGCGTCCTCGACGTGCCGGGTCACGGCGTCCAGCTGCCGCTGCGAGACGAGGGAGCCCATGTCGGCGCCGTAGGCGAGGCCGGTGCCGAGCCGCAGGGCCTTCGTGCGGGCGGTGAAGCGCTCCAGGAAGGCGTCGGCGACGGACGCGTGCACGTAGAGCCGCTCGATGGAGATGCACAGCTGTCCCGCGGAGGAGAAGCAGCCGCGCACGGCGCCGGCCGCGGCCTTCTCCACGTCGGCGTCGTGCAGGACCAGCATGGCGTTCTTGCCGCCGAGTTCGAGCGAGGAGCCGATCAGGCGGGCCGCCGCGCCCTGGGCGACCTCGCGGCCGGTGCGGGTGGAGCCGGTGAAGGAGACGTAGTCGGCGCGCTCGACGACGGCCGGGCCGAGCACCGGGCCCTCGCCGAGGACTACCTGCCAGACCTCCTCGGGCAGCCCCGCCTCGATCAGCAGCTCGCGCGCCCACAGGGCGGTGAGGGCGGTCTGGGTGTCGGGCTTCATCACGACCGCGTTGCCGGCGACGAAGGCGGGCAGCGCGTCGCCCACGGACAGCTCGAACGGGTAGTTCCACGGGGCGATCTGCCCGACGACGCCGCGCGGGTGGCGCAGCTCGGTGACCTTGGTGAGGAGGGGTACGACGCCCGTGTGGGCCTTGGGCCGCAGGTAGGCGGGCCCCTTGCGCCCGTAGTGGCGGGCGGCGACGGCGACGGCCTGCACTTCCTCGTGGGCGTGGAGGCGCGCCTTGCCGGTCTCCACCTGGATGAGGTCGAGGACCTCGGACTGCCGGTCGAGGAGCAGGTCGTGGAAGCGCAGCAGGACCGCGGCGCGCTCGCCCACGGGGACGCCGGCCCAGTGCAGCTGCGCCTCACGGGCGCGGGCGAACGCCGTGGCCACGTCCTCCGGGGTGGACTCCGGCAGGTCGGCGAGCTTCCGCCCGGTGAGGGGCGTGTGGCTGACGGTGCTGCCGGAGCCGATGACGCCGCGGGTGAGACGGGCGACGACACCGGGGGTGACGACGTCGTCGGCGGTGCGGGCACCGGGCGGGGCGACGGGGTTGCCTCCGGCGGGTGGCCCCGGCACGGGGGCCGCCTCCGCCGTCGTCACTGCTGCCACTTCCGGTGCGCTGTGCCGCGAGTCCGTCATACGGGGAGCGTATGACGGACCACCGCCGCTTGAATACCCGGCGGTAACCCGATCACGTCATTGATCCGGGATTATCACTAGCCCTGGACCACTTGCCCCGGATCACTTGTCCTGGATCACTTGCCCCGGATCACTTGTCCTGGATCTTCAGGTACTTGACGACGTTCTCGAAGAGCTTGTCGCCGGTCTTGCGCCCTTCGCCCTTCTCGGGCATGCGCACTTCCAGCACCCACGTCACGGTCTTGGCCTCGTTGACGATGACCAGCTCCCGCTTCAGCGCCTTGGGGTCGGCCTCGTTGCTCCCGGACTTGCGGTACACGGTGACGATCTCGGCCGTCTGCATGCCGGGGTACGGGGACGCCTTGACGGTATCGGTCTTGGCGTCGTTCAGCTTGGTGCCCGGATTCGTGGTGCGGAGGGCGGCGAGCCGCTTGGCCTCGACCTCCGCCGAGCCGATGTCCTTCGGTTCGTCGTTCCCCGTGTTCTTGGCCCGCTGCTCCGCGGTGTCCTTGTCCAGCGAGATGCCGAACACGCCGCTCGGGTCCTGGAAGTAGACCCAGTTGTCGTTGCTGTTGACGGACTTCTCGTAGTCCTCCGGCACCGCCAGCGACGCCCGTACGATCTCCGGCTCGTCCCGCACCTTCCAGTGCAGCGGAATGGCCGGGCCGACGGCGAACGGGTTGACGATCAGCAGCGTCACGGCCGTGGCGACGGCCACGACGCCGACGCCGAGCCCCCACTGCGCCTTGCGGTTGCCCTGCAGCACGGGCGGGACCCACTTGCTGCCGGTGGCCTGCGGGTGGCCGGCCGCACCGAAGGCGGGTTCCTCGGCCGTCGCCGGGCGGGCGATGGCCTCCAGCGTCCGCCTGATCTCGGCCGTGCCGGGGCGGGCCGCCGGGTTCTTGTGGAGCATGGCCATGACGAGCCCGCCCAGCACGCCCGCGCCGCGCGACGGCGTCTGCGGCTCCGCGGACAGGATGGCCTGCATGGTGGCCTGGGTGTTGGAGCGGCGGAAGGGCGAGACGCCCTCCACCGCGGCGTACAGCACGACGCCCAGCGACCACAGGTCGGACTCGGGGCCCGGCCGCTGCCCCAGGACGCGCTCGGGTGCCACGTACTCGGGCGAGCCGACGAAGGCGCCCGTCTCCGTGAGGCCCTGCTCGCCCTCGATCTGGGCGATGCCGAAGTCGGTGAGGACGACGCGGTCGTCGCGGCCGAGCAGGACGTTGTCGGGCTTGACGTCGCGGTGCAGCACGCCCGCCTCGTGGGCGGCGCCGAGCGCGTTCAGGACGGCGAGGCCGACGCGGGCGGCCTCGCGCGGGTCCAGGGTGCCGTCCGCCAGCCGGTCGCCGAGCGAGTGCCCGCGGACGAGCTCCATGACGATCCAGGGGCGGCCGTCCTCGATGACGACGTCGTGGACGGCGACGACCGAGGGGTGGGCGACGCGGGCCGCGGCGCGGGCCTCGCGCTGCATGCGCTGGTGGACGTTCTCCCGCATGGACGCGGGCAGGTGGTCCGGGACGCGCGGCTCCTTCACGGCGACCTCGCGGTCGACGACCTCGTCGTGCGCCTTCCAGACGGTGCCCATGCCGCCGTGGCCGAGGCGGGAGATCAGCCGGTAGCGGTTGCCGACGCGGCGGCCCGCGCCGGGCTCGGGGACCGAGCCGGTGGCGGCAGGAACTGGGGTGGGGGCGGGGGCGACGGCCGGGGCAGGAGCCGCGGGGGCAGGAGCCGCAGGGTGGGGGAAGTGCGGCGGCGGCGCGGGTGTGGCGTACGGGTTCGGGGCGCCCTGCGTGTAGACGCTCCCGGTGGCGTCGGGAATGCCGCTGCTCGCCGCGACCGGCGATCTGGGTGGCTGAAGGTCGTAGCTGGTGGGCTCGCTCGCCCCGGTCGGCCCGTTCGGCCGTCCCCCGTCGTTCGTCATGGCCCCATCATTACCAAGGGGGGCCGGGCAGGCGCACCTTCGAAGGCGCAAACCCCTCCCATACGCCTTTAAGGGCTGGATACGGGCCGGATCCGCACGAACGTATCGAGTACGGCCCGGGCGTGCCGCTGCGCCTGTGCCGCCTTCCCCGCGGGCCCCGCCACCCACACCTCGTACATCTTGCCTCCCTCCTCCCAGCAGGTGTCGTACGTACGTACCGTCCCACCCGCCTCCGCCTCGGGCCCGTCCCACGTGAACTCCCAGGAGGCCGCCGGGTATCCCTTGTGCGTGGTCTCGCGAACGGTGGCGGAGCGGTAGCCCGGGTAGCGGTCGGGGGCCGCGGCCGCGGCGGCGCGCAGGGCGCCCGCGGGCCCGCCGCCCTGCGGGTCCTGGATGAGGATGCCGAGGCGGAACTGCCGGTCGCGCGAGTAGTAGAAGACGCGGGGCGGTTCGAAGGAGCGGGTGAAGCCGTCGGGCACGGCCAGCGCGAAGCCCGCCGGATCCTGCACCGCGTGGTACCCCTCCGGGGGCCGTACGGGCGCGCTCACCGGGGGTTCGCGCGTGACGGGCGGGCCGGGCGAGCGGCCGAGCGTCCCGCTGGACACCTGCGTGGGGCGCCCCCCGGCGCCCTCCGCGCCGCGCTCGGCCAGCAGCACGGCGAGGCCGGCACCCGTGCCCGCCAGGGTGACGACGGCGACGGCGGACATGAGGACGGTGCGGCTGCGCGGCACGTACGCGGGCCTGACCCGGCCGCCGTCGACCCACCCGGAGGCCAGGTACTCGTGCAGCAGCCGCTCCGCTTCGTCCGCGCCCATCCGCTGCGCCGGGTCGCGCTCCAGCAGCCCCTGGACGACGGGCAGCAAGGGCGCCACGGCGGCGGGCGGGCGTATCTCGTCGTGGACGACGGCGTGCAGGATCCCGCCCAGCGAGTCGCGCCGGAAGGGCGTCACGCCGCTGAGGGCCGCGCACATCAGCACCCCCAGGGACCACAGGTCGGACGCGGGGCCGGCCGGCCCGCCCGACATGCGCTCCGGCGCCGTGTACTCGGGCGAGCCGACGAACGCACCCGTCTCGGTGATCGTCGTGGCGCCGCGGACCTGCGCGACGCCGAAGTCCGTCAGCACGACGCGGCCGGTCGCCGACTCCAAGAGGACGTTGGGTGGCTTGATGTCGCGGTGCAGGACACCGCAGGCGTGCGCCGCGCGCAGCGCCGACAGCAGGGCGATGGCGATCCTCGCCGTCTCCCGCGGGCCCACCGGGCCTTCCGCCGCCAGCACTTCGGACAGCGCGCGCCCGTCCACGAGCTCCATCACGATCCACGGACGGCCGTCCTGGACGACGATGTCGTGCAGGGCGACCACGTTCGGGTGACTGATGAGCGCGGCGGCGCGGGCCTCTCTCAGGGTGCGGTCGCAGTCGGAGAGGCCGGAGGGGCAGGTGCCGGAGTCCGGGTCGTCCATGTGCAGCTCTTTGACCGCGACTTGGCGGGCCAGCAGCTCGTCGGTGGCACGCCATACGGTGCCCATGCCGCCGCGCCCTATCCGCCCGGACAGGCGGTACCGGCCGGCGATCAGACCATCGTGCGCAGCGAAGGTCCCCATAAGCCCATCTTGCCCCACACCTCCCCGGGCCACGGCTGCCGGAAGGGACCGGTTCCGGCCAGCTGTACGCGCCACGAGGTCAGGACCTCGGGAGGGCAGGGCCTCGGGACGGCAGGAGATCAGGGCCTCAGGAGCGCAGAAGGTCAGGACGGCAGGAGATCAGGGCCTCAACAGACCGTCCATCTGCTGCCAGTTCGCCCAGGGGCCGCTGATGGAGGTCTGCCAGCGCTGGTACACGTATCCGCCGCTGTTGACGCCGAAGAGCTGGATGCGGCCGTCCGCGTTGGTCTCCGCCGCGACCTGGCTCAGGGCGCCGTCGAACTGGACCCACGGCGACCACGCGCGGCTGCCGACGGCGTTCTGGGAGCGGTGGTAGATGGCGTCACCGCTGTTGGTCCCGAAGATCTCCATCCGTCCGTCACCGTTACGGGCGGCGGCGATCGAGGTCAGCTGGCCGTCGAACTGCTCCCAGTTCGACCATTCGCCGCCCGGGGACGTCTGCCAGCGGTGGAAGATGCCTCCCCCGCTGTTGACGCCGAACAGCTCGATGCGGCCGTCCGCATTGGTCTCCGCGGCGACCTGGGTCAGGCCACCGTCGAACAGGGCCCATCCGGACCAGGGTCCGCCGATGGAGGTCTGCCAGCGGTGGTAGATGTTGCCGGCGCTGTTGGCGCCGAAGATCTCCAGCCGGCCGTCCGCGTTACGGGCCACGGCGATGGAGGTGAGCAGCCCGTCGAGCTGCTCCCAGTTCGACCATCCGCCGCCCGGGGACGTCTGCCAGCGGTGGAAGATGGTTCCGGCGCCGGTGACCCCGAAGAGCTCGACGCGGCCGTCGGCATTGGTCTCCGAGGCGACGGCCCGCAGCGCACCGTCGAACTGGGACCAGGGGGACCACGAGCCGCCGATGGAGTTCTGAGCACGGCGGAAGACGCCGTCGCCGCTGTTGGTCCCGAAGAACTCGAGCCGCCCGTCGGCGTTACGGGCGGAGGCGATGGACGATCCGAAGACGGTGACTTTGGCGTCGGCCCTGGCTTCCCCCGGCGCGGGGTCGGCGGCGGCGACCCCGGGAACGGCCGTGACCAGCGCGGCGACGGCGACGGCGAGGGACGCGATCAGCCGACCGATACGTCTGTGTCTCTTCCTCATGCAACTGCCCTTCCGTGCGCGGAAACGTCAGTGGTCCGTGCGGGTGGTACGGGCGGTGCGGGGCGGTACGGGACGTACGACGCCCTCAAGAAGACGGCGGCCGCACCCTACTGCGCGACGGCACGGGAGGACAGGCCACAGGCGGTTGAACCTCGCATCGCCCGCATCAGGAGACTTCGACCTCGACCTCGGCCCGGCCCGGCCCACAGCACCGACCAGGCCCGCCTCGCCCACGACCACTTGGCCGCCTGGACGGTGGCCCGCGCTCTGCGGCCGACTGTCCCTTCGTGGGGGGGTGCGGGGGCTTGGATCCGGTGTGTTGGCTGTGCGGCCGGTGAGGGGTGGCCGCCGCCGTACTCCTGCCCGACCGGCGGCGAGGGCGCTGCGACGGGGCGAGGTCACGGCATGCGGAAGGCCTGGCGGCCTGAGCGCCGCGTACTCTACGGAGCTCCGACACTCAGCAAGATCGAGAACGGGAAGCAGCTTCCTGACCTGGAGAAGTTCTTCACCGCGTACAGGGTTGAGGATGCCGCGCAGATCGCCGAGACCCGGAAGCTCGCCGAGCTCGCCTCGGCCAGTCGACAGCACGACCTCTTCGTGCAATACAAGGACGTGATCCGGGAGCGCTTCGCCGACTTCCTCGAACTGGAACAGATCGCCGCCCGCGTTCGACATCTACGCTGCACTCATCCTCCCCGGAGTGCTGCAGACCTCGGACTACGCATACTCGGTCATCAACGGCGGCAGCGTATGGAAGACGACCCGCGAAGCACGAGCCTTCGCGGAGCTGCGCATGAAGCGCCAGAAAGTCCTTGTCCCCGCATCGGACAGGCACCCTCTCAGGGTCCGTTGCGTCCTGGACAAAGCCTGTCTGAGGCGCGAGGTGAGTGGCCCCTCAGTGCTTCGCAGTCAACTCGACCGCTTGGCCGACGTCTCCCGGCAGACGAATATTGAATTGAGGGTTATCCCGTTCAAGGCCGGCGCGCACACTGGGATCGAGGTCGCGTACACCGTCTTCCACTCCGATGTAGGCGACCTGCCGTAGCAGTGGAAACACTCACGAACTCCTTCTACGAGGAGGAGGACGACCAAGTCGCGAAGTACGCCGTCGCATTCGATCACCTGCTGGCCCATGCGCTGGATCCCGACGCCTCTCGCGACTTCATCGCCAGGATCGCCAAGGAGACACGGTGAGGTTCAGGAAGAGCAGCTACAGCGCCGGATCCGAGAGCTGCGTGGAGATCGCCTTGCCCCCGGGAGAGCCGGCGAGGCTCAAGAAGAGCAGCTACAGCTCCAACACCGGGGACACCTGCGTAGAGATCGCCCTCCCGGAGGGCACCCGCACACACGTCCCCATACTCATACGCGACTCAAAACGGCCCGACGGGCCGACCCTCCGCATCACCGCCGAGCCGTATCGTTCCTTCACCCGCGCCCTGCAACACGGCAGCCTCGACGCGCCGCACTGCGATGGCCGAAAGGGTCGCACAGGGCAGGCCCGGCCGATACCGTAGGGGCCGCCCCCCTTCTCGGGCATAGCAAGCGGCCCCCGCCACGGCGGCTACCGTGGACGAGGGCCAACCGCAAGTAGACGGCTTCCGGTCGTCAGTCCTCAGTGGGTCGGAGGACTGGCGGCCACCGTCCAGCGGCTTCCACCGGTCATTGTCCGGTGCACCACCTCCACAGCTCCCGGATCACAGCTGCGACCCGCTCGTGCAGAGGCTTCTTGCGGTGACGCCCCACGGGCGCCCCCCTTCTCTCCCTGCAGCCGATAGCCGGCGACCGCACCGGAGGGAGCCCGTATCGGGACACCCCGCGAGTGCCCCGACGAAAGGGTCCTCTGGAAGGGGGGCGCGCTCGAAGCGCTGCGCCGACACCACACCGGCGCGATCAGCCCAATCTGCCTTTCTCCACGCGGAGTTGCCGTTCTACGCCACCGCTCAACTCACCGTCGCTGCAACATCATGAACCGTCGTAGGTGAGGTACGACGGACGCCGTAGCGAGATCATCACCGAGCGTGTCGGGAGCCGTGGCGGTAAAAGCACCCCCCGGCGTCGGGTAATATTGTTCCCGCAACGCCGACGAGCGATCACTGTCGCTCGGGAGCCGAGCGCTCGTAGCTTAACGGATAGAGCACTTGACTACGGATCAAGAGGTTGCAGGTTCGAATCCTGCCGAGCGCACATCGCCGTAAGAGAGCCGGATGCACTACGCATCCGGCTCTCTTCGTTATTTCCGCGGCTTCGAGAACGCCGCCTCCGCTATGCCGAGGACGTACTTCAGCTCGCTCGATCCCGGCGGGTTGTTGTAATTGAGCGAATACACCACCCGGCGCGACAGGTCGCGCGTGACGAACACCCCGTTGGTGCAGCCCGGCCGGGAGCCCGTCTTGCCCCAGACGACCGTCCCGCCCGGGAGCTCCGTGCGCATGAGGCCGATGCGGCTGAAGCAGGCCCGGCCCCGGTTCCCGGGCATCGCCCCGACCAGGCCCCTACCGGCCGCCGCCCCGCCTCGGGGTTCGCCCCGACCCCCGCCCCCTAGAGGACGGGATCCGTCCTCAATCCCCTCTACGCTCGCGTCCATGAGCAGCAGCCCCCGCACCCGTGCCCGAGCCCGCGTCACCGACGACCAGCGCCGTGCCCGCCTCGCGCGGCGCCACCTCCTCCACCCCGGACGGCGGGCCGGCTCCGTCGAAGAGGTGGCGGACGCCCTGGTCGGGCTGCACGCGACCGATGCCGCCACCGTCTACCTGTCGGCGTGCGCGCGGCTGGCCGAGCCCTCCCCCGCCGAGGTGGAGCGGGCGCTGTACGAGGACGTGACCCTCGTGAAGCTGCTGTCCATGCGGCGCACGCTCTTCGCCGTCACCACGGAGCTCGCCCCGTACGTCAGCTCCTCCACCGCCCGCGCGATCGCCCTCCGGGAGCGGGCGACGCTGCTCAAGCACCTGCGGGAGAACTCCGAAGGCCACGCCCCCTGGGACGAGCAGCGGCTCGCCCGCACCGAGCGGGAGGTGCTGGACGCGCTGGCGGCGCGCGGCGAAGCCACGACCGCCGAACTGAGCAAGGACGTGCCCGCGCTGCGCGAGACGCTGCTGATGTCGCCGTGCAAGCCGTACGAGGCCCGGCAGAGCGTCGGCAGCCGGGTGCTGCGGATGCTCGCCTCGGACGGGCACCTGCGGCGCGCCCGGCCGCGCGGCTCGTGGACCAGCAGCCTCTACCCGTGGGCGCTCGTGCCGCAGATCCCGGACGTCGACGTGCGGGAGGCCAAGGCCGAGGTCGCGCGGCGGTGGCTCGCCTCGTACGGGCCGGCCACGGAGGCCGACCTGAAGTGGTGGACGGGCTGGACGCTCGGCGACACGCGCAAGGCGCTGGCGGACGCGGGCGTCGAGGACGTCGAGCTCGCGGACGGCACCGTGGGCCACGTCCTGCCCGGCGACCTCCCTGCCGCGGACGAGGCCCCCGGGCCCTGGGCGGCGCTCCTCCCCGGCCTCGACCCGACCGCCATGGGCTGGCGCGGCCGCGACTGGTACCTCTCCCCCGACCACGTGCCCGCCCTCTTCGACCGGGCCGGGAACGTCGGCCCGACCGTGTGGTGGAACGGCCGCATCGTCGGCGGCTGGGCACAACGGGCGAACGGCGAGATCGCCTGGCGCCTCCTGACGGACACCGGCCGGGAGGCGGAGTCCGCCATCACCACGGAGGCCGCCCGCTTGTCCGCGTGGCTGGGCACCGTACGGGTCACGCCGCGCTTCCGGACGCCCTTGGAACGGGAACTGGTGGGGCGGTAAGCCCTGCCAGTGGGGTGGAGTGGCGGCCGCTTGGTGCGGAAATCAACCGGCCTGGGCCGTAGGGCGGCGGATAAGTGGCCCGGGATGGCGGCCAACCGCCTCAGCAGCCCCACCAGAGAGTCCGAGCCGCACAAGCCCCCCAAGCCCCAAGCCCCCACATCCACCCCGCCGGACGCCGCCTACAAGAGCCCCAGATCGTCCAGCTCCTTGTACAGGGCGGCCCGCGGGTTGTCGGTGGGGCGGGTCGCCGGGAGGGCCGAGCCCGGGGTGGGTTTGCCGGACCCGTTACGGGCGCCCTCCCGGTCACGGCTACGACCCCGGCCCCGGCCCCGGTCCCTGCCCCTGTCCCTGTCCCGGAAGAGCCACGCGCCCGCCACCCCGCCGATCAGTCCGCCCAGGTGGCCGAGCCAGCTGATGCCAGGGGTGCCGGGGACGGCCGTGGTGAGGATGTAGGCGTAGGACGCCGCCATGACGACGCCGATCAGGGTGTCGATCAGGTGCCGGTCGAACAGGCCCCGGACCACCACGTACGCGAAGAAGCCGTAGACCAGGCCGCTGGCGCCGACCGTCCGGGTGCCCCCGTCCCCGAACACCCACTCCGCGAGCCCGCTGGTCACCATCACCAGGACGCTCAGGCCGAGGAAGCGGGCCACGCCGCGGTAGGCGGCGAGGAAACCGAAGACGAAGAGGGGGCCGGAGTTGGCCTCGATGTGCGCCCAGTTCCAGTGGAGGAAGGAGGAGGCGAAGACGTCGGGGAGCGTGCCGACATCGCCCGGGACGACGCCGTGGTGGCGGGAGAGGGCGTAGTCGCTGCCCCAGTTGGCGAGCTGCACCGCCCAGACGAGGGCCACGAACCCGAACATCACGAGGAGGGCCTTGCGTGCTTCCGCGAGGATCTGTTCCGCGTTCGCGGGCCCGCCCGCGCCCGCCTGTCTCCCGCCGAATCCATTCATCAGACGTGCTTCCCATTCCCGGGCGGCGGCTTCTGCCTCCGCGATCAGAAGCATCGTCCCTGATCACGGAGGCAAGAGGCAGCCAGGGGCGCCGACCGGGGCCCCAGCCCCGTTACGCCCGTGCCCGGGGCGACGGCTCCTCCCCGTACGGCGTCGTCATGAATTCGACGGCGCAGGTGCCGCCCGGGTCCTTGAGGTAGACGCCGCGGCCCCCGTACTCGTGGTTGATCTCGCCAGGCTGCTTCAGCATCGGGTCGGCCCAGAACGGGACGTCGCGCTCGGCGATGCGGCCGAGTATCGCGTCGAACTCCTCGTCCGTGACGAGGAAGGCGATGTGGCTGCGGTTGATGTCACCGGTGGGCACCATGTCGTCGATGAAGTCGATGCCGACGCCGTTGGAGCTGGTGATCTGGGTGAAGCGGCCCCATTCGAGCGGGGCTGCGGTGTCCATCAGCCAGGACAGGAACTCCCCCGTCTCCCGGCGGTCCTTGACGTGGACGATGACGTGGTTCAGTTCGTTGGGCATGGTGGCCTTTCCTGTGGATTGATGGTCGGGCGAAGAGAATTCGCGGCGGAGAGAGTTCACGGCTGAGAGTTCACGGCGAAGAGAGTTCACGTGGACTTGCGTCGCCCGCCCGGCAGCGCCAGTGCCCCCAGCGCCGCGCACGCCGTGAACGCCGAGGCGATCAGCAGCGCCCTGCCGTAGCCGGCGGCCAGGTCGCCGGCCGTGTTGCCGGTGGCGCGTGCCGCCGTCGTGTGTGCGGCGACCGTGGCGAGTGCGGCCAGGCCGAGGGCGCCGCCGATCTGGCGGGAGGAGTTGACGAGCCCGGAGGCCAGGCCCGCCTCGGCCGGGGCCGTGCCGCTGGTGGCGGCGGCGGTGACGGGCATCAGGGACAGGCCCGCGCCCAGGGTGGCCAGGAAGAAGGGGACGAGCACCGCGCTCACGTACGCGCCTCCGCCGCCTCCCGCACCCCCGCCTCCCGTACCCCCGTCACCGATGCGCGACAGCCACAGCAGCCCCGCCGTGCTGATCGTCATACCGGTGACGATCAGCGGGCGCGGCCCGGTGCGGGCGATGAGGCGGGTGGAGACCTGGGCGCCGACGACGATCGCGAGCGAGCCGGGCAGGAAGGACAGGCCCGCGCCGAGTGCGCTCTGTCCGAGCACCTGCTGGAAGTACAGGGAGAGCAGGAACCACATGGCGAACGCTGCCGCGCCCATGCCGAGGACGAGGAGGTTGGCGGTGGCGAGCGTGCGGCGGCGCAGGATCGCGAGCGGTACGAGCGGGTGGGCGACGCGGGCCTCGATCGCCACGAACGCCGCGAGCAGCAGCACCCCGGCGGCGAACGACCCCCACACGTGCGGAGCGCCCCACCCGTGCGTCTCACCGGCGATGGTGCCGTGCACGAGGGCGGTGAGGCCGGCGGTGACGGTCACGGCGCCGGGCAGGTCGAGGCGGCGCAGCCCGGCGGGGGCGGAGGCGGCCGCCGGTACGGAGGCGAGGGCTGCCGCCAGCAGGCCCGCGCCGATGGGGACGTTGACGAAGAGCACCCACCGCCACCCGGCGTACTCGGTGAGCACGCCGCCGATGACGCCGCCGACCGCGCCGCCCGCCGCCATGACCGCGCTCCAGGCGCCCATGGCCCGCGTGCGGGCGGCCGGTTCGGTGAACGTCCGCATGATGAGGGTGAGGGTGGCGGGAGCGAGGACGGCACCGCCGACGCCCTGGACGGCTCGGGCGGCGATCAGCAGGGGGCCGCCGGAGGCGAGTCCGCCGACCAGGGAGGCGAGGGTGAACGCGGTGACGCCGGCGAGGAAGGCGCGCCGGGTGCCGACGAGGTCGGCCGCGCGGCCGCCGAGCAGCAGCAGGCCGGCGAAGCCGAGGGTGTAGGCGTTGACGATCCACTGCTGGCCGGCGGTGCCCAGGTGGAGTTCGGTGCGGATCGCCGGGAGGGCCACGTTCACGATCGACACGTCGAGGATGACCATGAACTGGGCCGTGCAGGCGATGACGAGGATCGCGGTGGTGGCGCGTGGGGGCCGGCCGCCGGCTGTGGCCGGACCGGCCCTGCGTATGGCGGGACGTGGTGACGGGGGGTCGGCAGCGCGCATGGCAATCACGTCCTCCGGCGGGTGACGGAGCAGCGAAACTAGAGGTGCTCCAAAAATGTAGCACCTCTATTTCTACTTGCCGGACGGCTACCCTGGGGACATGACCAGCAGCACCACGACCGGCAGCACCACGGCCGGCGGCACCGCGGCCGGCGGCACCGCGACGAGGAGCACCGCGCCCAGGAGCGACACCGGGATGCGCGGCCGCAAGCGCGAGCGCACCCGGCGCGCCATCGCCGAAGCCGCCTTCCGCCTCTTCGCGGAGGAGGGTTTCGACGCCGTGACGCTCACCCGGATCGCGGCCGAGGCGGACGTGGCGCCTGCCACCGTCTTCACGCACTACGCGTCGAAGGAGGACATCTTCTTCGGCCGCCGGAGCGAGTTCGAGGCGGGCATCGCCGAGGCCGTGGCGGGCGCGGCGACCGCCGTCGAGGTCGTCGACGGGGTGCACCGCGCCTGCGCCGCCGCCTTCGACGCGGTCCTGGACGAGGCCTCCCTCCCCCAGGCCCGCACGTTCTCCCGCATCCTGCTGAACAGCCCGGCCCTGCGCCGCAGTTACCTCCCGCTCGGCCAGGCGCGCCGGGAGCAGCTGCTGGACCTGCTCCTGGAGCGGGCCGGGGAGCGCGCCGCGGACCCGGGGATACGGGCCGAGCTGGAGGTCTTCGCGTCCCTGACCGGCGCGGTCCGCGAGCTGTCCTTCGACGCGCTGCACGCCGCGCTGGCGGCGGACGAGCCGGCCGAGCGCGTGCGCGAGGCGGCCCGAGCCGCCCTCACCCACGGCTGCGACCGCCTCGCCCTCGCCTACGCGGACGCGGAGTTCCTGGACGCCGCCTGAACGCCGCCCGAACGCCGCCCAGCCGTATCGATTCAGCGCGTCACCCGGCCCCATCGGCTCAGCGCGTCACCTTCCACGTCAGCGAGCCCGCCAGCCGCTTGCGCAGCTCCGGGTCGAGGACCGCGTCCGTACGGTCCACGGCACGCGCCGTCAGCGTGTGCGGGCGGCCGTCGCCGGGCACGCCGAGCATCCGCGGGACGACCTCGGTCCGGCCGCGGGCGGCCACGGCCTCCAGCCCGTCCACGTACCAGCGCACGGTCGCCGTGGGCACGGCCGGCCGCACGACGACCCGCTCGCGCCGCGAGACCGTTCCGTACCGGCCGCTGTCGCTGGTCAGCACGCTCGCGTGGCGGTAGAAGCCCGCGATCATGGCTTCGCGCCCGGGCAGGTTGAACTCCCGGCCCAGCGTGCGCATGATCGAGTTCTCGGTGGGGCGGTAGAGGCCCTTGGGGTAGTAGCCGCCGCCCTCGTACGCGCCGACCGTGCCGCCGTCCGGCGAGGTCCGCCCGATCCAGCGGTACCACTTCTTGCGCTGCGCGCTCTGCTGCCCGGCGTCCAGCGTGCTGATGTTGGTGTCGCCCGGCTCGGCGCCGGTGTACGTGCCGTACTCGTCGTACTGGTACTCGTCGGCGAGCTTGCCGAGCGAGTGCCCGGTCTCGTGGACGGCGACCTGGTCGGACTTGGGGTGGTCGGAGGACGCGGTGGCGATGCCGTCGTAACCGGCCTGGGAGACCACGTCGTTGTAGCCCGCGCCGCCGTACTTGGCGGAGTTGGACAGGACGACGACGAGGTCCGCGGCCGGCGCCTTCGCCGCGTACGACTCGACGCGGGCGGTGTCGACGCACAGCAGCCGCTCCACGTCGTCGCAGAAGAAGTACGACCGCAGGGCGGTGTCCTTCGTGACGCCCTTGGCCGGGTCGTTGGTGACGCCGGACTCGCGGGAGACGGCGTCGACGGCCCACACGTTGAACAGGCCGGCATAAGAGGCGTACGGCTCGACGGCCGACATCTTGGCCCACTTGGTGCGCACGGCGGCGTGGAAGGCGTCCTGCTGGTCCGCGGTGTAGCCGTCGCCGATGAAGACGACGTCGAGCTTGGAGCCGACCGGGCCGTTGCTGATGACGGGGGTGACGTCCCCGTCGCCCTTCGCGGAGGGGGCGAGGGGGCGCGGCAGGGGCGGGGACGCGGGGATGGTGGTGTGGCGGGGATGGCCGTCGGGGCCGGTGAAGTACTCGACGTCCTGCGTGCGTTGCGGTGCGGCCGGCTTGTCCGGGCCGACCGCTGCCGCGGGGGCCGTGGCGGCCAGGGCCGCCGCGAGGGCCAGGCCGCCGGCCGCGAGGGATATGCGTCTTCTCATGGGGGGTTCCTCCCGAGCTCCACCGCTGCTTAAGCAGTGGGTCAAGTCGCTTTAATGCGCGGCTTAACGTAGGGGCCCGGGAGGCGCCCGGCAATGGATGCGGCCGAAGAAACGGCCAAGAAGTCAGCTAAGACGTCAGCCAGGAAGGCAGATGGGAAGGCAACTGGGAAGACGGTCCGGAAGGACGCCGGGCAGGCTGCCTGAAGCGCGACTTGGGGGACGGCCCGGACGGCGGCCGAGGTGGTTGCGGGCGGGGCGGTTGCGTTGCGGGCGCGACGCTCGGGGCCTCGCGCGCGTAGATCCGTATGTGCCCGCCGGAGCGGGCGTCGTGGTGAGCGGCACGTCGAAGTGGTGGTCGGTGAGGACGAGGCCGGGCCGGCGGTGGCGGTGGCGGCCGGTCGCCGAGGGCATCGCCGCGCCTGCCGGTGCCTCACCGAGCGCCCCTCCGAGCCTCTGTGCGCCCCCCACGAGATCCTGCCCGTCGGGACCGTCCGGCATGGTTCCATCAAAATGCACGGCGTAACCTACCGAGGGGCAGCAGTGGCCGAGAACAGCACCCACGGCATACGGGCCGACGGGCCCGCCGAGATCGGCCGGCGCGTGCTGCGGCTGCGCACGGCCAAGGGCCTCACCCAGCGCCAGCTGGCCGAACCCGCCTACACGGCCGCCTACATCTCCACCCTGGAGTCCGGCCGCGTCCGCCCCTCCGAGACCGCCCTGCGCCACCTCGCCGACCGGCTCGGCACCACCGTCGACGAGCTCGCCACCGGCCGCCCGGCGCACCTGGCCACCGGGCTGCGGATGCGCCTCACCGACGCCCGCCGCACCCTTGCCACCGGCGCCGCCGAGGACGCCACCGCGCTCTACGGGGCGCTGCACGAGGAGGCGGCGCGCGCGGAGCTCGTCCCCGAGCGGGCCGCCGCGCTCCTCGGGCTCGGCGACTGCGCCCTGGAGACCGGCGACCTCTCCGCCGCCCGCGACCACTACGCCGCCGCCGAGACGCTGCTGGCCGACGAGCCGCTGCCGCGCCGCGTCCCCGCGCTGCGCGGGCGCGCCACCGCCCACCTGCTGGCCGGGGAGCTGCGCTACGCCTGCTACCTGCTGGAGACGGCGCTCGACGAGCTGAACGCCTCGGGGCTGCACGACCCGGACGCGCTGCTGCTCCTCTACACGGCCTCCATCGCCCCCTACATGGACATGGGGGCGCACGCACGAGCCGCGCACGCCGCGGAGCTGGCGCTCGCGCTGGCGCCCCAGGTGGACGATCCGGCGCTCGTGGCCGGCATGCACCGGGGCGTGGCCCGCACCCTGATCGCCGAGGGCCGCATCGAGGAGGCCGACGCCTCACTCGCCAAGGCCCAGGAGCTCTACCAGCAGCTGCACATCCGCACCGAGCTCGCGCACTGCCACTGGATGCGCGGCTACGTCCGCGCGCAGAACGGCGACCTGGAGGGCGCCGAGAGCGAGCTGCGGACGGCGCGCGACATGCTGGCGTCGAAGCGGGCCGCGCTGTTCACCGTGCAGGTGGAGGTGGAGCTGGCCGACGTGCTGCGGCGGCGGGGCAAGGCGGACGAGGCGGAGCGGCTGCTGAGCCCGCTGCTGTCGCCGTCGGCGCTGGGCGCCGAGCGCGGCGCGGTGCACGCGGGCGGTGCGCACCGGCTGCTGGGGCTGATCGCGGAGGAGCGGGGGCTGACGGAGTCGGCGGAGGAGCACTACTGCGCCGCGCTGTCGCTGCTGGAGCGCACGGGGGCCGCGGGGGACCTGGCCGATCTGTGCCGGCTGCTGGGTGACCTGCTGCGGCGCACGGGGCGGGTCGAGGCGGCGCTGGACGCGTACCGCACGGGGCTCGGGCACCGGGCCGCGCCGGGGACGACGACGCTGGGGCCGGCGCCGGCCGCGCCGCCCATGTGACGGCACAGCACGGCTTCGGCCCCTGTGCATACCCCTGTGTGCAGAGGGGATTTCCCCCGGCCGGGGGTCGCCGCCTGTGGGGGATGCGGCGACCCTCGGCCGTGTGCTGCGGCACCTCACGCCGGTAGGTCAGTCCCGGCATGCTGCAGTACGGACAGCACTCTGCCCGCCCGCACGCCCCGTGCGGAATCCCCCGTGGGTCCCGGCTCGCCCCCGCCGATCGGAGGGGGTCCCTCCGCCCATCGGGGGGACGACCGGGCGGACGGCCGGGGGCCGACGGGGGGACGGACCGGGGGAAGATCGGGAGGAGCGCCACGCTCCGTTTTCGGCCGTCGTTGCCGGAACCGTGCGGCAGGCTGGAGGCGTGACGGGAACCGGACGGGGTGCGTGACCGGAACCGGAGCAGGGAGAACCGGCTCTAGCCGGTCGTGGAACGAGCGCGGATCGAGCAGGGAGCGAGCGGCATGACACCGGGCAGCGGGCGTGGAAGAGGTAACGGCAGGTGATCCGTGTTGCGGTGGTCGACGACGAGCAGCTCGTCCGGTCCGGGCTGAGGATGATCCTGGGCACGGCCCCCGACATCGAGGTGGTCGCCGACTGCGGTGGCGGCCAGGCCGTCGCCACCGTGCGCGCCTGCGCCCCCGACGTCGTCCTGCTCGACATCCGGATGCCGGACGTCGACGGGCTGACCGTTCTACGCGCGCTGCGCGACGCCCCGCAGCCGCCCGCCGTCGCCATGCTCACGACCTTCGACGCCAACGAGTACCTGGCGGCGGCCCTGCGCGGCGGCGCGACCGGCTTCCTCCTCAAGGACACCGACCCGGAGCAGCTCGTCCAGGCCGTACGGACCCTCGCGGCGGGCGGCAGCGTCCTCGACCCCGGCGTGACCCGCGCGGTCATCGGCGGCTACCTCGCGTCCGAGGCGGAGACGACGGCCGCCGAGGCGGTGGCGGCGCTGACCCCGCGCGAGCGGGAGGTGCTCGCTCACCTCGGCGCGGGGCTGGCCAACCCGCAGATCGCGGAGCGCATGGGGCTCGCGCCCAGCACCGTCAAGGACCACGTCCGTGCCGTGCTCGGCAAGCTCGGCGGCCTGAACCGCGTCCAGGCCGCGATCGTCGCCGACCGGGCCGGGCTCGTCACCGCGCAGGGCAAGCACCGTCCGCAGGCCGAGGAGGCGGGCCGGGCCCGGGGTGCGGGACAGGTGGGCGGCGCGGGGCAGGTGCAGGGCGCCGCTCCGCCGGGCGGCGGCGCATGACCGCCCCCGCCGGACTCCGGCTCGGCTCCCGGCTCCCCCCGCGGGCGCGCACCGCCGTGCTGCTGGTGGTGCCCGTACTGATCGCCGCCCTGGACGCGGTGCTGGTCAACGGGCCGGGGCTCGGCCTGGACCTCGGGGTGTCGCTGGTGGCCGCGGTCGCGCTGCTGTGGCGCAGGCGCTTCCCGCTCACCGTCTTCGCGGTGACGCTGCCCGGCATCTACATCGGCTACATCTGGTTCGCCCCGATGATCGCGCTGTACACGGTGGCGACGCTGCGCCCGGACCGGCGCCTGCTCGTCGGGGCGGCCGCGCTGCTGGCCGTCGCGCACTTCCTGCCGTACCCGATCTCGGAGCTGTCCTTCGACGACCGGCGCGAGGTGGCCCTGCAGTTCGTCGACGCGTGCGTCACCGCCGCCACGCCCGTCGCGCTCGGCCTGCTCACCCGCACCCGGCGCGAGCTCGCCTCCCGGCTGGACGAGCTGACGCGCAGCCGGGCGCGCGAGGACCGGCTGCTCGCCGACCAGGTCCTGGCCACCGAGCGCGCCCGGCTCGCCCGCGAGATGCACGACGTCGTCGCCCACCAGGTCAGCCTGATCAGCCTGCAGGCCGGCGCCGTGCAGATCAGCACGGGGGACGCCCAGGCGCGCGAGGGGACCCGCAGGATCCGCGAGCTGTCCGTGCGCACGCTCGAGGAGCTGCGGCACATGGTCGGCATCCTGCGCGCCGCCGGAGCCGACACCGAGGAGCTCACCCCGCAGCCGCGCCTCGCGGACCTGCCGCGGCTGATCGAGCTGAGCGCGCTCGACGTGTCCTACGAGAACACGTGCGACGCGCGGACCGCACGCTCCGAGGCGGTCGAACGGGCGGCGTTCCGCACGGTGCAGGAAGCACTGACCAACGCCCGTAAGCACGCGCCGGGCGCACACGTACGGGTGCGGCTGGCGGAGGACGTCGCGGAGACGCTCCTGGTGGAGATCCGCAACGGGCCGCCGGACGCGGCCGTACCGGCGCCCGGGCTGCCCGGCGGCGGGCACGGTCTGGTGGGGCTGCGCGAGCGGGCGCAGAGCCTGGGCGGAACGCTGGAGGCGCATGCGACGCGGGAGGGCGGCTTCGTCGTGCGGGCCGGATTCCCGCGGGAGGGATAAGGGGAGGCCCTTCCAAGAGGCCCCGCCGAGAGGCCTCGCCAGAGGCCCTTCCAAAGGGGGAGCGCCGCCCTACGCGGACTGCGCGGGGAGGGGTTCGCCGCTGTCGCGGCCCTCGTGGGTGGCCGTGGCCAGGTCCGGATAGATCTCGAAGAGGCGGCGCACCCCGAGTGCGCCGAGCACCCTGTTGACGTGGGAGCCGTCCGCCGCGCCGCCCTGCGGGGGCAGGATGAGTCTCAGGCGCCCCTGACAGGAGCGCATCAGGCGGCGGGCGGCGATCAGCACGCCGACGCCGCTGGAGTCGCAGAAACGCACCTCGGCCAGGTCGAGCACGAGGCTGCGCCGTCCGTCGGCGACCGCGTCGTGCACGCGTTGCCGGACCACCGGCGACGTCACCAGGTCCATCTCGCCGGAGACCCGGAGGACGGCCCAGTCCCCCCGCTCGGCGTCCTTCACCTTCAACGTCACGCGCTCGAAGCCCCTTCGCTCGGTCTCTCGCTCCCCGGAACGGACCTTTCCGCAGCCGTGGCTGCCCGGCGTCTCCCCCGTCTCTCCCTTGTGAAACGCCGGTGGGACCGGATGTACAGAACCGGCCCCCAACGAGCCTATGCCCAGCTCGAACCCTTAATCCCCAAAGTTCCGGTCACACCCGCATAACACATCGGCACATTCGCGCACGTACGATCCGTAACGATCGGCCAGATGTGCGGAAAGTGACCGGGGCAATACCATCCGGCGCCGTTCGGCGGGGCGATCTTCACGATGTTCCCCGCAAAGACGGCCTGACTGTCGGACCCGGCCACTACATTCGAGGAGTATGTGACCGTGAGCACAAGCGTTGTGCGCCGCGGACGGCGGTCATGAGTGCGACGCACACCAGCGCGACGACGACGGACCGGCAGGCCGGTTGACGTGCAGATGGCACGGGCAGACGGCACGGGCAGACGGCACGGGCAGATGGGCGGACGGAGGGGCAGACATGGCGACCGACGCATCAGCAGCAACAGCACCACCCCGGTGGGACCGCAAGATGCAGCAGCGGCTCGCGCACGGCGAGGCCGCCGCCCTCGGCGAGCTCTACGACCGCTTCGCCTCGCTCGTGCACACCCTCGCCCACCGCGTCCTCGGGGACGAGGCCGGCGCCGACCGCGTCACGCGCGAGGTCTTCGGCCATGTCTGGGAGCACCCCGGCGAGTTCGACCCCCGCGAGGGCTCGCTGCGCTCCTGGATCGCCGGGCTCACCCACCGTCAGGCCGTCGAGCGGCTGCGGCAGTCGCAGAGCGACGGCGCGGCCACGCCCGACGAGATCGAGGAGAAGGTCCGCGCGGCGTCCGCCGCCGCCCGCGCCGACTACATCGTCACCTCCATGCCGGCCCCGCTGCGCGCCGCCCTCGACCTCGCCTACCTGCGCCGTCTCGACTACCGCCGGGCCGCCGCCCACCTCGGCGTCACGGAGGACGAGGCGCGCCGCCGGCTGCGCCTGGGCCTGCAGCTGCTCTCCACCGCGCACCCCGGGCCGCGCGCCGTCGCGCCGCCCGCGCACGGAGGGGCCCTGTGAGCGAGGCACCCGGGCGGGGCGGGCCCGGCCGTCAAGACGGAAACGGCGCTTCCGGTCCGCCCCGTCCGCCGCGCATACCGCTGCCCCGGGCCGCCCCCGAGGACACCGCCCGGTGGCCGGAAGCCACCCCCACCCCCGCCCCTGCTGCCGTCCCCGCCCCCGCTGCCGAGACGCCTCCGATCGCTCCCGAGACGGCCCCGATGTCGCACAAGCTACTGAAATCCCTGCTCGGCGCGTGGGCCCTCGCCGCCTGCTCCCCCGAGGAGACCGCGGCCGTCGAGGCGCACCTGACCGACTGCGCCACCTGCGCGGACGAGGCCGTACGGCTGCGCGAAGCCGTCGCCCTGCTGCACCCGGAGGACAATCTGGACCTCGACCCGCGGCTGCGCTCCCGCGTGCTCGCCTCCTGCCTGGGCCGCCGCCCGGCCCGCGTCCCCCTGCCCTCCTGGGTCGCCCCCTACGACGCGGAGACCGCCCGGCTCGACGCCCTCCTGCGCGACTTCGGCGAGGCGGAGTGGCAGGCGCCGGTGCGGCTGCAGTGGTTCGACGGGTCGCGGGCGGTGGAGCGCGACATGTCGGTCGCCGCGGTCATCGCCCACCTCACGGCCGCCGACGGCTCCGTCGCCGCGGCCCTGGGCCTCCCGGAGCCGCCGGAGGAGGCCGCGGCGGGCCCGCCCGGCGCGGTGCGCACGGAGTGGCGGCGGCAGGGGCACGCACTGATACGGAGCGCGTCGTTCGCCGACGCGGGCGCCGCGGAACTGCCCGTCCCGGACGGACGGTTCACCCTCCCCCTGCGCGACGCGTTCCTCGACCGGGCCTTCGAGTGCTGGATCCACGCGGAGGACATCGCCGAAGCCGTCGACTACCCCTACCGCCCGCCCTCGCCCGGCCACCTCCACGACCTGGTCGACCTGACCGCCCGCATGCTCCCGTCGGCCATCGCCGACCGCCGCCGCGCCGGCCTCGCCCCGCCGCCGCGCACCCTGGCCGCGGCGGGCGCCCCGGGCCGCACGCTGCACCTGGAGGTCGAAGGCAGCGGCGGCGGCCACTGGTACCTCCCCCTCGACTCCCCCGCGGCCGGCGCCGCCCCGGAGGACGAGGTCGCCCACGTGGCCCTGGACGCCCTGGAGTTCTGCCGCCTGGCCGCGGGCCACGTCCACCCGGAGGAGGCCGCGGCGGGCCATACGGGGGACCGCGAGGCGATCCTGGACGCCTTGTACGCGACGGCTTCGCTGTCGCGGATGTGAGGATCCGCAGGAGACGCGAGAGACGCCGGAACGGCCTGTGGCCCGCATCGGGGATGCGGGCCACAGGCCGTTCTGCGGGTTCTGCGGGTCTGCAAGCTCTGCGGGCTCCGCAGGTTGCGGTCCTACGCGAAGACGACCGTCCGCCGCCCGTTCAGGAGCACCCGGTGCTCGCTGTGCCACTTCACCGCGCGGGCGAGCGCCTGGCACTCCACGTCGCGGCCGACGGCGACGAGCTGCTCCGGGGTGACCTCGTGGCCGACGCGCTCGACCTCCTGCTCGATGATCGGGCCCTCGTCGAGGTCCGCGGTCACGTAGTGCGCGGTGGCACCGATCAGCTTCACGCCGCGCGCGTGCGCCTGGTGGTACGGCCTCGCGCCCTTGAAGCTCGGCAGGAAGGAGTGGTGGATGTTGATGATCTTGCCCGAGAGGACCTTGCAGAGGTCGTCGGAGAGCACCTGCATGTAGCGGGCGAGGACGACCAGCTCGACGTTCTCCGCCTGGACGAGCTCCAGGAGCTTCGCCTCGGCCTCCGGCTTGTTGTCCTTCGTGACCGGAATGTGGTGGAAGGGGACGCCGTAGGAGCCGACGAGCTCGGCGAAGTCGGTGTGGTTGGAGACCACGGCGGCGATCTCCACCGGCAGGGCGCCGATCCGGGAGCGGAAGAGCAGGTCGTTCAGGCAGTGGCCGAACTTGGACACCATCAGGACGATGCGCATCTTCTCGTCCGCCCGGTGGATCTGCCAGTCCATGTGGAACGAGTCCCCGATGGCGGCGAAGCTGGCCCGCAGCTTCTCCACGGTGACGGACGCCTCCGCGCCGAAGTGGACGCGCATGAAGAAGAGCCCGGTGTCGCGGTCACCGAACTGCTGGCTGTCCTCGATGTTGCACCCGGTCATGAAGAGGTAGCTGGACACCGCGTGGACGATGCCCTGCTTGTCGGGGCAGGAGAGGGTGAGGACGTACTGCTCGGGCTGCGCGGGGGCCCCTTCGGCGGCAGGGGACTGGGAGGCGTTCATAGCCCAATAGCCTCGCACACCCGCGGGGCCCGTCCGACCGCCCCGGCCCCGCGGCGCCCGGCGTCGCGGTTCAGCGCGCCTGCGTGAGCCGGTCCAGCACGTCCAGCGGGCGCGGCGGCACCTCCGGCTCGTCCCCGTCGTTCAGCGCCAGCCGTACGTGCGCCTCCCGCGCGGCCCGTACGGCCTCGGGCCAGCCGTGGTGCTCCAGGTACGCCGAGACGGGCGCGTCGGGCCCGACCTGGTGCATGATCCGCAGGACCCGCAGCACGGCCAGGTCGACGAGCGCGGCCTCGCCCGAGTCCCGGAAGATCGTCCCGATGTACTTCTCGGCCGACCAGTTGTCCAGCCAGGTGTCCTCGACCAGCCGGTAGACGGCGTCGGTCACGTCCCCGAATCCCGCGTCGCCCGCGAGCCAGCGCTCGCGCTGGAAGTCGGGGTCCGAGAGCATGTGCAGCGCCGAGCGCACATGCGCACGCCAGCGCCACCACGGCATGTCATTGAGCGGCATGCCGTCCATGGTGGTCGAGCGGCGGCCGCGGCGGGAAGACTTCTCCGAACCCTGCATAGCAATCGATCGTACGTTCCCACCCGGGCGGCCCGCTCCGGCCCCCGCATTCCTGGCCCGCGACCGCTGCGATCGCCGTCGTCACGGGCGCCCCGCCGTCACCGGCGCCCCGCCGTCACCGGTGATCGCGGCTGAGCGCCGCGGCCGCCGCTACAGCTGCGCCCAGGAGTGCTGCGACAGTCCGTACTTCTTGGCGATCGGGTTCCACAGCTCCGCGGCAGCCTTCTTGGCGGTGGTCGCCTCGCCGCTGGCCCGGTCGCCGGCGACGCTCTCGCCGGACGGGCGGGCGTGGCCCTTGACGCACCCGTGCTTGCCGCCCACCTGGTCCGCCCACGCCGCGTAGTGGGTGTCCGCGGACGCGGAGGACTTCCAGGCCTTGGTGAGCTGTGCCGAGAGCTGGGCGCTGTTGGGGAGCTTGTCGATGGCCGTCTGCTGGAGGCGGGTCACCAGGCCGTCGCGCTGCTTGGCGGCGTCGCGCAGGTCGGAGGCGGACTTGCCCAGGTCCTTGCAGTTACGGGTGGAGTCGACGGCCTTGATGACGGCGTCGCGGCTGTTGTTGCTGTCCTTCAGCAGGGCGTCCAGGGCCTTGGCCTGGGCGAGGGCCGGGTCCGCGGGGTCGGCGGACGGCTCCTTCTTCTTGCCGCCGTCGTCCTCCGGCGCGCTGCTGGGCGCCGCGGAGCTGACCGCGGCGTTCTGCGGCGGGTCGCTCTTCTTGTCGTCCCCGCCGCTGAGCAGCGCCCCGGCGGCGAGCCCGGCGGCGGCACAGCCGGCGACGACGATGCCGACGATGGCTGCGGTGGGCAGCTTCCGCCGGGAGGGCGGGGAGGCGGGAGCGAGGTGCCGGGGAGCCGCGTGCGGGCCGCGCGGCGGGGGTACGTGCCCGGCCGCCGCGGGCTCGCGGCCGGCCTGCCGGGCGGCGGTGCCGGCAGCGGCGTCGGCTGAGGCGCGGAACAGCCCGTCGAACTCGGAGGGCGGCGGCCGCTCCCCCTGCGGGGCCATGCCCCCAAGGCTCCCGAGGGGCGGCCGGGGGGCGGGCGCGCCGGCGCCGGGCGGCGGGACGGGGCCTCCGGTCTGCGGGGGAAGCATCTGAGTCGCTTCACCGGCGGACGACGCGCCTCCGGCGCCGGGCGCCGGATACGGGGCGCCTGCGGCGGGGGCCGCGCCCGAGGACGCGTTTCCGCCGACCGGTGGCAAGTACTGGGTCGCCGCGGCAGCCGCGTCCCCACCGGAGGGCGCAGACCCCGGCACGGGCGGAAGGTACTGGGTGGCGGCCGAAGCCCCGTCCGAAGAAGCGTTTCCGCCGACCGGTGGCAAGTACTGGGTCGCCGCGGCAGCCGCGTCCCCACCGGAGGGCGCAGACCCCGGCACGGGCGGAAGGTACTGGGTGGCGGCCGAAGCCCCGTCCGAAGAAGCGTTTCCGCCGACCGGTGACAGGTACTGCGTGGCCGCCGCGGCCGAGTCGGGGAGCGGCGGCAAGTACTGGGTCGCGGGATCCGCGGACTGCCCGCCCGGGGCACCTCCCTGGGCACCCCCGGCGCCGCCCTGGCCGGCGCCGCCCTGCGCAGCGCCCCCCTGCGCGTACGGCGCAGGCGGCTGCGGCGCACCCGGAAGCGGTCCGGAGGAGACCGGCGGCAAGTACTGGGTGGCCTCGGAGGCGGAGTCGGGGGCGGCGGGGGCGGGCCCGGTGCCCAGGACCGGCGGCAGGTACTGCGTGGCCTCGGAGTCACCGGGGCGCGGCGGCGCGCCCGGCGGCGTGCCCGGCGGCATCTCGGGCGGCAGGGGGGCGCGCTGTGCGTCGGTCCCCCACGGCTCGCCCCAGGGCCGGCCGGGGGCCGGCTGAGGCGCGTTGCCCTGTCCGCTCTGCGTCACCGGGACTCCTCAAGCTGTACGGCAACTTATCGATAGCGCGGCCACGCTACCGGGTCGCCGCACGGCAGGGCCATGCGGCCGCCCCCTGCCCGGTAAGGGGCAGGGGGCGGCGGTTCCGGCGGTCCCCCTTACGCCGCCTGCACCTCCAGCCGGGCCCCGAATTCCCGTACCACCGGCTCCTCCCGGTAGGGCGCGAGTCGCTGCTGGAAGTCGTCCAGGTACTCCGCACCCCGGTTCGACCTCAGCGTGCCCAGCAGGTCCAGCGCCCGCACCCCGGTGGCACACGCCTCGTCGACGTCCCGCTGCTGGACCTGCGCCGTGGCCAGCAGCAGCATCCCGATGGCACGCCTGCGCACCCGTCCCTCCGCGTGCCCGGCGATGGCGTCCTCCGCGTGCCGCCGGGCCGGTTCGGCCTGCCCGAGGTCCCGGTGGCAGTGGGCCAGTTCGTCGGCCAGGTAGGCGTGGTCGAAGTGCCGGATCCAGGAGGGGTCGTCGCCGGAGTCCGGCGAGGGGTCCCCGGCCTGTTCGAGCTTGGCCATGGCCTTGGCCGCGACGCTCTGGCACGACCGTGCGTCGCCGAGCAGGGCGTGCCCGCGCGCCTCGGCCGCGTAGAACATGGCCTCGGCCCGCGGTGTGACGTGCCCCCGCGCTCCTTCCTGTGCTGCTTTCGCCAACTGGGCGATTTCCCTTGGGTTCCCCAACGAAGCCGCCAGGTGACTCATGCTGGCGGCCAGCACGTACCCCCCGTACCCACGGTCCCCCGCAGCCTGGGCGAGGCGCAGCGCCTGGATGTAGTACCGCTGGGCGAGGCCCGGCTGGCCGGTGTCGACGGCCATGTAGCCCGCGAGCTCGGTCAACCGGGCGACGGCGGCGAAGAGTTCGCGCCCCACGGACTCGCGGTAGGAGCCTGCGAGCAGCCCGGAGACGACGCTGTTGAGGTAGTGCACGACGACGGGCCGCACGTGCCCGCTGCCGTACCGGTGGTCGAGTTCGACCAGGGCCTCCGTGGTGGCGCGCACGGCGTCGACGTCGGACGGCCCCACGCGCGCCCCGGCGTTGCGGGCGACCTGGGGGTCGGCGCCGGTGATGAGCCAGTCGCGGCTGGGCTCGACGAGCGCGGAGGAGGCGACGGACGTCCCGCTGAGGAAGTCCCTCCGGCCGACGTCGCTCCGCCACAGCTCACACACCTGCTCGATCGCGCCGAGCACGGTCGGCGAGAACTGCAGGCCGACGCCGGAGGCGAGGTTCTTGCCGTTCGCCATGCCGATCTCGTCGATGGTGACGGTGCGCCCGAGTTTGCGGCCCAGCGCCTCGGCGATGATGGCGGGGGCCCGCCCGCGCGGCTGCTGGCCGCGCAGCCAGCGCGCTACGGAAGTCTTGTCGTAGCGCAGGTCGAGCCCGTGCTCGGCGCCGCACATATTGACGCGCCGGGCGAGGCCGGCGTTGGAACAGGCGGCTTCCTGAATGAGCGCCTGCAGCCGTTCGTTCGGCTGCCGCGCCACGAGTGGCCGTGCGGCCATGCTGTACCCCCTGAAACTGCTAAGCGTTCGCGGCGCCGTCCGCCGCGGAATGCGGAGAAGCTGAGACAGCTCACGACTGCGTCTTCCCCTGTGATCTTTGCCCCCTGAATGTCCGGAGAATGCGGACTTAACGGTAATGACAGCAAAGGCGGCATTGGCCAGACATTGACGGTCTCGCCCTGTCGCCGCAGAGGTGGCTACCCACCCTCGGCAGCCAACCCGCGTCTGCGCCCCCGTACATGCATCCGTGCGCCCCACGTGCATGTCCTGGCACCGCCCACAAGCGTGAGCCTGAGCCGTAACCCCTCGTGACGAGGGGAGTTGTGATGGGCGTGGAAGAGACCATCGCAGTAGGAGCCCCGCACATCCCCCAACAGCGCAGCGAGCAACTGCTGGACGCCGCTGTCAGGTATGCGGAGGAGCGGCACTGGGACGTATTCGGCGGCACGTGGCTGCAGGTGGAGGAGGGGCGGGAGCACTGCTCGTGCGGTGATCCCGGCTGCCCCGCCCCCGGTGCGCACCCCGACCGTCCGGACTGGGCGACCCAGGCCACCGGCAGCGCGGTCGCCGTCCGCCGCATGTGGCAGAAGCAGCCCGCCGCTTCGGTCCTGCTGCCGACGGGCCGCACGTTCGACGCGCTGGACGTCCCGGAGACCGCGGGGTGCCTGGCGCTGGCCCGGATGGAGCGGATGGACATCCAGCTGGGGCCGGTCATGTGCACGCCGTTCCGCCGGATGCAGTTCTTCGTCCTGCCCGGCGGGGCGCTGAAGGTCGCGGACCTCGCCCGGAAGCTGGGCTGGCACCCCACGTCGCTGGACCTCATCGCCCGCGGCGAGGGCGACTACGTGGTCGCGCCGCCCACCCGCATGGGCACGCGCGGTTCGGTGCAGTGGGCGCGCCAGCCCACGGCCGCCAACCGCTGGCTGCCGGACGCGGAGGAGCTGGTGAGCGCCCTGGCGTACGCGTGCGGGCGGGATGCGGCGGACGCCCGCCGCAGGTGAGGCACGCGGCGGCGGGCGCGAGCGGGGTCAGCCGTGATCGGCGGCCTCGGCCACGTACCCGTCGGGCCGGACGAGGAGCGTCGTGGGGCGGGCGTCGGCACGGGTGACCGTGGTGACGCCCGCCTCGTCGTGGGGCGGTGCGCCCCCGCCGCGCGGCAGGACGCGGACGTACGTCCCGGCGCGCAGCGCCTCGTACAGGCGGGAGGGCCCGCCCGGGCGCTCCGCAAGGGGCAGGTCCGGGGCGCGGCGCCCGGTCAGGGGGTGGGAGCCGGGCGGCGCGGGGTAGTCGATGCCGATGCCGGAGATCATGAGCGCGCCCCGGTCGGTGGCGAAGGGCACGGCCTGCGCGGCCAGGGCGACGGCGTCGCGCAGCCCGCGGGCGACGGGCGAGGCGAGCAGCACGGACCGCACGAGGGTGCCGCTCAGGCGCAGCACCAGCCGTCCGACGGGGTGGCGTTCGTCGTGGTAGCTGTCGAGCAGGGAGTCGGGGGCCGTGCCCTTGAGGACGGCGGCGAGCTTCCAGCCGAGGTTGGCGGCGTCCTGGAGCCCGGCGTTCATGCCGAGCCCGCCGGCGGGCGAGTGGACGTGGGCGGCGTCGCCGGCGAGGAG
This sequence comes from Streptomyces aureoversilis, assembly GCF_042657885.1. Taxonomy (NCBI): domain Bacteria; kingdom Bacillati; phylum Actinomycetota; class Actinomycetes; order Kitasatosporales; family Streptomycetaceae; genus Streptomyces; species Streptomyces aureoversilis. The sequence goes on from NZ_JBHSKJ010000006.1 coordinate 180,295, forward strand.
GACGCGCCCCTGCCGGTAGCGCGGCACCTGCCGCTCGTCGCTGTGGAAGCGCGAGGTCCAGCGCGCGTCGTGCATGCCGTAGTCGGTGCCGAAGGCGGCGCGGGTGACGGCCTTGAGCTCGTCGAGTTCGACGGGGGCACTGGAGGGCAGCTCGCAGCCGCGCCGCCAGGCGATGGCCCGGTAGTAGCCGTCGCCGAAGGGCACGAGGAAGGCGAAGCCGTCGCGGCCGCTGTTGAAGGCGGGCAGCCCGCCGGGCTCGGTCTCCAGCCGTACGTCGGCGAGCATGACGGACCGCAGCACGGACCGCCCGGGGAAGGGCATCCCGAGCGCCTTGCGCACGGCGCTGCGGACGCCGTCGGCCCCGACGACGTAGGCGGCACGCAGCGTCTCGGAGGCTCCGCCCTCCGCGCCGTCGCCGTCGTCACGGACGCCGTCGTCACGGGCGTCCTTGTTACGGATGTCCTTGTTACGGACGTCCAGCTCGACGCCGTCGGCGTCCTGCCGCAGCCCGGTCACCTCGGCCCCGCGCAGCAGCACGGCACCGGCCTTCAGGGCGCGCTCCTCCAGCACCCGCTCCGTCTCGTACTGCGGTGTCATCAGCACGCCGGGGAACCGGCTGGGCAGCCGGGAGAGGTCGATCCTCCCGCGCCCGAAGATCCGGAGGGTGTCGAGGAAGGGCCCGGTGGCCAGCAGCGGCTCGGCGATCCCCCGGGCGTCGAAGGCCTCCAGCGTGCGCGCGTGAACGGCGAACGCCCGGGTCAGATTGGACTCCCGCGCCCTCTTCTCCACCACCGTCACCCGCACACCGGCGGCGGCCAGGTCCCCGGCGAGCAACAGCCCGGTGGGGCCTGCGCCGACGACGATGACGTCGGCGGGGGCGGAGGGAGGGGTGGAAGCGGTCCGGGGGGAAAGCGGGGAGGACATGACGGCTCCTCGGGTGGCTCGTCAGTACATGTGGCCGTAATGCCAGTGCACACCCGCGCCCGAGATATGTCAACGCTTGTTGAATTAATGTGCGGCCACCAGCGCCGCCTGCCGCCGGGAGCGGCCCGCACCTTCCCCCTGCGCCGCAGCACCTACGCCCGCAGCGCCGACTCCAGGAACCCCTCCACCGCCTGTCGCCAGCCCTCCGGCTGGTCGTAGTGGACGAGGTGGCCCGCGTCCTGGATTTCGGCGTAGGTGCCGCGGGGCAGGACGCGGACCATCTCCTGGGCTTCGGCGCGGCCCAGTTCGCCGTCGGGGCCGCGGACGACGAGGGTGGGGCACTGGACGAGGGCGAGCTCTTCCCAGTGGGCGTCGTGGGCGTAGGTCTCGCGGGCCTGGAGCATCTGGCGGCGGGAGAAGGCGGGGCGCCAGCCGTCGGCGCGCTCGGCCATGATCTCGGCGTAGTAGTCCCCGCGGGCGGGGCGGGGGCGCTCCAGGGTGGGGTCGCCCTCGGCGAACCACTTGCGGACGTCCGCGAGCGTGGCGAAGGGGACCGGCCAGGACCTGAACCACTCGCCCCATTCCCGCTGCGTGGCGGCTCCGAGGGCGGAGGCCCGCATGTCGCAGATGACCAGGGCCCGGACGAGGTCGGGGCGGCGGGCCGCGAGCTGCCAGGCGGTCAGGGCGCCCATGGCGTGGCCGATGAGGACGGCGGGCGCCAGGTCCAGGCTCTCGATCGCGGCCTGGGCGTCGGCGATGTAGGCGTCGCGGGTGTAGGGGCCGTCGGCGGGGCGCTCGCTGCGGCCGTGGCCCCGCTGGTCCAGGGCGACCGCGCGGTGGCGGCCGGAGAGCCAGCGGGCGGTCTCCGCCCAGTGCGCGGCGCGGCCCATCAGGCCGTGGAGCAGCAGCACCGCGCCGGGACCGCCCGTCCCCTCCCGGCAGGGATGCTTGGGCGGATCGGCGAACTCCCAGGCCGCGAGCCGCACTCCGCCGCTCCCACTCACGTCGATACGCCGAACCATGAGCCCTGGCACCCCCTACTCTCCCCCGAGCAGCTTCACGATATAGAACTTACATTCGAATGCATGCTCATCGCGCGCAACACCCCTCGTTCGAGTGACCTCGGGGAAGGGTTGACCGGCGGCACCCAGGGGATTAATCGACCTGGGCGCGGACCGCTCGGGGAAGAAGGTCCGCGGGGCGGACCCTGAGAGCTCGGGGCTCCGGGTCGCCACGGGGGTATATGGGGAGGCAGGGCCCCGGCTGCCCGGAAGGGCGCCGGGGCCCTCGTCACACCCCACCGGCCTCATCGCGCTCTCCCTCCCCGGGGCGGCGGCGTGCCGCGCATATGCGCGCCAGCGACAGCGTGGCACGGCCGGGCCGCCCGCGGGTCCGTTACGCGGACTCCAGCCAGATTCAAGGGAGTTGACGCAGCGCAAGGGGAACCGGCGCAGCAGAACGCCCCGCCGCGGGCCGCGGAGGCGGCCGTGCGCAGCGGGGCGTCGGGCGAAACGGGGATCCGGGCCGAAGGCCTCAGCGCCGGAAGGCGTCAGCGCTTGGCGACGAAGACGTGCGCCGCGATGTCCGGCTCCAGCTCGGTGGCCTCGCCGCTGCTGCCGACGATCACACCACCCGCCGAATCCGTCACGCTGACCACCGCACCGGGCTGAACGCCCGCGCGCCGCAGCGAATACATCAGCTGGGCGTCCGTCTGGATCGGCTCGCCGATCCGGCGTACGACCACCGTCTTGCCGTCGGACCCGGCGTCCAGGTCCATCAGGCTGACCATGTCCTCATTGAGCAGCGGGTCCGGCTCGGCCTTCTCGCCCAGCTCCTCCAGGCCCGGGATGGGGTTGCCGTACGGCGACTCGGTGGGGTGGCGCAGCAGCTCCAGCACGCGGCGCTCCACCGCCTCGCTCATCACGTGCTCCCAGCGGCAGGCCTCGGCGTGGACCTGCTCCCACTCCAGGCCGATCACGTCCACCAGAAGGCACTCGGCGAGGCGGTGCTTGCGCATCACGCGCGTGGCCAGCCGGCGGCCCTCCTCGGTGAGCTCCAAGTGCCGGTCGCCCGCGACGGACACCAGGCCGTCGCGCTCCATGCGGGCCACGGTCTGGCTGACCGTCGGCCCGCTCTGGTCGAGCCGCTCGGCGATGCGGGCACGCATGGGGACCACACCCTCCTCCTCCAGCTCGAGAATGGTGCGGAGATACATCTCCGTGGTGTCGATCAGTCCGGACATGCGTGCCCCTCGATAAGTCGTGCGCTGGCCCCTGAACCCAATTCTGACGCATACCGCCGACAACGGTGCCGCGTACGCCCCCTGCCCGCCCGCCGTATTGACAGGGCCCTGGTCCAGACCGCAACGTGATCCGCGCCACGAGCGTACGCCAGACCGTACGCGCCACCGGATCTCGATCTAAGGAGCCCCGCAGCGATGAGCGAGAACAAGCTGGCCGGGCAGTTCTTCGACGCCGCGATCGGGCTGCTGCAGCGCGTGCGCGACGAGGAGGCCGGGCACATCACGGCCGCCGGGTCCCTGCTCGCCGACACCGTGGCGGACGGCGGCCGGATCTTCGCCTTCGGCGCCGGCCACTCCTCGCTCCCCGCCCAGGACGTCGTCTACCGCGCGGGCGGCCTGGCCCTGATCAACCTCCTCGCCGTCCCCGGAGTCGTCGGCCTCGACGTCATGCCGGCCACGCTCGGCAGCGCCCTGGAGCGGGTCAACGGCCTGGCGGGCGCGGTCCTGGACACCAGCCCCGTGCAGGCCGGCGACGTCCTGATCGTCATCTCCCTCTCCGGGCGGAACCCTCTGCCCGTGGAGATGGCCATGAACGCCCGAGCGCTCGGCGTCCGCGTCATCGGCGTCACCTCGCTCGCCTACGCCGAGCACACCCGGTCCCGCCACTCCTCCGGCACGTTCCTGAAGGACCACTGCGACCTCGTCATCGACAGCAAGATCGACATCGGGGACGCGGAGCTCACGGCGGACGGCATCGCGGCCCCCTTCGCCCCCGCGTCGACGGTCGTCACCAGCGCTCTGATGCAGGCGGTCGTCGCGGCCGCCGCGGGCGAGCTGGCCGCCCGCGGCATCGACCCGCCGATGCTGCGCTCGGGCAACGTGGACGGCGGGCACGAGTGGAACGGGCGGCTGCTGCGCGAGTACGGGGACCGGATCTTCTTCCGTCACTAGGCGCGCCCGCCCGCCACCACTGGACGCGCCCGCACGCCAACACCAGGCGCACCCGCCCGCATCAGGGCGTCGGTCCCGCCAAGTCGATCGACGCCGCCACCCGGCACGCGATGTCCTCCGCGTACGTCGCGTCCGAGCGGTCGAAGGGGCGGCGCGACGGCCCGCGCAGGAACGTCACCACGCCGAGCGTCCGCCCGCGGCTGCGCAGCACCGTGGCGAGGGCGTGCACGGTGCCCTCGGGCCACTTGCGCGCGGCGGCCCAGGTCTCGGTGCAGTCCGAGGCCGCGCGGACGGAGCCGCAGCGCTCGACGGCCTGCAGGGCGGGGTGCCCGTCCGGATACGGCACCGGCAGTCCGCCGCGGCCCATGGCCGGGCAGGGCCCCGGGGTGCCGGCCGGCGTGGCGGTGGCTCTGACCAGCCGGACCGGGGGCTCGGGAGCCGGGCGCGCTTCGGGGAGCAGGTCGATCAGGGCGTGGTCGGCGAAGCCCGCGAGGGCGAAGTCCATGTAGAGGGAGGCCGCTTCCATGGGGTCCTCGCACTCGGCGACGGCCCGGCCGGCCCGATGCAGCTGGCTCGCGCGAAAGCGCAGCCGGGCGCTGTCCTGTTCGGTGAGCCGGGCGGCCGTGACGTCCAGGAACAGCCAGGCGACCCCCAGCGGCACCGGCTCCTCGGCGAGCGGCGACGCCAGCCGCAGGAAGCCGCTGCGCCAGCAGCGGCGCTCCGGCGGGGTGCCGCCCTGGTCGCGCAGGGTCACCCACAGGTCGGTGGGGGCGGGCGGGGCGCCCGCCGCGAGGACGTGCTGGAGGGCGCCTTCGACCTCCTCCACCCCCTGGTCGAGCAGCTCGCCGAGCGGCCGGCCGAGGAGGGCGGTACGGCCGGTGCGCAGGGCGCGCGCGGCGTGGGCGTTGGCGAGGGCCGGGCGCAGGTCGGCGTCGACGAGCACGACGCCCCAGGACGCGTCCCCGAAGAGGGCCTCGCTGAGCGCGATGGAGCGCTCCAGGTCGATCTGCGTGTGCACTTCGCTGAACGCGCAGTAGACCCCGGCGGGCCGGTCGCCCGCGCCGGGCAGGGCCGACAGCTGGGTGCGCACCAGCACCCGTCCGCCGTCCTTGGTGAGCAGCGCGAACTCGTGCACGTGGCGGCCGGGCGACGCCATGGCCGCGTCCAGCCGGGCCGCGACCTCCGCGGCGTCGGCGGGCCGCACCGCCCAGCCGGCCAGCCCCTGCCGACCGACGGCCTCGGCCGCCGTCCAGCCCAGTATCCGTTCGGCCTCGCGGTTCCAGTGGGTGACCGTGCCCTCGGCGTCGAAGGCGCACAGCGCGGTGTCCATGCCGTCGAGGAGCGCCGCGAGGAGGCCGGAGTCGTCGCTGTCGGCGGCTTCCACCGAACCGGGCGCGGCGGCCGGGCGGGCCGGGCCTGACGTGTGTGGTGCGGTCACGAGGTACCCCCAGCTGGACGCGTCTGCATGTCCTGCACGACGGGTCATTCAACTCGACCGTGATGGGCACCACACCGTCTTCGGGGAAATCGTTGCCCACCGGAAATTCGGTTGTCGCTCACCCGCACGCTTCCTAGGGTGGTGAGCACACGAGAAGGGAGGTGGTTCGGGACATGATTTCTTTCCGGACGCGTGAGGTGACTGCGGGCTAGCGCCCGTCGTCGCGCCAAGCGCAACGCCGGGGCCTCGCAGCTGCAGCTGAGGGGATCCGCCGGCCAATCCCGAGCAGTCACCCGATCCGTGGGCCGCCGAGTCGTCCGCTCGGCACCGCCGCGCCGCAGGGCGCGGCGGTAGCCGGCCCACGGATCGTCTGCTTCACCGCCTTACGGGGCGAGCCGCTCCACCCGCCAGCCCGCCTCTCCCCCACGCACCTCGCGCACGTACCGCAGCCGGTCGTGCAGCCGGTTCTCGCGGCCCTGCCAGAACTCCACGCTCTCCGCGGTCACGCGATATCCGCCCCAGCCCGTCGGCACGGGCACCGGCTCCCCCTCGGGATAGCGGGCCAGCAGCCGCTCGTACGCGGCGTCGATCTCCTCCCGCGACGCGACGACAGCCGACTGCGCGCTCGCCCACGCGCCCAGCTGCGAGCCGCGCGGCCGCGAGTGGAAGTAGACGGCCGTCTCCGAGGGGTCCACGCGCTCGGCCCGGCCGGCGACGATGACCTGACGGCCGATCGGGTGCCAGGGGAAGAGCAGCGAGACGTGCGGATTGCCCGCCAGGTCCGCGGCCTTGCGCGAGCCGTAGTTGGTGTAGAAGACGAAGCCCCGCTGGTCGTAGCCCTTGAGCAGCACGGTCCGCGAGCCGGGCCGGCCCTCGGCGTCGACCGTGGAGACGACCATGGCGTTGGGCTCCCGCAGCCCCGCCGCGAACACCTGCGCGAACCAGATCGCGAACTGCTCGTACGGATCGGGGGCGAGGTCCCGTTCCAGGAGGCCCTCGGAGCGGTACTGCTCGCGCATGGCGGCGGCGTCCAGCGCACCGCCGTGGAATTCGGGGGCGGGGAACTCGTCGGCGTGGGTCACGCGGCCCATCCTGTCAGCAAAGGCCCGCGAAACGCCCAGGGTCAGCAGATCAGCCTGCCCTCAACCGGCCCTCCGTAACCCTCCCGTGGGCAAAACCCCCACTGTGCCGGACATCACCTTTCGCCGCATGTGGCGAACCCCCCAAAATCGCAGGGCGGGAAGCTGTGGTACCCGCACATCACCGGCTATCGTTTCCGGCCGGAATCCGGAACGAGCCCGCCCGTCAGGGGTCCGGGCGCGGAACCGGGTGAAGACCCCTCCGCACGGGGCATGACCCGGATGACCGGTGACGGACCACGAGTCGCACCGAGCAGCCGCGCCCGACCGGGCCCGGCGCCCCAGCTGTCGCACACATCATGAGGAGCCGCCTGATGTCCGACTTCGTACCCGGACTCGAAGGAGTCGTCGCGTTCGAGACGGAGATCGCCGAACCCGACAAGGAAGGCGGCTCCCTCCGCTACCGAGGCGTCGACATCGAGGACCTGGTCGGCCAGGTGTCCTTCGGCAACGTCTGGGGCCTGCTGGTCGACGGCTCGTTCAACCCCGGTCTGCCGCCCGCCGAGCCGTTCCCGATCCCCGTCCACTCGGGGGACATCCGCGTCGACGTCCAGTCCGCGCTCGCGATGCTCGCCCCCGTGTGGGGCCTGAAGCCCCTCCTCGACATCGACGAGGCCACGGCCCGCGACAACCTGGCCCGCGCCGCCGTGATGGCCCTGTCCTACGTCGCCCAGTCGGCGCGCGGCCAGGGCCTGCCGATGGTCCCGCAGCGCGAGATCGACAAGGCGGAGACCGTGGTCGAGCGCTTCATGAAGCGCTGGCGCGGCGAGCCCGACCCCAAGCACGTCAAGGCCGTCGACGCCTACTGGACGTCCGCCGCCGAGCACGGCATGAACGCCTCCACCTTCACGGCCCGCGTCATCGCCTCGACGGGCGCCGACGTGGCCGCGGCGCTCTCGGGCGCGGTCGGCGCCATGTCCGGCCCGCTGCACGGCGGCGCGCCCTCCCGCGTCCTCGGCATGATCGAGGAGATCGAGCGCACGGGCGACGCCACGGCCTACGTCAAGCAGGCCCTGGACCGCGGCGAGCGCCTCATGGGCTTCGGCCACCGCGTGTACCGCGCGGAGGACCCGCGCGCCCGCGTCCTGCGCCGCACGGCCCGCGAGCTGGCCGCACCGCGCTACGAGGTCGCCGAGGCCCTGGAGAAGGCGGCCCTGGAGGAGCTCCACAACCGCCGCCCCGACCGGGTCCTCGCCACGAACGTCGAGTTCTGGGCGGCCATCGTCCTGGACTTCGCGGAGGTCCCGGCGCACATGTTCACGTCGATGTTCACCTGTGCCCGCACGGCGGGCTGGAGCGCGCACATCCTGGAGCAGAAGCGCACGGGCCGCCTGGTCCGCCCCTCCGCCCGCTACGTGGGCCCGGGCCCGCGCGACCCGCGCGAGGTCGACGGCTTCGCGGACATCACGGGCACGGCGGCGGTAGCGGGCTGACGCCGCCCCCTGACCGGCGAAGGCAGTTGCGCGAACCCGCGCAACTGCCCGCACAGCCGTACGCCCCCGGGACCCGGGGCCGTACCGAACGGGGCGGCGGCCTCACAGCAGATCGCTGAGGACGCCCGTCCAGTGCCGGACCACACGGTCGCGGCGGGCGGTGTCGTCCGTCAGGAGGTGGGCAAGGCCCAGGCCCCGGCACATGTCGAGGAAGCCCTGGACCGTTTCGCGCACGCCCGCGCGGCGTTCGTCCGCGCCGAGGAGCTCCAGCGCCATCCGGTGGACCTCCCGGCCGACCCGCGCCTCCAGTTCGGTGACCCGGGCCCGTAGCGCGGCGTCGTTGGCGGCGGCGACCCACAGCTGCAGGGCGGCGCGGAACAGCGGCCCCGTGTACAGGTCCACGAGCTGGACGACGGCCAGGTACGTACGGGCCGGGCCGATGATCAGCTGCACCTGGGGCAGCAGGCCGCGCACGGCGGCCGACCGCTGTTCGGCCACGTACTCCACCGCGGCCGTGAACAGGTCCTCCCGGGTGCGGAAGTGGTGCTGGGCGGCCCCCCGCGAGACGCCCGCGCGCTCGGCGACGACGGAGACGGTCGAACCGGCCCAGCCGTGCTCGGCGAGGCAGGCGATCGCCGCTTCGAGGAGCCGTCGGCGCGTGGCGCGGCTGCGGTCCTGCTTGGGCAGGCTCAGCGCGTCCATTCCGGCTCCCTGCGCTCGAGGAAGGCGGTCATGCCCTCGCGGGCCTCGGCGGAGCCGAAGAGCCGGGCGGACAGCTCGGTCAGCCGGGCCGTATCGCGGTCGAAGACCCGCCGCACGTCCGCCGTGACCAGGGCCTTGGACTCGGCGAGCCCCTGGGGCGAGCCGCGCCGCAGCCCGTCCAGAACCGGCCCCAGATCTTCCTCCCCCGCGGTGACCAGCCCGATCCGTACGGCCTCCGCCGCCCCGAACCGCTCTCCGGTCAGGTAATAACGAGCCGCCGCCCGCGCGTCGAGGCGCGGCAGCAGCGGCAGGGATATGACGGCGGGCGCGAGCCCCAGCCGGGCCTCGGTGAAGGCGAAGGACGACGCCTCCCCCGCCACGGAGATGTCACAGGACCCCAGCAGCCCCAGCCCGCCGGCGCGCACGTGGCCGTTCACCCGGGCCACCACCGGCTTGGGCAGCTCCACCACCGCGCGCATCAGCCGTACGAGGGCCTGCGGGCCGTCCGTGCCCGTCTCCCTCAGATCGGCGCCCGAACAGAAGGTGTTGCCGGCATGGGTCAGCAGGACGGCACGCGTACCGGCGTCCTCCGCAGCCTCCGCCAGGCCCTCCAGCAGCTCGGCGACCAGCCGGGACGACAGGGCGTTGCGGTTGTGCGGGGAGTCCAGGGTCAGCGTGGTGACGCCTTGCTCCGAGGAGCGGTGGACCAGTTTCATCTAAGCCGCCTTTCTCAGTACGACTTGGGCAGGCCGAGCGTGTGGTGCGACACGTAGTTGAGGATCATCTCCCGGCTGACCGGGGCGATCCGCGCCACCCTCGACGCCGTGAGCAGCTGGGCGAGCCCGTACTCGGAGGCGAGGCCGTTGCCGCCGAGGGTGTGCACGGCCTGGTCGACGGCGCGGACGGCGGCTTCGGCGGCGGCGTACTTGGCCATGTTGGCCGCCTCGCCCGCCCCCATGTCATCGCCCGAATCGTAGAGATGGGCCGCCTTCAGCATCATCAGCCGGGCGAGCTCGACCTCGATGTGCGACTGGGCGAGCGGGTGCGCGACGGCCTGGTGCGCGCCGATGGGCTCGCGCCACACCGTCCGCGTGCGGGCGTAGTCGACGGCCCGGCCCAGGGCGTAGCGCCCCATGCCGATGGCGAAGGCGGCGGTCATGATGCGCTCGGGGTTGAGGCCGGCGAAGAGCTGCAGCAGGCCGGCGTCCTCGTCGCCGACCAGGGCATCGGAGGGCAGCCGCACGTCGTCGAGGACGAGCTCGAACTGCTTCTCCGGAGCGGCGAGTTCCATCGGTATGGGAGTCCTCGTGAACCCAGGAGCGTCCCGGTCCACGATGAACAGGCACGGCTTGAGCTTCCCCGTCCGCAAGTCCTCCGTACGGCCCACGATCAGTGTCGCGTCGGCGACGTCCACGCCCGAGATGAAGACCTTGCGGCCGTTGAGCACCCAGTCCCCGCCGGAGCGGCGGGCCGTCGTCGTGATGCGGTGCGAGTTCGATCCGGCCTCGGGCTCGGTGATGCCGAACGCCATCTTCGTCGTCCCGGCGGCGATGCCGGGCAGCCAGTGCCGCTTCTGCTCCTCCGTGCCGAAGCGGGCGATCACCGTGCCGCAGATGGCGGGCGAGACGACCATGAGCAGCAGCGGGCAGCCCGCGGCGCCGAGCTCCTCCAGGACGACGGCGAGCTCGACCATGCCGCGGCCGCCGCCCCCGTACGCCTCCGGGAGGTTGACGCCCAGGTAGCCGAGCTTGCCGGCTTCCGCCCACAGCTCGTCGGTGTGCTTGCCGTCGCGGACGGCCGCGGTGACGTACTCCCGCCCGTAGCGGCTGCCGAGAGCGGCGACGGCGGCACGCAGATCCTGATGTTCCCGGGTCTCTACGAAGCTCATGACAACGGCTCCTTCGGCTCCTCGGTGACGACGGCGAGCAGGGCGCCGACCTCGACCTGGCGGCCGGGGGCGGCGTGCAGGGCGGTGAGCGTGCCGGCGGACGGAGCGACGATGCGGTGCTCCATCTTCATGGCCTCCAGCCAGAGCAGGGGCTGCCCTTCCTCGACCACGCACCCCTCGGCGACCCCGTCCGCGAGGCGGACCACCGTGCCGGGCATGGGGGCCAGCAGAGAGCCCGGCGCCGTGGGCATGGCGCCGGGGTCGGGGAAGCGGGGCAGGGGGGTGAACGTATGGGCGCCGGACGGTGCGTCCACGAAGACCCGGTCGTCGTAAGCGCTCACGTCGTAGGCCGTACGGAGCCCGTCCGCCTCCAGGACCACGTGGCTGCGGTCCGCCGCGACCAGCCGGATGCCGGTGGCGCCTTGAGCCTCCAGGCCGTGCCGGGTGAGGCGGTAGCGCACGGTGTACGAGGTGCCATCCGGCTCGGAGCGATATCGCTTCTCCTGAGGCTGGGAGGGAAGATTACGCCAGCCGCCGAAGCGGGAGCGGCCTTGTGCGTCCGCGACGGCCGCGGCGAGGGCGGCGATTGCGGCGCCGCCGGCGCGCGGGGCGGTCAGTTCGGCCAAGTGCCGCTCATAGAAGGAGGTATCCATACGCCCGGCGGCGAATTCCTCGTGACGGAGGGACCGTACGAGGAGGTCGCGGTTGGTGACGGGCCCGTGGATACGGGCGCGCTCCAGCGCGTGCGCCAGTAGGCGGATCGCCTCCTGGCGGGTGGGCGCCCAGGCGATCACCTTCGCCAGCAGCGGGTCGTAGTACGGGGTGACCGTGTCGCCCGTGGCGACGCCCGCGTCGACGCGGAGGTATCCCGCGCCTCCGGCGCGGTCTTCGGCCCACCCACCCACCCATTGAGGCAGGGCGTGTTGACGTGGTTGGGGGTTGTCGGAGCGAGAGACGTCGTCGGCATGAGAGCCGTGGGGATGAGATGCCGCCGAGCCATGGATGCCGGAACGAGGAGCGCCGGGACGCGAGGCGCCTGAGCCGGGAGCACCAGAACGCGAGGCAGCTGAGCCGGGGGCGGCGGCTGGAGGAGAAGTGAGCGGGCCACTGGCACCGGCAGAACGCGGGACGGGGACGGCTGCCGTTGGTGGCGTGCGGCGGGAGGGGGTGGGGGCGCAGGGGTGGGGGTCCGGGGCGCTGACGTGTATTTGCGGGCCCGATGAGGACGAGGGCTCCACCACGTCGCCGCGAGCGGGCCCGTAAATATACGGCCCCGGACCCCCACCCCGGAGCCCCCGCCACCGGCACCCCCACGCACCCACCGACAGCTCCCGCACAACACCCGTCTGCGGCCGCCACCCCGCCCCCGGGTCCTCCGCGTACAACCTCGCCTCCACCGCATGCCCGGACGGCACCGGCGGCGCAGCGCCCAGCGCCGCCCCCTCCGCCACCCGGATCTGCAGTGCCACCAGGTCCAGCCCGTACACCGCCTCCGTCACCGGATGCTCCACCTGCAGACGCGTGTTCATCTCCAGGAAGAACGCCCGCCCGTCCTTCACCAGGAACTCCACCGTCCCGGCCCCCACGTACCCGATGGCCCGCGCCGCAGCCGCCGCAGCCTCGCCGAGCACCCCCCGCAGCTCTTCCGGGAGCCCCGGCGCCGGCGCCTCCTCGATCACCTTCTGGTGCCGCCGCTGCAGCGAGCAGTCGCGCGTCCCCAGGACCCACACGCCCCCGTGCGCGTCGGCGAGGACCTGCACTTCCACATGCCGCCCGCCCTCCACGTACGGCTCGACGAAGACTTCGTCGTCGCCGAAGGCGGCCATGGCCTCCGCCCGCGCGGAGGCGAGCTCGGACTCCAGCAGGGCGGGGTCCCGTACGACGCGCATCCCCCGCCCGCCCCCGCCCGCCGCGGCCTTGAGGATCAACGGCGGCTCCCCGGCGGATGCCGTCGGCGCGGACGCCGCCGACGCGGACGCCGCCAGCACCGGCACCCCCGCCTCCGACATGATCCGCTTGGCGCGCGTCTTCGAGGCCATCGCCTCGATCACCGGGGGCGGCGGCCCGACCCACACCAGCCCCGCCCGCTCCACGTCCCGCGCGAACTCCGCGCTCTCGGAGAGGAACCCGTACCCCGGATGCACGGCATCCGCGCCCGCGGCGAGCGCGGCCCGCACCACCGCGTCCCCCCGCAGGTACGTGTCCGAGGCGGCAACCCCGGGCAGCCGCACCCCCGCATCGGCCTCCCGTACGTGCAACGCGCCGGCGTCAGCGTCCGAGTACACGGCGACGGTACGAATGCCCAGCTCCCGGCACGTGCGGAAGACCCGGCACGCGATCTCGCCCCGGTTGGCGACCAGCAGTGACCCGATCACTCGGCCATCACCCTCCCCATCCCCTCACCCTCACCTCACATCCGAAAGACCCCGAACCCACCCCGCACGCCCTCCACCGGCACCGTATGAATCGCCGACAGGCACACCCCCAGCACGGTCCGCGTGTCCCGCGGGTCGATGACGCCGTCGTCGTAGAGCCGCCCGGAGAGGAACACGGGCAGGGACTCGGACTCGATCTGCTGCTCGACCATGACGCGCAGCGCGGCGTCGGCTTCTTCGTCGTACGCCAGCCCCTTCGCCTCGGCCGAAGCGCGGGCGACGATCGACAGGACCCCCGCGAGCTGCTGCGGCCCCATGACGGCGGACTTGGCGCTGGGCCACGCGAACAGGAACCGGGGGTCGAAGGCCCGCCCGCACATGCCGTAGTGCCCGGCCCCGTAGGAGGCGCCCATGAGCACCGACAGATGAGGCACCCTGGAGTTCGCCACCGCATTGATCATCATCGCGCCGTGTTTGATGATGCCGCCCTGCTCGTAGGCCTGCCCGACCATGTATCCGGTTGTGTTGTGCAGAAAGACGAGCGGCACGTCGCGCTGATTGGCCAACTGGATGAACTGCGCGGCCTTCTGCGACTCCTCGCTGAAGAGAACACCCTGCGCATTGGCGAGGACCCCCACGGGATACCCGTGGATACCGGCCCACCCGGCAACCAGACTGCTCCCGTACCGCGCCTTGAACTCGTCGAAGTCCGACCCGTCCACCACACGGGCGATGACTTCGCGAGGATCGAAGGGCACCTTCAGATCACCCGGCACGATGCCGAGAAGTTCCTCCTCGTTATACAGAGGCGGCTCTGCGCCCCCCGGATCGGGCTGCGCTTTGCGCCAGTTGAGCCGCGCAACCACACGCCGCGCCGAACGCAGCGCATCGAGCTCGTCGACGGCGAAGTAGTCGGCGAGACCGGACACGCGCGCGTGCATCTCCGCACCGCCCAGGGCCTCGTCGTCGCTCTCCTCCCCCGTGGCCATCTTCACGAGCGGCGGCCCGCCGAGGAAGACCTTCGAGCGCCCCTCAACCATGATCACGTGGTCGGACAGGCCGGGGACGTACGCGCCTCCGGCCGTCGAATTGCCGAACACCACCGCCACCGTGGGAATGCCGGCGGCGGACAGCCGCGTCAGGTCCCGGAACAGCCCGCCCCCCGGGATGAAGATCTCCTTCTGGCTCGGCAGGTCGGCGCCGCCGGACTCGACGAGCGAGACGACCGGCAGCCGGTTGGCGAACGCGATCTCGTTCGCCCGCAGGGCCTTCTTCAGGGTCCAGGGGTTGCTGGCCCCGCCCCGCAGGGTCGGGTCGTTGGCCGTGATGAGGCACTCGACGCCCTCGATCACTCCGATGCCGGTGACGAGGGAGGCGCCCACCGTGTAGTCGCTCCCCCACCCGGCCAGCGGGGAGAGCTCCAGGAAGGGCGTGTCCGGGTCGATCAGCAGCTCCACCCGCTCGCGGGCGAGGAGCTTGCCCCGCGCCCGGTGCCGGGTGACGTACTTCTCCCCGCCTCCGGCCAGGGCGCGCGCGTGCTCCGCCGCGATCGCGTCGAGCCGCTCCAGCATCGCCGTGCGGTGGGCGGCGTACTCCGCGCCCGACGTGTCGAGCCGGGACGTCAGCACCGTCACAGCAGCACCTCCGGTATGTCCATGTGCCGGGAGCGCAGCCACTCGCCCAGGGCCTTGGCCTGCGGGTCGAAGCGGGCCTGGGAGGCGACGCCGGCGCCGAGGAGCCCGCCGACGGTGAAGTTGAGGGCGCGCAGGCCCGGATAGACGTGGCGGGTGACGGGGAGCCGGGCGGTCTCCGGCAGGAGCCGGCGGAACCGCGCTCCGGTGAGCTCGTGGGCCAGCCAGCGCCACGCCTCGTCCGTGCGCACCCACACGCCCACGTTGGCCGAGCCGCCCTTGTCGCCGCTGCGCGCCCCGGCGACGAGCCCGAGCGGCGCGCGCCGGACGGGCCCGCGCGGCAGCGGCTCGGGCAGGACGGGGGGCTCGGGCGGGGGCTCCCCCTCGGCGGCCGCGGGTACGGCGGGCACCCGCAGCCGCGTCCCGTCCGGCAGCACCGCCGTGTGCCGGACGGCGTACGCGTCGACCGACGCGGCCTCGAACACGCCGTACGGGGACCCGCGGCCCGGCGGCGCGGTGACGTGGAAGCCGGGGCAGCTGGCCAGGGCCAGCTCGACGGCGGCGCCGCTGACGGCGCGGCCGACCGCCTCGGGGTCGGGGTCGCGCACGACGAGCCGCAGCAGGGCGCTCGCCTCCTCCTGCACCTCCGCGTCGGCGTGGTCCGTGCGCGCGAGCGTCCACCGGACCTCGGCGGGCGGGCGCTTGCCCAGCGCGTCCTCCATCTGCTCCCGCACGAGGGCGGCCTTGGCCTCCACGTCGAGGCCCGTCAGCACGAACACGACCTCGTTGCGCCACCCGCCCACGCGCGTGAGCCCCACCTTGAGCGTGGCCGGCGGGGCCTCGCCCCGCACGCCACTGATCCGTACGCGGTCCGGGCCGTCCTGCGCCAGCCGGACGGTGTCCAGGCGGGCGGTCACGTCGGGGCCCAGGTAGCGCGGGCCGCCCGTCTCGTACAGGAGCTGGGCCGTGACCGTGCCCACAGTGACGGCGCCGCCCGTACCGGGGTGCTTGGTGATGACGGCCGAGCCGTCGGCGTGGATCTCCGCGATCGGGAAGCCGGGGCGGCGGACGTCGTGCTCGGTGAAGAAGGAGTAGTTACCGCCCGTGGCCTGCGTGCCGCACTCCAGGACGTGCCCGGCGACGACCGCGCCGGCCAGCCGGTCCAGGTCGTCGGCGAGCCAGCCGAAGTGGGCGGCGGCGGGGCCCGTGACCAGCGCGGCGTCGGTGACGCGGCCGGTGACGACGATGTCCGCGCCCGCGCGCAGGCAGGCGGCGATGCCCGCGCCGCCGAGGTAGGCGTTGGCCGTGAGGACGTCCGGGCCCCACTCCCGCTCCTGCAGCAGGTCGTCGCCCTCGACGTGGGCGACGCGGACGTCGGCGCCGACGCGGCGGGCGAGGGCGCGGATCTCACGGGCCAGGCCGCCGGGATTGAGTCCGCCCGCATTGGCGACGATCTTCACGCCGCGGTCGGCGGCGAGGCCGAGGCTCTCCTCGAGCTGGCGGAGGAAGGTCCCGGCGTAGCCGCGGGCGGG
Source organism: Streptomyces aureoversilis (assembly GCF_042657885.1). NCBI lineage: Bacteria > Bacillati > Actinomycetota > Actinomycetes > Kitasatosporales > Streptomycetaceae > Streptomyces > Streptomyces aureoversilis. Next base: position 196,550 of record NZ_JBHSKJ010000006.1, read on the forward strand.
GTCCTTCAGGCGGTCGCGGCCGAGGATGAGCATGGTCAGCTCGGCCAGGTAGTCGCCGGTGAGGACGTCGAGGGGGCCGCCGGTCAGCATCTCGCGGAGGGCGCCGAAGCGGTCGCCGTAGAAGCCGGAGGCGTTGCCGATCCGCAGCGGACGTAAGGGTTCGGGGTCTGTCACTGTGTGCCGCTCCCTCGGGAGTTCGTCAGGACGGAGAGAGCGTGACAGCGCCCGGGAAAACAATCAAGCGTGCTTGCCTTTATTTTTCGGTCAGTTGTGCGGGTGACCGGCGGCGAGGGCCTCGGCGATCACCTCGGCCAAGTGGCGGGCGCGCGCGCCTTCGCCGCCCGCGAGCTGGGCGATCTGCGTACGGCAGGAGAACCCGTCGGCCAGGACCTCCACCTTCGCGCCCCGCCCGGCGGCCTGCCGCAGAGCGGGCAGCAACTGCTCCTCCGCGCACGCCACGGACACCTCGTAATGGCCCGCTTCGAACCCGAAGTTCCCGGCCAGGCCGCAGCATCCGCCGCTCAGCGCACCCACCAGGCCGGCGCGCTCGCGGAGGCGGCGCTCGGCGGCGTCGCCGAGGACCGCGTGCTGATGGCAGTGGGTCTGACCGGCCACGGGGCGGTCCAGGCGGGGCGGCCGCCAGTGCGGGGCGAGCTCTTCGAGGGCCTGGGCGAACGTACGGACGGACGCCGCGAGTTGCTGCGCCAGTGGATCGCCGGGAAGCAGCTCGGTGAGATCCGTACGGAGCGAGGCGGCGCAACTGGGCTCCAGCACGGCGACGGGCAGACCGGCGGCGAGCGCCGGGGCCATGAGGTCGAGGGTGCGGCGCATCTCCTTGCGGGCGCGGTCGAGTTGACCGGTGGAGACCCAGGTGAGCCCGCAGCAGGGTGCCTTCGGCGGGACGGCGATACGGAGACCGGCGCTCTCCAGGACCGTCGCGGCGGCGCGGGCGACCTCCGGGGAGAGGAAGTTGGTGAACGTGTCGGGCCAGAGCACGAGGTCCGCGCCTGCGGCGGGCCTTTCGCCCCGCCCACCCACCCGTTGCCCGGAGCCGGAGCCGGAGCCGGGGCCGGGGCCGGGGCCGGGGCCGGGGCCGGGGCCAGAACCGGAGCCAGAACCGGAGCCCGTAGCGGTGCCTGCGGCCCGGGCGCCGCCCGTGCCGAGGCCAGCAGCCGGCAGCTCACCAGCCGAAGGCACTCGCTGACCGGCATCCCCGTCGGCCGGGCCGTCGCTCGGGCCACCACCCAACCCGCCGCCCCGCACGTCCCCCCGCCCCCGCCACCACCGCACGAACGGCTCCCCCGCGAGCCGCGGAAGATCCCGTTCCCGGGTGAGCCCGGCGAGGCGCTTCGCTGCCGCGGCGGCCGGCCCGATGCCCGTCAGCCGGTTGACCGTCCCGGCCGCCCGGAGCGTCGCCACCGCCCGGAGCCACACCGGCAGCCACCCCATGGCGTAGTGGGCGGCGGGCCGCAGCCGGCCCGCGTAGTGGTGGTGGAGGAACTCCGCCTTGTACGTGGCCATGTCGACGCCCACCGGGCAGTCGCTGCGGCATCCCTTGCACGCCAGGCACAGGTCGAGCGCCTCGCGGACCTCCTCCGAGCGCCACCCGTCCGTGACGACCTCGCCCGCCAGCATCTCGTGCAGCAGGCGGGCCCGGCCGCGCGTGGAGTGCTGTTCCTCGCCCGTCACCCGATAGGAGGGGCACATCACGCCCGCCGCGCCCGGAACGACCTCCGTCTCGCGGCACTTGGCGACGCCGACGCACCTCCGCACGGCCCCCGCGAAGTCCCCGCCGCCCTCGCCGTCCCCGGGGTAGGCGAAGACGACCGGCACCGGACGGCCGGGGAGCACGTCGAAGCGGAGGTTCTCGTCCAGCTTGCGGGGGCGGGCGAGGATGCCGGGGTTGAGGCCGCCGTCCGGGTCCCAGACGTCCTTGAAGCGTTCGAAGAGGCGGACGACCTCGGGCCCGTACATCTTCGGCAGGAGTTCCGCCCGCGCCTGCCCGTCGCCGTGCTCGCCGGACAGCGATCCGCCGTGCGAGACGACCAGTTCGGCGGCGTCGCCGGAGAAGTCGCGGAAGCGCCGCACGCCGTCCGGGCGGGTCAGGTCGAAGTCGATGCGCACGTGGATGCAGCCGTCGCCGAAGTGGCCGTAGGGCGCACCGTGCAGCCCGTAGCGGCGCAGGAGGGCGCGGAAGTCGCGCAGGTAGGCCCCGAGCCGGGCGGGCGGGACCGCGCAGTCCTCCCAGCCGGGCCACGCCTCGGTGCCGTCGGGCAGGCGGGTGGCGGTGCCGGCGGCGTCGTCGCGGACGCGCCACAGGGCGCGCTGCCCGGCGGCGTCCGCGACGACCGTGCAGCCGGTGGCGGCGGGGGCGGCGGCCCGGGCGATCTCCTCGGCGCGCGCCCGGGCCTCGGCGGCCGTGTCGCCGCCGGTTTCGACGAAGAGCCAGGCCGCTCCCCGGGGCAGTCCGGCCGCCGCGGCGGGGCCGACCAGGTCGGCGGCCATGCCCTCGACCGTCAACGGGCGGTGCGGCAGCAGCAGATGGGCGGCGTCGGCGGCGTCGCTCTCGTCGGCGTACCCCAGCACCGCCAGTACGCGCGCCCGCGGCGCCTCGACCAGCCGTACGACGGCCTCCGTCAGCACCCCGAGCGTGCCCTCGCTGCCGGTGAAGGCGCGGGCCACGTCGGTGCGCCGTTCCGGAAGCAGGGCGTCCAGCGCGTAGCCGGAGATCCGCCGCGGGAGGTCGGGGAACCCGGTGCGCAGCAGCGCCAGTTCGCCCCCGACCAGGCCGCGCAGGCCCGCGGCGAGCCGCGGCGGCAGGCCGTCGTACCCGCGGGCGAGCCGCGCCCGCTCGCCGCCGTACGTCAGCACGTCCAGTTCGTGGACGTTGTCGGCGGTCGTCCCCCAGGCCACGGAGTGCGCGCCGCACGCGTTGTTGCCGATCATGCCGCCGAGCGTGCACCGGCCGTGCGTGGACGGGTCGGGGCCGAACGTCAGCCCGTGCGCGCCCGCCGCGGAGCGGAGCGCGTCGAGGACGACGCCCGGCTGGACGACGGCCGTACGGGCCTCCGGGTCGATCGTCGTGATCGCGTTCATGTGGCGGGTGAAGTCCAGCACCACCCCCGTGCCCGTCGCCTGCCCGGCGATCGAGGTGCCCCCGCCGCGGGCGACGACCGGCACGCCGTGCCCGCGGCAGACGGCGAGGGCGGCCGCGACGTCGCCGGCGTCGCGCGGGGCCACGACACCGAGGGGCACGCGGCGGTAGTTCGAGGCGTCCATGGTCATCAGGGCGCGGGCGGCGGCGTCGAAGCGGACCTCGCCCCGCACGGCCTTGCGGAGGGCGGCCTTCAGCTCGCCGTGCAGCTCTTCATCCAGCCGTTCATTCGACTGCTCGTTCGGCCCTTCGTGGTCAGCATCACTTTCCACAAGATCAGCCATACCCCCCATAGTGCCCCGGAGCCCCCGGTTCCACCGTCTCACCGAACGGACGTTTTACTGATCGGGAACACCGCACGCACTAGGCTGCCTGCGTGGCTGATATCCAGATTCCCGCTGACATCAAGCCCGCCGACGGTCGCTTCGGCGCGGGCCCGTCCAAGGTGCGTACGGAAGCGCTCGCCGCGCTGGCTGCCACCGGAACCTCTCTGCTCGGCACGTCCCACCGCCAGGCCCCGGTCAAGAACCTGGTCGGCCAGGTGCGCGACGGCGTGCGCGAACTCTTCTCCCTGCCCGAGGGCTACGAGGTGATCCTGGGCAACGGCGGCTCCACCGCCTTCTGGGACGTCGCGACGCACGGCCTGATCGAGACCAGGTCGCAGCACCTCACCTTCGGCGAGTTCTCCTCCAAGTTCGCCAAGGCCGCGAAGCTCGCGCCGTGGCTGGAGGAGCCGACCGTCATCTCCTCCGAGCCCGGCACGCACCCGGAGCCGAAGGCGGAGGCGGGCGTCGACGCCTACGCCTTCACCCACAACGAGACCTCCACCGGCGTAGCCGCGCCCCTCAAGCGCGTCGAGGGCGCCGACGAGGGCGCGCTCGTCCTGGTGGACGCCACGTCCGGCGCGGGCGGCCTGCCCGTCGACATCGCCGAGACCGACGTCTACTACTTCGCCCCGCAGAAGTCCTTCGCCTCCGACGGGGGCCTGTGGCTCGCCGTCTTCTCGCCCGCGGCCCTGGAGCGGGCGGCGCGCGTGCACGCCTCCGGGCGGCACATCCCCGAGTTCTTCTCGCTGCCGACCGCGATCGACAACTCCCTGAAGAACCAGACGTACAACACCCCCGCCCTCTCCACCCTCTTCCTGCTCGACCAGCAGCTGAAGTGGATCAACGGCCAGGGGGGCCTGGACTGGGCGGTGCGCCGCACCGCGACCTCGGCCCGCACGCTGTACGGCTGGGCCGAGGCCTCCGAGCACGCGGCGCCGTTCGTGACCGACCCGGCCAAGCGGTCGGCCGTCATCGGCACGATCGACTTCTCCGAGGACGTGGACGCGGCGGCCGTCGCCAAGGTCCTGCGCGCCAACGGCATCGTGGACACCGAGCCGTACCGCAAGCTGGGCCGCAACCAGCTGCGCGTCGCGATGTTCCCGGCGATCGACCCGGCGGACGTGGCGGCCCTGACGGCCTGCGTCGACTACGTGATCGAACGCCTCTGACGAGGAGGGGCCGCCCGCTCAGGGGGCGGCCCCGTCACACGCCTTTCCCCCTCCCGCCCACCCGCCTCACCGGCGCCGGAGCACCCTCCGCACCCCCAGCACGAGGACCGCCGCCACGGCGAGCGTGCCCGCGCCGAGAGCGATGGTGCGGGTCCGGTCGTCGCCGTCGCCACCGTCCGAGCCGCCGCGGGAGGCGCCGCCGGCCTTCGCGTCGTCCCGCTGCTTCGCCGCCGTGTCCGGCAGGAGGTCGCCCTGCAGGGCGACCGGTTGCACGGAACTGCGCTTGCCCTCCGTCCCGTACATGAGGGTCCGGCCGTCCGGGGCGAAGGTGACCGACTCCCCCTGGCGCTGCAGCGGCACGCTCGGGCGGCCGATCTCCTCGGGGCGGCCGTCGCGCCAGCGGTACTCGATCGCGTCGAAGTAGCCGCGGACGACGAGCCGGGTGCCGTCCGGGGAGAAGGCGCCGTCCGTGGCCCACGTGTCGATGTCCGCGGTCTTCCGGAAGACGTTGACGCCGGACGCGGACAGCTTCTCCGGGGCCGCGTACAGGGCGCCCGGGCCCGAGCGCTTCTTGCTGACGATGTACACGCGCCCGGTCTTCGGATGCACCATCAGCGACTCGGCGTCGCGCGGGCCGTCCTCGTAGCGGACGGTGTAGCGGGTGGGGGTGACGGTGGTGTCCTTGAGGGTCTTCGGCTCGGCGAAGCGGTAGATCCGCACTTCCTTCCAGCGCCCGCCGAAGTTGTCCCCGATGTCGCCCACGTAGAGGGAGCCGTCCGGGCCGAGGGAGATGGCCTCGACGTCGCGGGGCTCGACCCCGGCGAGGGTGACGGTGGCGACGGTGCGGCCGGTGCGGCTGTCCACGGCGTAGACGTACGGGCCGTCGTCGCTGTCGTTGTGCGTCCAGTACACGCCGGGGTGGCTGCGGCTGGCCGCCAGTCCGCTGGACTCCCTGATCCGCGGGTCCTCGATGGTGAAGGTTACGGCGCCGGCGGCGGTCTGCTGCGCGGCGTCGTCGCCGTCGGCCAGGGCCGGGCCGGCGGGCAGCACGGCGAGCGCGGCGGCGGCGAGGGCGGCGAGGATCGGGCGTGGACGCATGGCTCCAAGCCTGCCATCCGGCCGCGCGCCGCGGGGTCGGGCGCCACCGACGCGGTCGCGGCAGGCGCGGTACTGGGCGGCCCCGCCGCGGCGCCGGTGCGACCGGCGCGCGCCACCCGCCCGGAACGCGACACCTCCGCTTTCCCGCGCGCCGCCCTGATCTGCGCCCCGTCCCCGACACCTCTGCAAACAGGGTGAATATTCGCCAGACCCGCGGCCGAAAAGCGCCAACCAATAGGAACTCATTGGCGAATTACCGCACTGTCGTTCGCGCGATCTCCCGTTAGGTTCTCGTTCGAACGGCAATCAGTTCCAGGGAGGGAAGTCAATGAAGCGCATCAAGCGCCGCCTGGCCTACGCCGCCGTGGGTTCGATCATGGCGGCCGGTACCAGCCTGGTGGGGGCCTCGGCCGCTTCGGCAGCACCGGCGCCGCACGTCTCGTCCTGCGACAGCTACAGGAACAACGGGACCGTGTGGACGGCCAACTGCCGCGTCGACTACGGCCAGTCCCAGTCGTGGACCCGGTGTTCCGACGGCACCTACCTGTACGGCTCCTGGGTGGGCAAGGGCTACTGGATCTTCAGAGGCGACTGCTCCGGCCACGGCCGGGTCGTGAGCTACGGCCACACGGACCGCTGACCCGGCGCGAGCCGGTGACGTGACACCCTGACGGTTTCCGCCCCGCCCGGTATTCGGCGGGGCGGATTCCGCCTTCCCGTCTTCCCGCCTTCCCACTCTCGCGCCCTCCCGCCCTCCGGCCCGCACTGCCGCTTTTTGTTTTATGCAAAAAATAATTCACTTTGATTTGCCGGAGAAAAGCCCTGCTCAGGCGACGCGGCGACCTCGCTCGCCCCCCACTCGCCCCTCACTCGCCCCTCATGTGCCCCAGCCGCCCCACGATCCGCGATGATGTACCCATGCGGATCATGTTCGTCGGCGACTCGATGACCATCGGTAGCGCCGGTGACCACACATGGCGCTACCGCATGTGGCAGCACCTCAACGCGACCCACGGCGGCCCGTACAAGATCGTCGGCCCGCGCCGCGAGCTGTACGACCCGGCCGCCGACGCGCCCGTCTCCCACGCCTACGGCGCACCCGACTTCCCCGAGCGCGCCCGCGCGCACCTCGCCGGCTGGGGCGAGGGCTGGCTGCACATGGCCCCGCTCGTCGGCGACGCCGTACGGGCCGGCCGCGCCGACACCCTCCTCGTCTCGCTCGGCCTCATAGACCTGGGGTTCTACACGGACGCCGGGCAGACGGCCGAGAACGTGCACCGCTTCGTCACGGAGGCGCGGGAGGCCAACCCGCGGATCCGGGCGGTGCTGCTGCCCGTCATCCGCAACGTCCGCGCCCTGGGCGACCCGGCGTTCGCCGACGAGTGCGAGCGCTTCAACGAGCTGCTCGGCAAGGCCGTCGCCGAGCTCGGCACGCCCGGCTCGCCACTGCTCCTGGCCTCCCGCCCGGAGGGCTGGGACATCGACCGCGACACCTACGACGGCACGCACCCCAACGCGGCCGGCGAACACCTGCTGGCCGCCGCCTTCGCCGACGCGATGCACCAGGCGTGGGGCGTGGGCGCGCCGTACATCCCGGCGCAGGACTGACACCCCGGCACCCGGCTTCTCCGCACCGCCTGACGCGCTGCCCGACGCGCTCCGGGCGCGCTGCCCGACGCGCTGCCGAGCCTGCTGCCTGGCGCGCTGCCGGACGGGCGCGCCGTCCGTCGCCGGCGGGACACGCCGTCCGAGGCCCGCCCTCTTGATTGGAGTGCACTCCAGGGCGTTGGCTGGTCCGCTATGGAGTACACGCAGCTCGGACGCACGGGACTCAAGGTCAGCCGGATCGTCCTCGGGACGATGAACTTCGGCCCCCAGACGGACGAGGCCGACAGCCACGCCATCATGGACGCCGCGCTCGACGCGGGCGTCAACTTCTTCGACACCGCCAACGTCTACGGCTGGGGCGACGACAAGGGCCGCACCGAGGAGATCATCGGCACCTGGTTCGCCAAGGGCGGCGGCCGCCGCGAGAAGGTCGTCATCGGCACGAAGGTGTTCGGCAACATGGGCGCGGACGGCGCCGACTGGCCGAACCACGACCGCCTGTCCGCCGTCAACATCCGCCGCGCCGTCGAGGGCAGCCTCCGGAGGCTGCAGACGGACCACATCGACCTCTACCAGTTCCACCACGTGGACCGGGCCACGCCGTGGGAGGAGATCTGGCAGGCGGTCGACGTCCTCGTCCAGCAGGGCAAGATCGTCTACGCGGGCTCCTCCAACCACGCCGGCTGGCACATCGCCCAGGCCAACGAGACCGCGCGGCGCCGCGGCTCGCTCGGGCTGGTCAGCGAGCAGTGCCTGTACAACCTCGCCGAGCGGCGCGCCGAGATGGAGGTCGTCCCGGCCGCGCAGGCGTACGGGCTCGGGGTGATCCCCTGGTCGCCGCTGCACGGCGGGCTGCTCGGCGGCGTGATCCGCAAGGAGCGGGAGGGCGGCAGCGCCCGCGCCGCGTCCGGCCGCTCCGCGGACGCGCTCGCCAGCACCAAGGTCCGCGAGCAGGTGCAGGCCTACGAGAACCTGCTCGACAAGCACGGGCTGGCACCCGGCGAAGTGGCCCTCGCCTGGCTGCTCACCCGCCCGGGCGTGACCGGCCCGATCGTCGGCCCGCGCACGGCCGACCAGCTCGCGTCCGCCCTGCGCGCGGCCGAGCTGGAGCTGTCCGGCGAGCTGCTCGCCCAGCTGGACGAGATCTTCCCGGGCCCGGGCCCGTCGCCGGAGGCGTTCGCCTGGTAGGGCCAGGACCGCGGTCAGCACGCGGTCAGCACGTTCAGGGCCGGGCAGGCGCGGAGTCGTGGCGTCGGCCCGGCCCGGCCCGGCCTGGCCTGGCCCCTGGGAAGCCGCCGCGCCGGCGTGAACCCTGGAGACCTCTGCCGGCTGCTGGAAGCCTTCGCGCCCGGCTTACGGCGTCACTTCACCGCGGCCACCACGGCGACGACGACGAGCATCGCGGCGAGCGCGGCGGTCATGATGCGGTTTCTGGTCTTCGGGTCCACGCACCGAGCGTAACGGGCGGCGGGCAGTGGCCCGGCCCTCGGGGCTCTCCTGCCTGCTGCCACCCGCCCGGCTACCCGCCCAGCTCCCAGGCGGCCACCGTCTCGTAACGAGGACGCTCCCCGGGAACGCCGCCACCCGGAAGCCGGCTCCGCATGAGCTCCAGCCGGGCCACGGTCCAGGGCGTGCCGCTGAAGCCGGCGAGGCCCTCGGCGTACGGCCGGAGGTTCACCGGGCCCGCGGCGCGGGCGAGGGTGAGGTGGGGCCGGAAGTCGTGCGTGGTGTCGACGGCGACGCCCGCCCGGCGCGCCCCGGCCGCGGCCGAGCGCGCCAGGTCGCGCAGGATCGTCCGCTCGCCGTCGGCCCCGACCCACAGCACCCGGTCCCCGAACCGCCCGCCGCCGGCGAAGCGCAGTTCGTGCGGCGGGTGGCGGTGGGCGGCGCGCCCCAGCCGCTCGGTGAGCTCCGGCAGCAGCTCCGGGTCGACCTCGCCGAGGAAGGCGAGCGTGAAGTGCCAGCCGGACGGTTCGGTCCAGCGCAGCCGCTCCGCACCGGGCAGCCCGCGCAGGGACGCGGTGGCGTCCGTCAGCTCGACGACGGCCGCCTCGGGCGGCAGGACAGCGGCGAAGAGTCGCATGGAACCAGTCTCCCCTTTGGGCAGGGGTTTACGGATCGGGCGCCCGGCGGTTGTTCGGACGGGCCGGGCGCCTCCTGCCGGCGACTACGCCGCCGTCGCCAGCCCCTCCGCCGGTGCCGGCTCGCGCGGGACGAAGGCCACGTGCGGGTGGCCGCGCCGCAGGTCGATCTTCAGGCGCAGGCCGCCGACCCGGGCCAGGGCCAGGCCCACCCCGGCCGCCGCGAGCGTGGCGACCGCGCCACCGGCGAGGAAGCCCACGCGGGCGCCGTAGACGTCGGTCACCCAGCCGACCAGCGGGGCGCCGAGGGGCGTGCCGCCCATGAACACCATCATGAACAGGCTCATGACACGCCCGCGCATCGCGGGATCCGTGGCCAGCTGCAGGCTGGAGTTGGCGGTCACGTTGATCGTGAGGCCGAACATCCCGATCGGCGCGAGGAGCGCCGCGAAGACCCAGAACGAGGGCGCGAGCGCTGCCGTGATCTCCAGCAGGCCGAAGAGCAGGGCGGCGCCGACGAGGAGCCGCAGCCGCGAGCTGCCCCGGCGCGCGGCGAGCAGGGCGCCCACCAGGGAGCCGGCCGCCATCAGGGTGTTGAGCAGGCCGTAGGTGCCGGCGCCGCCGTGGAAGACGTCGTTGACGAAGGCCGTGAGCCAGATCGGGAAGTTGAAGCCGAAGGTGCCGATGAAGCCGACGAGGACGATCGGCCAGACGAGGTCCGGCCGCCCGGCCACGTAGCGCAGGCCCTCCCTGAGCTGGCCCTTGCCGCGCGGCGCGCGGTCGACCTTGTGGAGCTCGGAGGTGCGCATCAGCAGCAGCCCGGCGACGGGCGCGACGAAGGACAGGCCGTTGAGGAGGAACGCCCAGCCGCTGCCCACGGCGGTGATCAGCACACCGGCGACGGCGGGGCCGACCAGGCGCGCGGACTGGAAGTTGGCGGAGTTGAGGCTGACGGCGTTGCGCAGGTCGGCGGGGCCGACCATCTCCACGACGAAGGCCTGGCGGGCGGGGTTGTCGACCACGGTGACGAGGCCGAGCGCGAACGCGGTCAGGTACACGTGCCAGACCTGCACGTGCCCGGAGAGGGTGAGGACGGCGAGCGCGAGGCCGGTGACGCCCATGGCCGCCTGGGTGGCGACGAGCAGCCTGCGCTTGGGGTAGCGGTCGGCGATGACGCCGCCGTAGAGCCCGAGGAAGAGCATGGGCAGGAACTGCAGGGCCGTGGTGATGCCGACGGCGGCGGACGAGCCGGTGAGGCTGAGGACCAGCCAGTCCTGGGCGATGCGCTGCATCCAGGTGCCGGTGTTGGAGACGACCTGGCCGGTGGCGAAGAGGCGGTAGTTGCGGATTCTGAGGGAACTGAAGGTGCCGCCCTTGCGCCCCGCACTCGTCGTCGGGCCGGGCTTGTTCAGGGCGGCGCTGTGCATGGCGTCGTCGTGGCTGTTCGGTGCGGGTGCGGAGTCTGCTCCGTGTCCCGTACTCAAAGTGGGTTCGCCTCCTCCTGGCGCGTATTACAGGTGCGCGAGTTTCTCGAGGACGGGCGCGGCGGCGCGCAGCGTCGCCCACTCGTCCTCGTCGAGCCGGCCCACGAGCTCGGTGAGCCAGACGTTCCGCTTGCGGCGGCTCTCTTCGAGCATGGCCTCGGCCCGCTCGGTCTGGGTGACCACCTTCTGGCGGCGGTCCTCGGGGTGCGGCTCCAGCCGGACCAGGCCCTTGGCTTCGAGCAGGGCGACGATGCGGGTCATCGACGGGGGCTGCACGTGCTCCTTGCGGGCGAGCTCGCCCGGCGTGGCGCTGCCACAGCCGGCGAGGGTGCCCAGCACCGACATCTCCGTGGGGCTGAGCGATTCGTCGACCCGCTGGTGCTTGAGCCGACGCGACAGGCGCATGACACCGGAGCGCAGGGAGTTCACTGCTGCGGTATCGACTTGGGGGTCCCGGTCCGACATGTTCTTTAGCTTAACTCATTACCCGGACTAAATAAAGCCGGTTTACCAGGGCGCCCGGTGGCACCGCCCGTAGCACCGGAAGCACGGCGGGGAAGCGCGGCGACCCCCTCCTGCCCCCTTGCATGCGCGGGGGCAAACCGTATGATCACCGGACTATCACGGCGAATCATCGGGGGAACGCCATGAGTACACGCACGAGCACGCACATCTCTGCCGACACGGCCGCAGACGCAGCCACCGACACAGCCGCAGGCATAGCCGCAGAGGCAGCCGCAGGCGCAGACGCAGACATAGCCGCAGACAGGAACACGACCGCAGACCCGGGCGCGGTTGCGCCGCCGGCCGGCTTCGCCGACTGGGTGCAGCACTTCACCGACGAAGCCGAACGGCGGCGGCGGACCGGCGACCCCGACTGGACGCAGGACGTCCGCCTGCCCCGCGCCGTCCGCAGCAGCCTCCAGCGCTTCCAGGTCGGCGAGAGCGGGGACGGCGCGAACCTGATCGGCAAGGCGGACCGGGCGGGCGACCCCGACTACGCCGCCGCCGTCCGCCTCTTCGTCGCCGAGGAGCAGAACCACGCGCGCCTGCTCGCCCGGCTCCTCGCCGCCGACGGCGCACCGCTCCTCGACGGCCACTGGAGCGATGCGATCTTCGTCCGGGTCCGGCGGCTGTTCGGGCTGCGCCTGGAACTGATGGTCCTCACGATCGCCGAACTCGTCGCCGTCCCCTACTACCGGGCCGTCCGCGACGGCGTCGGGCAGGCACTGCCGTCCGAGGTCGCGGCCCGCATCCTGGCCGACGAACAGCGCCACATCCCCTTCCACTGCCTGCGCCTGCGCCGGTCGGTGGGCACCCTGCCCCGGCCGCTGCGCCGCCCCGCGATGGCCGGCTGGCGGGTGCTGCTCGGCGGCGCCGCCGCCTTCGTCGCCGTGGACCACGGGGCGGCGCTGCGGCGGCTCGGGGTGCGGCGGGGGCGGTTCGTCGCCCAGGTGACGGGGCTGGCGGACGCGGTCGTGGCGGACGTCCTCGGCACGGGCCCCGGGCGTACGGGCGGGGGACGTACGCCCGGGGACCGTACGGACGAGGGCCACCGGCCCCTGCCCGTCATGTCCGGCCGCTGACAAAAGTCATGGCCAGTCGTGGATCAACGGCACTGCCGGAGGCACCGGGCCGACCGCGAAGGTAGGCGTACGCCCGGAAGCCGCACGGCTTACGGGGCACACACCGCAGACCCGGGGGCCTCCGACCATGAGCAACACGCCCGTCACCGCACCGTCGACAACCGCCGCACCGTCAGCGACCGGCGCCCGGTCGATGACTGACGCGTCATCAACGACGGCCGTCCCGCGGGGGCGGGCGCTCTGGGAGAGCTTCGCGCCGCTGGTGGTGGACGCCGTCCTGCCGATGGCCGCGTACTACACGCTCAGCAAGGGGTTCGGCATGGGCACGGTCGCGGCCCTGGGCTGGAGCAGCGCGCTGCCCGCCGTGCGGACGGTCTGGGGCCTGGTGAAGGACCGCCGGCTCAACGGGCTCGCCGCGCTCATCCTCGTCGTCAACATCGTGGGGCTGCTGCTCAGCACGGTCAGCGGGGACGCCCGGCTGATGCTGGCCAAGGACAGCGCCGTGAGCAGCGTCGTCGGTCTCGTCGTGCTGGTCTCCGCGTTCGGGCGGCGGCCTCTGATGACCACCGGGCTCAAGCCGTGGGTGGTCAAGGGCGACCCCGTGCGGCTGGCCGCCTGGGACCGGCTGTCGGCCGGCGACGCGCGGTTCCGGCGCACCGAGCGGACGTTCTCCCTCGTGTGGGGGACGGCGCTGCTGGCCGAGTGCGTCGCCAGGGTCGTGGGCGCGTACACCCTGCCGGTCGACACGATGGTGTGGCTGGGGAACGTGATCCTGGGCGTCGCGATCGTCGCCGGGATGCTGGTCGGCGGCGGGCTGGCCGCCGACCCGATGGAGAAGATGGTCGACGCGGAGGTCCGGGAGGGCGCGGGGCTCGCGAAGGGCGTGGAGACGGCCGCCCCCACCGCCTACGCTGGAAGTGCGGCCCAGTGAACGAACACCCGGGAGGCCGTCATGACCAGGAAAGTCGCCGACTGCAGCCGGTCGCCCAGCGAGACGGACTGCTCGCTGACCCTCACCGGTGAGGAGGACGAGGTCATCCGCGCCGCGAGCGAGCACGCCTTCTCCGTGCACAAGCACCAGGACAGCGCCGCGTTCCGCGAGCAGATCCGCGAAATCCTGGAGGACGAGAAGGCCAGCGCCTGAGGAGACGCTTTTCCCCCGTCCTTCCCCGCCCGCACTCGTGGCTCACGCGGGGAAGCGCCGGTCCACCCAGCGCCACGCCAGCTCCAGCGCCCCGGCCGCCGTCGCCGCGATGGCGACGGCCGCCCAGGGCATGGTCGTGCCCACGAGCTTCAGTGCGAAGAAGTGCTGCAGCCAGGGCGTGACGAGCACGACGAGGAAGCCCGCGCCCATGGCCAGGACGAGGCCGATCCGCCACCACGTGTACGGGCGCGCGATGATCGCGAGCACCCACAGGGAGATCAGGAAGAGCGTCAGCGTCGCCGCGCTGGTCTCCGCGTCGAGGGCGCCCGGGCCCGCGTAGTGGTGCCGCGCCAGCAGGTACGCGGCGAAGGTCGCGGCCGCCGCGATGATCCCGGCCGGGATGGCGTACCGCATCACCCGGCGCACGAAGTGGGGCTTCGCGCGCTCCTTGTTCGGCGCGAGGGCCAGGAAGAAGGCGGGCACGCCGATGGTGAGCGTGGAGAGCAGCGTCAGGTGGCGCGGCAGGAACGGATACGGCACCTGCCAGCAGACCACGAGGATCGCCAGCAGCACCGAGTAGACGGTCTTCGTCAGGAACAGCGTCGCCACGCGCGTGATGTTGCCGATGACGCGGCGGCCCTCCGCCACCACCGACGGCAGCGTGGCGAAGCTGTTGTTCAGCAGCACGATCTGGGCGACGGCCCGGGTCGCCTCGGAGCCCGAACCCATCGAGACGCCGATGTCCGCGTCCTTCAGCGCGAGGACGTCGTTGACGCCGTCGCCCGTCATCGCGACCGTGTGCCCCCGGGCCTGCAGCGCGCCGACCATGTCCCGCTTCTGCTGCGGGGTGACGCGCCCGAAGACCGCGCTCCGGTCCAGGGCGGCGCCCATCTCCTCCCGGCCGGCGGGCAGCCGCCGCGCGTCGACCGGCCCCTTGGCCCCGGTCAGGCCCAGCTTGGCGGCGACGGCCCCGACGGAGACCGCGTTGTCGCCCGAGATGACCTTGGCGGAGACGTTCTGCTCGGCGAAGTAGCGCAGGGTGTCGCCCGCGTCCGGGCGCAGCCGCTGCTCCAGGACGACCAGCCCCGTGGGCCGGACGCCGTCGGTGACGCGCGGGTCGTCCAGCTCGCGCGCGGCCCGGGCGAGCAGCAGTACCCGCAGCCCCCGGGCGTTGAGCTCCTCGACCTGGGCGAGCGCCGTGGCCTCCGGGGCCAGCAGCACGTCGGGCGCGCCGAGCAGCCACGTGCCGCTCTCGCCGTCGGGGGTGCTCAGCGCGGCGCCGCTGTACTTCCGGGCGGAGGAGAAGGGCAGCGACTCGGTGCAGCGCCAGCGCGCCGGCGCCGGATAGGCGTCGATGATCGCCTGGAGGCTGGCGTTGGGCCGGGGGTCGGCCTCGCCGAGGGCGCCGAGCACCTGGCGCACGTAGGCCTCGTCCGTCTTCTCCCCCACCGCGCCGTCCAGCAGGTGCAGCTCGCTGACGTCCATGCCGCCCTCGGTGAGCGTGCCCGTCTTGTCCAGGCAGACGACGTCGACGCGGGCCAGGCCCTCGATCGCGGGCAGCTCCTGCACCAGGCACTGCTTGCGCCCCAGCCGGATCACACCGATCGCGAAGGCCACGGAGGTGAGCAGCACCAGCCCCTCGGGAACCATGGGCACGATCCCCGCGACCATCCGCCGGACCGCTTCCCTCCAGTCGTGGTCCTGGACGATCCACTGGCTGATGATCAGGCCGACGGCCGTCGGGATCATCATCCACGTCACGTACTTGAGGATCCGGCTGATGCCGGTGCGCAGCTCGGAGTGGACGAGCGTGAAGCGGGACGCCTCCTCGGCGAGCTGGGCCGCGTAGGCCTCGCGCCCGACCTTGGTGGCGGTGAAGGCGCCGCCGCCCGCCACGACGAAGGACCCGGACATGACGGGGTCCCCGGTCCGCTTGAGCACCGGGTCGGCCTCACCGGTCAGCAGCGACTCGTCGATCTCCAGCCCGTCCGCCTCCAGGACCCGGCCGTCCACGACGCACTTGTCGCCCGGACCGAGCTCGATCACGTCGTCGAGGACGATCTCCCCCGTCGGGATCGCACAGGGCGCGCCGTCGCGGCGCACGGTCGGCTTCGCCTCGCCGATGACGGCGAGCGAGTCGAGGGTCTTCTTGGCCCGCAGCTCCTGGATGATGCCGATCGCGGTGTTGGCGACGATCACGAAGCCGAAGAGGCCGTCCTGGATCGGGCCCACGACCAGGATGATCAGGAAGAGGACGCCGATGATGGCGTTGAACCGGGTCAGGACGTTGGCCCGGACGATCTCCGTGGTGGAGCGCGAGGAGCGGACGGGTACGTCGTTGACCTCGCCCCGGGCCACTCTCTCGGCGACCTCGGGCGCGCTCAGGCCCGGGTGCGGCGCCGGCAGGTGTTCCTCGGTCGCGGTCTGCGCCGGATCGCTCATGGATCCGACGGTACGGGGGCGCTGGGCGCCGTGCCTTTCGAACGGCGGGATGGCGTACGACCCGAACGGCCCGCAGCCGGGGAATCAGCCACAGCGGCGGAGCCCGCGGGCCTTCCCGGGCAGGCCCCTGTGCCTAGCGGGTCGTGCTTCCCGCCTCTTCGCGGCGATCGGCGGCGCGGCGGATCGCCGCGTCCCGCTTGCGGACGTACCAGATGCCGATCAGGCCGAGCCCGCCGCCGGCCAGGCACGTCCACACCCACCACAGGTGACCGTGGTCCCGGAACCAGCCGTAGAAGGGGATCTGGACGAGGAAGAGGACGAACCAGATGACGGTGCCGCCGGTGATGGTGGCGACGACGTTGCCCTCCAGGGGCTCCGGCGCTTCGTGCCTGGGTGTCCACTTCGTCATGGGCGCAAGCGTAGTCCGTGGGGGGGCGGAGGGCTTGCGCGAGCCCCGGCGGGGCCCCGCGCGAGCGCGGCGCGAGCCCCGGTGGAGCGCTGTACGAGCGTGGCGGCGGTGTGCGCCCGGGCGCGGGCCCCTTGGCGCATAAGGGTCTACGCGCGGAGATAGCAATCGCGAGCTTGTTTATTCATACTGAATCGAACGGAAAATGACTGGCTGGTTTCGTTTGATCATACAGTTCATGATCCATTCGCGTGTCCCCCCGCCGCCTACGTCCCCCCGCGCAGGCCCATCCGACTGAGGTCCCGTATGCCCACCTCGGCCACTTCCCCGGTCGACGCCCAGCAGCCGTCCACGCCGCCGTCCCAGCCCAAGGGCGCCCTCGACCGGTACTTCCGGATCACCGAGCGCGGCTCCTCCGTCTCCCGGGAGCTCCGCGGCGGCCTGGCCACCTTCTTTGCGATGGCCTACATCGTCGTCCTGAACCCGATCATCCTCGGGGCCGGCCAGGACAAGTTCGGCCACCAGCTGGACAACGCCCAGCTGGTCACGGCCACCGCCCTGATGGCCGGTCTCAGCACCGTCCTCATGGGCGTCATCGGCAACGTCCCGATCGCCTGCGCCGCCGGCCTCGGCATCAACGCCGTCGTCTCGCTCCAGCTCGCCCCCAAGATGAGCTGGCCTGACGCGATGGGCATGGTCGTGCTGGCCGGCCTGGTGCTGATGGTGCTCGTCGCCTCCGGGCTGCGGCAGCGCGTCATGGACGCCATCCCGGGCGGGCTGCGGCGCGCCATCGCGATCGGCATCGGCCTGTTCATCTCGCTGATCGGCCTGGTCGACTCCGGCTTCGTCACCCGCAACCCGGACGCCGCCCACACCACCGTGCCCCTCGGCCTCGGCCAGGGCGGCCAGCTGCAGGGCTGGCCCGTGCTGGTCTTCGTCGCCGGCCTCGCCCTGACGTTCATCCTCGTCGTGCGGAAGACGCGCGGCGCGATCCTCATCGGCATCGTCGCCATGACGCTCGTCGCCATCCTGATCAACTCGCTCGCCAAGATCCCGGGCACGAGCTGGGGCCTGTCCGTCCCCCAGGTGCCGGACAAGATCGTGGGCGCCCCCGACTTCGGCCTCATCGGTGACATCAGCCTCTTCGGCGGCTTCCAGGAGGTCGGGCTGCTGACCGGCTGCCTGTTCGTCTTCACCGTGCTGCTCTCGGGCTTCTTCGACGCAATGGGCACGATCATCGGCGTCGGCGAGGAGGCCGGGCTCACCGACGAGAACGGCCAGCTGCCCAACATGGGCAAGATCCTCATGGTCGACGGCGTCGCCGTCGCCGCCGGCGGCCTGGGTTCGGCCTCGGCCAACACCTGCTTCGTGGAGTCCACGGCGGGCGTCGGCGAAGGCGCCCGCACCGGCCTCGCCAACCTGATGACCGGCGGCCTCTTCCTCCTCGCCCTGGTCTTCACCCCGCTCGCCACGGTCGTCCCGTCGCAGGCCGCCACGCCCGCACTGCTCGTCGTCGGCTTCCTGATCATGGCGGCCAACGTCAAGGAGATCGACTGGAGCGACTTCACCATCGCGGTGCCGGCGTTCCTGACGATCATCGCGATGCCGTTCACGTACTCGATCACCAACGGCATCGGGATCGGCGTCCTCGCCTTCATCCTGCTGCGGATCGCCGACCGGCGGGGCCGCGAGGTCCCGTGGCTGCTCAACGTGGTCGGGCTCTGCTTCCTCGTGTACTTCTTCCTCGACCCGATCGAGCAGATGCTGGGCGTGAAGTAACGGCCCCGCGGCCTTCCGCCCTCGCTCCGCCCCCGGTGGCCCCTGCCACCGGGGGCTTCGCGTTCCCCGCCTTCTCTGCTCTCCGCCCGGGAACGGCACACTGAAGCGGTGAGCGTGGTGATCGATGTCTCGGACGTACCGCTGGACCGCGTGTCCTTCGCGGTGTCGCCGCTTGCCGAGCTGGGAGCGGCGCTGCACGTCCTGGCCGAGCCGTCCCACCACCCCGGTCTCCTCGACTGGGCCGTCCGGACCAGGACCCACCTCCCTCCGGACCTGGCCGACAGGCTCCACGAGGCGGACATCCTCTGGCGCTCCACGCGTTCGGACCTGTTCCTGCCCGGCAGCGCAGCGGCGGGCCTCACAGGGCTCGGCCCCAAAGGGGCCGGCCTCAAGGCGGCCGACCTTAAAGTGGCCGACCTTGGAGTGGCCGACCTCAAAGAGGAGCTGGACGCGTGGGACCGGCTGGACGACGACGCCTTCGTCGTCGCCGCGGTGGAGATCTCCTGCGCCACCTCGTTCGCCCACCCCAGGCCGTCACCACTGCGCCGCGCCGAGGACCGCCGCCGGGCCCGGGAGCTCGCCGCAGCGCGCGGACTGCGGCAGGCCGCGTTCGCCGACCGGCTGCTGGAGGACCCGCAGAAGGTACGCGCCTGGCTCCGCCGGCTCCTGGAGGACTGCGAACAGCACTTCTTCGGCGAGGTCTGGCAGCGGGTCCGCCCCCAGCTGACCGCCGACGCCCGCCACAAGAACGAACTGCTCAAGCACCGCGGTCTGGCGCATGCCGTCGCTTCGGTCTCCTCCGCCATCACCCTGGACACCGAACGCCACCTCCTGGTGATCGACAAACTGCAGGACGGCCGGGTGAGAGCCACCTCCACCGGGCTGGTCTTCCTCCCCACGGCCTTCGGATGGCCGCACCTCGTCGTCCGGGACGCCCACGGCGACCGGCCGGTCCTCCAGTACCCCGTCGCCGTACCCGAGCTACCGCCGGCGCTTTCGCTGGCGGTGGTCCGGCAACGCCTGGAGGCCGTCGCCCACCCCCTCCGGCTTCGCCTGTGCCGGACCCTGGCCCGGGGCCCCCACTCGACCACGGAACTGGCAGACGCCAACGGCCTCACGGCCCCGGAGGTGTCCCGGCACCTCGGCGTCCTGAAGAAGGCCGGACTCACCCGCACCCGCAGGCAAGGGCGGTACGTCTTCCACGAGCTCGACATCGAGCTCGTCGGCCGCCTCGGCGCGGACTTGCTGGGGAACGCGTTGCGCTAGGTGCGTTCTGGGGCCTGGGGCCTGGGGCTTACCTGTGGATCGCGTACGGCGGTCGCGGCGAGGGCCTCGCCATCGGCGCGTACGTCGCTACCGGTACATCAGCCGCCGCAGCACCACCTCCACCGGCCCCCGCCGGCCCCGGCGTTCCAGCGCGTACGCCCCGGCCACCGTCACCAGCCATATCCCCACCGCGAACAGGGCCATCGTGGCGCTGGTCAGGCGGGCGCCTATACCCAGGCCCCAGGCCGCGAGCAGCGGGGCGAAGAGCAGCGAGTGGGCGAGGTAGCTGGACAGGGACCGCTTGCCCACGGCGGCTATGGCCGTGACGGCCACTGCGGCCTTCGCGTTTCCCCGTGCCTCCCGCCCGCTCCACCAGTGCACGAACAACGCCACCACCGCGACGTAGCCGAGCCCGGCCCCGTACCCCGTGATCTCCCGGAGCACCGTCAGCGCCCCGGACTCGCTCTGCGCGTCGTCCGGCACCTTGAGTGCCCCGACATGGGCGAGGGCCGCGGGCAGCGCGCCGAGCCAGCCGACCGCGATGCCGAGGACCGCCGTGCGGCGCAGCAGCGGCAGGTGGCGACCCGGCTCCTCCAGGATGCGGCGGCGCGCGGCCCAGAAGCCGAGCAGGAAGATGACGTAGCCTCCGCCGATCAGGGAGAAAGGCGCAGCGGTGAAGGTGACGAAGAGCCCGGTCGTCAGCCGGGTCCCGGCTGCCGCGAACCAGCCCTCCTCGCCCGCCCCGTAGGCCGCGGCCCCCGGTTCCGCGCTCGCGTCGCCCAACGACCCCAGCTCCCCCTGGAGCAGTGCCGATATGACCGGCTGAGCGGTCACGAGCACCAGCTGCGCGGCGGCGATCGCGATGCACCATTTCAGGACGCGCTCGCTCCGCCGGAGGAAGAGCGGGGCGAGGGCGAGGCTCAGCAGCCCGTAGTAGCCGACGATGTCGCCCGCCATGAGCAGCGTGGAGTGGGCGAGCCCGATGCCTATCAGGAGCAGGCTGCGCCTGCGCAGGATCCCGACCGCGTCGCGTTCGCCGGCCCCGGCCCCGGCGGCGGTCAGGCGCAGGAAGAGCTGCATCATGCCGTAGCCGAAGAGGAAGGCGAAGAGCGGATAGACCCGTAGATCGAGCGCTGTGATCATCGCGAACTGGGCCGCGTGGTCCGGCCATCCGCCGGTCACGGGCTGCCACCCCGAGGGCCCGTACTCGGACTTCCACAAGTGGAACGCGGTGTTCGACAACACGATGAACAGCAGCATGATCCCGCGCGCAAGATCGGGCGCGAGGGCCCGCTCGGCGGAGCGTACGCCGCCACGGCGTGGGGCTGGGGCTGGGACCGGGGTGCTGCCGACCCCGCCGGTGGTGTCGACCGTCATGCTTCGACGCTAGGGAAACAGCAGGTGGTGAGGCGTCCGCCTTTGGTCTAGGAGCGCATCACCTTCGTCTAGGCACGCGCCATCTTCCGACTAGAGGTGCACCACCTTCCGGCGAGGGTGCGCCACCTTTCGTCAGGGAGCGGCGAACGGCGCCCTGCGGACGGGCGGGCGGACACCGGCCTGAGCGGTGGCGCGCGCTCTGCGGCCGGCTGCCCCTTTGGGGGTGGTCGGGGCCAAGGCAGGCTGGCAGCAGGGGGAGGGATGGGGGCTTGGGTTCGGTGGGTGGGCTGTTCGGTGGGTGGGGGCTGGCCGCCGTACTCCTGCCGTCACGGATGCGGGCGCGTGAGGAGACCAGTCCCTCCGGTTGTGGCTGAGGAGGAGCTGGCAGCTGCCGCGATGTGGTTGGGCCCGTCGTGGGCGCTTCGCTCAGCGCGCCACCATCGTGGTTACGCGTCAAACTGCCCCTGAGCGGGGGCTGGTGGGACGAGGGGGCTCTAGGGGGCTGCTGAGGCGCACAGCCGCCATCCCGGCCCACTTATCCGCCGGGCCACGGCCCAGGCCCGGAAGGTTGCGAGGCAACGAGGCTATGGCCCGGGCTTGCGGGTGTGTGGGCGAGGAGGCCGTGCAGGGGTTCCAGGGGTTCTGAGGCGCTCGGCTGCCATCCCGGCGCACCTATCCGCCAAGCTACGGGCCCAGGTCGGGGGTTTGTGAGCCCAAGAGTGTTTGTGAGCACTCACTCCGCGTAGCGATGCGCGGAGCTTGGACGTTGGGTAGGGTCCGGCGGGGAGGTGCGGGGATGAGCTTCCGGTTGGCCGCGTACGCCGTGTGTATCGAGGACGGGCGGGTGCTGCTCGCCCGCTACGTACCACCGGAGGGCGGGAGTCACTGGACTCTTCCGGGCGGCAGGGTCGAGCACGGGGAGGATCCGTTCGATGCGGTGATCCGGGAGGTCGCCGAGGAGACCGGTTGCGCCGCGGTGGTGGATCGCCTGCTGGGAGTGGACTCACGGGTGATCCCTGCGGCCGCCGCGCGGGCGGGGGTCGAGCACCAGAATGTCGGCATCTTCTACCAGGTCCGCATCACTGGCGGCCGGCTGCGGCCTGAGCCGAACGGCGAAATCGCCGAGTCAGTCTGGACTCGGGTCTCCGACGTCGCCGGCCTGCGCCGGTCATCGCTGGTCGACATCGGCCTCGCCCTGGCACAGGCCCTTCCGGCAACCGGCCACGTTGCTCCTGTCCCGGTCGGCGGCCTGATCCAACACTGAGTCATCACCAGGAACTGCGACCTGCTTGCCCCGGCGACGTTCGTGACTACCGTCAACACCCCCTACCCGGGCCAGCGGAACCACCCGATCCAAGAGGGCCCTGGTGGGACTGCTGAGGCGGCCAGCCGCCGCCCTGGGTGGGGGCCGCCCCGCCGCGGTTGCTGAGGCGGCGAGCCTCCCTCCCCCGCCGCATTCCGCCGCCGCTACCGGCCCAAGCCAGAGGCTCGTGAGGTGAGGAGATACGGCTGGGGCGGTTGAGGCACTCGGCCGCCATCCCCGGCCACTTATCCGCCGCCGTACTTCCCAGGCCGGTGGATCCGCGCCCAAACAGCCCCCAGCCCCCACCAACCCGCACCCGCACCCGAACCCGCCCGAGCAACCACGATGGTGGCGCGCTGAGCGGCGCGCCCCCACCGGTCCCAGCCACACCGCGGCAGCAGCCCGCTCCCCTCAGCCACGACCTATGCGCAAGGTCTCCTCACGCACCCGCATCCGTGACGGCAGGAGTGCGCCCCCCACCACCGGCCTCAAGCCATCCCACGGGCCCAAGCCCCCTCCCCCGCTGCCAGCCTGTTCTAACCCGCACCCGAACCACGGAACTCAACCCCAACCAGCGCGCAAGCACGCAGAGCGCACCCCTCCCGCCGGGCGGCGGCGCGGTCCGCAGCGACGGCGCTGCGGCGGGGCGGGGTGGCCGCATGCGGAAGGCCCGGCGGCCTGAGGGCCGCGTACTCGGTGAAGCGGACGGTTCCGCAGTCGCGGCAGCGGGCCTCGCCCCGAGTACGGGCCGCCCAGCCCCCACCGTGGGTGCAGGTCATCCGCACGGTCACGCACCCCCCATATGCACGGTCCGCCAGTGACGGCGCTGCAGCACCAGCGCGTCCCCCGTCTCCACCGGATCGTCCCCGGCCGCGGCTTCCTTGCAGGCCGCCGCCAGCTGCGCACACTCCCCGCACCCGTACATGGGCCGCGACCCGGCCGGCCAGAGCCCGGCGGCCTCCCGATCCTCCCGCGTCACAAGCCGCAGGGAGGCGAACGGCGCCTCCCACTCAAGCCCGCCCCCAGGCCGCCGCAACGTCACAGGCTCCCCACACCCCCGATCACCTGCGCGACCCGCCCCTCCCGCGTGTCCACCACGAACGCACCGATCCTGTACGTCATTGCCCCACTCCTCCCCTGCCTGGCACGCCTGCCTCACGACGGCCTCACGCCTGCCTCACGCCTGCCTCACGCCTGCCTCACGATGGCCTCACGATGGCCTCATGCTGCGCCTGGCGAGTCTTTCGGTCGATACTTTCGCCGGAAAGTTGGCACGATGGGGTGAACAGAGGGGTGAACAAGGGGGCGCATCAACGGGAGTTGATATCGGTAGAGTCAGCGCCCACGGAGGTGACCACATGCCCGATGTCACGCCCACCCTGCTGCGCCGGAGGCTGGGGGCGATCTTGAAGACGATGCGGGTGAGGGCCGGACTCAACCTCGCGGAGGGGGCGAGGCTGCTGGGCATGTCCGGGCCGACCTTGAGCAAGATCGAGAACGGGAGGCAGCGCCCCGATCTGGAGAAGCTCTTTGCCGCATACGGAGTCACGGACAAAGCGCGCATCGCGGAGACGACGGAGATCGCGAGACTGGCCAACAGTGCCCGCCAGAGGAGCATTTACGCGCAGTACAAGGACGTGATTCGTCCACCGTTCGCCGACTTCATCGAGCTGGAAGAGATCGCTACCCGCACCGACGCCTACGCGGCCATCGTCATTCCGGGACTGCTGCAGACGGCGGCGTACGCCCAGGCCGTCATCGAAGGCGGCAGCGCATGGAGCACGCCACGTGACGTACGGAATCTCGTGGACCTACGCATGAAGCGACAGGAGATCCTGGCGAGCGTGCCGGGCGCTCAAACCACCAGGCCCCCGCTCTCATTGCGGTGTGTCCTCGACGAGGCCTGCCTCCGGCGCGAGATGGGCAGTCGCGACGTTCTCCGAGGGCAGCTGGAGCACCTCATCGCCGTGTCGAAGCAGCCGAATGTCGAGCTGCAGGTTCTCCCCTTCAGCTCAGGGGCGCACACTGGAATCAACGGCGCCTACACGGTCTTCCACTTCGACGTGGGCGATCCCGTCGTTGCAGTGGAACCACTCGCGACCTCTGTGTACATGGACGAGGACACCCTCGTCACGCGGTACACCGCTGCATTCGATCACCTGTGGGCACAAGCCCTGGACGCGGACACGAGCCGCGACTTCATCTCAAGGGTTGCCAAGGAGGCACGATGAGGTTCAAGAAGAGCAGCTACAGCGCCACCGTTGAGGATTGCGTAGAGATCGCTCTCGCAGAGGGCTCCGACCCCGTACTCATACGCGACTCCAAACGGCCCGGCGGGCCAACGCTCCGCGTCGCCGCCGCGCCGTACCGTTCCTTCGCACGAGCGATCCAGAGCCGCGAGTTGGGGGCCGCGTGACCGACACCCGCTGGGTCAGCAGTTCCCTGCCCTACGTCACCGCCCGGCCCGACGGCAGTCCCGACGCGTGGAGTGCGGAGACGGCCGCGCAAGGGCGTCGCGGGCGGCAGAAGATCGTCCACGCCGGGGAGGTGCCCGCCCCGGACGCCGTCGCCGGGCTGCTCGGCGTCCGGCCCGGCGAGGTCGTCGTGGTGCGGCGGCGGCTGATGGTGCTGGACGAGCGGCCCAGCGAGCTCACCGACACCTACTACCCCGTCCGCATCGCCCGCGGCACCGCACTCGCGGGGACCGCGAAGATTCCCGGCGGGGCCGTCACCCTGCTGGCGCGGCTCGGGTACGCGGGGACGACCGTCCGCGAGGACGTCGTCGCGCGGATGCCCACCGACGATGAACGGCAGGCGCTCGACACCGCACCCGACGAACCCGTCATCCAGCTCACCCGGCTCACCCTCGACGGCGCCGGGGAGCCCATCCAGGCGGACGTCTTGATCATGCCCGCCCACCGTCAGCGCCTGCGCTACGAGATCACCCTGCCGTAAGGGCCCCAAGGGTCCCCAGGGTCCCCAGGGTCTTCGGTTTACCGTTCGAGCGGGCCGGAAGCCCGATACCGTACCGGCCAGGGACCGTTGCACCGGCACCGGCGGGAGGGACCGCTCCATGGGCATCCAGGGCGCAGACCACAAGAGCGGGCCCTTACCGGGCGTCTACCGCATCGACCCCGAGGCCTCGAAGGTGCGGTTCCGGATGCGGGCGCTCTTCGGGCTGTTCCCCATCAAGGGGACCCTCTCCGTCGCGCACGGCCGCATCGCCGTCGAGGAGCCCGAATCCGCCTCCACCGTCGAGGCCGTGATCCCCGTCGACAGCTTCGCCAGCGGGCACGCCCAGCGTGACCGGCACGTCCGCTCGGCCGACTACCTCGACTCGGCGCTCCACCCCGAGATCCGCTTCCACGGCGGCGACGTGCGCCGCGCGGACGGGGAGGTGACGGTGCACGGCGAGTTGACGGTGCGCGGTGTCGCCCGGCCGGTGGTACTGACTCTGAGTCAGGTGGAGGTGGACGGTTCGCGCTTGGCCCTGCAAGCCACGGCCGTCGTCGACCGCTACGAATTCGGCGTCACCCACGCCAAAGGGATGACGGGCCGTCGGCTGCGGATCGCGCTCGACGTGGTGGCCGTGCGCTGACACCCCACGCGCCGACGCCCCCGTGCGCTCCCGCCGCCCCTTCCGTTCCCCCTGTCGTCCTCCCGGAGAACCGGTACCTTCGGGGGAAAAGCGGCTGGTGGTCTTGGGCGGCCTTAGGGGATTCGGTGGGGATCGAGAGCGATCAGCTTGTGTACGACTATCTGAGCCGGGTCGGCGACATCGCCCAGCGGCGGGCGGACCTCACCTCCGCCGACCGGATGCGTCTGGTCTCCCGGCTGCGGACGGAGATCGAGCGCCGCAGGGCCACCGAGGGTGCCGACACGCCCTCCGCCGTGCAGCGCATCCTCACCGGCCTCGGCAGCCCGGACGAGGCGGTCGACGACGCCGGAGCGGCCGGCTCCGGCACGGGTTCCGGCACCGGCACGGGCGCGGGCTTCAGCTCCGCCGCGGACGCCCGCCCCCGCCCCGGCTCCCGCTCCGCAGCCCGCAGCGACCGCGGCAACCGCAGCGACCGCAGCGACCGCAGCGACCGCAGCGACCGCAGCGACCGCAGCGACCGCAGCAGCAAGGTCCCGGCGCCGCGCCGCGAAGGCGAGCCCGCCCGCGCGGCCGTCCCCGCCGGGCCGCCCTCGTACGTCGCGCCGGAGAGCCCCGCGGCCCCGGTGGGCGCCGATGCCGATGAGATGCCGGACTGGTGGCGCACCGACGCCTCCCCGTACGCGGACGGTGGCGGCGCCCACGGCGCGGCGCGCGGCACGGTCCACGGGTTCACCGGCGGCATCGAGATCCCCGACATACTGAAGCCACCCCCGCTCCCCGGCGACCGGGAGCCCTCGGACGGCACCCCCGGGCCGGGCGGCCGGCAGGGCGAGCACGGCACGGAAGGCCCGGAAGGCGTGGACGAGTACGCGGAGGAGGACGGCGCTCAGCGCGCGACCCTGTTCCGGCGCGCCGACGGCGCCCCCGTCCCTCCGCTGCTCCTGCTCGTCGCCCTGATCCTGGTCGTGGGCGCCGTGCTCGGCAACTGGATCGTCCTGGCGGTCGGCTGGGGCCTCGCCTATCTGACGCGCAAACTCTCGCACAGCGAGTCCCAGTGGGCGGTGATGGGCGTGCCCGGGCTGGTCGTGGCCGCCGGGATCGTCTGGCTGTGGGGGCGTACGGAGGGCCGCTGGGGCGACCCGGTGCCGGAGGGCGGCCTGGGCGCGGCGCTGTCGGACACCTGGCCGTGGGTGCTGCGGGCCGCGGCCGTCGGCTCCGCGATGTTCGTGGTGTGGCGTTCGCGACGGCCGGGCTGATCCTGCACCGGGCGAGCCCGGCCGAACCGCGCGCCGTCAGTCCGCCAGGTGCGCCCGTAGTTCGTCCAGGATCCGGTTCGCCGCCGTGTAGCCGATGCCCTGGATCCACAGCCGGTCGTCGACCTTGAACGTCCGGCCCTCCCGTACGGCCTTCATGCCCTTCCACAGCGCGCTGCCGGTCGTCCGCGGCACCCGGGCGCGGTCCGGGTCCCCGTAGACGGAGGTGAAGAGGACGTCCGCGTCGGCCTGGTCGATCTGTTCGGGGCCGACGTCGTACGAGAAGCCGTCCTTGGCCCGGTCCACGACGTCGGGCCGGCCCACCCCCGCGTCCTGCAGCACGGTGCCGATGAAGTTCTTCCGGCCGTAGATCCGGATGGCGGCGCCCTCCACGAACCGCACGACGTTCACCTTCAGCGCCGCGGCCCGCTCCGTGCCGCCGAGCGCCTCGGTGACCTCGCGGGCGTGGGTCTCGTACGCCGCGACAACCTTGCGGGCCTCGGACGTCCTGCCGAGTGCCTCGGCGTGGGTACGGAAGTTGTCCTTCCAGGGGTGGCCCGTCGCGGCCGTCATCACCGTGGGGGCGATCTTCGACAGCTCGTCGTAGCGCTGCGCGTCGCGGTCCTTGTTGGTGAGGATGAGGTCCGGCTTCAGGGCGGCGACGGCCTCCAGGTCCGGGACGCCGATCCTGCCGACGTCCTCGGTGCCGCGGACGCTCTCCGCCGGCAGGTGCTCGGGGGAGCCGGAGGCGGTGTCGGCACGGGTGGCGCCGACCGGTCGTATGCCGAGGGTGACGGCGGAGTCCAGCTCGGCGGTGTCCAGGACGACCACGCGCTGCGGGTGCTTCTTGACCTTCACCTCGCCCATGGCCGTGCGCACCAGGTGCGTGCCGCCGCCCGGGCCGTCCCCGGAGCCGGAGGTGCAGGCGGACAGGGAGGGCCCGAGCGCGGCGGCCGCCAGGAAGGCGGCCGCGGTGAGGAAGAGGGAGCGTCGGGGACGGCGTCGGGGGTTCCGGTTCATGTCCCGGCCTGCCTTTCGTGGGGAGGAGCCCCCACGAAAGGCGGGGAGCTCAGACGGCCGTGCTGCTGCCGGCCTGTGCACCGGCCGCCGGTCCGGCCTCCCACGGCCGTCCCGGCACCACCAGAGGACTGCCCGTCACGGGGTCCGGAACCACCACCGACTCCAGTCCGAAGACCTCGCGCACCAGTTCCGCCGTGACGATCCCCTCCGGGCGGCCCTGCGCGACGATCCGTCCCGCCTTCATCGCCACCAGGTGGTCGGCGTAGCGCGCCGCCTGGTTGAGGTCGTGCAGCACGGCGACGACCGTGCGGCCGCGCTCGCGGTTCAGGCGCCGTACGAGGTCGAGGACCTCGACCTGGTGGGCGATGTCGAGGTACGTCGTCGGCTCGTCCAGGAGCAGCAGGTCGGTCTCCTGGGCGAGCGCCATCGCGATCCACACGCGCTGCCGCTGGCCGCCCGAGAGCTCGTCCACGGCCCGCTCGGCGAGGGCCGCCGTGTCCGTACGGGCCATGGCGTCCGCGACGGCCCGTTCGTCCGCCTCCGACCACTGCTGCCACCAGCGCTGGTGCGGCTGGCGGCCGCGGGCGACGAGGTCCGCGACGGTGATGGCCTCGGGTGCGACGGGCGTCTGCGGCAGCAGGCCGAGCGACTTGGCGATCGTCCGGGTGGGTATCCGGGCGAGCTCCTCGCCGTCGAGCAGCACCGTGCCGCGGACGGGCTTCAGCAGCCGGCCGAGCGCGCGCAGCAGCGTGGACTTCCCGCACGCGTTGGGGCCGATGACGATGGTGACCTCGCCGTCGGGGACGGACAGGTCGAGGCCGTCGACGACGGTGCGGTCCTCGTAGGCGAGGGTCAGGTCGCGGGCGGCCAGGCGGCTGCCCGCACCCGCCGGGCCGTCCATCACGTCGCCCTCCGGGCCGTCCAACGAGCCACCCTTCACGCTCTCCGAGCCGCCCTTAACGTTCTCCGGCACGCTCTTCGTCACGCTGTTCCTCCGGTGCGGCGGGTGCTGTGGCCCTTGACGATGAGCCAGATCAGGTACGGGGCGCCGACGGCTGCGGTCAGCACGCCCACGGGCAGCTGCGTCGGCTCCAGGAGCTTGCGGCCCAGCAGGTCCGCGACGACCACGATGACCGCGCCCGTCAGTGCCGACGACAGCAGCGGGATCTGCGCGGTGCGCGTCATGCGGCGGGCCAGTTGCGGGGCGAGCAGCGCCACGAAGTCGACGGGCCCGGCCGCGCCCGTGGCGATCGAGGCGAGGACGACGCCGAGGAGGGCGAGCCCGCAGCGCACCCTGTTCAGCCGCACGCCCAGCGCGGTCGCCGTGTCGTCGTCCATGGAGACGGTGCGCTGCGCCCGGGCGGCCCAGCACACGAAGGGCGCGAGCACGAGCAGCGAGAGGGCCAGGGGTGCGGCCTCGTCCCAGCCGGGGCCGTTGAGCGAGCCCGTCATCCACACCTGCGCCCGCTGGGCGACGAGGTAGTCGCCCTTGGTCATGAACAGGTGGGTGACGGAGCGCAGGGCGACGGCGAAGCCGATGCCGATGAGGACGAAGCGGGTGGCGTGCAGGCCGCCGCGCCACGCGAAGGCGTAGACGAGGACGGCGGCGAGGAGGCCGCCGGCGACGGACACGTAGGGCAGGGCGGCGTACGAGGTGACGCCGAACGTCATGGCGCCGACGGTCAGGGCGCTCGCGCCCTGGGTGACGCCGATGATGTCGGGGCTGGCGAGCGGGTTGCGGGCGACGGTCTGGATGAGCGCGCCGGAGACGCCGAAAGCGAGGCCCACGAGGATGCCCACCGTCATCCGCGGCAGCCGCAGCGTGCCGACGACGAGCTCTTCGCGCGAGGGTTCGCCGAGGAGGACCTTCAGCACCTCGCCGGGCGCCGTGAACGACTTGCCGGTGCACAGGTACGCCAGGCACGCGGCGGCCAGCAGGACGGCCAGGCCGGCGGCGACGGCGGTGGCCCGCCGGTGGACGAGGAAGGAGCCGCGGCCGGCCCGGACGAGGGCGTAGCCGGCCG
Organism: Streptomyces aureoversilis; assembly: GCF_042657885.1. Taxonomy (NCBI): domain Bacteria; kingdom Bacillati; phylum Actinomycetota; class Actinomycetes; order Kitasatosporales; family Streptomycetaceae; genus Streptomyces; species Streptomyces aureoversilis. The sequence goes on from NZ_JBHSKJ010000006.1 coordinate 226,668, forward strand.
GGCGGGCGCCGCGGCCGGTGGTGCGGCCGTTGACGGTGGTGCTCATGCGGCGGCCACCCGCTTCCGGCGGACGAGGGCGATGAGGAAGGGGACGCCGATCAGGGCCGTCATGACGCCTGCCGGGACCTCGCCCGGCGGGAAGAACACGCGTCCCGCGGTGTCGGCGGACAGCAGGACGGCCGGGCCGAGGAGGGCGGACAGGGGCAGCAGCCAGCGGTGGTCGCCGCCGACGAGCGCGCGGGCGATGTGCGGCACTGCGAGGCCGACGAAGGCGATGGGCCCGGCGGCGGCCACGCCGGCACCGGTCAGGACGGTGGCGCCCAGCCCGCCGGTGATCCGGACGGCCGCCACGTTCTGCCCGAGGCCCTTCGCGACGTCCTCGCCGAGGGCCAGCGCGTCCAGGCCGCGGGCCACGGACAGCACCAGGACCGCCCCGGCCAGCAGAAACGGCCAGATCCGGCCCGCCAGCTCCGCGTCGCTCGCGGAGAGCGAGCCGACCTGCCAGAAGCGGAACTTGTCCAGGACGGACGCCTGCGTGGTGAGCACGGCCGTGGTCACCGAGACGAGCAGGGCGTTGATCGCGGCGCCGGCCAGCGCGAGCTTGACCGGAGAGGCCCCGCCGCGGCCGCGCGAGGCGATGGCGTAGACGGCGACGGAGGCGACGCCCGCGCCCGCGAACGCCCACCACACGTAGCCCGTGAGGCTCTCCACCCCGGCGAGCATGATGGCCAGGACGACGCCGACGGCCGCGCCGTGGCTGATGCCGAGGACGCCGGGGTCGGCGATGGGGTTGCGGGTGATGCCCTGCAGGGCCGTGCCCGCGAGGGCGAGGGCGGCGCCGACCATCAGGCCGACGAGGGTCCGCGGCAGCCGCATCTCACGGACGACGACGGCGTCCCTGCCGTCGCCGCCGTGCAGCAGGGCGTCGAGGACGCGGTCCGGGGCGACAGGGCGGGCTCCCACCGCCAGGCTGAGGAGCACCGCGACCAGCAGGACGGCGGCCGCGGCCGCCGTCCAGCCGATGCGGCGCCGGATCAGGGAGGATCCGGGACTGCTGATCGGGACGGCGGCTGACATCGCTTCCACGGGTGGTTCGGGCGGCCGGAGGGCCGGAGTGAGGCGGTTAGGGCAGGCTAAGTGTACGTAGGGGGCCTGGCGGGAAGGCCGGGGGCGGCCACCCCAGGGAGGCCCGGGGCCACCCTGCACAATGGGGCCCATGAGTTCCGCCGCGCGCACGCCCCGCTTCACGGTCGGCTTCGATCTGGACCTCACCCTGGTCGACTCCCGCCCGGGCATCCGGGCCGCGTACGCCTCGCTGGTCGCCGCCACCGGCACGGCCATCGACATCGACCTCGTCCTCACCCGGATCGGGCCGCCGCTGGAGCAGGAGCTGGCCAACTGGTTCCCCGAGGAGCGCGTCGCCGAGGCCGCCGCCCTCTACGTGGCCGCGTACCCGGAGCACGGCATCGCGCCCTCGCCCGCGCTGCCGGGTGCCCGCGAGGCCGTGGCCGCGGTGCGCGAGCTGGGCGGCCGGGCCGTCGTCGTCACCGCCAAGAACGCCCGCAACGCCCGTCTCCACCTCGACCACCTGGGCATCGAGCCGGACGTGCTCGTCGGCTCGCTGTGGGCGGAGGCCAAGGCGGGGGCGCTGCGCGAGTACGGCGCGGCCGTCTACGTCGGCGACCACGTCGGGGACGTCCGCGGCGCGCGGGCGGCCGGCGCGCTGTCGGTGGCCGTGACGACCGGGCCCTGCGGGGCGGAGGAGCTGCGGGCGGCGGGCGCGGACGTCGTCCTGCCCGGGCTCGCGGACTTCCCCGGGTGGCTGCGCGGCTACCTGGCCGCGGCGGGGCCCGCGGCGGAGGAGGCCCGCGCCTGACGCCGCTGCTCGGCGACCGACCGCAGCACCCCGGCGCCCGCGATGAGGAATCCCACCCCCATCAGCATGCAGACGAAGTACGCTGCGGGAGGCAGCGGGGCGGAGCCCAGGAACAGGGGGGCGACCGTCGCCAGGGTGGCCACCGCGCCGACGAGGAAGACGATGGCGCCGATGCGTACCAGCAGATCCCCGGCCCGGGGCGTTTCGCTACTCACCCCACCAGGGTAGATGCCTGGGCGTGGGGTGGGGCCGGGGACATCTTGTCACCGGGCCCGGGACCATTAGCCTTGGGGGGTAGCGGGTCTTGCGACCCGCTGTAGTGCTATCAAGAGCTGTTTTTCCGCCGATTGCCGTCGATGGCCGATGGTTTCCGGCGGTCTCCCCTTCAATTCCCCATTTCCGACGAGATACGAGGACGAGGACAGACGTGCCTACCGGCAAGGTCAAGTGGTTCAACAGCGAGAAGGGCTTCGGCTTTCTCTCCCGCGACGACGGCGGAGACGTCTTCGTGCACTCCTCGGTGCTCCCGGACGGGGTCGATTCCCTCAAGCCCGGACAGCGGGTGGAATTCGGTGTCGTGGCCGGCCAGCGGGGCGACCAGGCGCTGTCGGTGACGCTGCTCGATCCCACGCCCTCGGTCGCGGCCGCCCAGCGCCGCAAGCCCGACGAGCTGGCGTCGATCGTCCAGGACCTCACCACCCTCCTGGAGAACGTCACCCAGCAGCTCGAGCGCGGCCGTTACCCCGACAAGGCCCACGGCGCCAAGATCGCCGGCATGCTGCGCGCGGTCGCCGACCAGCTGGACGTCTGACGTCCGTCGTCCGACGTTCGCCGTCCGGCAAACCTGCAGAAGACGTCTGGCGAACCCGCAGAACGGGACGTCCGGCAACCCGCAGAAGCCGAAGAGTCCGAAAAGGACGCAGAGTCCGAGGAGGACGCGCTCAGACGAAAGCGAGCGCGTCCGGGCCGAGGGGCGGTACGAGCCCCTCGGCCGCGGCCCGGGTGAGCAGCCCGCGGACCGCCGCATAGCCGTTCTCCCCGAGCCCGGCCGTGAATTCGTTGACGTAGAGCCCGATGTGCTGGTCGGCGACCTTGGGGTCCATCTCCTGCGCGTGCTCCAGCACGTACGGCCGCGAGGCCTCCGGATCGTCCCACGCCATCCGCACGGACGTCCGTGCGGCCTCCGCCAGTTCGCGCAGCCGCTCCGCGCCCAGCGAGCGCTTGGCGATGATCGCCCCCAGCGGGATGGGCAGGCCCGTGGTGTTCTCCCAGTGCTCGCCCATGTCGGCCAGGCAGTGCAGGCCGTAGCTCCCGTACGTGAACCGCGCCTCGTGGATGACCAGGCCCGCGTCCACCTTGCCGTCCCGGACGGCCGGCATGATCTCGTGGAACGGCAGGACGACGACCTCGCCGACCCCGCCCGGCACCTCCGCGGCGGCCCACAGCCGGAAGAGCAGGTACGCCGTCGAGCGCTCGCTCGGCACCGCGACCGTCTTCCCCGCCAGGGACGCGGGGCTGCTGCCCGCCTCCCGCGTGAGCACGAGCGGCCCGCAGCCGCGGCCCAGGGCGCCGCCGGCCGGCAGCAGGGCGTACTCGTCCAGCACCCACGGCAGGACCGCGTAGGAGACCTTCAGGACGTCGAACTCGCCGCGCTCGGCCATCCCGTTGGTGATGTCGATGTCGGCGAACGTGACGTCCAGGGCGGGGGCACCGGGGACCCGGCCGTGCGCCCAGGCGTCGAAGACGAACGTGTCGTTCGGGCAGGGCGAGTAGGCGATCTTCAGGGGCTCGCTCATGAGGTGCTCCAGGTCTCGGAGGTGCTCCACGTCTCGGGGGGAGCCGCCCGCAGCGCTTCCCGCAGGGCGGCGGAGGCGCCGGAGAGGGCCTGCAGGGCGTCGCCGATGCGCCACGCGGCACGGTCGCGCGGGCCGACGGGGTTGGAGACGGCCCGGATCTCCAGGGCGGGCACGCCGTGCACGGCCGCCGCCTCGGCCACGCCGAAGCCCTCCATGGCCTCGGCGAGCGCGGCGGGCCGCGCGGCCACCAGGGCCGCGGCCCGCTCGGCGGTGCCGGTCACCGTCGAGACCGTCAGCACGTCGCCGCGCTGCGCCCCGGCCGCCTCGGCCACGGCGCGCACCAGTGCCGCGGGCGGCCGGTGCTCCACCGTGCCGAAGCCGAGGTCCGTCACGGAGACGAAGCCGGCGGGCGTCTCGGCGCCCAGATCCGCCGCCACGATCGCGTCGGAGACGACGACGGACCCCACGGCCGCGCCGCGGCCGGGGCCCGTGAAACCGCCGCCGATGCCCGCGGAGACCACCAGGCCGTAGGGGCTGCCGGAGAGCGCCGCGGCCGTCAGGGCCGTGGCCGCTCCGGCCGCCGCGGCGGCCGGGCCCACGCCGGCGGCCAGCACGTCGATCACGAGCGGCTCCGGGACCGGGGCGGGCCGGCGCAGCACGAAGCCCGGCACGGCGAACTCGACCGGCTCGACCGTGCCTGCGGGACCGGCCGCCGAGGCGCCGCGCACGAACGCGTCGCGCTCGGCGTCCACGGCGGTGACGACGAGGACGCGCATCAGCGGGACCGCCGGTCCGTCAGCTCTTGTCCAGCTCGAGCTTGACGCTCCACACGCCGTCCTTGGTGATGACCGACAGCACCACGGACTTCTCCAGGCGCTGCGCCATCCGGTTGACGAAGAGCTGCTCGCCGTCGAGGGAGGTGTAGGTCTGCTTCAGCTGGTTGGTCTGCTGCTGGCCGTTGCCCACCACGATCCAGCCCTGCTCGGCCATGTCCGGCTCGACGCCCACGCGGACCTTGTCGCCCGGCTGGACCTTGATGGACTTGATGGACTTGTCGGCCATGCACTTGTCGAGGTCGCCGCGGTCGAGCTCCTTGCCCTTCTCGTAGCAGGCGGCCTCGGTCGTCACGGTGGTCGAGCCGACGGTCACCGTCGCCAGCGGCGTCGGCTTGTCGCAGGCGGAAAGGGCGACGAGCCCGAAGGCCACGGCGCCGACAGCGGCAGCGGCGCGGCGGCGCTTGCCCCGGAAAATCGCAGCGGTCATGCGGGCAGGCTATCGGGCCGCCCAGGTCAGGCCACGCGGGGGTGCGGTGAGCCACGCCGTGCCGCTGCCAGCAGACCCCGTACGGCTGTCGCGACGCCCAGCGCGAGCACCCCGGCGGCGACCGCCATGCCCAGGGTGCCGTTCAGCGGCAGCACGATGCCGACGGCCCCGCCGACGACCCAGCACATCTGCAGCAGCGTCTCCGAACGGGCGAACGCCGAGGTGCGCACCTCCTCCGGCACGTCGCGCTGGATGAGGGAGTCCAGCGACTGCTTCCCCAGCGCCTGGGAGATGCCGGCGACGGCCGCCACGACCACCACGAAGAAGGCCCCGAAGAGCACGGCGGCCGCTGCGGTCGTGCCCAGGGACACCGTCAGCACCAGCGCGATCGTCTTCTCCGGGCCGCGCGAGCGCAGCAGCGCCCCTATGGCCGTGCCCAGGGCGTTCCCGGCGCCCGCGGCGACGGCGACGACGCCGAGCGAGAAGGCCGGGCTCAGGTCGCCGAGGGGGTGGACGCGCAGCAGGAAGGCGAGGAAGAAGGTGAGGAAGCCCGAGAGCATGCGCATGGCGCTGTTGGCCTGCAGGGCGTGCAGGACGGAGCTGCCGACGGTGCGGAGGCCGGGCGGTTTGGGAGGCTTGCTCCTCTTGTTGCCGTTCCTGCTGCCGCTCCTGTTGCCATTCCTGGTGCCATTTCTGGTGCCATTTCTGGCGGCATTCCCGTTGTTCCTGCCGATCCATCCCTTCCTGTCGTTTTTGTTGAACTTCGCCATGTGCATCCGCCGGGGGCGGTGCGGGAGGTGCTCCCCGGAGACCAGCCGGGCCCGCGCCTCGCCCTTCGCCGAGTCGACCTTGTGCGGGAGCGTGAAGGACAGCACCGTGCCGAGGACGAACACGATGAAAGCCCCGTAGAGCTGATATTCCGGTCCCAGCCGGTGCAGCCCCGCGCCCAGCGGGGCCGCCACTCCCGTGGCCAGCAGCCCGCCGAGGGTCACCCGGGAATTGGCCTTCACCAGCGAGATCCGCGGTGGCAGCAGCCGCGGCACGACCGCCGAGCGCACCACCCCGTACGCCTTCGACGCCACCAGGACGCCGAGCGCCGCCGGATAGAGCTCCAGGCCGCCGCTGGCCACCGCCCCCGACATCGTCAGCGCGAGCAGCGCCCGCGTCAGCATCGCGCCCGCCATGGCGGCCCGGCGGCCGTGCGGGAGCCGGTCGAGCAGCGGCCCGATCACCGGGGCCAGGAGGGTGAACGGCGCCATCGTGATCGCCAGGTAGAGGGCCACCCGGCCGCGCGCCTGGTCCGTGGGGACCGAGAAGAACACCGTGGACGCCAGTGCGACGGTGATCAGCATGTCGCCCGCGGAATTCACCGCGTGCAGCTCGATCAGCTTGCCCAGGCCCGACTCGCCCGCGCCGTGCGCGTGTGTCGCCCTGCGCACGCCCCGCGCGGCAGCCGTGAACGGGGCGCGCAGCACGCGGCCGGCGCCCCGGGCCGTGCGGCGCAGCGGACCGCCCTCGACCGACCGGATGGCTCCCACCACGCCATACTGCCCCAACTCGCACCGGGCAGGGCACTTTCGCCGCCGCCGCCGGCCGCACGGGGCCGGGCGCGCCCCCTTCGCGGGCGGTCGGGCGCGGGGCTCGCCGCGGCCCGGCTATCCCCGGTGGCGCCGAGCGGGGTAGCGTGCGTAGCGCGCCACCGGCGGTCGTTCTTGGCCGCGCTCCGAGTCTCGATCCCGCAGAATGGGAGTGACTAGGTGTGCCCGAGGCCGTTCGGGCGCGGACGTCGACGCGGTCCTGAGGTCCGCTCCGTCCGCCGACCCGGCCGATCGGCTGGCGCACTCGTGAGACGGCGTGGAAGAGAGAATCGATTCTTGTGAGTGCTGCGATGCGAAGCCGTACCCCGGACCGCCTGTGCGCCGAGGCGGTCGACCTGGCCCGTGCTGCGGCCGAGGAGGCCGCGCTGCCCGGCACGGTCGGCGAGCATGTCCAGACCGTCGCCGACGGGGACCGCGTCGTCACCCACTCCTTCCTCTGCCTGGACCCGGCCTACCGCGGCTGGCGCTGGGCCGTCACCGTCGCCCGCGCCTCCCGCGCCAAGAACGTCACCCTCGACGAGACGGTCCTGCTGCCCGGGCCGGATGCCCTCCTCGCCCCCGAGTGGGTCCCCTGGAGCGAGCGCCTGCGCCCCGGCGACATGGGCCCGGGCGACCTCCTCCCGACCGACGCCGAGGACCTGCGGCTCGTGCCCGGCTGGAGCGGCGAGGACGTCCCGCCGCCGAACTCCGCCGTCTCCGAGGAGATGGACCGCCTCGCCGAGGCCGAGGACGCCGACGTCGTCCCCGGCTCCCCCGCCGCCCAGCCGGCCGTCCCGGCGCGCGGCACGATCGCGGCCGTCGCCGAGGAGCTCGGGATGCGGCGCGCCCGCGTCCTGTCCCGCTACGGGCTGCACACCGCCGCCGACCGCTGGGACGAGACCCACGGCGCGAAGACCCCGATGGCGCAGGCCGCCCCGGCGTCGTGCGTCAGCTGCGGCTTCCTCGTGCCGATCGGGGGCTCCCTCGGACAAGCGTTCGGCGTGTGTGCCAACGAGTTCGGCCCGGCGGACGGGCACCTCGTGTCCCTGTCGTACGGCTGCGGCGGGCACTCCGAGGCCGCGGTCATGCCGAAGCCGCCGCGGCCGGCGCCGCCGGTGATCGACGAGACGCTCGTCGACCCCATGCCGCTGCGTTCCGAGCCGGCCGGCGACGAGGAGGACGAGGAGCTCGGGCACTCCTGAGGCACCCGGGGGGGCTCGCGCCCGGCGCCTCCGCGGACGGGCTGACGTACGCTCGGCCTGCGCACTCGGCCTGCGCGCTCGGCCTGCGACCACCCGGTGCCACCGCGGACGGGCCGGGCCTCCGGCCTCCTGACGGGGGCTGCCCCTGACGGGCGGGCCCGACCCCGGTCCAGCCCGTCCGGGGGCACCTCCCAGCGGCAGCTGGGGAAGTTCGAGGACGAGCGCCCCCCGGCGCGATACGGCCCCGCCCGCGCAGAGGGCGCCACCGGCCTGTCACCCCCGCGCGGTACGTTCTGCCGTAGGAACACCGAACACCCACCGGCGGCAGGAGACGACACGTGAGCGGCACGGCAATGGTGCGAGGCGCGGCCGAAGGCGCGGATCCGTTCGGAACCGCGCGCCTGCGGCGCGGCGTGCTGGACGCCTGGGCGGCGTCGCCGGCCCGCTTCCGGGAGGACGCGAACGCCGAGGAGGACCTCGCCCTCGGTGGCTACCGCGACCGCCTCGTCGTCGAGCTCGCCCAGAACGCCGCAGACGCCGCGGCCCGCGCCGGCGTCCCCGGCCGTCTGCGGCTGACCCTGCACGCGGCCGCCGGCAGCCGCCCGGCCGTGCTGGCCGCGGCGAACACCGGGGCGCCCCTGGACGCCGCGGGCGTCGAGTCCCTGGCCACCCTCCGGGCCTCCGCCAAGCGCGAGGCGGAGAAGGACACCGCCCCGGGCGGCCACGGCAGCGTCGGCCGGTTCGGCGTCGGCTTCTCCGCGGTGCTGGCCGTCAGTGACGAGCCGGCCGTCGTCGGCCGCTCCGGCGGCGTCCGCTGGTCGCTCGCCGAGGCGAGGGCGCTGGCGGCGCGCGAGGCCGTCCGGGCCCCCGCCCTGGAGGAGGAGATCCGCCGCCGCGAGGGCCACGTGCCGCTGCTGAGGCTCCCGCTGCCCGCCGAGGGCACCGCCCCGGCCGGCTACGACACGGTGGTCGTGCTGCCCCTGCGCGACGGCGCCGCCGAGGACCTGACCTCCCGTCTGCTGGCCGGCGTCGACGACGCGCTGCTGCTGACGCTGCCCGGTCTGTCCGAGGTCGTCGTCGAGACGGACGGCGTCGTACGGACCCTGACGCGCCGCCAGGAGGGCCCGTACGTCCTCGTGGACGACTCCGCGCGCGGCACCACGGCCCGCTGGCGGGTCGAGCGGGCGGCCGGGGCGCTGGACTCCGCGCTGCTCGCCGACCGGCCCGTGGAGGAGCGCCTGCGCCCGCACTGGTCGGTCATGTGGGCCGTGCCGGTGGGCGAGGACGGCGCGCCCGTACGCCCCGGCACCGCGCCCGTCGTGCACGCCCCGACGCCGACGGACGAGCCGCTGGGCGTCCCGGCGCTGCTCGTCGCCACGTTCCCGCTGGAGCCCACGCGCCGCCACGCCGCGCCCGGCGCCCTCACGGACTTCCTCACCGAGCGCGCGGCCGAGGCGTACACGCAGCTGCTGCGCGACTGGCACCCGGTCGGCCCGGGAACGCTCGACCTCGTGCCCTCCCCGCTGGCGCGGGGCGCGCTGGACGCGGAGCTGCGCCGGCGGGTCCTGGACCGGCTGCCGGGCGTCGCGTTCCTGCCGAGCGCGGCCGGGGGCCCCGCCCAGGAGCCGGCCGCGCCGCGGGGCGGCGGCGTGGAGGGCATCCCGTGGACCGAGGGCCCGGACGCGGCCCACCAGGCGCCGGAGCCGGCCCCCGCCCCGGCCGCCCCGCCGGCCGCCGACACGTGGGACGACCCGTTCGCGCGGAGCGGGCCCGGCGGCCCCGACGGCGAGGCGTACGCGCTGCGGCCCCTCGACGCCGAGGTCGTCGAGGGCGCCGGCGCCGAGACCGTCGCCGTCCTCGGCGAGCTCTTCCCGAACCTGCTGCCCGCCGGCCTGGAGCGCCGCCCCGAGCTGCGCGCCCTCGGCGTCGCGCGCGCCCCGCTCGGCGAGGTCGTCGACCGGCTCGCCGGCGTCGAGCGCGCCCCGTCCTGGTGGCAGCGGCTCTACGACAGCCTCGCCGGCATCGACCCGGACCGGCTCACCGGCCTGCCCGTGCCGCTGGCGGACGGCCGTACGGCCATCGGCCCGCGGCAGGTGCTGCTCCCGCCGCCGGACGGCACGGACTCGGAGCGGCTCTCCCGCCTGGGGCTGAAGGTCGCCCACCCCGACGCCGCGCACCCGCTCCTGGAGAAGCTCGGCGCCACCCCGTCCTCGCCCCGGGCCGTCCTGACCACCCCGCAGGTGCGGGCCGCGGTGGCCGCCTCCCTCGACGCCGACGAGGTGTGGGACGAGGACGCGCTCGACGCGGACGCCCTCGCCGAACTCGTCCTCGGCCTCGTGCGCGACGCCGATCTCTCGCCCGGCGACGAGCCCTGGCTCGGCGCCCTCGCCCTGCCCGACGAGGACGGCGAGCTCGCCCCCGCGGGCGAACTCGTCCTGCCCGGCAGCGCCTTCGAACGCGTGATCCGGCCCGGCGAGCTCGCCGCGTGCGACGCCGCCCTCGCCGAGCGGTGGGGCGAGCAGCCGCTCACCGCCGTCGGCGTCATGGCCGGCTTCGCGCTCGTGCGCGCCACGGACGTCGTCCTCGACCCCGACGAACTCGAACCGCGCGACGGCGACTTCGCCGAGCCCGACGACGCCGGGCTGCTCGACGCGGTCGACGTGTGGTGCGAGGACGTCCTCGACCGGCTGCCGGACACGCCCGTGCCGCCCGTCGCGACGGAGATCGTGGCCGTCCGCGACCTCGACCTCGTCGACGACGACGCCTGGCCGGAAGCCCTGGCCCTGCTCGCCGAGCCGCCGCTGCGCGACGCCCTCACCACGCCCGTGCGCATCCTGCTGCCCGACGGCACGACGGAGTCCGTCCGCCCGTACACCGCCTGGTGGCTGCGCGGCCACCCCGTCCTCGACGGCCGCCGCCCCGCCGGCCTGCGCGTCGCGGGCGGCGACCCGCTCCTGCACGGCCTGTACGAGCCGGCGGACGCGGCCGGCCTCGCCGACGAGCAGGTGCTGCGCGCCCTGGGCGTCCGCACGTCCGCGGCCGCGCTGCTCGACGAGCCGGGCGGCGCGGCGGAACTCCTCTCCCGCCTGGCCGACCCGACCCTCCCGGTGAGCCCCGCCCAGCTCCACGGCCTCTACAGCGCGCTGGCGGAGCTGGACCCGGAGGACGTCACCGTGCCCGACGACGTACGGGCCGTGGTCGACGACCACGCACAGGTCGGGGACGCGACGGACGCCCTGATCGCCGACGCCCCCGACCTGCTGCCCTTCGCGGAGGGCCACCCGCTGCTGCCCGTACGCCCCGACCGGGCCGCCGCCCTCTCCGAACTGCTGCAGGTACGACGCCTGAGCGAGGCCTTCCCGGTGACCGTCCCCGCGGGCGACGGCGAGCTCCGCGAGGTACCGGAAGGCGTCCGGGTCCTGCTGCCGGGCGCGCCCTCCACGTACGTCGAACACGAGGAGCTGGTCGTCGGCGGCGTGGAACTGGACTGGCGGCTCAACCCCGACGACGGCGTGCTGCACGCAGCCACCCTGGAGGGCCTGGCGGCGGGCCTGGCCTGGGCCGCAGGAGCCTGGTCCCGCCGCTTCGAGGCGGCGGCCCTCCTGGAGGACCCGAGCCGCACGGAGGAACTGGCCCGGACGCGCTGGTTCGACTGACCGGAACGGGATGGGGGCGGCCCGGCAGGACCGCCCCCCTCACCCCTCTCGCACCCCCTGCCTACGGGTGCGTCTGCTCAATGAGCCGGAGGTTGCACCGGGCGTGCCCTTTGCCGTTCTTCGGCAGAATCCAGAAGGACCCGTCACTGTCCTGCCCCACGACGCACTGCGTGCTCTTGAGGCAGTCGGGCCGGTGGCGCTTGGCCACCTTGCGCAGCTCCTCGAGCGCCTGTTCCCGGGTCTTGTTCCCGCTCAAGGACCGAAGGACCCGCTGGTGCGGAGCCGCTCCCTCGGCGATGACCGTCTCCTCCATGACCAACCACTTGGGCATCGACCACTCTCCGAAGTCCGCAACGGGCGTGCCTGCCTGGACCGTGCGAGACCTGAACGACCGGCCTACGCCCTCTGTTCCCCGCCGACAAAGGCTTCACAGGTGCAGCCCGGCAGTTGCTTGAGCGCGGGCGGGCCACCGGTGTGGGGGACGGCCACCACCTCGTTGCGCCGCTTCGCATACGTCCGTCGGCGGCTCGGCCACAAGGCCCCTACGGGACGGGAGAACTGCCCGTACAGACCCCACCACGCCCACAGCCGCGCAGCCGCCCCCTTCACCGCTCGCCTTCCCGTTGCAGACGCCGCTGCTGGTGCATCAGATCCCCCGCAGCCTTGCCCAGGCCCCGGGCGAAGCTGATCGCGGACGCATACCCGTCACCGGGCCCGCCCCCGGCCCGGTGACGGGCTTCCTGCACCGCGACGAACGCGGACCGGCGGACCGGACACTCCACGGGGCGACGGCCCGCAGCCGCCTCCACGGCCGGGACGGTCTCCCGGATGTACCCGAGAAGCCGCTCGGTGACCTCACTCAGCCGCGACGGGGCAGGCAACCACGTCTCCATGGCGGTGGCCTCACGGAGCGCCTGACCGATCGAGACGGGGGACGGCTCGGAGGGGGCGAGCGTGATCTCGCCGGGGGTGTGGGCGGTACGGGGGAAGGGAGGCATGGCAGGCTCCTTCAGGAGATGTGACTGGCGCCACATCTCCACACTGGACCGGTTAACCGGTCCAGTCAAGCCATCGTCAACTTACCGTTCCCATCTCGTAGTTCTCGACCCGCTCCCACAGATCCGACGGCGTCACTCCCACCTCACACACCAGAGGGGCGCCATCAGCATCTCGGGCGATATGCAGATCAATTGCCACTGCCATCGGCAGTTGCCGTTCGAGCGCCTCGGCCTCCGCGGCACTCGCCAGCCTCACCGTGACGATGTCCGTCCCCCGCACAGGCGAGCGTCCGGTCTGACGACCCACATAGTGGGTGGTCCCCTCCGCGATGGGCTTCGCCTGGGACAGCTTCGGGCACCGGTCGGCCACATCCGCCGGGAACCACGCACTCACCAGCGACAACGGCGCCCCGTCGGCGAGCAGCACCAACCGGTCGCGGCGCAGGGCCGTTTCTCCGGGCTGCAGCTCCAGGGCCTCGACAACATGAGCGGGTGGGACTTCCCTGACCGGCGAGCCCAGACGACGGAATGGACGGCCGCTCACCACACGCGTGGCGCCGCTCCTCCGTCCCCCGGCAGGCCGGGCCAACGGCGTATCGGTGACCCGGAATCCCAGGCCCTGCCGCGCGACGATCACTCCGTCGGCTCGCAGCACATCGAGCGCCTTGTTCACCGTCGCCCGGGACACACCCCACTGCTCGCAAAGGTCCCGGCCGGACGGCAGAAGGTCACCCGGAGCGAACTCCCCCTCGGTGATGCGGCGTCGCAAGGAATCGGCGATCTGTTCGTACTTCAGCATCGGCACGGCTGGGCACTCCCGCTTCACTGGACATGTTGACCGGTCACGGTAGAGCATCGCCGTCATGACGATCCCCCAAGTGGACCCGGAGATCATCGACTTCTACACCGACACCTTCGACGAGGCCACCCGACTGACGGCAACAGCAGACGGCATGCTGGAGATGGTCCGCACTCAAGAGCTGCTCCGGCGTCACCTTCCTCCCGGCCCGGCCACGATTCTCGACGTGGGCGGCGGGCCCGGGACCCACGCGCGGTGGCTCGCCGCCGACGGGTACCGGGTCAACCTCGTGGACCCGGTGGTCAAACATGTGGCGCAGGCTGCCGAGGCCGGGCTCACGGCGGAGGTCGGGGACGCACGGAGCCTCACCGCCGACGACGGCTCCTACGACGCCACGCTCCTCCTCGGCCCGCTTTACCACCTGCTCGACCGCGCCGACCGCGACCAGGCGCTGGCCGAGGCACGTCGGGTCACCGCATCCGGTGGCCTGGTGGCCGCCGCGGCCATCAACCGGTACGCATCCCTCTTCGAGCACACGGCCACCACGTGGCTGGACCGCGAGAGCGTGCGCGGCGCCGTAACCGACATCCTCGCCACGGGCGTGCACGAGCCGGGCAGGAAGGGCTTCACAGCGGCCTACTTCCACACCGCGCCGGAACTGGCGGAAGAAATGCGTGCCGCCGGTCTGCGTGACGTTCGCGTCTACGCGATCGAAGGGCCCACATGGTCGCTGCTCAAGGCCGCCGAGCAGCACACGGGAGAGCCTGTCGCCCTCGACTCCCCGCTCTTCCGCGCAGCACTCGCCGCCGCCCGCGCCGCGGAACCTTACCCGGATCTGCTCGCCGCCAGTTCACACCTACTGGCCACGGGCCGGGGCTAAAGGGGCAAGCAGGCACGAGACGGTCGCGGAGATTCCCCGGCGGATGGTCCAGTTCTTTCTGGAGGTGCAGGGTGGCAAAGGTGCCGACCATTGAGGAGCTTCTGGCCTCGGCCGAGCACTCGGCGGTGCATCTGGAGATGCGCGACACGTACATGCCGTCCGACCCCGCCTTCATCGCCTGGCAGAACGGGACCCTGACCGATCCGGTGGGTGGCGACGTCGAATTCCAGCAGTGGCTGGAGACGGTGTGGGCTGCCACCGGCCGCGGCGTCGGCATCCGCCGGGCGCGGGTTTTCTCCGTACCGGAGTCGGACTGCATCCGCTTCGAGCACTACGTCTCGGAGGCCAACGCGAAAGCGGGCGAGGACATCCGCTGGCTGCCGCGCAGGCAGGCGACCGACATCCCTTTCCCGGGCAACGACTTCTGGGTGTTCGACAACCAGCTGGTCGTGGTCCTGCACTTCACGGGTGACGGGGAGGCGGCGCCGGACTGGCTGGAACCCACGCGGGACGAGCGGGTCCTCCGCCTTTGCACGAGTGCGTTCGAGGCAGTCTGGGAGCGGGCGGTCCCGCACGCGGAATACCGGCCCTCCTGAGCGACGGCAGCGAAGTAGACCGGACACAACGAGTGCCCTGCGGTGTCGGTCGATGCGGAGAAGAAACGCAAGCCAAGCGCACGGGACAACAGGACGTCGACGCTGGCTCGGACTACTGGGCCCCGTGGGTTGATCTCATCCGCCGGACGATCGCCCGGGGCGTCGTCGTTCGCCGGGCCCGGATCGTCTCCGAGCCGGTGACCGACTACATCAGGTACGAGCACGCGGGCACCCCGGTCAACGTTCAGGCCGGGGAGCAGGTGCGTTGGCTGCCACGCCGGCAGGCGTCGGACATTGCTCTCCCGGGCAACGACTTCTGGTTGTTCGACGACCGCTTGGTGATGTTCAACCACTTCACCGGAGACGGTGCATCGGCAGGCCCATCAGTCAGTGAAGACGCGGACGTCACCGAACTGTGCGCGTCGGCGTTCGAAGCAGTGTGGGAGCGCGGTATCCCTCACGAGGCCTACCAGGTCTGACACGCCACCACCGTCTTCCAGCGCCCAAACCGCCCACGAAACACTCGCCGAACGCTTGCGGGAGCTACGCCTGGACACAGATCCCGACCGGGCCACCGACGCCGGCGAGAAGGACGGCGGGAGGGGACGGGGGCGCAGGGGTGGGGGTCCGGGGCGCTGACGTGTATTTGTGGGCCCAATCTCCGGGCACGCACGACATCAGGGGCACCGGGCCCGTAAATATACGGCCCCGGACCCCCACCCCGGAGCCCCCGGCACCGGCACCCCCACGCACCGCCCCACCCCGCGCCCCCGGGTGGTTTCAGGGCTTGTAGTCGCGGTGCGGGATCGCCGTGGTCCAGAGAAGGTCCCGCACCCGGATGCACTCGGCCACGGCCACGGCGTCCTCGATCAGCTCCGAGCCGAGAACCCTCCCGTCCTCGTCGAAGTGCCCCACGGCCAGGAGGCGGTCATCGAACAGCCACCAGTCATTTCCGCCCACGGGAAACGTGATGCCTTCCGGCAGTCTGTGCCTCGGGAGCCACCGGATGTCCTCGCCCATCTCCAGGTTCAACCGGGTCAGCGAGTGCTCCCGCCCGACGTACCGGGAGTGCGGCTCCGTGACGACCCGCACCCGCCGGACTGCCTTGCCGCCCCCGGTCACACTCTTCATGAGCGTTGTCCACGGTCCCAGTCAGGCGAAGTCGTCAGGTTCGCCCCTCTGCCAACGGGCATAGGGAGTGTCCTCGACAGGCGACCCGTAGTGGTCCCTCAGCTCCAGATGAAACGCGTCCCGCTCCAGGCTGCGGAACAGCTCGTCACGCTGTGCGGGGGTGATCAGGTCCACCGCTCTCCTCCGGTAAGCCCGCGATCGAGGACTTGGGGACCTCGATGCAGGTGTCGTAGCCGGGTATGCGCATCTGGCTCAGGGCTTCAGGGTCGCGCATCTCGCCCCACGCTGGGGCCGCGTCCGACCAAGCCACCGAGGCCAGCGGGTGCGGGCCCGTAAATATGCGGCCCCGGAGCCCCCGGCACCGGCACCCCCACGCACTGGCAGCGCCCCGCGCACCGGCACCCCCCACCCACCGGCGGAGCCGCCGGCACCGGCGCCCCCGCACCGCCGCAGCGCCCCGCAACCCCCTGGCCTGCGGCGCTCGACCCGGTACCGTAAACAGAATGACCACACCGCGGGAGACAGGCAGTAGCGGCGGGGCCGCGCGCGGCGGGCCGCGGACGCTGGCCGAGGAGTTGCGGGCGCGGCCCGACGGGGCGCTCGCGGGGCTGCTGCGGGCCCGGCCCGATCTCCTCAACCCCGTGCCGGGCGATCTGACCCAGCTGGCGACCCGCGCGGGCACCCGCGCCTCCGTCGTGCGCGCCCTGGAGCGCCTGGACCGCTTCGCCCTGCAGGCGGCCGAGGCCCTCGCCGTGGCCCCGGACCCGTGCCCGTACGGCACTCTCGCGGCCCTGATGACGGGGGACGCCCCCGCCGACCCGCGCATCGCCGAGGCCCTGCCCCGCGCCGTGGCCACCCTGCGCGAGCAGGCCCTGGTCTGGGGCGGCGAGGACCGGCTGCGCCTGGTCCGCACCGTCCGCGAGCTGCTGGCGCCGAGCCCGGCGCACCCCTCCCCCACCGGCCTCGGCCCGACCGTGGCGGAGGCCACGGCGGGCATGTCGCCGGGCCGGCTGCAGCAGATCATCGCGGCTGCGGGGCTGCCGGGGACGCACGACCCGGTGTCGGCGGTCGCCGCGCTCACGACCCTGTTCGAGGACCGCACCCGGATGGCGGAGCTGCTGGCGGGGGCGCCCGCGGAGGCCACGGCCGTCCTGGGCAGGCTGGTGTGGGGCCCGCCCTACGGCACGGTCACCGCCGATCCCGCCCCGCACCTGCGCTGGCTGCTCGACCGCGGCCTGCTGCTGCCCGCGTCACCCGGCAACGTGGTCCTGCCCCGCGAGGCGGCCCTGCACCTGCGCGGCGGCCGCGCGCACCGTACGCCGGAGCCGGTGGCGCCCGAGCTTGCGCCCGCCACGCCGCACTCGGCCCGCACGGTGGACGCGACGGCCGCCGGCCAGGCGTTCACGGCCCTGGGGACGGTGGAGGAGCTGCTCGCCGCCTGGGAGTCGGACGGCCCGCTCGTGCTGCGCGCGGGCGGCCTGAGCGTGCGCGACCTGAAGCGCGCCGCGGCGGTCCTCGACGCCACCGAGGACGCGGCGGCCTTCTGGATCGAGCTGGCGTACGCGGCGGGGCTGCTCGCCTCGGACGGCGAGGTCGACGAGCGTTACGCGCCCACGCCCGCCTTCGACGACTGGCTGCACCTGCCTGCCGAGCATCGCTGGGCCCGCCTGGTCACGGCCTGGCTCGCGGCCACCCGCACCCCGGGCCTGGTGGGCAGCCGGGACGCCAAGGGCCGCCCCCTCAACGTCCTCGCCGCGGAGCTGGACCGCTCGCCCGCGCCCGAGGTCCGCCACCGCGCCCTGGCCCTCCTGGCCACGCTCCCGCCCGGCACGTCGGTCTCCGCGGACACGCTGCTGGACCGCATGCACTGGGAGCGCCCTCCGCGGACGCCGGCCGAGCCCGGCACGGAGGACCTGCGCACTCGCCTGGCCCGCTGGGCGCTGGCCGAGGCCGAGCTGCTCGGCGTCACCAACCGCGGCGCCCTGTCCGCCCCGGGCCGCGCCCTGCTGGGTCCGGAAAAGCCGGAGAGGCCGGAGGGACCGGAGGGCACGGAGCCCGCATTCCCGCTCAGCGACGCCGAGCAGGCCGCCTGCGCCGTACGGGCGGCCGCCCTGCTGGCCCCGCTGCTGCCGGAGCCGCTCGACCACATCCTGCTCCAGGCCGACCTGACGGCCGTCGCCCCGGGCCCCCTGAAGCGGCCGCTCGCCCAGACGCTCGGGGTCCTCGCGGACGTCGAGTCCAAGGGCGGCGCCACGGTCTACCGCTTCACGCCCGCGTCCGTGCGCCGCGCGCTGGACGCCGGGCAGACCGCGGCCGACCTGAAGGCGTTCCTCACGGAGCACTCCCGTACGCCCGTGCCGCAGCCGCTGGCCTACCTGATCGACGACGTGGCCCGCCGCCACGGCCGGCTGCGCGTCGGCGCCGCGTCCTCGTACCTGCGCTGCGACGACGAGGCGATGCTCGCCGAGATCCTCGCCGACCGCCGCTCCGCCCCGCTGCGGCTGCGCCGCCTCGCCCCCACCGTGCTCGCGGCGCAGGCCGCGCCGGACGACCTCCTCGCGGGCCTGCGCGCGATGGGGTACGCCCCGGCGGCCGAGTCGGCCGAGGGGGACGTCGTCGTCACGCGCGCCGACGCCCGCCGCACCCCGCAGCGCACCGCCCCGGCCCCCGTCCCGGAGGGCCCGCCGGTGCCGGACGAGACGCTGCTGGGCGCCGCGGTGCGGGCGATCCGCGCGGGGGACCTGGCGTCCACGGCCGAGCGCAAGCCGGTCGCCGCCCCCGCCCCGGCCGACGGCGGCCTGCCCCGCACCACCTCCGCGGACACCCTCGCCACGATGCAGGCCGCGGTGCTCACGGGCGCCGCGGTGTGGATCGGCTATGTGAACGCGGAGGGCGCGGCGAGCCAGCGCGTCATCGCCCCGGTACGCGTCGAGGGCGGCTTCGTGACCGGCTACGACCACACGGCGGACGAGGTCCGCACGTACCCGCTGCACCGGATCACAGGCGTGGCGGAACTGGCGGACGAGCACGCCTGACCCCCGGCCCCGGCCCCGGCCCCACTACCCCGGCACGACCACCCCGGACGGCCCGCGCAGGAGCACTCGCCCAGGAGCACTCGCGCAGGAGCACTCACACCCCATTCCCACCCGCCTCCACGTTCGAGCAAGTAAACTCAGGAGTTTGGCGCGGTGGGCCGGCCGGGCCCGGTTGTGGAGGTACGAGTGTCCTGCTTGATCGTCCAGAGCGACAAGACGCTGCTCCTGGAGGTGGACCACGAGCAGGCCGACGCATGCCGTCGCGCCATCGCCCCCTTCGCCGAGCTGGAGCGCGCCCCGGAGCACATCCACACCTACCGGGTCACCCCGCTGGGCCTGTGGAACGCGCGGGCGGCGGGGCACGACGCCGAGCAGGTCGTCGACGCCCTCGTCACGTACTCGCGCTATCCCGTCCCGCACTCCCTCCTCGTCGACATCGCGGAGACGATGGACCGCTACGGGCGGCTGCGGCTGCTCAAGCACCCCACGCACGGCCTGGTCCTGGAGTCGACGGACCGCCCCGTCCTGGAGGAGATCCTCCGCTCCAAGAAGATCCAGCCGCTCGTCGGCGCCCGGATCGACCCGGACACCGTCGCCGTGCACCCCTCCGAGCGCGGGCAGATCAAGCAGACGCTGCTGAAGCTGGGCTGGCCGGCGGAGGACCTGGCCGGGTACGTGGACGGCGAGGCGCATCCGATCGAGCTGGCGGAGGACGGCTGGGCGCTGCGGCCGTACCAGCAGCAGGCCGTCGAGGGGTTCTGGCACGGCGGTTCGGGCGTGGTCGTGCTGCCCTGCGGCGCGGGCAAGACGCTCGTGGGCGCCGGCGCGATGGCCAAGGCCAAGGCGACCACGCTGATCCTGGTCACGAACACGGTCTCGGCGCGGCAGTGGAAGCACGAGCTGGTGAAGCGCACGTCGCTGACCGAGGACGAGATCGGCGAGTACAGCGGTACGAAGAAGGAGATCCGGCCGGTCACCATCGCCACGTACCAGGTCCTCACGACCAAGCGGAAGGGCATCTACCCGCACCTGGAGCTGTTCGACTCCCGCGACTGGGGCCTGGTCGTCTACGACGAGGTGCACCTGCTGCCGGCGCCGGTCTTCAAGTTCACGGCCGACCTGCAGGCGCGGCGGCGGCTCGGCCTGACGGCGACGCTCGTGCGCGAGGACGGGCGCGAGTCGGACGTCTTCTCCCTCATCGGCCCGAAGCGCTTCGACGCGCCGTGGAAGGAGATCGAGGCGCAGGGCTACATCGCGCCGGCCGACTGCGTGGAGGTGCGCGTCAACCTCACGGACTCCGAGCGGCTCGCCTACGCGACGGCCGAGACGGAGGAGAAGTACCGCTACTGCGCGACGACCGCCACGAAGCGGCGCGTCACGGAGGCGCTGGTGGCCCGGCACAAGGGCGAGCAGACGCTGGTCATCGGGCAGTACATCGACCAGCTCGACGAGCTCGGCGAGCACCTCGACGCGCCCGTGATCAAGGGCGAG
This sequence comes from Streptomyces aureoversilis, assembly GCF_042657885.1. Classification (NCBI taxonomy): domain Bacteria; kingdom Bacillati; phylum Actinomycetota; class Actinomycetes; order Kitasatosporales; family Streptomycetaceae; genus Streptomyces; species Streptomyces aureoversilis. The sequence goes on from NZ_JBHSKJ010000006.1 coordinate 246,968, forward strand.
ACCAGCAACGCCCAGCGCGAGAAGCTCTTCGACGCCTTCCGGCAGGGCGAGCTCTCGGTGCTCGTGGTCTCGAAGGTCGCGAACTTCTCCATCGACCTTCCGGAGGCGACGGTCGCCATCCAGGTGTCGGGCACGTTCGGCTCCCGGCAGGAGGAGGCCCAGCGGCTCGGCCGGGTGCTGCGCCCGAAGGCGGACGGGCACGAGGCGCGCTTCTACTCGGTGGTCGCCCGGGACACCGTCGACCAGGACTTCGCGGCGCACCGGCAGCGGTTCCTGGCCGAGCAGGGTTACGCGTACCGCATCGTGGACGCGGACTCGCTGCTCGCGGGCGAGGAGGCGTAGGCCGTACGGCCGCGCACGACCCCGGCCTCGTACGGAGGAGAGCCGGGGTCAGGCCCTGCGGCCGTCCGCGTACTGGCCCAGGACGACGACGCTGACGGCCGCGCCGGCGAAGGCCTTGATCGCACGGAGGGCGTGCGCGAGGGGGGATTCGTCGGCGGCGGGGTCCGGGTTCACGGCTGCTGTGTTCATGTCTCCATGATGGTTTCCCGCGGCGCCCCCGGACATCGGCCTGCCGGTGTAAAAGCGCAGGCCCGCGCGTACGACCCGAGGATCATGGTGTCCTACGGGAGGTGGACGCCGACCCTGAGGTCGTCCCTGGGGACGCCCCTGGGGACGGCCTTGGAGGCGACCCTGGGGACGACCCTGGGGCGGCTCTGAAAACGCCCCAGGGGAGCGCGGAAAATCGCTCGCGCGCCCCCAGCCCGCTGACTAGAATCTCCCCTTCCCGCCCGCCTCCCGCAGCGTCCGCCGCGCCGCACGGAGCGCGGCCGCCGACCGGACGGAAACCGGCGGCTTCCGATCGTCCCCCGTACGTCTGGAGGCTCTGCCGTGCCCGCGCCGCAAGTGACCACCCACGCGAACGACCCCCTGGAGCGGGAGCGCACCCACCTCTCCTCCTCCCGCGCCGCCTTGCGCGCGATGCGGGAGGACGTCGAGGCCCTGGACATCAAGGACGTCACCGCGAACTGGGTCAACGCCGCCGTCCTGGAGCGGCAGATCGAGGAGCGCATCACGGCGCTGGCCGATCTCGCGCACACCCCGCTGTTCTTCGGGCGCCTGGACTACACGCACGCGCCGGGCGCGGACCGGGCCGAAGGGGCCGAGGGCGAGCAGTTCTACATCGGCCGCCGGCACGTGCACGACGCGGACGGCGACCCGATGGTGATCGACTGGCGCGCGCCCGTCTCGCAGCCGTTCTACCGGGCGTCCAAGAAGGAGCCGATGGACGTGCGGATGCGCCGCCGCTTCGGCTACACGGGCGGCGAACTCACCGCGTACGAGGACGAGGACCTCACCGACACGTCCGGCGCCGACCAGGCCAGCAAGCTGCTGCAGGCGGAGATCGAGCGGCCGCGCGTGGGCCCCATGCGGGACATCGTGGCCACGATCCAGCCGGAGCAGGACGAGATCGTCCGTGCGGGGATCGGCGGCACGGTGTGCGTCCAGGGGGCTCCCGGCACCGGGAAGACGGCGGTCGGCCTGCACCGCGTGGCCTATCTGCTCTACGCGCACCGCGAGCGCCTCGCCCGCACGGGCACGCTGGTCATCGGACCGAACCGGTCGTTCCTGCACTACATCGAGCAAGTCCTGCCCGCGCTGGGCGAGTTGAACGTGGCGCAGGCGACGGTCGATGACCTCGTCGCGCATGTGGAGGTGCGCGGCACGGACCGCGCGGAGGCCGCCCGCATCAAGGGCGACGCCCGCATGGCGGAGGTGCTGCGGCGCGCGGTGCGCTCCGGGGTGACGATGCCGGAGGAGCCGGTGGTCGTCGTGCGCGGCTCGCGGCGGTGGCGGGTGCCCGCGTACGAGATCGAGGAGATCGTCCGCGAGCTGCTCGGTCGCGACATCCGCTACGGCGCCGCCCGCGAGGCCCTGCCGCAGCGGATCGCGCACGCCGTGCTCGTACGCATGGAGCAGGCGGGCGAGGCGCCGGACGACCGGGTGCAGGACGCGGTCGCGCGCAACGCCGCCGTGAAGGCGGCCGTCAAGGCGGTGTGGCCCGCGGTCGATCCGGTGAAGCTGGTGCTGCGGCTGCTGTCCGACGCGGAGTTCCTGGCGGAGCACGCGGACGGGGTGCTCTCGGCGGAGGAGCAGGCGGAGATCCTGTGGGCGAAGCCGGCGCGCGGCGTGAAGTCGGCGAAGTGGTCGGCGGCGGACGCGGTGCTGATCGACGAGGCGGCGGACCTGGTGGCGCGGACGCCGTCGCTGGGCCACGTGGTCCTGGACGAGGCCCAGGACCTCTCCCCCATGCAGTACCGCGCGGTGGGCCGGCGCTGCACGACCGGTTCCGCGACGATCCTCGGCGACCTCGCGCAGGGCACGACGCCGTGGGCGACGTCCAGTTGGCAGGAGGCGCTCACGCACCTCGGCAAGCCGGAGGCCGGCGTGGAGGAGCTCACGCAGGGCTTCCGCGTGCCGCGCGAGGTGATCGCCTACGCGTCGCGGCTGCTGCCCGCCATCGCCCCCGGCCTGGCCGAGGCCACGTCCGTGCGTGAGGCGGCGGGCGACTTCGCGGTGCGCGCGGTGCCCGGCGGGGAGCTGGACGCGGCGGTCGTGGCCGCGTGCCGGGAGTCGCTGGAGCGGGAGGGGTCGATCGGCCTGATCGCGGCGGACGCGCGGATCGGGGCGCTGGGCGCGCTGCTGGCGGAAGCGGGCCTGCCGTACCTGGCCCCGGGCGAGGAGACGACGGCGGAGGCCCGCCTGACGCTCGTGCCGGCGTCGCTGGCGAAGGGCCTGGAGTACGACTACGTGGTCCTGGACGAGCCGGCGGCGGTCGTCGCCGGCGAACCGGACGAGCGGACGGGGCTGCGGCGGCTGTACGTGGCGCTGACGCGAGCGGTGTCGGGGCTGACGGTGCTTCACGCGGAGCCGCTGCCGGGGCAGTTGGCGTAACGCCTGCACACGGAGGGCCCGCGCCCGGGAGGCCTTACGAGGCCTCCCCCTCCAGCCCTCTGAGCAGGGCGTCCAGCAGCCCGGGGAACCGCTTGTCGAGATCCCCCCGCCGCAGCTGCACGAACCGGTTGCGGCCGGAGACGCGCGTCGAGGTCACCCCCGCCTCGCGCAGGACCTTCATGTGGTGCGACACCGTGGACTTGTGCAGGTGGTCGAGGCCGAGCCCGCTCAGGTCGCAGGCGAACTCCTGACCCCTCAAGTACACCCACAGCAGCTGCAGGCGCACCGGGTCGCCGAGCGCGTGCAGCACCCTCACCAGCTGGATGTCCTCGGTCGCGGGCTGCGGCAGCCACTCGTCCGGCATGTGCTCTTCCCTCCTCGCCCCCGGTAATTGTTTGACAATTATCCACCCATCCCCAATTGTTTGACGAGCATCCAACGATTCGTCTCGGGGGGATCCTGTGCGTCTGCGACTACTCCTGCTCGCCCTCGGCACCTTCGCCGTGGGCACCGACACCATGGTCATGGCCGGCATCCTCGGCCGGGTCGCCGACGACCTCGGCGTCTCCGTCCTGGCGGCCGGCCAGGTGGTGACGGTCTTCGCGCTCGCGTACGCGCTGCTCGCCCCGGTCCTCGCCGCCGCGACCGCCCGCTGGCCGCGCCGCCGCCTGCTGCTGACGGCACTCGCCGTGTTCACCGCCGCGAACGCCCTGAGCGCCCTCGCGCCCGACTACACGACGCTCCTCGCGACCCGCGTCCTGGCCGCCGCCGGAGCCGCCCTGTACAGCCCGAACGCCAGCGCGGCCGCCACCACCCTCGTCCCGCCGGAGCGGCGCGGCCGGGCCATCGCGACCGTGCTCGGCGGAATGACCGTGGCCACGGCCCTGGGCGTGCCGCTCGGCACCTACGTGGGCCGGGCGGACTGGCGGCTGACCATGTGGCTCGTCACCGCGCTCGGCGCCGTGGCCCTGCTGGGCCTGGCCGCCTTCCTCCGCGAACTGCCCGCGCCCGCCCAGGCGGTGGGCCTGCGGGAGCGACTGGCCCCGCTGCGCGACGGGCGCGTCCTGGCCGCCGCGGCGACGACGTTCGCCTTCTTCATGGCGTTCCAGTCCGTCTACATCTACCTGGGCACGGCCGTGCACCCGGCGACGGGCGGCGACGCGGACCGGCTCAGCACCATCCTGCTGGCGACGGGCGTCGCCTCGGTCGCGGGCAGCTGGCTCGGCGGCCACGTCGTGGACCGCTGGGGCGTCCGCAAGGTCCTGCTGGCCGGCAGTGTGGTCTCGGCGGTGTTCTTCGCGGCGCTGCCGTGGCTGGGCCGGACGATGACGGGCGCGCTCGTCTACGCGCTGGCGGTGCCGCTCGCAGGCTGGTCGATCTCGGTGGCCCAGCCCCACCGCCTGGCCTCCCTGCGCCCCGCCGACGCACCGCTGCTGCTCTCCCTCAACAGCAGCGCGCTGTACCTGGGCATGGCCGCGGGCGGCGGGACGGGCAGCCTGGCGATGGCGCTCCTGGGAGAGCGCTGGTTCCCGCTGGGGGCGTCGGCGCTGGCGCTGGTGGCACTGGGGATGGCGGCAGGGACGACGAGGCCGGCTGCGACAGCTGCCGCAGCCACGGGAGCAGGCCGCACGCGGACCCCGGCCGGGCCCGCAGCCGAGAACCGGGCCCGGCAGAATTCGAGCCCGTCCGGCGTTTGAGGACCGGGGACCGGGACGGAGCCCCGGACCCGCCCTACGCGTCCAGCGCCTCCCGCCAGGTCCGCACCGCACCCGCGTCCACCGGCCCGCCCCACCCGTCCGGCCGAGCGGCGCCGCCGATATGGAAGGCGGAGATCCCGGCCCCGCGCAGCACCGGCAGGTGCTTGAGCTGCAGCCCGCCGCCGACCATGATCCGCGGCTCGTAGCCGGGCTCGTCGGCCCGTCCCGCCTCCGCGACGAGCGTGGCGAGGCCGTCGTCGACGCCGGCGGCGGACCCCGCCGTCAGGTACGTGTCGAGGCCGGGCAGGTCGGCGAGCTGCTTGCGCAGGGCGTCGCGGTCGGCCGCCCGGTCGATGGCGCGGTGGAACGTCCAGCGCGCCCGCGGCCCGATCGCGTCGGCGAGCGCGGCGACGGCCGTGAGGTCGGCGCGTCCGTCGTCGGTGAGGAAGCCGAGGACGAACTCGGAGGCGCCTTCCGCGACCAGCGCACGGGCCCGGCCGCACAGGGCGTCCAGGGCCGCGGCGTCACCCGCGGAGAAGCCGTCGGCGGCGCGCAGCATGACGCGCACGGGGATGCGGACGGCGTCCCGCACGGCGGTGAAGGTCTCCAGGGACGGGGTGAGCCCGTCCGCGGCCATGTCGGTGACCAGTTCGAGGCGGTCCGCCCCGCCGTCCTGCGCCGCCACCGCGTCCCGCGGGCCGAGCGCGATCACCTCAAGAATTGGTCTAGACATATTGCACAGCCTGCCATACGGGAGCCCCGCGCCAAAAGCGGTGCCCCACAATTGGCCCCATGGCAGCTACGACCGAGCACCCGTCCGGCCCCGCCCTGCGCATCCGCTGGCAGGAGACCGTCGACCGCGCCCGCGGCGGCGCGACCTCCCCGGACCCCGGCCCGTACGCCGACGACCTGCTGCGCCGCTGGTCGGAGCCGCAGCGCCGCTACCACACCGTCGATCACCTGGTGGCGGTCCTGGACCGGGTCGAGGAGCTGGCCGCGCACGCCGACGACCCGGACGCCGTCCGCCTCGCCGCCTGGTTCCACGACGCGGTCTACCGCCCCGACCGCTCCGAGAACGAGGAGCGCAGCGCCCACCTGGCCGAGCGCGCCCTGCCCGAACTGGGCATCGGCGCGGCCCGTACGGCCGAGGTCGCCCGGCTCGTACGGCTGACCGTCGGCCACGCCCCGGGGGCCGGCGACCGGGACGGCGAAGTGCTCTCCGACGCCGACCTGGCCGTGCTCGCGGGATCCCCGCAGGAGTACGCGGCCTACGCCGCCGCCGTCCGCGAGGAGTACGCCTTCGTGCCCGACGCGGCCTTCCGCGAGGGGCGCTCGGCCGTGCTGCGGCAGCTCCTGGACCTGCCGCGGCTCTTCCGCACGCCGCTGGGCTACGACCGCTGGGAGGCGGTCGCGCGCCACAACCTCACCACCGAACTGGGCCTGCTGGCCGGCTGACCGCGCACCTGCACGGGCGGCGGGCGCACGGACCACGGCTGCACGGGCACGGCCACACGGACTGCGGCCGCACCGACTACGGCCGCTCGTGCTTCGGCCGCCGCAGCCCCGCGCCCACCAGCAGCCGCACCAGCTCCTTGCTGCTCGCCTCCACCGCACCCAGCCGCACGGCGTCCCCGTAGGACGTCGACGGCACGTCGTAGTGGTCGCGGTCGAACGCGCGGGCGGGAGCACCGAGCCGCGCGGCGAACGCGTGCAGCTCGTCGTACGACACATCGCTGATCAGGTGGGACCACATGCGGCCGTGCCCGGGCCAGACGGGCGGGTCGATGTAGAGCGTCATCGGCGGCGCCTCACCGCAGGGCGCCGGCGAGCGAGCCGACGGGTGCGACCAGGACCGTCTGCTTGGTGCAGGCCCAGTGCGGGTCGGGCCCCAGCTCCGGCTCGACCTCCAGGGCGTGCAGATCACCGGATCGGGTGCAGAGCGGGCACAGCGGCCAGCGGCCGTAGCGCTCCAGCAGGGCGTCCTGGACGTCCTGGGCTATCAGCCCGACCACGAACCCGGCCCCTTCCGGCCACTGCTCGACCCACCACCGCCGCTGCGCCACCGCGTCCTCGACGAGCGAGACGACGTCGGCCTCCGCCACGTCACCCGCGACGAGGTCGGCGAGGATCAGGGCGCGCGCCGTGTGCAGCGTTTGTTCGAGCTCCATACGGTCCATTGTCCCGGACAGGGGCGGTTGACGGCTCACCACCCTGAAAATACCTTTCAAAAGGTGAGCAGCAAACTGAAAGAAACTACCGGCGGCGACCGTGCGGTCCCCGCGCCGGCCGACGCCCCCGCCGCGCCGCCCGCCCGCGGCGCCCCCGCCCCCGGCGCCCTCGCCGCCAAGGTCCGCACGCTCGCCCCCTCCATGACCCGCTCGATGCAGCGCGTCGCCGAGACCGTGGCGAGCGACCCGGCGGGCTCCGCCGCCCTCACCGTCACCGGCCTCGCCGAGCGCACCGGCACGAGCGAGGCCACCGTCGTGCGCACCGCCCGCATCCTCGGCTATCCGGGCTACCGCGACCTGCGGCTCGCCCTCGCCGCGCTCGCCGCCGAGCAGGCGGCCGGCCGCGCCCCGGCCGTCACCGCCGACATCGCGGTCGACGACCCGCTGCCCGCCGTCGTCGCCAAGCTCGCCCAGGAGGAGGCGCAGTGCCTGGCGGACACCGCCGCCGCCCTCGACACCGCGCAGCTGGAGGCCGCGGTCGCGGCGCTCGCCGGGGCCCGGCGCATCGACGTCTACGGCATCGGCGCCTCCAACCTCGTCGGCCAGGACCTCGTCCAGAAGCTGCTCCGCATCGGCTTGATCGCCCACGCCCCCGCCGACCCGCACCTGGCCGTCACCAACGCCGTCCAGCTGCGCGCGGGCGACGTCGCCGTCGCCATCACCCACTCCGGCCGCACCACCGACGTCATCGAACCGCTGCGGGTCGCCTTCGAGCACGGCGCGACGACGCTCGCGATCACCGGCCGCCCGGAGGGCGAGATCGCCCAGTACGCGGACCACGTGCTCACCACCTCCTCCGCCCGGGAGAGCGAGCTGCGCCCCGCGGCCATGTCGAGCCGCACCAGTCAGCTCCTCGTGGTGGACTGCCTGTTCATCGGCGTCGCCCAGCGGACGTACGAGTCCGCGGCGCCGGCCCTGTCCGCCTCGTACGAAGCGCTCGCACACCGCCACGCCCCGCGCTCCACGCGCTGACCGAAGCCGGCCCGCCCGGCACGCATGGAAAGAGCCGTCCGCCCATGGCCTCTTCTTCTGCTTCGTCATCCGCATCAGCCGCGGCCGCCGCCGCTTCCCCCGCGCCGTCCGACCCGCCCGTGCCGTCCGGCCCGGCCACGGCATCCGGCACCCCCGCCCCGCCGGCCGCCTCCGCACCGGCCGGCGCCTCGCCGGACCCGGCATCGCGGGCGTGCAACGCCCTCCGTGGCGAGCTCGCCGCCCTCACCACCGAGGCCTTCCGCCCCGACCTCGCGGACATCGACCGGCTGCCCACCCTCGACATCGCCCGGATCATGAACGGCGAGGACGCCGGCGTCCCCGCCGCCGTCGCCGCCCGGCTGCCCGAGATCGCCGCCGCCATCGACGCCACCGCCGCCCGGATGGCCCGCGGCGGCCGGCTCGTCTACGCGGGCGCGGGCACCGCCGGCCGCCTCGGCGTGCTCGACGCCAGCGAGTGCCCGCCGACCTTCAACACCGACCCCTCGCAGGTCATGGGCGTGATCGCGGGCGGCGCGGCGGCGCTCGTCACCGCCGTCGAAGGCGCCGAGGACAGCCGGGAGCTGGCCGCGGGCGACCTGGCCGCCCTCGGTGTCGGCCCGGCCGACACCGTCGTCGGCGTCTCCGCCTCCGGCCGCACCCCCTACGCGGTCGGGGCCGTCGAGCACGCCCGCGCCGCCGGGGCGCTGACCATCGGCGTGTCCTGCAACGCCGGCTCGCCCCTCGGCCGGGCCGCCGACCACGCGATCGAGGTCGTCGTGGGCCCCGAGCTGCTCACCGGCTCGACCCGGCTGAAGGCCGGCACCGCCCAGAAGCTCGTCCTCAACATGCTCTCGACGATCACCATGATCCGGCTCGGCAAGACCTACGGGAACCTGATGGTCGACGTGCGGGCCACCAACGACAAGCTGCGCGCCCGCTCCCGGCGGATCGTCGCCCTGGCCACGGGCGCCTCCGAGCAGGAGACAGAGGCCGCGCTGACGGAGACCGGCGGAGAGGTGAAGCACGCCATCCTCGTCGTCCTGGGCGGCGTCGACGGGCGCACGGCCGCGCGCCTCCTGGACGAGTCGGGCGGTCACCTGCGCACGGCCCTGCGAACGGCACATGGGTAGCCGCACCATGGCACCGGACCCTCCGGACGCACCCGACGACGGCCCGAGAGGCGAGCGCGGCCGCGGCACCGGCGCGGCCGCGCTCCTGCCCCTCCTCGGCGGCGCCGGCAACCTCACGTCCGTCACGAACTGCATGACGCGGCTGCGGGTGACCGTCCGGGACCCGTCGGCCGTCCGGCGCGACGAACTGCGGGCCCTTCCGGGGGTGCTGGGCATCGTCGAGGACGGCACGGCCCTCCAGATCGTGCTCGGCCCGGGTGCGGTGGCCAAGGTCGCGCCGGAGCTCGCGCGGTACGTGGAGGCGGCCGGCGCGGAAGGTGCCGCCCCGGAGGCCGTCACCGCGGAAGCGCTGGCCGAGCGCGGCGCGGCGCTCCGGGCCGAGCGCAAGGCCCGCAACGCCACCCCGGCCAAGGAGTTCCTGCGCCGGATCGCCCAGATCTTCGTCCCGCTGATCCCCGCCCTGATCGGCTGCGGCATCGTGGCGGGCCTGGCCGGGCTGCTCGCCAACCTCCACTGGCTGCCCGCGCTGGCCCCCGCGCTGACCGCGTGCGCGTCGGGCTTCATGTCCCTGATCGCGGTCTTCGTCGGCTACAACACCGCCAAGGAGTTCGGCGGCACCCCGGTCCTGGGCGGGGCCGTCGCGGCGATCATCGTGTTCCCCGGCGTGGACCGGGTGACCGCGTTCGGCGAGAAGCTCGCACCCGGCCAGGGCGGGGTGCTCGGGGCGCTGGCCGCGGCCCTGCTCGCCGCGCACGTCGAACGGTGGTGCCGGCGCCGCGTCCCCGAGGCCCTGGACGTGCTGGTCACGCCGACGGTGACGGTCCTGGTCGCGGGCCTGGTCACGCTGTACGGGCTGATGTACGCGGCGGGCGAGGCCGCCACGGCCATCGGCCGCTTCGCCGACTGGCTGCTCGCGAACGGCGGGGCGGCGGCGGGCTTCGTCCTCGGCGGGCTGTTCCTGCCCCTGGTGATGCTGGGCCTGCACCAGGCCCTCATCCCCATCCACACGACCCTGATCCAGCAGCAGGGCCACACGGTGCTGCTGCCGATCCTCGCGATGGCGGGCGCCGGCCAGGTGGGCGCGGCCCTCGCCCTCTACGTCCGCCTGTCGCACAACGCCTCGGTGCGCCGGACGATCCGGTCCGCGATGCCGGCCGGGCTCCTGGGCATCGGCGAGCCCCTGATCTACGGCGTCTCCCTGCCGCTGGGCCGCCCGTTCGTCACCGCCTGCATCGGCGGCGCGTTCGGAGGAGCGTTCGTGGGACTGCTGGGGCAGCTGGGCGACACGGTCGGCTCGACGGCCATCGGCCCGTCGGGCTGGGCCCTGTTCCCGCTGCTGCAGGGCGGCCACGGCCCGGTCCGGGCGGTGACGGTCTACGGGGCGGGCCTGCTGGTGGGCTACGCGGCGGGATTCGCGGCGACGTACGCGTTCGGCCTGAGTCGCGAGTCGCTGCGCGAGCTGAACGCCGGTGGGGAAAAGAGCCCGTCCGGCGAGTGAGGACAAAGGCGGTACGCCCGAGGGCGGCACCCCCTTCGCAGGGAGTGCCGCCCTCGGCGTACAGCGTTCAGGACAAGTGATCCGTCAGGATCAGAAGTCCATGTCACCGCCCGGCATGCCGCCCGGAGCGGCCGCGGCGGCCTTCTCCGGCTTGTCGGCGATGACGGCCTCGGTGGTGAGGAAGAGCGCAGCGATGGACGCGGCGTTCTGCAGGGCGGAGCGGGTGACCTTGGCCGGGTCGATGATGCCCTCGGCGACCAGGTCGACGTACTCGCCCGTGGCGGCGTTGAGGCCGTGGCCCGGGGTCAGGTTGCGCACCTTCTCCACGACGACGCCACCCTCGAGACCGGCGTTGACCGCGATCTGCTTGAGCGGGGCCTCCAGGGCCAGCTTGACGGCGGCGGCACCGGTGGCCTCGTCGCCCTCGAGCTCCAGCTTCTCGAACACCTGGGAGGCCTGCAGCAGGGCCACGCCACCACCGGCGACGATGCCCTCCTCGACGGCCGCCTTCGCGTTGCGAACGGCGTCCTCGATGCGGTGCTTGCGCTCCTTGAGCTCGACCTCGGTCGCGGCACCGGCCTTGATGACGGCCACGCCGCCGGCCAGCTTCGCGAGGCGCTCCTGGAGCTTCTCGCGGTCGTAGTCCGAGTCGCTGTTCTCGATCTCGGCGCGGATCTGGTTGACGCGGCCCTGGACCTGGTCGCTGTCACCGGCACCGTCGACGATGGTCGTCTCGTCCTTGGTGATGACGACCTTGCGGGCGCGGCCGAGCAGGTCGAGACCGGCGTTCTCCAGCTTGAGGCCGACCTCCTCGGAGATGACGGTGCCACCGGTGAGGATGGCGATGTCACCGAGCATGGCCTTGCGGCGGTCGCCGAAGCCCGGGGCCTTGACGGCGACGGACTTGAAGGTGCCGCGGATCTTGTTCACGACGAGCGTGGACAGGGCCTCGCCCTCGACGTCCTCGGCGATGATCAGCAGCGGCTTGCCGGACTGCATGACCTTCTCCAGGAGCGGCAGCAGGTCCTTGACCGAGCCGATCTTGGAGTTGACGATCAGGATGTACGGGTCGTCGAGGGACGCCTCCATACGCTCCATGTCGGTGGCGAAGTACGCCGAGATGTAGCCCTTGTCGAAGCGCATACCCTCGGTGAGCTCCAGCTCCAGACCGAAGGTCTGGGACTCCTCGACGGTGATGACGCCTTCCTTGCCGACCTTGTCCATGGCCTCGGCGATGAGCTCGCCGATCTGGGTGTCGGCGGCGGAGATGGAGGCGGTGGAGGCGATCTGCTCCTTGGTCTCCACGTCCTTGGCCTGCTCGAGCAGGGCACCGGAGACGGCCTCGACGGCCTTCTCGATACCGCGCTTCAGCGCCATCGGGTTGGCACCCGCGGCGACGTTGCGCAGGCCCTCGCGGACCAGGGCCTGGGCCAGGACGGTCGCGGTCGTCGTGCCGTCACCGGCGACGTCGTCCGTCTTCTTCGCGACCTCCTTGACCAGCTCGGCGCCGATCTTCTCGTACGGGTCCTCGAGCTCGATCTCCTTGGCGATGGAGACACCATCGTTGGTGATCGTGGGGGCGCCCCACTTCTTCTCGAGGACGACGTTGCGGCCCTTGGGGCCGAGGGTGACCTTGACGGCGTCGGCGAGCTGGTTCATCCCGCGCTCGAGACCGCGCCGTGCCTCCTCGTCGAACGCGATGATCTTGGCCATGTGAAGTGGTCCTCCCAGGACGGGGTGGAGACTGCTCCGGACCGCACTGGCGCCCGCGACGGACGGCCTGCGTACCCTGCGGTTCCTTGCCCCGCCTGGCCCGCGGACCTCACCGACGGTCCAAATCTGTCACTCTCACTCGGAGAGTGCTAAGCCCAATGATTAGCACTCGACCAGGGAGAGTGCAAGCGCCTCGGGGGGACAGTCACGCCCACGAGGCGCCGGGAGCAGGGGCCCCAGGCAGCCGTACCCACCCCACGCGCCCCGCACACGCGCGAGGGGCTCGCACCCCGTCGGGTGCGAGCCCCTCTGCAAACCGAGCGAGCCGGTGGTCGATGCGCCGCGATCAGACCTGCTGCAGCTTCACCATGTCCGCCTGCGGCCCCTTCTGGCCCTGCGAGATCTCGAACTCGACCCGCTGACCCTCCTCGAGGGTGCGGTAGCCGTCCATCTGAATCGCGCTGTAGTGGACGAATACATCCGCACCACCGTCGACCGCGATGAAGCCGTAGCCCTTCTCCGCGTTGAACCACTTGACGGTGCCCTGAGCCATGCCTAACTCCCCTATTACTGGCCCTTGCGCAGGACCGCACTTCGCGGACCCGGGTCAGACCTCACCCCCTGGCAGCCCAGTGGGTGTGCGCCGGAACGCGTCGACCGCGGCTGAATGTATCTGCACGGATGCCGTCTGCAACAGGTCACTCGGACGAGAATTCCGGGCATGGCCGATCGAGAAAATCGGCTGAACTCCGGGTATTTCAGGGCAAGTCGGGCCGGGTATAACGCAACCAACCCGGCATTTCGTGCACACACTTCGCGCACAACTTGACGGGTTCTCATATGCGTTCGGCACTGACGCCGGGCGGGGATCGCCTCAACTGTATCGCGCTCAACAGGCGGAATCGCCCCGTCCGCTTTACGGACGGGGCGATTCCGGGGACGTCGTGCGGCAATAACGGAAGAACCCTGTGAAACCTCAGCCGCCCGCGACGGCCGGGATGACGGAGACGGCGGAGCCGTCGGGGGTGGGCGTCTGCAGCCCCTGCTCGAAGCGGACGTCGTCGTCGTTGACGTAGACGTTCACGAACCGCCGCAACTTGCCGGCGTCGTCGAGCACGCGGGCGGCGATGCCGGTGTGGTTCTCCTCCAGGGACCGGAGGACATCGGCAAGGGTCGCACCTTCGGCGGAGACCTCGGCCTTCCCGCCGGTGTAGGTGCGGAGGATGGTGGGGATGCGAACAGTAACGCTCATGGGAAAACCTTCCAGAGAGGTTGTGGGCAGTCGTTCCGTAGGGGCGGAACGGGTGGGCACAACCGGCCCGCAGATGTCAGACGGCAGCAAGACCAGCGGCGCGGAACGCTTCCAACGACGGCCGGATCGTCGCCGTGGGCCCGGCCGCAACGGCGTCGAGGGTCTTCAGCCCGTCGCCCGTATTGAGCACGACGGTCGTGAGCGACGGGTCCAGCAGCCCGCTCTCGATCAGCTTCCGCGTCACGCCGACCGTCACCCCACCCGCCGTCTCGGCAAAAATCCCCTCGGTCCGGGCGAGCAGCCGAATCGCATCGACGATCTCCGGATCGCTCACGTCCTCCACCGCCCCGCCCGTCCGCCGCGCGATGTCCAGCACGTACGGCCCGTCGGCCGGGTTGCCGATGGCGAGGGACTTCGCGATCGTGTCCGGCTTCACCGGCCGCACCACGTCGTGCCCGTCCTTGAACGCGCGGGCGACCGGCGAGCAGCCCTCCGCCTGCGCTCCGAAGATCTTGTACGGGCGGTCCTCGACGAGCCCCAGCGCGACGAGCTCCTTCAGCCCCTTGTCGATCTTCGTGAGCTGCGAGCCCGAGGCGATCGGCACGACGATCTGGTCCGGCAGCCGCCAGCCCAGCTGCTCGCAGATCTCGTAGGCGAGCGTCTTGGACCCTTCGCCGTAGTACGGCCGGAGGTTGACGTTGACGAAGCCCCAGCCCTCCCCCAGCGGGTCGCCGATCAGTTCGCTGCAGAAGCGGTTGACGTCGTCGTACGTGCCCTCGATGCCGACGAGGTCGCCGCCGTAGACCGCGGCCATGACGACCTTCCCGGCCTCCAGGTCGTGCGGGATGAAGACGCACGACTTGAACCCGGCCCGGGCGGCCGCGGCCCCGACCGCACCCGCCAGGTTCCCGGTCGAGGAGCACGACAGCGTCGTGAAGCCGAAGGCGCGGGCGGCCTCGACCGCGATCGCGACGACCCGGTCCTTGAAGGAGTGCGTCGGGTTGCCGGAGTCGTCCTTGACGTACAGGCCGCCCGTCACACCCAGCTCGCGGGCGAGGTTGTCCGCCTTGACGAGCTTGGTGAGGCCGGGGTTGAGGCTGGGCTTGCCCGCGACGTCGGCGGGGACGGGCAGCAGGGGGGCGTAGCGCCAGATGTTCGCGGGGCCGCCCTCGATGCGCTTGCGCAAGGCCTCGGGGTCGCCGGCCGGCAGCTCGTAGGCGACTTCGAGGGGGCCGAAGCACAGGGCGCAGGCGAAGATGGGACCGAGGTCGAAGCGCTCTCCGCACTCGCGGCAGGAGAGTGCCGCGGCGGGTCCGAGGTCCACAGAAGTGGTAGAGGGTTCAACAGACTGCACAGCCATGGAGGCGAGGCCCTTTCTCCTCATCTTCCTCGCGGCGTACGTCGCCACGAGACGGAATTGGCACCTTCCCCGCCGGGAGCCTCGCCGCGTGAACGGTGAGACCGGCTGGAGGGTTGCCGGGGCTTCAACGGGCCGTGTCCCTCTGCCCCTCTGGATGAGCGGTATGGCACTGGGCGTGGCCCAGGCGTTTGTGCACGCGACGACCCCCGACATAGGACGGCGGTCCGCGTTGTTCAAGACTGTAACGGAAGGGACGGCCCGTTGAGAGGGGCGTCCGCACCGCGAGATGCATCACAGAACGCGTCACAGAACGCGTCGCACAACGTCCGTGAGACAGGGAGTCGTACACGTGCTGGAAGAGGTGGAGCGCTGGCTGGCCGAGCGGTCCTGGTCCGCTGCCGATCGTCCGCTCGACGTGCTTCTGGCCGCCAAACGGGACTCCGGCACCACGGTGAGCGTCGTCCTGCCGGCGCTGAACGAGGAACCGACGGTCGGCACCATCGTGGCGACGATCCGCCGCGAGCTGATGTCGGCCGCGGTGCCGCTGGTGGACGAGCTGGTGGTGGTCGACTCGGGCTCCACGGACCGCACGGCCGAGGTCGCCGCGGCGGCCGGGGCGCGCGTGGTGCACCGGGACGAGGTGCTGCCGAGCCTGCCCGCGCTGCCGGGCAAGGGCGAGGTGCTGTGGCGCTCCCTGCTGGCGACGACCGGCGACATCGTCTGCTTCGTGGACGCCGACCTGCGCGAGTTCTCGGCGGACTTCGTGTCGGGGATCGTGGGCCCGCTGCTGACCGACCCGGGCGTGCACTTCGTCAAGGCGATGTACGACCGCCCGCTGGGCGAGGCCGTCGGCCAGGGCGGCCGGGTGACCGAGCTCGTGGCCCGTCCCCTGCTGAACCTGCACTGGCCGCAGCTGGCCGGTTTCGTGCAGCCGCTCGGCGGCGAGTACGCGGCCCGCCGTTCCCTGCTGGAGCAGCTGCCGTTCCCCGTCGGCTACGGCGTGGAGCTGGGCCTTCTGGTGGACGCGCTGCACACGGTCGGGCTGGGGGCGCTGGCCCAGGTGGACGTGGGCGTGCGCAAGCACCGCCACCAGGACGGGCGGGCGCTGGGCCGGATGGCCGCCGCCATCTACCGCACCGCGCAGCTCCGGCTGGCCCGGGGGCACCTGGTGCGACCTGCGCTGACGCAGTTCGAACGAACCCCGGAGGGCTTCGTTCCGCGGACGTACGCGGTGGACACGGAGGAGCGGCCGCCGATGGCCGGAATACCCGAGTACGCACAGCGGCACGCCGCGTAAGCGTACGTTTGAGCGGTTCTTCCCGTGGCAAGGCTGGCCACATGGTCGCTGAGCACGTGCCCACCGCATCGATCGCCGCCGCGCCGATCGTCGTCGCCTCCAACCGCGGACCGGTCTCGTACCGGCGCAGCGAGGACGGCACCCTCGTGGCCGGGCGCGGCGGCGGCGGGCTGGTCTCCGGGCTCAGCTCGATACAGCGCGACGCCGAGGGCGGGGCAGCGGTGTGGGTGTGCGCGGCCCTGGGCGAGGGCGACCGCGAGGCGGCCCGCGCCGCCGGCCGAAGACTCGCCACGGGCGACACCGGCGGCCATCAGGTGCGGATGCTCGACATCCCGCCGGACACCTTCGCCGCCGCGTACAACGGCATCGCCAACTCCGTGCTGTGGTTCGTGCACCACATGCTCTACCAGACGCCCCTGGAGCCCTCCTTCGACCGGGACTTCCGTGTGCAGTGGGCGGCCTACGAGGAGTACAACGCGGCGTTCGCGGACGCCGTCGCCGAGGAGGCCGCGCAGGGCGCCGCGGTGCTCGTCCAGGACTATCACCTGGCGCTCGTGCCGGGCCTGCTCCGGGCGCGCCGCCCCGACCTGCGCATCGGCCACTTCTCGCACACCCCGTGGGCCCCGCCGGACTACTTCCGGATGCTGCCGGACGACGTGGCCGGGCAGTTGCTGCGCGGTGTGCTCGGCGGCGACCGGGCCGGCTTCCTGACCCTGCGCTGGGCCGAGGCCTTCGCCGCGTGCTGCGCGGACGTGCTGGGCGCGGAGGTCGTGCGGGACGGCGAGGGGCGCGCCGCCGGGGTGCGCTTCGAGGGGCGGACGACGCGGCTGGGCGTGCACGGCCTCGGCGCCGACGGGGACTTCCTGCGCGAGCGGGCGCACCGGGCGGACGTGGAGGAGCGCATGGCGGCGCTCCGGTCGCAGATCGGCCCGGGCCGCAGGGCGATCGTGCGCGTGGACCGCACGGAGCTGTCCAAGAACATCGTGCGCGGGCTGTACGCGTACCGGCGGCTGCTGGAGGATCACCCGCAGTGGCGCGGCAAGGTCGTGCACGTCGCCTTCGCCTACCCCTCCCGGCAGGACCTCGCCGTCTACCGCGACTACACCGCCGAGGTGGAGCGGGTCGCCCGCGGGATCAACGCCGAGTTCGGCACGGAGGGCTGGGAGCCGGTCGCCCTGCACGTCAAGGACGACTTCGCGCGCTCGCTGGCCGCGTACCGGCTCGCGGACGTGGCCCTGGTCAACCCCATCCGGGACGGGATGAACCTGGTCGCCAAGGAGGTGCCGGTGGTCTCCGACCACGGGTGCGCGCTGGTGCTCTCGCGCGAGGCGGGGGCGGCGGCCGAGCTGGGCGACGAGGCGATCACCGTCAACCCGTACGACGTGGAGGCCACGGCCCGCGCGCTGCACCTGGCGCTGCTGATGGACCCCGGGGAGCGGGCGGAGCGCACCAAGCGGCTGGCCGCGGCGGCGACGGCGCTGCCGCCGGCCCGGTGGTTCACGGACCAGTTGCGGGCGCTGTGACGCGCCGGAGTGCGGGCCGCACGCTTCCGGGCCCCGTCTGAGCGGCCCGCGCTTCGGCGCCCCGGGCTGCCCGCATCCGGGCACGGGTAGCCATGGCGCATGTCGAATGTCCCACGTTGGGCCGTGCTTGCCACGGCGTGCGCCGCCGCCCTGACCGCGGTCGCCGGCTGCTCCTCGGACTCCTCCAAGAACGACGACGGCAAGCAGACGGGGGCGAAGGGGACCTCCGCGGCGCCGTCCGGCTCGTCGGCCGACCCGTCGGCGAACCCTTCGTCCGGCTCGTCGGCGAACCCGTCGGCCAACCCGTCGGCCTCCTCCGCGGCTTCCGCCTCCTCCGGCGGCGCGCCGTCGGGCTCGCCGCGCACCGGTTCGCCGCCCTCCCGCTCGGCACCCGCGGGCTCGGCACCGGCCGGGTCCCCGCTCCCGTCCCTGCCGAGCGGCTCCATACCGGTCGGCCCCGGGCCGCAGGCGTCCTACGCCGTCCAGCAGCAGCCCGCCGCCGGCAGCTGCCACTACCGCTTCACCCCCGCCAAGGAGCCGCTCCCCGACCCCGCGTGCACCCCCGGAGCGACCAACCCGAAGGTCACCCCGGCCACGCTCAAGACGACGATCTGCCGCAGCGGCTACACCGCCGGCATCCGGCCGCCCACGAGCGTCACCAGCCGCCAGAAGGCCGCCAACGCCGCCGCGTACGGCTACAAGGGGCCGCTGGGCGACGCCGAGTACGCCCACCTGATCGGCCTGCAGCTCGGGGGCGACCCCAACGACTCGCGCAACCTGTGGGTCGTGCCGCCCTCCCCCGGCCGCAAGGCGGTGAAGGGCGCCGGCAACCCCAAGGACGTGGTGGAGAGCCGGCTCAAGGACGCCGTCTGCTCGGGCAAGGCCGACCTGGTCAAGGCCCAGCAGGCCGTCGCACGCGACTGGACGACGGCGCTCGACGTCCTCGGCGTCCCGGGCAAGCCCGCCAAGGGCGGGACGGCGAGCCTCCCGGACGACGGCTGAGCGGACGACGGCGGCTGAGCGGACGACGAGGGCCGAGCGGACGACGGCCGGACGGGCGGGTCACTCCGCTGCGGAGGCCAGGCGGTCGGCGAGGGCCGTGAGCAGCTCCACGACCCCGCCCGGGCCGTCGACGACCAGGTCGGCACGGTCCGCGAGCTCGGCGACCTCGGAGCTTCCGCTGCACACCAGCAGGCCCGGGAGGCCCTCGGAGCGCAGCTCCTCCACGGCCGCGAAGGCGGCCAGGTCTCCGAGGTCGTCACCGGCGTAGAGGACACAGCCCGCGCCGCTCTCGCGCACGTACGAGGCGAGGGCGGCGCCCTTGTCGACGCCCGGCGGCCGCAGTTCCAGCACGAGCCTGCCGGGCTCGACGATCAGCCCGTGCCGCCCGGCGAGGGCGGACAGGGGCTCGCGCAGGGCGTCGAAGGCGGCTTGCGGGTGGGCGGTGCGCCGGGTGTGGACGGCGAGGGCCCGGCCCTTGTCCTCGATCCAGGTGCCCCGGCCGAAGCCCGAGCCCGCCACGATCCCCGGCAGCTCCGCCCGGGTGGCCGCGACGCCGGGCGGAGGGGCGTCGGCGGTCACGGCGCCGGTCGCCGCGTCCCAGCGCTCGGCGCCGTACTGCCCGAGGACCACGAGCCGCTCCAGTCCCGCGGCCCCGGCGAAGCCCCCGTAGCGCACCGCGACCTCGGCCGGGCGGCCGGTGATCACAGCGACCGAGCCGAGCCGGGGGGCGAGCCGGGCCAGCGCGGGCACGGCGCCCGGGTGCGCCCGGGCCCGCTCGGGGTCGGGGACGATCTCGGCGAGCGTCCCGTCGAAGTCGAGCGCGACGACCGCGCGTTGCGGACCGGCCAGGAGGGCGGCGAGGCCGTCGCGGCCGGCGGGGGTGACGGGGACGGGGAGGGAGGGGCTGCCCATGGGGCCGACCCTACTGGCTGGGCACCGCCGGCTACCGGCGTTCGCGGCGGGCGTCCCGGATGCGCCGCAGCCGGTTGACGGTGACCGGATCGTGGGCGAGGGCCCGCGGGTCGTCCAGGAGGGCGTTGAGCAGCTGGTAGTAGCGGGTCGGGGTCATCCCGAGCCGCTCCCGCACGGCGCGCTCCTTGGCGCCGGGCCCGGAGAAGGCCCGGCGTTCCAGGGCGAGCACGGCGAGGTCGAGCTCGGAGAGCCCGCGCTCCGGGAGCGCCTGCCCGGGGAGGTCCCCCTCGGAGGGCTCCCGCTCCGGGAGATCCCTTCCCGAGGGCTCGCCGGGCTGTTCGTCGCTCACGCCGCCAGCCTACTTGGCGTGGCCGGCCAGCTCCGTGGCGTCGGCCTCGCGCTGGATCTCACCGAGGACGCTCGCGGGGTCGCCGCCCTTGACGACCACCGAGCCGATCTTCTCCTTGAAGGCCTTGCTGACCTTCGCCCAGGAGGTCTTGTCGACGGGGTAGAACTCGGCGTTCTCCAGCTGGTCCAGGAACGGCTTGAGGTGCTTCTTGCGGGTGTCGCCGGCCATCTGCTCGGAGGCGCTGGTGGTCACCGGCAGCAGGTCGTACTGGTTGGTGAAGCCGAGGACGTTCTTGGTGGTGTAGACGAAGTCGAGGAAGCGGCCGATCTCCTCGCGGTGGCCGTTCGCCTTGAACGCCATGATCCAGTCGGCGACGCCCATGGTGGACTTGGCCTTGCCGCCCTTGCCGGGCAGCGGCGCGGTCCCGTACTTGATGCCCTTGGCCTCGGCCTGCTTCATCAGCGTGGGGTGGCCGTTGAGCATGCCGACCTCGCCGCGGCAGAAGGCGTCGAAGACGTTCTGGCGGTTGGTGCGGGAGGGGTCGAGGGAGCCGGTGAGGCCCTTGCCGACGAGCTCGTCGCGCAGCCACTCGAACGTCTTGACGTTCTCGTCGGAATTGATGGTGTACGTGCCGTTGTGGTCGGTGTAGCCGCTGCCGCCGCTGAGCATCCACATCATGGTCTCGGCGGGCGCCTCCTCGGGGCCGAGCGGCAGCCCGTAGGGAACCTTGACCCCCGCGGTCTGGAGCTTCTTGGCCGCGGCCTGAAGCTCGTCCCAGCTCTCGGGGGCCTTGGCTATGCCGGCCTTGGCGAAGAGGGTCTTGTTGTAGAAGAGCAGCCGGGTGCTGGAGACGAACGGCAGGCCGTACTGCACGCGGGCCACCTCGCCCGCGCGGGCGATCTGGGCGATGATGTCGGCCTGGGTGGGGATGGTCAGCAGCTGGTCGGCGCTGTAGAGCTTGCCGGCGGCGGCGAAGTCGGCGTACGCGCCGATCTGCGCGACGTCCGGGGCCTTGCCGGCCGCCACCATCTCGGCGACCTTCTTGTCGACCTCGGTCCAGCTCAGGACCGAGACGTCGACCTTGACGCCCTTGTTCTCGGCCTCGAAGGCGCGGGCGAGTTCGTCCCAGTACTTCTGGGAGTTGTTCGCCTCGCTGTCACCGTAGTCGGCCGCGACGACGCGCAGCGTCTTGCTGCCGGAGCCACCGTCGCTCCCGCACGCCGTCAGCGCGGGCGCCAACGCCGCCGTGGCGGCACCTGCCGCCGTCAGACCCAAGAAACGCCGCCGCTGCACTGCTGCTTCCCACCTTCGTGGTTTGTGATCGTCCTGATCGTCCGCTGAAGACCGTAAGAACCGTGAGTTTCCCCCGCGGGCCACCATACGGTCCAGCCGACTCCGGTTTCGCTTCGGTATCGCCCTTCCCGTGGGGGGCGGGGGCTGCTATGCACGGAGATCACCGGTGGAAGGAGAAGAAAGCGCATGTCCGAGCCCTCTCTCACGCCCTCTCTCACCTCTGCGGAGATCACCACTCAGCCCGCCTGCTGGCGGCGCGCGGCCGAGGCCGAGGCCGCGGCTTCGGCCTCGGCCTCGGCCTCGGCCGGCACGACGGGCCTTCCACGCCCCGGGGAGCGGGTGGCCGTGACCGGCTGCGGCACCTCGTGGTTCATGGCCCAGGCGTACGCGGCGCTGCGGGAGGCGTCGGGGCAGGGGGAGACGGACGCCTTCCCGGCGTCGGAGTTCCCGGTGATGCGGACGTACGACCGGCTCGTGGTGATCACGCGGTCGGGGACGACGACGGAGGTGCTCGACCTGATCGAGGAGGTGCGCGAGCGCTGGGAGGTCTTCGCGCTGACGGCCGACCCGGCGTCGCCGGTGGTGCGCGGGGCCGACGAGACGGCGGTGCTGGACTGGGCGGACGAGGAATCGGTGGTCCAGACGCGCTTCGCGACGACGGCGCTGGCGTACCTGCGAGCGGGCCTGGAGGCGAGCGGCGCGCTGCCGGCGGGGGTGAAGGGCATGGCGGAGGCGGCGACGGACGCGGAGACGGCGCTGCAGGACCCGCTGCCTGCGGAGGTGGTGGCGGCCGGTCAGTGGACGTTCCTGGGCGCAGGCTGGACGTACGGCCTCGCGCAGGAGGCGGCGCTGAAGATGCGGGAGGCGGCGGGCGCGTGGACGGAGGCGTACCCGGCGATGGAGTACCGCCACGGCCCGATGGCGATCACGGCCCCGGGCCGCGTGGCCTGGCTCCTGGGCACCGCCCCGGCGGGCCTGGAGACGGACATCTCCCGCACGGGCGGCACCCTCGTGGCGGACGGCGCCCGCCTGGACCCGATGGCGGACCTGATCCGCGCCCAGCGCCTGGCGGTCGCGGTGGCGGAGTCCCGCAACCTGAACCCGGACACCCCGAAGAACCTGACAAGAAGCGTGATCCTGCACGGCTGACCTGCCCCGACCCGACCTGTCCGCCGGGCGGGCACTCCCCCGGGCCGCCACGGCGCACAACCACCAACAACCTGACGGCGGCGCCGAGCCAACCTGATCCGCGCCCGGCACCGCCGACCAGGACTATCAGGACCACAGAGGCTGATCACCACTGCGGCGGATTCACGGGCGCGGATGCCCCCTGCAGCCGGGCAAGCCCCTCCGGCGGTGCCGAGCCGCCCCCGAGGCATGCCCGGCACCGCCGACCAGGACCGTAGAGGCTGATCAGCGCCGCGGCGGATTCATGGCCGCAGGCACGCTCGCAGCCGGCGAGGCCCTCCCCCCTCCGCCGCGAGGGCGCGCAACCACCACCGAGGCACCCGGCGGCGGATCCGTATGGGCAAGCCCCCGCTTTCTCCCCGCCGGGCAGCCGATTGCCCCCGCGCCGCGACGGCGCGCAACCCCCGACAAGCCCTCCGGCGGTGCCGAGCCGTGAGTCACTCGGGCGGGCACGGCCCCACCCCACGCCGCCGTGTCGGATTCACGCCGCCCGGCGCGTAGGGCCACGCACCCCCCGCCGGAGGCGGGGAAACACCCACCCACGGGCGAGTGGACTAGACCTTTCGTACGCGGACACGCGACACTGTCCCCGTGAGACACGTCATCGCGCTCGACGTAGGCGGCACCGCCATCAAGGCCGCCCTGATCGGCCCGGACCACGAACTGCTGCACGAGGCCCGCCGCCCGACCGGCCGCGACCGCGGTCCGGACGCCGTCATAACCGGCATCCTGGACTTCGCCGCCGAGCTCGCGGCCACCGGCGAGGCCGCCTTCGGCGAGCCCGCGGCCGCGGCGGGCATCGCCGTGCCCGGCATCGTGGACGCCGGCGCCGGCACCGCCGTCTACGCCGCCAACCTCGGCTGGCGCGACGTCCCGCTGCGCGATCTGCTGAGCCGCCGCCTGGGCGGCACCCCCGTGGCCCTCGGCCACGACGTGCGTACCGGCGGCCTCGCCGAGGGCCGCATCGGCGCGGGCGAGGGCACGGACCGCTTCCTGTTCGTCGCCCTCGGCACCGGCATCGCCGGCGCCATCGGCGTCGAGGGCCGCATCGAGGCCGGCGCCCACGGCGGCGCGGGCGAGATCGGCCACGTCCGCGTACGCCCCGGCCCGGACGCCCGGCCGTGCGGCTGCGGCGGCCGCGGCTGCCTGGAGACCCTCGCGTCCGCCGCCGCGGTCAGCCGCGCCTGGGCGGAGGCGAGCGGCGACCCGGACGCCGACGCCGCGGACTGCGCGCGCGCCGTCGACGCCGGCGACCCGCGCGCCCGCGCCGTCTGGCAGGAGGCCGTCGGCGCCCTCGCGGACGGCCTCGTCGTCGCCCACACCCTGCTGGACCCGCGCACGCTGATCGTCGGCGGCGGCCTCGCCGAGGCCGGCGAGACCCTCTTCGCCCCGCTGCGCGCGGCGATCGCGGAGCGCATCACGTTCCAGCAGCTCCCCCGCATCGTCCCGGCGGCCCTCGGCGACGCCGCCGGCTGCCTGGGCGCGGGCCTGCTCGCCTGGGACCTGCTCACCACCCACCTCACGGAGGTTTCCGCCTGATGGTCGAACGAACGGTTCTCGCCGGCGCCCGCGTGGTGCTGCCGACCGGCGTGGTCGAGGACGGGCGGGTGACGGTCGAGGGCCGGCGGATCGCCGCGAACGAGAGCGGCGAGCAGGCCACGCTCGACCTCCCGGGCCACTGGATCGTCCCCGGCTTCGTGGACATGCACGTCCACGGCGGCGGCGGCGCGTCCTTCTCGGCGGGCGACCCCGAGGAGGCCCTGACCGCGATCCGTACGCACCGCGCGCACGGCACCACGACCATGGTCGCCTCCACCGTCACCGGCGACCTGGACGACCTCGCCCGGCAGGCGGCCGTCCTCTCCGAGCTGACCGAGCAGGGCGACCTGGCGGGCATCCACTTCGAGGGCCCGTTCATCTCCCCGCACCGCTGCGGCGCCCACCAGCCGGAGCTGCTGCGCGACCCGCAGCCGGCGGACGTCCGCAAGCTGGTCGACGCGGCGCGCGGCGCGGCCCGCATGATGACGCTGGCCCCGGAGCTGGCGGGCGGCCTCGACTCCGTCCGGCTGCTCGCCGAGCACGGCGTCGTCGCCGCCGTCGGCCACACGGACTCGTCCTACGAGGCGACCCTGGACGCCATCGAGGCGGGCGCGACCGTCGCCACGCACCTCTTCAACGCGATGCCGTCCCTGATGCACCGCGCCCCCGGCCCGATCGCGGCCCTCCTGGAGGACGAGCGGGTCACCGTCGAGCTGATCAACGACGGCACGCACCTGCACCCCGCCGTCCTGGAGCTGGCGTTCGCCCGCGCCGGCGCGGACCGCGTCGCGTTCATCACCGACGCGATGGGCGCGGCCGGCATGAGCGACGGCATGTACCCGCTCGGCCCGATGAGCGTGGAGGTCAAGGACGGCGTGGCCCGTATCGCCGACGGGCCGACGGCGGGTTCGATCGCGGGCTCGACGCTGACCCTGGACACGGCGTTCAAGCGCGCGGTGACCATCGACAAGCTGACGGTGGGCCAGGCGGTACGGGCCCTGTCGGCGAACCCGGCGCGGCTGCTGGGCGTGGCCGACCGGGTCGGCTCCCTGGAGCCCGGCAAGGATGCGGATCTGGTCGTTTTCGACGCCTCGTACGACCTGGTGGGCGTCATGCGCAAGGGCGAATGGGTGGTCAGGCCCTAAGTGCACTGATTTCTCCCGCCCTTGACGCACGGTCGCACTCCGGCCGGAACAGCGGCGGCAGCCCCGAGGTCTGGGCCTGCCGCCGCTGTTTTGGCATGATCGCTCGCGGTCGACGGTCCGGTTCATTGGTCAAGGGAGGGAGACGCCGGTGATCCTCACGGTCACGCTCAACGCCGCGCTCGATCTGACCTATCGCGTGCCGCGGCTGCAGCCGCACGCGTCGCACCACGTCACGGCCGCGGCCGAACGGGCCGGCGGCAAGGGCGTCAACGTGGCCCGCGTCCTCGCCGCCCTCGGTCACACCACGGTGGTCACGGGCTTCGCGGGCGGCACGACGGGCGAGACCCTGCGCCGCCGCCTCGCCGAGGACACCCCCGGCGGCGGGGCGGAGCTCGTCGACTCCCTCGTCCCCATCCTCGGCACCACGCGCCGCACGGTCGCCGTCGTGGACGCCTCCACCGGCGACACCACCCAGCTCAACGAGACCGGACCGGACGTCACCACCGAGGAGTGGGCGGCGTTCACGGACGCCTACACGCGCCTGCTGCGCGAGGCGCGCGCCGTCGCCCTGTGCGGGAGCCTGCCGCCGGGCGTGCCCGTCGGGGCGTACGCCCACCTCGTCCGGCAGGCGCGCGCCGCCCGCGTCCCCGTCCTGCTGGACACCAGCGGCGAACCGCTGCGCCGCGGCATCGCCGCCCGCCCCGACCTGGTCACCCCCAACACGGCCGAACTCGCGGCCCTCACCGGCTCCACGGAGCCCCTCCGCGCGGCCCTGGACGCCCGCCGCCGCGGCGCCCACGCCATCGCCGCGACGCTCGGCCCGGAGGGCGTGCTCGCCGTGACCCCCGACGGCCGCTGGCACGCGGCCCCGCCCCACCGCCTCACCGGCAACCCGACCGGCGCCGGCGACTCCGCCGCGGCCGGCCTCCTGTCGGCCCTCGTCGAAGGCCTCCCCTGGCCGGACCGCCTGACCCGGGCCGTGGCCCTGGCCGCGGCCACCGTAAAGGCCCCCACGGCAGGCGAATTCGACCCCGCGACGTACGAGGACGTGCTGCCGCACGTGAAGGTCACGACGGCCTGAACCCGCCCCCGAGGGGGCGCCCCGACGGAAGGACCACCGGCCATGCCACTCGTCCACACCAGGGAACTCATCACCGCAGGCCGCGCCCTGTGCGCTTTCAACGTCATCACGGTCGAACACGCGGAAGCCGTCGCGGCGGGCGCCGAAGCCGCGGACCGCCCCGCCGTCCTGCAGATCTCGGAGAACGCCGTCAAGTTCCACGGCGGCCTGCTGGGCCCCATCGCCGCCGCGACGGCAGCGGTGGCGACCGCCTCCTCGGCACGCCTGTCCCTCCACCTGGACCACGTGGAGGACGAGGCGCTCCTGCGCCAGGCGCACGCCCACGGCTTCAGCTCGGTGATGTTCGACGCCTCGAAGCGCCCGTACGGAGACAACGTCAAAGCGACGGCTGAAGCGGCCCGTTGGGGCCACGAACGCGACATCTGGGTAGAGGCGGAACTGGGCCGCGTAGGCGGAAAGGCGGGCGACGCGCACACTCCGGGCGTACGCACGGACCCGGCGGAAGCGGCGGCCTACGTGGCGGATACGAACGTCGACGCCCTGGCCGTGGCAGTGGGCAGCACGCACGCGATGACGGAACGCACGGCAACCCTGGACCACACCCTGATCGCGTCCCTGCGCGCCGCCGTCCCCGTCCCCCTGGTCCTCCACGGCTCGTCAGGCGTCCCGGACCCGGAACTCCGCAGGGCGGTCGCCGCCGGAATGACGAAAATCAACGTGGGCACGGCCCTGAACAAGGCCTGCACAGGCGCAATCCGCGCCTTCCTGGAGGCCCACCCCTCCACCACGGACCCGCGCAAGTACCTGACCCCTGCGCGGGCTGCGATGACGGAGACGGTCGCGGGATTCCTCCGGACCGTCTCCGGGTGAGGTCACGCGCCGCCGGGCTGCAGCCAGACCTGGTCGATGTGCACGTCGCACTTGTTGCCCTGCTCGCAGGACATCTTGATGGTGTTCTTTCCCGGCTTGAGAGTGACCTGGGTCCAGGAGTTCACCCAGAAGTTCACCCACTCACCGGGCTTGGCATTGCCGAAGTTCTTCATCTTTATGGGATAGGAGGCCGTCGCGCCATTGGTGGCGACCGAAAGGTCGTTGTCCGTGCCGGGCACTCCGTAGGTGGCGTACAGCCGGTAGTCGCCACCGCTGGGGACGTCCACCTCCCACTCGATGCCGGCACCCACCTGGTTGATGCCTACGTACGCACCGTTCTCGGCCTTGGCGCCGTGCACTTCGTGCGACGTGGTGGCGCTGCCGACCAGCCTCAGGCTCGACGCGTCCCGCTTGAGCTTCCCGACCGCCGACGGGTTGTCCGGCTCCTTCTTCTTCTCCGGGTCCTTGGACGGCTTCTTCTTGTCCTCGTCCTGCGGCTGCTTCTGGTCGCCCCCGGCGGACGCCTGAGTGTTCGTGTCGTCACTCGTGCCGCTGTTGTTCATCATCGCGACGCCGATGCCGCCCGCCACCACCGCGACGACGGCTATGGCCGCCACCAGCAGACCGGTCCGCTTCGGCCGGGAGCCGCCGCCGTGGCCGTGGCCGCCGTGGGACGCCGGCTGGCGCGGGACGCCGCCCGCCAGGGTCTCCGGCGCCGCGTAGTGCGGCGACGGCTGCTGAGCGTGCGGCGGCTGCGGCTGGCGCGGGCCGTACTGGCGTGAACCGACCGTCCGTACCTGGTTGTACGAAGTGCGGGGGACGCCCGGCTGCGGCGCGGCCGGGGCGTTGTCGTGAGGCCCCTCGCCGCCCTCCGAGCGGTACAGGTGCGCGAACGGGTCGTCGTTCTCCGGCGTACCCGTGCCGTTATTACCGGCCGTCATCCCCTGTCACTCCCAACCTGTGGGCCCATCGCCCACTGGCCAAATCTTTGCGTTCGATTTCACGGTAGGCGGCGGTGCCGCGTTGGCGCAGCCTACCGCGACGCGGCGACACCTCGCGGTGCGTGGCCTCAGCCCGCCCGCCGACCTGCCTTGGCGCGTGACCGTTTTTCGACGTACATGCGCTGGTCGGCGGAGTGCAGCACCTCGTCGGCGGACATGCCGCAGCCTGCCCAGCCGATGCCGAAACTCGCGCCTACCCGGACCGCCCGGCCGTCAACCCTTATCGGCGGGACGATGGCGCTGCGCAGCCGTACGGCGAGATCCTCCGCGTCGGCCTGGGCGAGGCCGTCCGCGAGGACGACGAATTCGTCGCCGCCGAGGCGGGCGACCGTGTCGCCTTCGCGCACGCCGTTGCTGAGCCTGCGGGCGACCTCTATGAGGACGGCGTCGCCCGTGTGGTGCCCGAAGCGGTCGTTGATCGCCTTGAAGCCGTCGAGGTCGCAGAAGAGCACCGCCAGGCCCTTGGTCCCGTCGTCCTCCCCGTCCTCGGGCGGGGCTATGGCGTGGACATGCCCGGGGTAGGCGCCGTCGTGCTCGCCGCAGCCGATCTCGTCGGGGGCGTAGTCGGGCCCGCAGTCCGGCGCGTGCTCGGGGCCGAGCTCGGAGCCGAAGCCGTGCGCGTACGGCCCGGCCTGCCCGGACCCGTACGCGCCGCCCCCGGCCATGCCTGCCATCCCGGCCGCGCCCACGCCCGCGCCCGCGGCCGCCGCCGCCCCGTCCACGCCCTCCACCTCGGCGAAGCCGTCGAGACAGCCGTAGGGCGCGGCCACGGCGGCCGCGTGCGGCTCGCTGCCGGGCGTGCGGTTGCACAGCCGGCTGCTGAGCCGGGCCCGCAGCTCGGCGCTGTTGGGCAGGCCGGTCAGCGAGTCGTGGCTGGCGCGGTGGGCGAGCTGCAGCTCGTGCCGCTTGCGCTCCTCGATGTCCTCGACGTGGGTGAGCAGGAAGCGCGGCCCGTCGGCGGCGTCGGCCACGACGGAGTTGCGCAGCGAGACCCACACGTAGGTGCCGTCGCGGCGCGCGAGCCGCAGCTCGGCGCGGCCGCCCTCGGCGGAGGTGCGCAGGAGCGTGCCGATGTCCTCCGGGTGGACGAGGTCGGAGAACGAATAGCGGCGCATCTGGGACGCCGAGCGGCCGAGGAGGCGGCACAAGGCGTCGTTGGTGCGGTGCAGGCGGCCGTGCTGGTCGCCGCCCATCTCGGCGATGGCCATGCCGCTCGGCGCGTACTCGAAGGCCTGGCGGAAGCTTTCCTCACTGGCGCGCAGGGCCTGCTGCTCCCGCTCCAGGCGCACGAGGGCGCGCTGCATGTTGGCCCGCAGGCGGGCGTTGCTGATCGCGATGGCGGCCTGGAAGGCGTACATCTGCAGCGCCTCGCGGCCCCAGGCGCCGGGCCGGCGGCCGTTGCGCGGCTTGTCGACGGAGATCACGCCGAGGAGCTCCCCGCCTGCGGCGCCCGCGGTGTACATGGGGGCGAAGAGGCGGTCCATGGGGTGCCACTCGTCCGGGAAGCGGGGCGCCGGGCCGGCCGTGTGCCACTGGGGCACGTCGTCGTTGTCGAGGACCCAGCCCTCGGTGTACGGGATGAAGCGCAGCGAGCCCCACTGGTCGGCCATGGCCAGGCGCCGCTCCCAGGAGACGCGCGAGCCGACCCGCCCGGCCAGCAGCGCTTCGGCGCCGGCGCTGCCGGCGACGGCCGCGACGACGAGGTCACCGTCGGGCCGTACGAGATTGACGGCTGAGAGCTCGTACCCCAGCCCGGTGACGATGCCGTCCGCGACGGTCTGCAAGGTGTCCGCGAGGCTTCGCGCCGTGTTCAGATCGGCCACCACCTGATGCAGCCCGCGCAAGGTGGCCAGGCGGACATACGGCTCCGACTCGGTCTCCATCTTCGCTCTCCCCCGAGACCTCGACAGCAACTCCAGGCTTCTTGTCGTCCGTTTACCACGGCCACTGAATCACAGCGAGCTGACCACTCGGTACACAGGGTCAACAATTACAGCCCTCTGTGACTCATGTCACAATGCGTGATGAGGTCCCGCTACTGGCGGGGTTAGAAGCTCTTATGCTTCCTGAACGCAAATCCGGAACGGCGTGAACACTCATCCGGACGCCTTCCCGAACCGATGCGGACAACTTTCGGAACCGTTCCGGCACCCTTCCGACCTAGGACCCGCCTGGTCCTGCAGCCCGATGCGAGGGCGCTACGGGCGGACTAGCGTGCACAGCGTGTTGCAGACGACCCCGCCCTACGAGACCGCCATAGCCCATTCTGAAGGGGTGAGCGCCGATGAGTTCCGTGCCGCCCTCGCCCGCCTCGCCGCCGGCGTGGTGCTGGTGACCGCACACGACCCGGAGCACGGTCCGCGCGGCGAGGACGTCGGAATGACGGCGACCGCCTTCCTGTCCGTCTCGCTCGAGCCACCTCTCGTCATGGTGAGCGTTCGCAACGATTCCCGTATGGACGACCTCCTGGAGCGGCAGCCGCTGTGGGCGGTGTCCGTCCTCTCCGAGAGCCAGCGGCACATCGCCGGACGCTTCGCGATGAAGGGACGGATCAGCGACCGGCTGCTCTTCGAGGACATCCCTTACGCGTCCGGGACGGCGACCGGCGCGCCGCTCGTAGGGGGCGCGCTGTCGACGCTGGAGTGCCGGACGGAGCAGCGGGTGACGGCCGGGGACCACACGCTGGTGATCGGCAGGGTGCTCACGGCGACGGCGCCGACGACGGAGGGCGGCCCGCTGATGTACTTCAAGGGGAAGTACCGGCAGCTGGGGTGAGGCGGGGGCGGGACGGGGGCGCGCCCCCTCAGGCCCAGCCCTCGGATCCAGCGCTCTCCAGTCCTCAAGCCCAGCTCTCAGGTCCAGTCCTTACCGGTGCGCCCGCGCTTGGTCTCAGCGCGCTGCTTCTTCTGCCGCAGCCGCCGCTCGTTGATGCCGCGCGGGATCTTCGTGGCGCGCCGGGGGCGGGGCGGCGGGGCGCTCGCCTCGGCGAGCAGCGAGGCGAGCCGGACGGCGGCGGTCTCGCGGTTGCGCCACTGAGAGCGGTGCTCCGAGGCGCGCACGACCACGACGCCGCCGACGAGGCGGCCGGCGAGCTTGGCCAGCGCGCGTTCCTTCCAGACCTCGGGCAGCGCCTCCGTGCGGGCGAGGTCGAACCGCAGCTCGACCTGGCTGTCGCTCGTATTGACGTGCTGGCCGCCGGGGCCGGAGGAACGGGAGAAACGCCACTGGAGCTCGGCCTCCGGCAGGGAGACCGAGCCGCGGATGACGTAGGGGCCGGACATGCCCCCCATGATCCCGCGTGGCGCGGGCGGGCGTCACCTCGTTTTGCGCCGCCCTCGACGCGCGTCGGCATCAGGGATTGGCAAAGAAAGTAAAAGCGTGTGGAACCCTGGGGTCCCCCGAGGGCGTTAACAAGGGTGAAGGTGACCCGCGGGCCCGCGGTGCGCTGGAGAACCGACGCAGACTTGACCAGAAAGGGACAATTCCCATGGCTGTAAGCCTGTCCAAGGGCGGCAACGTCTCCCTCACCAAGGAGGCCCCGGGCCTGACGGCCGTCACGGTCGGCCTCGGCTGGGACGTCCGCACCACCACCGGCACGGACTTCGACCTCGACGCGAGCGCGATCGCCGTGAACCCCACGGGCAAGGTCTACTCCGACGCCCACTTCGTCTTCTTCAACAACAAGTCCACCCCGGACCAGTCGATCGTCCACACCGGCGACAACGTCACGGGCGCCGGCGAGGGCGACGACGAGCAGATCAACGTCAACCTGGCCGCCCTCCCGGCCGACGTCGAGAAGATCGTCTTCCCGGTCTCCATCTACGACGCGGTGGCCCGCAGCCAGAACTTCGGCCAGGTCCGCAACGCCTACATCCGCATCATCAACCAGGCCGGCGGCGCCGAGCTCGCCCGCTACGACCTGAGCGAGGACGCCGCCACCGAGACCGCCATGGTCTTCGGCGAGCTCTACCGCAACGGCTCGGACTGGAAGTTCCGCGCGGTCGGCCAGGGCTACGCCTCGGGCCTGCAGGGCATCGCGCAGGACTTCGGCGTCAACGTCTGACGAAGGCCGCAGTGAGGGGCCGCCCCGGGACACGGGGCGGCCCTCGCCTGTGCCCCCGCCCGGGCCCGAGCCCGTGCCCCGGCCTGTGCCCGGTGCGCGGCTGGCAGCCCCCTCAGCCTGGGTAGAACCAAGAGGAAGCGGCCCGCCATACCACACAGCCGACCGGTTGCGCACGCTCCGTAACCAGTGGCTGAGCAGCGGAGTTGGGGTTCACCGGGGCGGGTACGTAGTTACCCAAGGAGGGGCACCCGTGGAGACAGGACGAACGCACCATGGACGACGGCGACTCACTCGAACGCATTCTCGCCGCAGTGATCGGCGACCGGGACCGCGAGCCCGAGCTGTGCCCGGAGTGCGGGCGCCCGCTGCGGGTGATCGTCGTGGCGGAGAACCCCGGCGACGCCACGTCGCCGGCGATCGTGCGAGGGGTCTGCCCCGCGTGCCCCAAGGGGCTGGGGGCCGCGGCCCCTTGAAGCACCTGGCGCTGGCCTGCCCCAACTGCCAGAACATGATGCAGCAGATGGGCAACGGCGTGTACAAGTGCTGGAGCTGCGGATATACGAGCACCGGCTGATCCCGGCCGTGCCCCGACCGAGTCCCACCTGAGTCCCGGCCGCACCCCGGCCGAGCCCCGCCTGATCCCCGGCCGAGCCCGGGCCGGCCCCGCCGCCGGGCGGCGCACGGCCCCTCCACCCGGTCCGGCGGACCGCGGACCCGTACGCCGTCCGGTGGCCCCTGCGCGCCGCCCGCCGCGGGGCCCAGCGAGGATGCGGGCCCGGTGGATTGCGGAGATGCTGGTTGCGTCAGCGTTCCGTGAGGAGGACGGCCATGTCCATGCTCGACAAGCTCAAGGGTCTGCTCAAGGGCCATGAGGACACCGCTCGGCAGGGTGTCGAGAAGGCGGGCGACGCGTTCGACGCCAAGACCCAGAACAAGTACCAGAGCCAGGTCGACACCGCCCAGCAGAAGCTCAACGAGCAGCTGGGGACCCAGGAGCGGCGGCCGGGGGACGAGCGCCCGCCGACTCCCTGATCCAGCTCCCCGATCCTGATCCGGATCGCCGATCCGGTCACCACAGCCGGTCGGTCTCCCCCGGGTAGAGCCCGATGCGGCTCCTCTCGAAGGCGGCCGCGGCACGCTGCGCCCGTGCCGTGAAGAACGCGGCCATGGTGACCTTGTCGAAGCCCGGCCGGTCGCTGGGGAACGGGTCCTGCGGCGTGCCGCCGATCAGGACGGTGCCGGGCAGGGCGGTCCAGCCGGCGCTCTCGTAGAACCCCTGCAGCGGGCGGTCGCACGTGAACAGTCCCACGTCCACGGCGCCGCCGTCGGCGATGAGCTCACGGGCGGCGGCCACCAGCCGCCGCCCGTATCCCTTGCCGCGGTGTGCCGTGTCCGTGACGACCGCGCTCAGGCCCGAGGCCCGGTAGCTCCGGCCGCCGTGGATGATCTCCTTGGACAGGATGTCCAGCGCGGCCCGTACGCCGCCGTCCGGGGCGAGGAGCAGCACGGCCACGGGGCGCAGGGCCGGGTCGTGGGGGCCGCCGCCGGGCCAGGCCTGGTCCTGCAGGGCCTCGATCTGCGTGCGCAGCTCCGGCGGGAGTTCCGGCTCCGCCATCGTGACGATCCGCATGCGCCCCACGCGCCCCTCCCCCGTTCGGCCGCACCCTCGCGGGCCCGTGGCTCCGCAGGCTAGCCCAGCGCCGCCGCGCCCGCCTTCGCGAACTTCTCGTCGAGGTCGCCGCTCGGCGCTCCCGCGACGCCGATGCCGGCGACCGGCGCGCCCTTGACCTGGACCGGCGTGCCGCCCGGCAGGAACAGGGTGCCGGGGATGTCCTTGAGGTTCGGGGCGCTCTGCAGGCGCTTGACGAGCTCCGAGGTGGGGGCGTTCCAGGAGACGGCCGTGAAGCCCTTCCGTACGGCCGACTCGTAGGACTGCGGGCCCGCGCCGTCGCCGCGCAGCGTCACCAGCGTGTTGCCGTTGCGGTCGACGACCGCGACGGACACCTTCTGGCCCTCCTTCTTCGCGGCGGCCAGCGCGGCCTGGGCGGCGCGCGTGGCGGCGTCCACCGACAGGTGCGACGACTCGGTCACGCCGTTGCCGGCCACGGACACCGGAGCCTGGCGCTCCGCCGCGGGCGAGGCCGTTGCCGTGACCGCCCCGAACGTACCGGCGGCGACGACGGCGGCGCCGGCCGCACCCACGAGCACACGGCTCCGGACGGAGAGCTTCCCGAGCGCAGACTTCATTTTCGGCTCCTCAAAACGCCAGTGGTCTGCCAGTGCCTTGGCAGTGGTTTCCTTGCGCTCTCCATCCTTCGGGCCGTCCGCGCCGCGG
The DNA here is from genome assembly GCF_042657885.1 of Streptomyces aureoversilis. Taxonomy (NCBI): domain Bacteria; kingdom Bacillati; phylum Actinomycetota; class Actinomycetes; order Kitasatosporales; family Streptomycetaceae; genus Streptomyces; species Streptomyces aureoversilis. The sequence goes on from NZ_JBHSKJ010000006.1 coordinate 281,371, forward strand.
GCATCGGCGTCCCGGCTGCCCGCCGGGTCAACCGATCGGCTGATGCGGCGGCCCTCCGCACCGGTTAGGAACAGGGGGTGACCTTTACTGACGATGACGAACCCGGCGCCCGCCGCCTCGCCCTCGTCATGCACGCCGCCTTCTTCCTGCTCCTCTCCGCCTCCTTCGCGCGCTTCCTGATCCGGCACCCCGGCGAGCCCCGCACGCCGTGGATCGTCGCCCTCAGCGTGCTGCTCTCCCTGCTCTACGTCCTGCCCCATGCCCTGCCCCACGCCCTGAGCCAGGCTCCCGCGGCACGCCCGCCGCGGCAGCTCCTCTGGCTGGCCGCCGTCGTCGCGACCTGGGTCGTGCTCGTCGTCCTCGCGCCGAGCTTCGCGTGGTGTTCCGTCCCCCTGCTCTATACGGGCCTGCGCACGCTCCCCACGCGCGCCGCGCTCCTCCTGGTCACCTTCCTCACCGGCCTGGTCGTCGTGGCGCAGCTCCGCCTCTCCCACGGCTTCGACCCCACCCTCGTGCTCGCCCCGCCCGCCGTGGCCGCCGTCGCCACGGCCGTCTTCGTCCACACGCAGCGGCAGACGGACCGGCAGCGCGCCCTGATCGAGGACCTGGTCCGCACGCGCCGCGAACTGGCGGCCACCGAGCGGCGCGAGGGCGCCCTCGCCGAGCGGCAGCGGCTGTCGATGGAGATCCACGACACCCTGGCCCAGGGCCTGTCCAGCCAGCGGATGCTGCTGCAGGCCGCGGACCGCACCTGGGAGTCGGACCCGGAGGCGGCGCGCCGGCACGTGCGGACCGCCGCGGACGTCGCGGCCCGCGGCCTGGCCGAGACCCGGCGGTTCGTCGACGACCTGGCGCCGCCGCAGTTCGACGGCGGCGCGCGGCTGGAGGACGCGCTGCGGGCGCTGGCGGCCTCCGGCACGGCGGAGGGGACCGGGGTCCCGGTGCTCTTCCACGTCGACGGCGTGCCGGTCCCGCTGCCGGACGGCGTGCGGGCCGCGCTGCTGCGCATCGCCCAGGGCGCCCTGGCGAACGTCCGCGAGCACGCCGGCGCCGCCACGGCCGCGCTCACCCTGAGCTACCTCGGCGACCAGGTCGTTCTCGACGTCGCGGACGACGGCCGGGGGTTCGCGCCGGACGCGCCCGGCGCGCCGACCGGCCCGGCCGGCGGGCGCGGCCACGGGCTGCCCGCGATGCGGGCCCGGGTGCGGCAGCTCGGCGGCTCCCTGACCATCGAGTCGGCGCCCGGCGAGGGCACCGTCGTCTCCGCCTGCATTCCCCTGGAGCCCCAGTGACCGACCGCCCCGGCCCCGTTCACCCCGGTAGCCCCACCCGGCCCATCCGCATCCTGCTCTGCGACGACCATGCCGTCGTACGGGCCGGGCTGCTGGCGCTGCTGTCCAGCGCGCCCGGCATCGAGGTCGTCGGCGAGGCGGGCGGCGGCGAGGAGGCGGTCGTGCTGGCGGCCCGGCTACGGCCCGACGTCGTCCTGATGGACCTTCAGCTGGGTCCGGGCATGGACGGGATCGAGGCCACGCGGCGCATCGTGGCCGATGCCGGAGGCAGCGCCTCCGCCGGCACCGGCATCGGCGCCGGCACCAGCGGCGGCACCGGCGGCGGCCCGTACGTCCTCGTCCTCACCACCTACGACACGGACGCCGACATCACGCGGGCCATCGACGCCGGAGCGACGGGGTACCTGCTGAAGGCCGAGCGTCCGGAGGAGCTGTTCTCGGCCATCAGGGCGGCCGCCGAAGGCCGTACGGCGCTGTCGCCGCCCGTCGCGGGCCGCGTCATGGCGCGGATGCGCGGCTCGGTGCGGCCGGCGCTGACCGACCGCGAGCGGGACATCCTGGGGCAGCTCGCCCGCGGGCTGGGCAACCGGGAGATCGCACGCGCCCTGTTCATCAGCGAGGCGACCGTGAAGACCCATCTGGGGCGGATCTACGACAAGTTGGGCGTGGACACCCGGTCCGGCGCCGTCGCCGTGGCAAAAGAACAGCGCCTTTTGCCGTGACTTCACACCGACTTGATGCCGCCGGCCCTAGCCTGGCCGCGCCGGCCTCGTAGCGGAAGCGGTACCACCGCCTCAGCCCCCGGCGGATTGCATGCAATCTCATCCGATCGCATGCAATCACTGTCCTCGCACTGAGATGCGACCGGTTTCAAGTCCGGACCAGCCCTGTGCAGTTCACCGCATAGCGGAACAGAACAACCGCGTTTCGGAGAACGGCAGATCAAATCCTTGTTGCGCCCCTGTCAATGTCGCTCAGGGGATGGCACTCTCTCCTCAATCCACTCATGCACCACTCCTGCACCACCGGGCAGCCGTAACCCGTGCTGCCTGAACCCCCCTCAAAGGGACGTGACTTCACGGCCCGCACATAGGAGACAGAGTTGAGAAGCGTCACCTCCACCTCCCGCAAGAACTCCCTGCGCGCCGCCGCGCTCGTCGCCTCCGCCGCCATGGTCGTCGTGGCCGTGCAGACCGGCTCCGCGAGCGCCACCGCCGACAAGGCGAGCGAGGCTTCGCCCCTCGCCGTGTCCGCAGGGCAGCGGGTCGCCGCGATCAAGGACGCGCAGTCCGCGGCCCCCTCCACCGCCTCGAAGCTCGGCCTCGGCGGCAAGGAGAAGCTCGTCGTCCGTGACGTGATCAAGGACGCGAACGGCACGGTCCACACCCGCTACGAGCGCACGTTCGACGGTCTGCCGGTGCTCGGCGGCGACCTCGTCGTGCACGAGGCGAAGAGCGGCTCGCGCAGCGTCGACAAGGCGACCGACGCCGAGATATCCGTGCCCAGCACCACCCCCGCCCAGGCCCCGGCCGCCGCGAAGAAGAGCGCCCTCAGCGCCGCCGCGGAGGAGAAGAAGACCGACAAGGCCGGTGCCGAGCGGGCGCCGCGCAAGGTCGTCTGGGCGGCCTCCGGCAAGCCCGTCCTGGCCTACGAGACCGTGGTCACCGGCGTCCAGAAGGACGGCACGCCCAGCAAGCTGCACGTGATCACCGACGCCAACACCGGCAAGAAGCTCTTCCAGCGCGAGGCCATCGAGACCGGCTCGGGCACCAGCACCTACAGCGGCACCGTCCCGCTGACCACCACCAAGGGCGGCTCGGGCTACCAGCTCGTCGACGGCCAGCGCGGCGGCCACAAGACCTACAACCTGGCCCAGGGCACCGACGGCACCGGCGACCTGTTCACCAACTCCACCGACAGCTGGGGCGCCGGGGACCAGAAGGCGGGCGTCGACGCGCACTACGGCGCGGCCGTGACCTGGGACTTCTACAAGAACGTGCTCGGCCGCAGCGGCATCAAGAACGACGGCGTCGCCGCGTACTCGCGCGTCCACTACGGCGACAACTACGTCAACGCCTTCTGGGACGACGAGTGCTTCTGCATGACCTACGGCGACGGTGAGGGCAACAAGAACCCGCTGACCTCGCTCGACGTGGCCGCGCACGAGATGAGCCACGGCGTCACCTCCGCCACGGCCGGCCTGGTCTACAGCGGCGAGTCCGGCGGCCTCAACGAGGCCACCTCGGACATCTTCGGCACCGCCGCCGAGTTCTACGCCAACAACAGCACCGACAAGGGCGACTACCTCATCGGCGAGGCCATCAACATCCGCGGCGACGGCTCCCCGCTGCGCTACATGGACAAGCCCAGCAAGGACGGCGCGTCCAAGGACTACTGGTCCTCCTCGCTCGGCCGCCTGGACGTCCACTACTCCTCGGGCCCGGCCAACCACTTCTTCTACCTGCTGTCCGAGGGCAGCGGCTCGAAGACGATCAACGGTGTGACGTACAACAGCCCGACCTACAACAACTCCAAGGTCGCGGGCATCGGCCGGGACAAGGCCACCAAGATCTGGTACAAGGCCCTGACCACGTACTTCACCTCCACCACCAACTACAAGGCGGCCCGCACCGGCACCCTGAAGGCCACCGCGGACCTCTACGGCTCCTCGAGCGCGGAGTACAAGGCGGTCGCCGCCGCCTGGACCGCGATCAACGTGAAGTAACCCGCAACGACGAAGTGAGCCGGGAGCGCCCCGCCGCCGACGCGGGGCGCCTCCGGCTCGCACACGTTTACGCGTCCGGCCCTCCGCCGTGACACCATCGAAGCGTGATCGACCTCGGCTACTCGCTCTCGCGCCGCTTCCCCGACCCTCCGCAGACGGACTACCGCACGGCGGACGTGCGGACCCTCCGGCACGACCTGTTCTGCGGGGACGTCTACATCGCGGACGTGAAGAAGGACCGCGAGCTGTCCACAGCCTGGGGATGGGTGCCGGTGCTCGACTTCGCGTGGGCGCTGTGCGACATCATGGAGCAGATCGACCGCGACCCGCGGGGCAGGCGCTCGGCGACCACCCAGTTCGCCGAGCTGGACTTCACCGAATCCACCGACTGCATGCTCTTCGAGCGGCGCTTCGGCTGGGTCGAGGTCTCCGCCGACTGGATGCCGGCCGACGAGCCCGCGCTCACCTTCGACCACCGCGCCCTGCGCCGCGAGGCCCGCGACTTCCTGCACGACCTGATCGCGGACCTGTCCGACATGCACGAGGGCCTCGCCGACAACCCGGTGATCTGGGACCTGCAGAGCCGCTTCCCGCGCGTGTAGCCGGCCCGCGCGACCGCAGTCCGCAGCCCGCCGCCTCCGGTCCGCAGTCCGCAGCCCTCGGCCTTCAGTCCTCCGCGGCCTCCACCCGTACACCTATCTGCGCCGCGAAAGCCGGAGCAAGATCCAGGAGTTGGGACGGGCTGATCACCGCTCCCGCCAGGCGCTCGATGCCGCGGGCGATGTCGATCTCCGCCGCCGCCCGCAGATCCACGTCCGTCATCCGGGCCGCCGTGAAGTCGGCGCGGCGCAGCACGCAGCCGCGGAAGGCGACGCGCTCCAGCCGGGCTCCGCCGAAGTCGGCCTCGGAGAGGACGACGCCTTCGAAAGTGACGTCCTTCAGCTCCGCCCCGCGCAGATTCAGATAGTCGATCTTGCCGCCGCGGACGACGACCCGCTCCAGCACCGCGCCGTGCAGCTGGGTCCCGCCGAGCCGGGCGTCCCGGACCTCCACGTCCCGCAGGCCCGCCTTCGACAGGTCGGTGCCCACGCCGCGGACGCCGTCCAGCACGCAGTCCGTGAAGCGGGCGGCGACCAGCTCCGTCCCGTCCAGCGCGCAGGCGTACAGGCCGCAGTCCAGGAAGCGGGCGCCTGTCCCCGACTGCCCCGCGAAGTCGGCATCCGTGAACGCGAGGCCGTCGTAGTCCCCCTCGGGCTCCAGCTCCGCGCCGTCGTACGGCCGCAGCTCGGGCAGCCGCACCTCCGGGACCCTCACCCCCACCCCGGGGCGTTCCGTACCGGCCCGCTTCGTACCGGCCCGCTTCGTACCGGCCCTCTTCCTGCCGTCCGTCGTCATGCCGACCACCGTGACACACGCCACTGACAACGCCCCTGACGGCGGCCGCGCCACGCCTTGACCTCAACCATGACTGAGGTTGAAAGCTCAAAGGCATCACCGCACGAGACGCGCAACACGCGACACCGCTGGGAGACCGCCATGCACGCCGTACGACTGCACGAATTCGGCCCCGCCGAGAACCTCACCTACGAGCGCACCGAGGACCCCGTCCCCGCCCCCGGACAGCTGCGGATAGCCGTCGCCGCCGCCGGCGTGCACCTCCTCGACACCGCCCTGCGCTCCGGTCTCACCAGCCCCCTTCACCCCGCCCCCGACCTGCCGCCCATCCCCGGGCGCGAGGTCGCCGGAACGGTCGACGCCGTCGGCGAAGGCGTCGACGGGCACTGGCTCGGCCGCCGCGTCGTCGCCCACCTGGGCATGGTCCCCGGCGGTTACGCCGAGCTCGCCGTCGTCACCGCCGACAAGGTGCACGAGCTGCCCGACGGGCTCGGCGAGGCGGAGGCCATCGCCATGATCGGCACCGGCCGCACCACCCTGGCCATCCTCGGCTTCACCGTGCTGACCGGCAAGGACGTCGTCGTGGTGCCGGGCGCGGCCGGCGGCATCGGCGCCCTGCTCGTGCAGTACGCCAAGAACGCGGGCGCCACCGTCGTCGGCCTCGCCGGCGGCCCCGCCAAGACCGAGCGCGTCCGGGCCCTGGGCGCCGACGTCGCCCTCGACTACAACGACCCCGCCTGGCCCGACGCCGCCCGCGAGGCCCTGGGCGGGCGCTCGGCCTCCGTCGTCTTCGACGGGGTCGGCGGCGAGGCCGCCCGCGCCTCCGTCGGCCTGCTCGGGCCCGGCGGCAGCCACTTCGTCTTCGGCTGGTCCGCGGACGGCATCACCAGCGGCGGCCCTTCCTTCACCCCGAGCGAGGAGGAGCTCGCCGCCCGCTCCCTCACCTCCCGCAACGTCCTCGGCCCGGCGATGATGGAGCGCATCGGCGGCCCCGAGGGCCTGCGCCGCCTGGAGGCCACCGCCCTGGCCGACGCCGCCTCGGGCCGCGTCACCCCCCTGGTCACCCGCTTCCCCCTCGCCGAGGCCGCCGCCGCACACGAGGCCCTGGAGACGCGACGAACGGTGGGGAAGGTCGTCCTCGTGCCATAGGAACGACGGGGGTGGCGGGGTTGCGGGGGCGGGAGCCGCCCCACAGGACCGCCGCAACGGCGAGCACCCCACCCGGCCCGGCCGGCGGTGCCGGGCCGCCTCGGCGGACACGGGGCCGCGGCACCGCCGCCACCGCCGCGCGGGCCGGTCCCGGGCAGCGCCCCGGGCCCCGTCCCGACAGGCGCCCGTCACCCGGCAGGCCTACGCTGGATTGCGGATTCTGCGCGCCACGCGCACTACGTGCACCCGCGCGCACCACGCGCACCGCGCACGCCACGGCCGCGAGAGCAGGTCCCATGAGTTCCACGAACAAGGGCCCCATACCCCCCGGAACCCCCGCCACCGCCGCACCCGCACCCGGATCCGCACCCGCCCCCGACCCCCGCCGCTGGTGGGGCCTGGTCGTCATCGCCGTCGCGCAGCTGATGGTCGTCCTCGACGCCACCATCGTGAACATCGCCCTGCCCTCCGCGCAGCGCGACCTCCACATGTCCGACGGCAACCGGCAATGGGTGATCACCGCCTACACCCTGGCCTTCGGCGGCCTCCTCCTGCTCGGCGGCCGCGTCGCCGACCTCGTCGGCCGCAAGCTGACCTTCATGACCGGCCTCGTCGGCTTCGCCGCCGCGTCCGCCCTCGGCGGCGCCGCCCACACCTCCGGCCTGCTGTTCGTCGCCCGCGCCCTCCAAGGCGCCTTCGGCGCGCTCCTGGCCCCCTCCGCGCTCTCCCTGCTCACCACCACCTTCACCGACGGCAAGGAACGCGCGAAGGCCTTCGGCATCTACGGCGCCATCGCCGGCGGCGGCGCCGCGATCGGGCTCATCGCCGGCGGCCTGCTCACCGAGTACCTCGACTGGCGCTGGTGCCTCTACGTGAATGTGCCCATCGCCCTGATCGCCCTGCTCGGCGCCCTGGCCTTCCTCCACGACGACCGGCGCCGCCGCGGGGAGCGCCCCCGCCTGGACATCCCCGGGGTCGTCCTGGGCTGCGGCGGCCTCGTCGCCGTCGTCTACGGCTGCAGCGAGGCCCAGCCGCGCGGCTGGGACGACCCGCTCGTCCTCGGCCTGCTGTGCGGGGGCGTGGCGCTCCTGGGCGCCTTCACGTGGTGGCAGGGCCGCGCCCGGCACCCCCTGCTCCCCCTGCACATCGTCCGTGACCGCAACCGCGCCGGGGCCTTCCTGGTGATGGGCCTGGCCGTCATCGCCATGTTCGGCATGTTCCTGTTCATGACCTACTACCTGCAGGTCGTCCTCGGCTACTCCCCCGTGAGGACCGGCCTGGCCTTCCTCCCGATGACCGCGGCCATCGTCGTCGGCTCCACCCAGATCTCCGCCCGCCTCATGACCCGCGTGCCCCCGCGCACCCTGATGGTGCCCGGCACGTTCCTCGCCGCCGGCGGGCTGTTCCTGCTGACCTTCCTGCCCGTCGAACCCGCGTTCGTCAGCCACGTCCTGCCCGCCGAGCTCCTCGTCGGCCTCGGCATGGGCCTGGTCTTCATGCCCGTCATGGCCACCGCCACCGCCGGCGTCGCCCCGCAGGACGCCGGCGTCACCTCCGCGACGGTCAACACCGCTCAGCAGGTGGGCGGCTCCATCGGCACCGCGCTCCTCAACACCATCGCCACGTCCGCCAGTACCGGCTACATCACCACGCACCTGAAGACGGCGGCCGCCGGCGGGGTCGTCACGCCCGCCGTCCGGGCCGGCGTCGTGAAGACCGGCATCGTCCACGGCTTCCAGATCGCCATCGCCTGGGGCGCGGGCATCATGCTCCTCGCCGGCGTCACCGGCTGGTTCCTGGTCACCGCCCGCGCGCCGAAACACGCGAGCCCGCTCGGCGGCGCCGAAGCGGCCGCCGTCACCACCGGCGCCGCCCCCGCGGAAACCCGGGCGGCCGCCGAAGCCGAGGAACGGCACCGCATGCGCGCACCCGAACCAGGGGACGGCCCCGGGTAAGCCGTCTCAATCCGGCTCAAGCCTGACGCAGGCCCGGCGTAAACCCGGCTCGAGTCCGACTCGAGTCCGGTTCAATCCTGGCGTAAGCCCGACTCGAGCCTGACGCAACCGCGATACGTGTAAGGCCCTTTCAGGCCACCACCCGCATCCCGTGCGACGTATTGTTCAGCCTCCGCCCGCCCGAGTCCGTGCACACCACAATGTCCTCGATGCGCACCCCGAAACGCCCCGGAAGGTAAATCCCCGGCTCGATCGAGAAACACATCCCCGGCACCAGCGGCAGGTGCTCGCCCTCCACCAGGTACGGCGGCTCGTGCGTCGTCACCCCGATCCCGTGGCCCGTACGGTGAATGAAGTATTCCCCATAGCCCGCGCCACGGATGACCTGCCGCGCCACCCGGTCGATCTCCTGGCACGCCACACCGGGGCGCACCGCCTCGAACGCCGCCTGCTGCGCCTCGCGCACCACGTCGTGCACCTTGCGCTCCTCGGCCGTCGGCTCGCCCACGTGCACCGTGCGCGTGGTGTCCGAGCCGTAACCGTCCTTCAGGCCGCCGAAGTCCATGACGACCATGTCGCCGTCCTCGATGACCCGGTCGCCCGCGTCGTGGTGCGGATTCGCACCGTTCGGACCCGAGCCGACAATCGTGAAATCGACCTGGCTGTGGCCGTGTTCGCGCAGCAGACGCGCCAGGTCCGCCGCCACCTCGCACTCGCGCCGCCCCGCGAACCGCAGCCCCACGACCTGCTCGTACGCCGCGTCCGCCGCCGCGCCCGCGGCCGCCAGCCGCTCCACCTCGTAGGCGTCCTTCACCGCCCGCAGCATCGGCATGACCTCGGTGAACGCCCCGTACGACACGCCCGGGCAGGTGCGTTGCAGCGCGAGCACGTGCAGCGCCCACGCGTTGTCGGAGACGCCGTAGCGGCCCTTGGGGTCGAGCAGCGGGGCCAGCGCCGCGTACGGATCCTGGCCGTCGCTCCAGCCGGTGACGGACAAGGACCGGGCGGCCGGGGCACGTTCGGCGTCCGGGCGCTCCAGGGCGGGCACCAGCAGCCGCGGCCGGGTGCCCTGCGCGATCAGCAGCGCGGTCAACCGCTCGGTCACGGGCGGGCGGTAGCCCGTCAGCCAGTCCAAGTCCGGGCCCGGTGTGACGATCAGACCGGCCAGACCGGAGTCTGCGGCCGCCACGGCGGCGCGCTCCAGGCGGGCGGCGTAGGCGGGCCCGCCCTTCGGTCCGCCGGGCGGGGTGGGGGCGGAGGCGGCAGCATCGCTCATGGGGGCAGAGTAATCCGGACGAAGGCGGTCGGCGACGCGATTCTCTACCTCACGGGTGATGCCCCCTCATCCGGCCGGATGAGAGTTACCCCGACCCAGGGCCGATTTCCCCCCGATTCCGTTGTGGGGAAATTCAGGGATGTCTAGCGTGTTCATGCCTGTAGTTCACACCTGCAGCCTCCTGCTGCAGTTCATGCTCGCCTAGCTAGGAGCACCATGTTCCGACGAGTCGGGCGGTTCGCCGTCCACCGACCTTGGCTCACCATCGCCGGCTGGATCATCGCCGCGGTGGCCCTCAGCCTGCTGGCCCCCGGGCTGAAGTCCACGACCGATGAAACGGAATTCCTTCCTTCACATTACGAATCCGTACAGGCGGGCAAGCTCCAGGAAAAGGCCTTCCCCAAAACCGAACAGCCCTCCGCCATAGTCGTCTTCCAGCGCTCCGACGGCGGGAAGCTCACCGCGGCCGACCGCGCCGACGTCGCCAAGGTGACCGGCGGGCTGCACGACAAGCACCGCAAGGGCATCGCCCGCATCGAGACGAACCCCCAGGCCGTCTCGCCCAACGGTGAGATCGCCCTGGCCAACGTCATCGCCGTCAACAAGAACGCGCAGGACCAGACCCTGCCCAATGCCGTCAAGGACCTCCGTCAGGACGCCAAGGGCCTGCTGGACGGCACCCACTTGAAGGCGGGCTTCACCGGCCAGGCGGCCACCGCCCTGGACGCCCAGGAGTCCTCCGGCGACACCGACGCGATGATCATGTCGGCCACGCTCCTCCTGATCATCATCCTGCTGCTGGTCATCTTCCGCAGCCCGCTGATAGCGCTGATGCCCGTCCTCATCATCGCCCTCGTCTTCGCCGTCGCCCTCGGCCTCATCGGCACCGCCGCCGAACTCGGCGGGCTCAAGGCGGACAACTCCATCTCCGCCATCCTCATCGTCGTCCTCTTCGGCGTCGGCACCGACTACATCCTCTTCCTCCTCTTCCGCTACCGCGAAGAGCTGCGCGACGGGCAGCAGCCCAAGGAGGCCCTCACCAACGCCGTCGCCCGCGTCGGCGAAACCATCGCCTCCGCCGCCGGCGCCGTCATCGTCGCCTTCCTCGCCCTCCTCCTGTCCACCATGGGCATGATGCGGGCGATGGGCCCCTCGCTCGCCATCGCCGTCGGCGTGACCCTCATCGCCGCGCTCACCCTCGTGCCGGCCGTCTTCTCGCTCCTCGGCACCAAGGCCTTCTGGCCCTCCAAGGCCTGGAAGAAGCGCTCCCGCAGCCGCCTCTCCGACGGCCTCGGCGCGCTCGTCGCCCGCCGCCCCGCCGCCATCGCCGTGCTCTCCGCCGCGGTCCTGGCCGTCCTCGCCGTCGGCGCCGTCAGCTTCAAGGCCGAATTCGACACCGACAGCCAGCTGCCGCAGAAGCTCGAATCCGTCCAGGCGATGAAGGACCTGCAGCGCGGGTTCTCCGCCGGCCAGTCCGACCCCGCCATGGTCTACGTCGAGTCCCGCAGCGGCACGCTCGACAAGGGCGACCTCGGCACGTACAAGAAGGAGCTCGCCGGCATCGAGGGCGTCGGCGGCGTCTCCGACCCCGTCGTCAACCCCGACGGCACCGTCGCCCAGTACAGCGTCGTCCTCAAGTACCGCCCCACCGAGGACAAGGCCATCGACCTCGCCGGCGGCACCCTGCGCACCACCGCCCACAAGGCCGCGCCCGAGGGCAGCAAGGCCTACGTCGGCGGCACCTCCGCCGTCCTCGCCGACGTGGAGAAGGCCGTCGGCCACGACTACAAGCTGGTCTTCCCCATCGCCGGCCTCGCGATCATGATCATCCTGGGCCTGCTGCTCCGCAGCATCGTCGCCCCGCTCTACCTGATGATCTCCGTCGCCCTGGGCTTCGGCGCCACCCTCGGCTCCACCGTCTGGCTCTTCCAGGACCTCCAGCACAAGAACGGCCTGCTGTTCATGCTGCCGGTCATCGTCTACCTCTTCGTCGTCGCCATCGGCACCGACTACAACATCCTCATGGTCGCCCGGCTGCGCGAGGAGGTCCGGCGCGGCGTCCCCGCCCGCGAGGCGATCCACACCGCCGTCGCCCGCTCGGCGCCCACCATCGCCTCCGCCGCGATAATCCTCGCCGGCACCTTCGGCGTCCTCCTGCTGGCCGACAACTCCATGCTCCAGCAGATGGGCTTCGCGGTCGCCTTCGGCATCCTGCTGACGGCCTTCGTGATGGCCATGCTCCTCGTCCCGACCGTCACGTCCCTCCTGGGCCACAAGGCCTGGTGGCCCGGCCACCAGGACGCCCCGCGCCCGGACCCGGCGACGGGAGCCCTCCCGTACGCGAACCAGGAACGGCAGCTGGACGCGGGCGAGGAGATCCGGCGCTGAGGCGCCCGGCCCGCACCCGCCCCTGACAGCACGAAACCGCAGGTCCCGGAAGGGGACCTGCGGTTTCGTTTCCGAGCCGACTGTCGGGTTCGAACCGACGACCTTCGCTTTACAAGAGCGGTGCTCTACCAGCTGAGCTAAGTCGGCCTGTGCGTTGCAGTCTAACCAAACTCCACCCGTGCCCAGGCCACGAATTCTCACAGCCATCGGCTGCTGACAACCGACCGCCTCCCGGGTACCGTCACCTGCAACCCGGTCCAAATGGACTGGACCACTCCCTCTACTCGGATCGTCCGGCACGTTCCTGCCGGTGAAGGGACTGCATCACCATGGCCACGGTCACGTACGACAAGGCGACCCGGATCTACCCGGGGGCCGACAAGCCCGCCGTCGATCAGCTCGACATCTCCATCGAGGACGGTGAGTTCCTCGTCCTGGTCGGCCCGTCCGGGTGCGGGAAGTCGACCTCGCTGCGGATGCTCGCGGGGCTCGAGGACGTCAACGGAGGGGCGATCCGGATCGGTGACCGGGACGTCACCCATCTGCCGCCGAAGGACCGGGACATCGCCATGGTGTTCCAGAACTACGCGCTCTACCCCCACATGACCGTCGCCGACAACATGGGCTTCGCACTGAAGATCGCGGGCGTGCCCAAGTCGGAGATCCGCCAGAAGGTGGAGGACGCGGCGAAGATCCTGGACCTCACCGAGTACCTGGGGCGCAAGCCCAAGGCGCTCTCCGGCGGTCAGCGGCAGCGCGTGGCGATGGGGCGGGCGATCGTGCGCGAGCCCCAGGTGTTCCTCATGGACGAGCCGCTGTCGAACCTGGACGCGAAGCTGCGCGTGCAGACGCGTACGCAGATCGCCGGGCTGCAGCGCCGCCTCGGCATCACCACGGTCTACGTCACCCACGACCAGGTCGAGGCCATGACCATGGGCGACCGCGTCGCGGTGCTCAAGGACGGCCTGCTGCAGCAGATCGACTCGCCGCGGAACATGTACGACCGGCCGGCCAACCTCTTCGTCGCGGGCTTCATCGGCTCGCCGGCGATGAACCTGGTCGAGGTGCCGGTCACCGACGGCGGCGTGAAGTTCGGCAACAGCGTCGTCCCGGTGTCGCGCGAGGCCCTCGCAGGCACCGGCAAGGGTGACCGGACCGTCACCGTGGGTGTCCGCCCGGAGCACTTCGACGTGGTCGAACAGAACGGCGAGGCGGCGAAGTCGCTCGGCAAGGAGTCGAAGGACGCCCCGGCCGGCCTGGCGGTCACCGTCAACGTGGTGGAGGAGCTCGGCGCCGACGGATACGTGTACGGCACGGCCGAGGTCGGCGGCGAGCAGAAGGACCTCGTCGTCCGCGTCAACGGCCGCCGCGTGCCCGAGAAGGGTTCGATCCTGCACGTCGTCCCGCGCCCGGGTGAGCTGCACGTCTTCTCGACCTCCTCGGGCGAGCGACTGAGCGACTGAGCGCCCGGGGGACCGGGCGGAGGCCGATCACGCGGCCCGGCCGCGGTCCGCGCCGCACGAACCCCGCAAACCCCCGCCCCCGTGCCGCCCAAATGGCCCGGGGGCGGGTGTTTTTCGCCCCGAAGTCACATCAGTTGCCGTTTTCCCTGCCAGATCGCCCTTTTCGAGCTCCGTGCGTCAACCCGGCGACCATCCGCACCACCTGACGCATCCCTCGACCGGGTGACTAGATGTCGCGGCGTCATTACCCCTCGCTACCATCTGCGGCATGAACCAGGCCGCCCGCCACATCGGCAGAACCCTTGCCTTCGTACTCCCCGTCGTCCTCGTCCTCTCCGGGACGCTCGCGGTGACCCGTGTCCCGTGGGCCGCGCCTGCCGATTCGCAGGTGCTCACCGCGTCCTCCGACAACGCCTCCACCCAAGCCCGGATCCGCGCCCCGCACGAGGTGCTGCACGACAAGCTCCTGACCGAGCTGCAGGAGAAGAACCCGGGGGTCGCCCTCAGCCACCTCCAGGAGGCCACCAACGGCCGCCCCTCGCTCGCCCGGCACTGCGTCGAGATCGCGCGGAGCCTCGGGCGCGCGGCGGTCGCGAAGTACGGCCCCCGGCAGGCCCAGCGCTTCGCCCGTCCGGTCTGCGACACGTCGTACGCCTCCGGCGTCCAGAGCCGCTGACCGCCGTAAGGGGGCACGGCGCCGCCACCGCCGGTCCGTCCGCGGACGGCACCGCATATCGTGCGGTGCATGACCGGCACGAACGCGTATCCGTACCCCACCCAAGCCGTGATCCTGGCCGGCGGCCAGGGGTCGCGGCTGCGCCCGTACACCGACGACCGACCCAAGCCGATGGTCGAGATTCCCGGCACCGGGACCCCGATCATCGGCCATCAACTGGCCTGGCTGGCCGCCGAGGGCGTCACCGACGCCGTGGTCTCGTGCGGCCATCTGGCGGAGGTCCTGCAGGAGTGGCTCGTGTCGGCCGACCTGCCGCTGCGGGTGACGACGGTCGTCGAGAAGGAGCCGCTCGGCCGGGGCGGCGGCCTGAAGTTCGCGGCGGCGTCGCTGCCGCACCCCGACCGGCCCTGGTACGCCACCAACGGCGACATCTGGACCCGCTTCTCGCTGCGCGAGATGGCCGCCTTCCACCACGAGCGTGACGCGGCGGCCACCCTGGCCCTGGCCCGGCCCCGGATCCCCTGGGGGGCCGTCGAGACCGACGAGTTCGGGCACGTGCTGGACTTCATCGAGTCCCCGCCCTCCCCGTACCTGATCAACGCGGGCGTCTACGTCTTCTCCGCCGCCTTCACGGACATGCTGCCGGAGCACGGCGACCACGAGCGCACCACGTTCCCCCGGCTGGCGCGCGAGCGGCGGCTCGCGGGCTACCCGCTGCCGCACGGGGCGTACTGGCGGGCCATCGACACGGCCAAGGACCTCACGGAGGCCGCGAGGGAGCTCGCGCGGGGCGGCCCGGCGTAGTCGCCTGCCGGACTCCGGCCCGGGTACGCAGACGGCCCCCGCACCTTCCTGGTGCGGGGGCCGTCTGCGTGGAGCGCCCTGCTCGGCCTCAGCCGAGGAGGCCGCCGAGCGCTCCTCCCGTGCGGGTGCCGCCCGACGAACCGCCGGAGGAGGTCCCTCCGGTGCTGTTCGTGGTGCTGCTCGTGCCGCTGGAGGCCGAGGAGCCTCCGGAGGGGCTGCGCGGCGCCGCGGGCGCGGCCGGCTGCCGCGGGGTCTGCGGGGCCGGGCGGACGCCCTGGCTGGCGCCGGGGTGTCCGGTGCCGCCGGCCGCCGCACCGGTGGGGGTGCGGGCGGCGCCGGGCGCGGCCGGAGCCGTGGCCGAGGGGGTCGCCGCGTGGGTGCCGGGGGCCGTGGGCTTGGGGGTGCCGACGGCGGAGGGGCTCCGGGGGCCGCGGGGGGTGGAGGTGCCGGGGCTCTGGGGGTACGGCGAGCCGGGGAGGTTGTTGATGGGCGGGTCGCTGGGGCCGGGGACCTTGACGGTCTGGGAGGAGCGGACGGCGCCGCCGAGCGTGGAGCCGACCAGCAGGGTGAGGCCGATGAGGACGGTGGCCATGATCGTGCCACGGCGCAGGACGCGCTGCCGGAGCTCCCACAGCTCGGCGCGGGGGCCGAGGCGGCGCCAGGCCTCGCCCGCGAGGCGCCCGTCGACGGAGTAGAAGGGCGCCCCGGCGATCACAAGGGGGCTCCAGGCGGCGAGGTAGATGATGTCGGGCGCGTCGTAGACGGGGGCGCTGCGCCAGCTGACGGTCACGAGGAGGACGGCGGACAGCAGGACGCCGACGGCGGCGGCGAGGCGCTGCCAGAGGCCGAAGATGGTCAGGACACCGACGACGACCTGGAGGAAGGCGACGGTGAGGCCGGCGCCGACGGGGTGGGCGAGGGCGAGGTTGCGCAGGGGCTCGGCGGCGGCCCAGGGGTGCAGGGCGGTGAGCCAGGCGACCATGGAGCCGCGCTTGCCGCCGTCGAAGTAGACGGGGTCGCAGAGCTTGCCCATGCCGGCGTAGATGGAGATGAAGCCGAGGAAGATCCGCAGGGGCAGCAGGACGACGCCGAGGTTCATCCGGCGGCCCGGATAGTAGGCGTGCCGGACGGAGTCGCCGTGGCGCTTGGCGGCGCTCTCGTCCTCGGCGTCCTCGTCGTCGTAGTCGGCGTCGGGGCCGTCGAACTGCGGGTAGCGGTACTGATCTTCGTCGTAGGCGCTGTCCGTGGGGCGGACGCCGCGCAGGAGCTGGGTCCCGGGCGCGGCGGGGCCGGCGGCGTCGACGAGCTCGCCGGGGCCGGTGCGCTCGGAGTGGCTGCGGGGGCCCACGACGGAGGGGTGCTGGTCGTCGACGCGGATGCGGGGCAGCACCTGGGTGGAGCCCGCGTCGGTGACGGCGGAGTCCCGTACGGCCTGGAGGAGTTCGGTGGGCGCCGCGTCGCCGGGGGCGGCCCGCCCGCTCCACACCACGGGAGCGCGCCGTTTGGGCGCGCTCTTGAGGGTGGGCAGCTGCGCCGTGTCGGCGATGCCTGCGTACTGGCGGGCGACGCGCGGGGGCCGGGCGAGCTGCACGCGGAAACTCACGTGGTTGACGGCGATCTGCGCCGGGTCGGACGGAACCTTCACCGTACTCAGCGCGGGCTGGTCGTCGTACCCGGAAGAGCTTCCCCCCGTGGGTGTGCGGGGTGTTCTGGTGTCCACACTCATCTAACCGAGTGACTTCTGATTAGGACACTGCCTTGACCGAGTCGAACTGTCCGGGTCGCGTCAACGGAGCCCGTCAACCCCGCCCTTAAACGCAGGACGGGCCGGTGAACCGGCCCGTCCTGTGCTCGAGGGGAGTTTGCTCAGGCCCGGCGGCGCGCCGCCTCGTAGAGCACGACGCCCGCGGCGACACCGGCGTTGAGCGACTCGGCGCCGCCCGGCATCGGGATGCGCACGCGGAAGTCGCAGGTCTCGCCGACGAGGCGGGACAGGCCCTTGCCCTCGCTGCCGACGACGATGACGACCGGGCCTTCGAGGGCTTCGAGCTCGTGCAGCTCGACGTCGCCGTCGGCGGCGAGGCCGACGACCATCAGACCTTCCTTCTGGTACGACTCCAGCATCCGCGTCATGTTGGTGGCGCGGGCGACGGGCGTACGGGCGGCGGTGCCGGCGGAGGTCTTCCAGGCGCTGGCGGTCATGCCGGCCGCGCGGCGCTCGGGGACGACCACGCCGTGGCCGCCGAAGGCGGAGACGGAGCGGACGACGGCGCCGAGGTTGCGCGGGTCGGTGATGCCGTCGAGGGCGACGATCAGCGGGTCCTCGCCGTCGTCGAAGGCGGCGGCGGTGAGGTCCTCGGGGTGGGCGTACTCGTAGGGCGGGACCGAGAGGACGAGGCCCTGGTGGTTGAGCCCGTTGGTCATCCGGTCGAGCTCGGGACGGGGGGCCTCCATGAGGTTGAGGCCCTTGTCCGTGGCGAGCTGGAGGGCCTCGCGGACGCGCTCGTCGTTGTCGAGGTACTGCTGGACGTAGAGCGTCTTGGCGGGCACGCCCTCGCGCAGCGCCTCGACGACGGAGTTACGGCCGACGACGAGCTCGTTGGGGCCCTTGGGGCCGCCGCGGCGCGGGGCGGGGCGGCGGGCCGCCGCCTGCTTGGCCTGGGCATTGGCGACACGGTTCTTCTTGTGTCCCTTGCGCATGGACGCGGGCGGGGTCGGGCCCTTGCCCTCCAGGCCTCGGCGCCGCTGGCCGCCGCTGCCGACCGTCGCGCCCTTCTTGTTGGACGTGCGGCGGTTCCTGCGCTGGCTGTTGCCGGCCATGGGTCACCTGTTTCTTTACTGCTCAGAGCCGCACGGAGAGCGGCTCAGTAAACGTACGTACGAAAAGTGTCCCTCAGGACAGCGACCAGCGCGGTCCGGACGGGGTGTCCTCGATGGCGAGGCCCGCGTGCTGGAGCTGGTCGCGGATGGCGTCGGCGGCGGCCCAGTCCTTGCGGGCGCGGGCGGCCTGGCGCTGGTCGAGGACGAGGCGGACGAGGGAGTCCACCACGCCGTGGAGGTCGTCGCCGCGGCCGGCGGAGGCGCCGGCCCACTGCTCGTCCAGCGGGTCGAGGCCGAGGACGCCGAGCATGGCGCGGACCTCGGCCAGGCGGGCGACGGCGGATTCCTTGTCGTCCGCGGTCAGGGCGGAATTGCCCTGGCGGACGGTGGTGTGCACGATCGCGAGGGCCTGCGGGACGCCCAGGTCGTCGTCCATGGCCTCGGCGAAGGCGGGCGGGACCTCGGCGGCGGGCTCGACGGTCTTGCCGGCCATCTCGCAGACGCGCTGCATGAAGCCCTCGATCCGCGCGAACGCGGACTCGGCCTCGCGCAGGGCCTCCTCGCTGTACTCGATCATCGAGCGGTAGTGCGGGGTGCCGAGGTAGTAGCGCAGGACGATGGGGCGCCAGTGCTTGACCATCTCGGCGACGAGGACGGAGTTGCCGAGGGACTTCGACATCTTCTCGCCGCTCATGGTGACCCAGGCGTTGTGCACCCAGTACGAGGCGAAGGCGTCGCCGAAGGCCTTGGCCTGGGCGATCTCGTTCTCGTGGTGGGGGAAGATCAGGTCGAGGCCGCCGCCGTGGATGTCGAAGGCCTCGCCGAGGTACTTGTGGGCCATGGCCGAGCACTCCAGGTGCCAGCCGGGGCGGCCGCGGCCCCAGGGGGTCTCCCAGGAGGGCTCGCCGGGCTTGGCGGCCTTCCACATGGCGAAGTCGCGGGGGTCGCGCTTGCCGGTCTCGCCCTCGCCGGAGGGCTGGAGGAGGTTGTCCAGCTCCTGGTTGGAGAGCTCCAGGTAGCCGGGGAAGGAGCGGACGTCGAAGTAGACGTTGCCGTCGGCCTCGTAGGCGTGACCGCGCTCGATGAGGCCGCGCATCATCTCGACCATCTCGGTGACGTGGCCGGTGGCGCGGGGCTCGACGGTCGGCGGCAGGCAGCCGAGGGCGTCGTAGGCGCTGTTGAAGGCGCGCTCGTTCTCGTAGCCGATGGACCACCAGGGGCGGCCCTGGTCCGCCGCCTTCGTAATGATCTTGTCGTCGATGTCCGTGACGTTGCGGACGAAGGTCACGTCGTAGCCGCGGTAGGCGAACCAGCGACGCATGATGTCGAAGTTCAGGCCCGACCGGATGTGGCCGATGTGCGGGGCGGCCTGCACGGTCGCGCCACACAGGTAGATCGAGACGCAGCCCGGAGTGAGCGGGGAGAAGTCGCGGATCTGCCGGGCGCTGGTGTCGTACAGGCGAATGGTCACGCAACCAGAGTAGTGGGCGTTCGGCAGTGCCCCCGGCAATCGAGCCCGTGAACTGGCGGATCGAAGGGTTCCATGGCGGGACGGCACACATTGTCCGTTATGAAGTTAATACCGAAAAACTACAGATTTGCGTGATAGCTTCCCCGGCACTGCCTCACCTTCCTCACCTGGAGGGGCGTTGCACCCCACTCTGCCGGTACAGCAGGAGCACGCGGAGCCCCCCGAGACCCCCGGAAGCCCGGACGGCAGCGACGGGCGCGCCCGGCTGGCCGCGCTGGACGGGCTGCGGCTGCTCGCGGCGCTGATGGTGGTGGCGTACCACTACGTGGCGTTCGGCAGCGGCGCCTGGGGCGGCCCGCCGGCGGCGGTCTTCCCCACCGCCCACCTGCCGGCCTCCTACGGCTGGCTGGGCGTGCAGCTGTTCTTCCTGATCAGCGGCTTCGTGATCTGCATGAGCTGCTGGGGCAGGGGGGTCGGCCGGTTCGCCGCCTCGCGCGTCACCCGGCTCTTCCCCGCGTACTGGTTCTCGGTACTCGCCGTCGCGCTCGTCGTCCGTTTGTGGCCGGTGCCGGGCGAAACCCCCCGCGCGCGGGACATCGCCGTCAATCTGACCATGCTCCACTCCCCCCTCGGGGTGACCCCCGTCGACGGCGTGTACTGGACGCTCTGGGTCGAGATGCGTTTCTACCTGCTCTTCGCGCTGATCGTCGCCGGGAAGGGGCTGACGTACGCGCGGGCGGTGGGCTTCTGCGTGGTGTGGGGCTTCGCGGCGGCCGTCGCGGCGGCGGTGGACGAGCCCGTGCTCGACCAGGTGCTGATGCCGGAGGACTGCTGGTACTTCATCGCGGGCATCGCCTTCTACCTCATGCACCGCTACCGCCCCAACCTCGTGCTGTGGCTGATCGTCGCCGCGTGCTTCCTCGTCGCCCAGCACGACCTGGTGGCGGCCCAGACGCGGGCCGAGGGCTACATGGGCCACCGCGTGCCCCACTGGCCGACGGCGGTGCTGCTCGCGCTGTTCTTCCTCGCCGTGGGGGCCGTCGCGCTCGGCCGGACGCACCGCCTCGGCCACCCCTGGCTGACCGCCGCCGGGGCGCTGACCTATCCCCTCTATCTGATCCACGAGCGCGTGGGCTGGCTGGTCATCCGGCGGACGGCCGGGGGCGTGCCCCCCGCCGCCCTGCTGACCGCACTGGTGACGGGCATGCTGCTGACGGCGTGGCTGGTGCACCGCCTGGTGGAGCGGCCACTGGCGGGGGCCCTGAGGCGCGGGCTGCGGCGGGCGGCGGCGGAGATCCGGGCCGGATAGCGGGCCCGGCACAAGCCGGACGGCGGGCCCACCACAAGATCGTCACAAGATCACCCCGGAGCCGTTCCAAGGCAGGGGTTGGAATTACGGCAGAGACAGGAGATAACTGTCACGGCGGGCCGGGGGGTCCTCGTGTCAGCATGCGCGCGGACGGCCCTCGTAGGATGAGCCGACCTGAGCCGATGGAGAGGACGACATGCGTTTCGCCAGACGAGGTGACCTCGATGGCGGCCTGGCAGCCGGACAGCGGAGCGCCGCTCCCAAGCCCAGGCTCTACGTCCTGGACGCGCTGCGGCTGCTCGCGGCCCTCATGGTCGTCTTCTTCCACTACGTGGCGCTGCGCGGCGGCTGGGGCGAGGACCCCGAGCACATCTTCCCCAACCTGTGGAAGTTCGCCCAGTACGGCTGGACCGGCGTCGAGATCTTCTTCCTCATCAGCGGCTTCGTGATCTGCATGAGCACGTGGGGCCGCTCCCTGGGCGACTTCGTGGTCTCCCGGGTGTCGCGGGTCTATCCCGCGTACTGGGTCGGGATCTTCCTGACGGCGGCCGTCATCTCGCTGTGGCCGCAGGTGCGGCAGATCAACGGCGGCTTCAACAGCGTCCTCACGAACCTGACCATGCTCCAGACGGGCTTCGGAGTCTGGGACGTCGACGGCGTCTACTGGACGCTCTTCATCGAGCTGAAGTTCTACGTACTCTTCGCGATCGTCGTGGCCACGGGCGTGACGTACCGCAAGTGCGTGCTCTTCTGCGCGCTGTGGACGGTCGTCGCGATGGCCTCCGTCCAGGCGGACGTCAAGCTCCTCGACCAGTGGGCGATGCCGCTCTACCAGCCGTACTTCGTCGCGGGCATCGCCTTCTACCTCATGTACCGCTACCGCCCCACCGCGCTGCTCTGGGGCATCGTCACCCTGTCGCTGCTCCTCGCCGAGCACCAGATCGCGCGGCGCGTCGCGGACAACACCACGCACAACGTCCCCGCCTGGCCCGCCCGGGTGATCATCCTCGTCGCGTTCGTGCTGATGGCGCTGATCGCGTGCGGCGCGTTCAACCGGATCCAGTGGCGCTGGCTGTCCACGGCGGGCGCCCTCACCTACCCGCTGTACCTGCTCCACCAGTACATCGGGATGACGCTGATCTACGCCCTGCGCGACCGCGTGCCCCGGCACCTGCTGGTCATCGGCCTGGTCCTGGTGATGCTCGGCGCGGCGTGGCTGATGCACCGGTTCGTGGAGAAGCCGCTGGGCACCTGGCTGCGCAAGGTGATGCGCTCCAGCATGGAGGAGGTGCGGCAGCACTCGCCCCGCCCGAAGGGAGCGGCGCACGCCGCCAAGGGCGCCGGTGCGCCCGCCAAGGCGGCCGCGCCGTCGGCCGTGCCCGAGCAGCACGCCGGGCGCGAGGACGTTCGCGAGGGCGCGGGCGCGGTGGCGCAGCGCCTGCGGGCGTACGAGACGGGTCCGTACGAGCAGGCGGCGGCCGACCGCGTGGGCGCGGGCCGGCCGGACGGGGCCTGACGGAGGCCGGGTCCGGCGGAGGCTGGGTCCGGCGGAGGCTGGGCCGATCCTTCCGGGCCGGCCCGTCCCGGGCCGGCCGCCCGGGCCGCCGGGCCACGAGGTCACTGGGGCACGAGGTCACTGGGGCACGAGGTCGCTGGGCCACCACGGGCGCGTTCCGGCTTGTCCCGGCTTGTACGCGCCCGTTTCCCGCGCGTGCGGCATACGGTGAGCGCGAACGCGCACGCGCACGCTCCCCAGGGAAGGAACACGCCGTGGCCGCCATGCTCTCCGACGACCTGAAGAAGCTCCTCGACGACTCCCCCGTCTTCGCGACGGTCGCGACGATCCAGCCCGACGGCAGCCCTCAGCTCACGGTCACGTGGCTCACGCGCGACGGCGACGACCTGCTGATCTCCACGACGGTCGGGCGGCGCAAGGAGACGAACCTGCGCCGCGACCCGCGCGTCACGGTGATGATCAACCCGCACAACGCGCCGTACACCTACGCCGAGGTCCGCGGCACGGCCAGCCTGACCACCGAGGGCGGCCAGGAGCTGATCAACGAACTCTCGCGGAAGTACACGGGCAAGGACTACGCGGACTTCAACCCGGCGGCGAAGGACGACGCGGAGAGAGTCGTCGTGCGGGTCACGCCGCGGAAGGTCGTGGGGTCGATCTGACCCCACGGAACGGTCCGTCCGGGCTCAGTAGGCGTCGGCGCGGACCACCAGGGCCGTCGCCACCGCCGTGAGGCCCTCCTCGCGGCCCGGGAAGCCCAGACCGTCCGTCGTGGCCCCGGAAACCGTCACCGGCGCTCCGACGGCCTCCGAGAGGACCTTCTGGGCCTCTTCGCGGCGCTTGCCGATCCGGGGGCGGACGCCGACGACCTGGACGGCGACGTTGCCGATGAGGAAGCCGGCCTCGCGGACGATGCGGGCGGCCTCGGTCAGCAGCGTCACACCGGAGGCGCCGGCCCACTCGGGACGGCCGGTGCCGAAGTGCGCGCCGAGGTCGCCGAGGCCGGCGGCGGAGAAGAGGGCGTTGCAGGCGGCGTGGGCGACGACGTCGGCGTCGGAGTGGCCGGCGAGGCCGGTCTCACCGGGCCACAGGAGGCCGCCGCACCACAGCTCGCGGCCCTCCTCGAAGGCGTGGGTGTCGGTGCCGATGCCCACCTGGGGCAGGGCGGGGATCCGGTCAGAAGCCATCGTTGGCCCTCCTGCGGGCGAGTACGGCCTCGGCGAGGACGAGGTCCAGCGGGCGGGTGACCTTGAAGGCCTCCTCGTGGCCGGGCACGAGGACGACGGGGGCGCCGAGGCGCTCGACCATGCCGGCGTCGTCCGTGGCGCCCTCGCCCTCCAGGGCGGCGAACTTCTCGTGGGCGGCGTCCAGGGTGCGCCGGTCGAAGCCCTGGGGCGTCTGGACGGCGCGCAGCAGGGACCGCTCGGGGGTGCCGGTGACGAGCTCGGGCTCGCCCGCGGCGGCGCCGGTGCGCGGCTCGACCTGCTTGACGGTGTCGGCGAGCGGGAGGGCCGGGACGACGGCGGGGGCGCCCTCGCGGACGGCGGTGATCACGGCGTCGACCGTGTCGACGGGCACCAGCGGGCGCGCGGCGTCGTGCACGAGGACGGTGGTGATGTCGGCCGGGAGGGCCGCGAGGCCGAGGCGCACGGACTCCTGGCGGGTCTCCCCGCCGGGGACGACGAGGACCTCGGCGCGGTCGTGGCCGGTGAGGGGGTGGTCGTCGAGGAGGGCGCGGACCTCGGCGGCGCCGTCCGGCGGGGCGACCACGACGACGAGGGAGACGGCGCGGGAGGCGGCCATCGCCCGGACGGCGTGGACGAGCATCGGGGTGCCGCCCAGGGCGCGCAGGGCCTTGGGGGCGCCCGGGCCGAGCCGGACCCCCCGGCCGGCCGCGGGGATCACCGCGGCGGTGCGCGCAGGAGTGACGGCAGGGGCTCGATCAGACATTGCGTTCACGTTCAGGTTTGCTTCCTCGGCCGGATTGGGTATGGCCTGGGGGTACCCCCTGCTCGGAGAGCGGGGGGAGTGCCGGGCAAGCCCCGACCAGCCCCTTCCGTGACAGCTGGTCGGGCCGGCTGCCCGGGCCCGGCACACCGAGTCGTGTACGGCGCGTGCGCCGGTGTCCCCCGGTCACCGGCATCACCGGAACGAGAGATGCCGCAGCGCCCGGCGGATGACTTGCGTCACCGCGCGGGCACCGCGGCACTTCTTTACGTCCGGCACCTGTGGTGTGTCCGGCATTCGCGTCAGGACGCGAGGACCTCGTCGAGCAGGGCCTCGGCCTTGTCCTCGTTGGTGTTCTCAGCGAGGGCGAGCTCGCTCACCAGGATCTGGCGCGCCTTGGCCAGCATGCGCTTCTCACCGGCGGACAGGCCCCGCTCGCGCTCGCGGCGCCACAGGTCGCGCACGACCTCGGCAACCTTGATCACGTCACCGGACGCGAGCTTCTCGAGATTTGCCTTGTAGCGACGGGACCAGTTCGTCGGCTCTTCCGCATAGGGTGCGCGGAGCACCTCGAAGACCCGGTCCAGCCCATCCTGGCCGACCACATCGCGCACACCGACGAACTCCGCATTGTCCGCCGGCACCCGAACCGTCAGGTCACCCTGGGCGACCTTCAGCACCAAGTAGGTCTTGTCCACGCCTTTGATCTGGCGAGTTTCGATGGCCTCGATCAGCGCGGCCCCGTGATGGGGATAGACCACGGTGTCGCCAACCTTGAACGTCATGTGACAGGTACCCCTTCCGTGGCTATCCAGTCTAACACGGGAACTCCCCGTTCTGAATGGCGTTTTCGCAGGTCAGGGCATATCTCAGGGCTTGACAACAGCAACCGCGTCGTGCTGCGGGAGGGTTCCGGAAGCGGGTATTCGCAGGTGGGAGCGGTTCTCCGGGCAAGGCGAAACGGGCACGTTACACGCGTGGAGAGGCACTCGCGAGCGGTCGAACGTCCCGTTTTGCCGGGGTCCGCTCGGCTGACTTCCGCTACTCCGTTCGGGGCGGGGCCGGCCTTCACCGACCGGAATCGGGAATTGATCACCGCGAACTTGATCAATTCAGGAACACGTTCCGCACGCCCGCGCATTCCGCACCGATAATCCACACCGGCGCCCGCCGGACATCCGCACGGCCGCACGGCGGCGATATTCGGCCGTGGGCCGGACAGGGGGCGAAGTTGACCATGGGGGCGGGTCGGGTGCGGGGCCGTCCGAGGGGGTCGGTAACCTAAGCGCGCTGACACACCCTTTACCTCGTCCAAGGAGATGCCGCCGCCGTGAGCAGCAGCCTTCGACGCGGCGCTCTCGCCGCTACCGCCCTCGTGCTCTCGATCGCCTCGCTCTCCGCCTGCGCGGCGGGCAACAGCGCGCAGACGCTCGAGGTGAAGCCGGACAACGCCGCCACCTCGGTCGGTGACATCAAGCTGCAGAACGTGAACGTGATCACGCAGCCCGACCTGAACGCCAAGGGCCCAGCCGTGATCACCGGCCAGGTCTTCAACAACGGCCGCAAGGACCAGACCCTCCGCGGGATCACCCTGGCCGGCAAGAACGGCGCCAAGGTGAAGCTCAGCCCGGCCAAGGGCTCCGGCGACCTCGTCGTGCCGGCCGGCGGCTCGGTGCTCCTGGGCGGCAAGGGCAACGCCTCGGCCGTCCTGCCGGAGGGCCGCGAGGCCCTGAAGGACGGCGAGGACCAGAAGCTGGCCTTCGACTTCAGCGAGACGGGCGAGGTGCGCATCGGCGCCTTCGTCGTCCCGGCCACGAGCTACTTCAAGGACTGGGGCCCCTCGGAGGCCGCGCCGACCCCGGCCGCGAAGCCGGGCGGCACGAAGCCGAGCGGCCAGCCGGGCGAGCCCGCCACGGCCCCGTCGGGCGCCGCCTCCGGCACTCCGGCGGGGGCCGCCGGGAAGCCGAGCCCGGGCACGGGCCAGGCCTCCCAGGGCGCGCAGGCCTCCCAGGGCGCGCAGCAGCCCGCCGGCCGCTGAGCCGCCGGCCGCACCGGACACGACGAGGGCCCGGAAGCATCACGCTTCCGGGCCCTTCGCTCGTACGGGTGACGCCCGGTCCGGCGGAACGCGCAGCCGCCGCCGGCGCGCCGTCCTCATCCGCCGGCAGGGCCTACGGCTCGAACTTGTAGCCCAGGCCCCGCACCGTGACCAGGTACCGCGGCGCGCCCGGGTCCGGCTCGATCTTGGCGCGCAGGCGCTTGACGTGGACGTCGAGGGTCTTGGTGTCGCCGACGTAGTCCGCGCCCCAGACCCGGTCGATCAGCTGCATGCGGGTGAGCACGCGGCCCGCGTTGCGCAGCAGCATCTCCAGGAGGTCGAACTCCTTCAGCGGCAGGTCGACCTTGGCGCCGGAGACCGTGACGACGTGCCGGTCGACGTCCATGCGGACCGGGCCGGCCTCCAGGGCGGCCGGCGCCACCTCCTCCGGCTCGCCGCGGCGGCGCAGCACCGCTCTGATGCGGGCCACGAGCTCGCGGGAGGAGAAGGGCTTGGTGACGTAGTCGTCGGCTCCTATTTCCAGGCCGACGACCTTGTCGATCTCACTGTCCTTGGCGGTCACCATGATGACCGGCACGTTGGAGCGGCCGCGCAGCTGGCGGCAGACCTCGGTGCCGGGCAGGCCGGGCAGCATCAGGTCGAGCAGGACGAGGTCGGCGCCGTTGCGCTCGAACTCGTCCAGCCCGTCGGGCCCGGTGGCCGCGACCGCGACCTCGAACCCCTCCTTGCGCAGCATGTAGGACAACGCGTCGCTGAAGGACTCCTCGTCCTCTACGACGAGCACTCGAGTCACGGGTTGACCTCCGGTCGGGTCTCAGAGCCAATCACGAGCACTCGGGTCACGGAAGGACCTCCGGGGCGGGAAGGTGTTCGACAACGGGATGGTGAGGGTTGCGGTCGCGGTCACGGACCGCGCCCGCCTCGGGAAGTCGCAGGGTGAAGGTGGAGCCCTGGCCCTCGGCGCTCCAGACCGTGACCTCCCCGCCGTGCGAGGCGGCCACGTGTTTGACGATGGCGAGGCCGAGGCCGGTCCCGCCGGTGGCGCGCGAGCGCGCCGGGTCCACGCGGTAGAAGCGCTCGAAGATCCGCTCGCGGTCCTTCTCGGAGATGCCGATGCCCTGGTCGGTGACGGCGATCTCGATCAGGTCGCCGCCGGGCGCCGTGATGTGCCGGGCGGCGATGCCGACGCGGGTGCGGGCGGGGCTGTAGTTGACGGCGTTCTCGACGAGGTTGCCCAGGGCGGCGGCGAGCTGCCCGCGGTTGCCCCAGACGTGCAGGTCGGCGGTGCCTCCGGAGGCCATGGTGATCTGTTTGGCGCCGGCCTGGTGGCGGCAGCGGTCGATGGCCTCGGCGACGAGCTCGTCGACGCGCACGGGCTCGGAGTCGTCCAGCGGGTCGTCGTTCTGCACCCGGGAGAGGTCGATGAGCTCCTGGACGAGGTTGGTGAGCCGGGTGGCCTCGATCTGCATGCGGCCGGCGAAGCGGTTGACGGCCTCGGGGTCCTCCGCGGCGTCCATGACGGCCTCGGAGAGCAGGGACAGGGCGCCGACCGGCGTCTTGAGCTCGTGGCTGACGTTGGCGACGAAGTCGCGGCGGACGGCCTCGATGCGGCGGGCCTCGGTGAGGTCCTCCACCAGCAGCAGGACCAGCCGGGAGCCGAGCGGGGCGACGCGCGCGGAGACCGCGAGCGCCTCGCCGCGGCCGGTGCCGCGGCGCGGCAGGTCGAGCTCGACCTGGCGTATCTCGCCGTCGCGGCGGGTGTCGCGGGCCATCTGCAGCATGGGCTCGACGGACAGCTTCCCGCCGCGCACGAGCCCGAGGGCGTAGGCGGCGGAGCTGGCCTTGACCACGGCGTCGGCCTCGTCCAGGACGACGGCCGAGGAGCGCAGGACGGAGAGAACGGTGTCGACGCCGGGCGGGAGCACGGCGTCGGTGTGCAGGGAGCTGCGGGTGGGGCGGGCCTGGTCGCGCTCGCTCCAGCGGAACGCGAGCATGGCGATCACGCCGGTGCACAGTCCGGCGAGCGCTGCCGCTGCGGCGAGGGCCGCGTCCACGTTCATGAGTCCAGGTTATGCGGCTGCCGCGGCCCATCCACAGCCAAATGGGTGCCGCCTCGAACACACGTTGCTGAGAGTTCACCTTGGCGTCGGTACCGGTTCACTCCAGAGCGCCGCAGCCGTCGCGTTCCGGCCAGAACGTGGGAGTGTGGGCGGCCATACGGCTCCGGCCCACTGTTTCACTCGGCAGAGAGAAGGTCAGGCAATGCGGGACGCGTACCACGAGGAGCTGGATTCGATCGGCGAGGGCCTGGTGGAGATGGCCCGGCTCGTCGGGTCCGCGATCGGGCGCGCCACCACGGCGATCCTCGACGCGGACCTCAAGCTCGCGGAGTCCGTGATCGCGGCGGACGCCAAGGTGGACGACCTCCAGCGGGACCTGGAGGACCGGGCCGTCGCCCTGCTCGCGCGCCAGCAGCCGGTCGCCACCGATCTGCGGATCGTGGTCACCTCGCTGCGCATGAGCGCCGACCTGGAGCGCTCCGGCGACCTCGCCCAGCACGTCGCCAAGCTGGCGCGGCTGCGCTTCCCGGACACGGCGGTGCCGCGCGACCTGCACGCCACGATCCTGGAGATGGGGCAGCTGGCGCAGCGGCTGATGGCCAAGGCCGGCGAGGTGATCATCACCAAGGACGTCGACCTGGCGCTCCAGCTGGAGCAGGACGACGACGCGATGGACCTGCTGCACCGGACGCTCTTCCAGCACCTGATGGACGACCGCTGGAAGCACGGCATCGAGACGGCCGTCGACGTCACGCTCCTGGGCCGCTACTACGAGCGGTTCGCGGACCACGCGGTCTCGGTCGCGAAGCGGGTGGTCTACCTGGTCACGGGCGAGCACGCGGACGAGCTGACGCAGTCCGAGGGCCGTACGGGCGGGGACGCGAACGCCTGAGCCGGGCCCCGGGGCGCGGGGCGGGAGACACGGGGCGAGGGCGCGTACAAGAGGGCGTGCGGCCTGGTCCGTATGCTCCTACGCGCCCTCGATGCGCCCGTACATACGTACGCGAAGGGCATTGACGGACGCATCGGGCGGTCCTTGACTGGGGGCAGGCAACCACCCTTCGAGGAGGTACCCGCATATGACCCAGACCCCTCCCGCACGCACTCAGGCGAACTGCACGTGCGGCCCCGGCTGCTCCTGCGGATGCCAGAGCGGCGGATCGTGCCAGTGCGGCGGCGGCTGCGGTTAGCCCCGCGCCGCGCACGTCACTCACGGGACGGACCCCCGGCCGGAGCACCGGCCGGGGGTTCTCTCACTGCTCGGCTCACTCTTCTTCGTAGTCGGCGTCGGTGTCGTCCGCGTCGTCGTCGCCGGGGCCGGCGGGAGCGGGTGTCACCGGTGCGGCCGGTGTCGCGGGTGCGGCCGGTGTGGCCGGTGCCCCCGTGCCCGGCTGCTGGGGCTGGGGCTGCTGCTGCGGTTTCTGCGGCGGCCGCTTCGCCGGTGCCGCGCCGGTCAGGTACGAGGTGACGACGATGTTGGCGCTGTAGAGGTGCTTCTTGCGGTCGTACTCACCGCCGCAGGTGATCAGGCGGAGTTCGGCGCGGTCGGTGTCGAGCGGCCCGTAGACCTTGTCGGCGTCGAAGGGCTCGTTGGGGACGACGGTGATGTCCTCGACGGTGAACTCGGCGACGATGCCGTCCGCGCGGGTGACGTGGATCTTCGCGCCGCGTTTGAGGACGCTGAGGCCGGCGAAGACGGCCGGGGCCTTCTCGGTGTCGACGTGTCCGACGATGACGGAGGGGCCGAGGCTGCCGGGCGTGGGGCCGTCCTTGTACCAGGAGACGGCGTTGGCCCGCTCGTACGGGGGCAGTTCGACGCCCCCCAGCTTGTCGAGGCCGTGGCTCTCGACGGGTGCCTTGAGCCCCAGGATCTTGACTTCCAGGGTCTGGGGGCCCGCCCCCGGCAACGGTTCGTGTGCCGGGGGCAGACCGTGCGCGCGGGGGTGGCTCTTGGCGGCTACGCCGCCGCGACCCGTTGCCTGGGTTTCCGGCTCGTCGGCGGCACCGCCGCCACCGGCCAGGCACAGGGCGAGCAGCAGTGCTGCCCAGGCCACCCTCGTCAGCAGGCGGTTGCGTTTCCGGCCACCTGCGCGCGCTTCTGACATGACGCCCGTTCGCTCCCCGTCACTGCTTGACGGCGCCGGCGGCCCGGCGGCGGTACCAGATCATGCCGCCGATGAGACCTGCGGTCGCGGTACCGGCCAGGATGAGGACCGGGGCGTCGGCACCCGTCGTCTCCGCGGAGGACGCGAGCGCCGTGGCGCCGCCACCCGCGTGCGAGGAGTGGTGCGGGCGACCGTGGTCGTGGTGGTCGCCGCGGCCGTGGTCGTCGTGACGCCCGTGGTCACCGCGACCGTGGTCGTGGTGGTCGCCGCGGCCGTGGTCGTCGTGACGGCCGTGGTCACCGTGGCCGTGGTCGTCGTGGCGGCCGTGGTCACCGCGACCGTGGTCGTGGTCGTGACGCCCGTGGTCGTCGTGGCGACCGTCGTGGTCGTGGCGACCGTGGTCGTCGTGACGGCCATCGTGGTCGTGGCGACCGTGGTCGTCGTGACGGCCATCGTGGTCGTGGCGACCGTCGTGGTCGTGGCGGCCGTCGTGGTCGCCCCAGCCATCGTGGTCGTGGCGGCCGTCGTGGTGGCCCCAGCCGTCGTGGTCGTGACGCCCGTCGTGGTCGTGACGCCCGTCATGGTCGTGTCGACCGTGGTCGTCGTGGCGACCGTGACCGTGGTCGTCGTCGCAGTCCTCGTGGTTGTCGTGACGGCCGTGGCCCGGGCCGTCCGTGTTGGGGACGGCCTCGCCGATGGTCGGGGCGATGCTGCCCCCGAAGGCGTAGGCGGGGGCGACGGGGGCCGCGACGACGGCGACGACGGTGGCTGCACCGCATATGGCGGAGCGGATTGAATGCATGGTGTTACCTCCTTGCTTTCGAGGCTCACCTGAAGACCCATGAGTCGCATCCGCACCGTGGTCAACTTGCTCCATTCGGTGACCGCATGACCCGTTCGCCACAACAAGAAGCCCCCCACCAGCGCTTTCGCGCCGACAGGGGGGCCCGCAGCCGTGCTGCTCGCTGCTGCCTACTTCTTCTTGCCCTGGTTCTTCACGGCCTCGATGGCGGCCTTGGCGGCCTCCGGGTCGAGGTAGGTGCCGCCGGGGGTGACCGGGCGGAAGTCGGCGTCGAGCTCGTAGGCGAGCGGGATGCCGGTCGGGATGTTCAGGCCCGCGATGTCCGCGTCGGAGATCCCGTCCAGGTGCTTGACCAGCGCGCGGAGCGAGTTGCCGTGCGCGGCGACCAGGACCGTACGGCCGGCCAGCAGGTCCGGGACGATGCCGTCGTACCAGTACGGCAGCATGCGGACGACGACGTCCTTGAGGCACTCGGTGCGCGGGCGCAGCTCCGGCGGGATGGAGGCGTAGCGCGGGTCCTCGCTCTGGGAGAACTCGGTGCCGTCCTCGAGGGCGGGCGGCGGGGTGTCGTAGGAACGGCGCCAGAGCATGAACTGCTCCTCGCCGAACTCGGCCAGGGTCTGGGCCTTGTCCTTGCCCTGGAGGGCGCCGTAGTGGCGCTCGTTCAGCCGCCAGGAGCGGTGAACCGGAATCCAGTGGCGGTCGGCGGACTCCAGGGCGAGCTGCGCGGTGCGGATAGCGCGCTTCTGCAGGGAGGTGTGGACCACATCGGGGAGCAGGCCGGCGTCCTTGAGCAGCTCGCCGCCCCGGACCGCCTCCTTCTCGCCCTTCTCGTTCAGGTTGACGTCCACCCAGCCGGTGAACAGGTTCTTCGCATTCCACTCGCTCTCGCCGTGGCGGAGGAGGATCAGCTTGTACGGTGCGTCGGCCATGCCCATGAGCGTAATCGACGGCGTGGGCCTGCCCGTGCGCGCTGCCCGGGAGGGCGTCGATTGACGGCGGGCGGCAATCCGATGGCTTGCGGCCCACCACTGTGTGTAAGTTGCGCCTACCGAGTTCGACACTTACACATCGGGGGGATCCGGAATGTCCGTCGCGAGCGTCAGACGAGCCGCGAAGGAGAGTGTCTCGGGCCTGCCCCGGGCGTTCTGGTGGCTGTGGGCCTCCACTCTCGTCAACCGTCTTGGGGCCTTCGTCTCCATCTTCCTGGCCATGTTCCTCACGGCCGACCAGGGGCACTCGGCCTCGTTCGCGGGGCTCGTCGGCGCGCTGCTCGGCCTGGGCAGCGTCGTCTCGTCGATCGGCGCCGGGGTGATGACCGACCGGCTGGGGCGCAGGCCCACGCTGCTGATCGCGCAGACCTCGACCGCGGTGTCCGTGGCCGTGCTGGGCTTCATGACCGACCCGGTGGCGATCTCGGTCGTCGCGTTCCTCGTCGGCATGGCGAGCAACGCCTCGCGGCCGGCGGTGCAGGCGATGATGGCGGACATCGTGGCGCCCGAGGACCGGGTGCGTGCCTTCGCCCTGAACTACTGGGCGATCAACCTGGGCTTCGCGATCTCGTCCGTCGCGGCGGGCTTCGTCGCCGAGTACAGCTATCTGATCGGCTTCCTGGGCGAGGCGGTCATGACGCTGGCGTGCGCGATCCTGGTCTTCGTGAAGCTGCCCGAGTCGCGGCCGGACGCGGACGCGGCCGCGGCCAAGGGCGACGAGCCGACGGTCAGCATGGGCACCGTGCTGCGCGACGGCCGCTACATGGCCGTGGTCGGCCTGTCCTTCCTCCTCGCCGTGGTGTTCCTGCAGTCGCAGGTCGCCCTGCCGGTGGCGATGGCGGACGGCGGGTTCTCCACCAAGGACTACGGCGCGGCCATCGCCGTCAACGGCGTCCTGATCGTCGCCGTGCAGATCCCCGTCACCCGCTTCCTGGAGCACCGGGACCCGCGGCTGCTGCTGGTCCTCGCGGCGCTCCTCGGCGGCTACGGCTTCGGGCTCACCGCCTTCGCCGGCTCGCTCGCGGTCTACATGCTGACCGTGTGCGTGTGGACGCTGGCGGAGATCATCAACTCGCCCATCCAGATGGGCCTGGTCGCCCGGCTCTCCCCCACGCACGGCCGCGGCCGCTACCAGGGCATGTACACCCTGTCGTGGGCGGCTGCGTCACTGGTCGCGCCCGTGGCGGGCGGTACGGTCATCGACCGGTTCGGCGCGGACGCGCTGTGGGCGGGCTGCGCCGTGGTGGGGACGGTGACGGCCGTCGGCTACTGGCTGCTGATGCGAGGGATGCCGGCGGCGGGTCCCGCAACTGATGCCGCCGCGGAAACGGCTCCGGAGGAGCCTGCGGGCGCACGGACCGCGGCCGTGGACCCGGCGGGGTCACCGGCGTAGGCCGTCACCGGGCCCGCGGCGCGCCGTCACGATCCGGCGGATCCGCCCGGGCCCCGGCCCTCGCCGTCGCCGCCGCCATCGGGCTGATCGCCCGTCAGCCGGGCGAACGCCTCAAGGTTCCGCGTGGACTCCCCGCGCGCGGTGCGCCACGCGTACTCCTTGCGGATGGCGCTCGCGAAGCCCATCTCCAGCAGGGTGTTGAAGCTGCCGTCGGCGTTCTCCAGGACCGTGCCGAGGAGCCGGTCGACCTCGTCCGGGGTCACGGCGGCCAGCGGCAGCCGGCCGACGAGGTAGACGTCACCCAGCTGGTCGAGCGCGTAACCCAGCCCGTACAGCCGGGTGTTGCGCTCCAGCAGCCAGCGGTGCACCGCCTCGTGGTTCTCGTCGGGCCGGCGCACGACGAAGGCGTTGACGGACAGCGAGTGCTTGCCGACGACGAGGGACACGGTCGTGGACAGCTTGCGGGTGCCCGGCAGCTTCACCACGTAGGTGCCGTCGGACGGGCTCTCCCACTCGAGCCCGGCCTCACTGAACGTCTGTTCGAGAACGGTTTTCGCGTCAGCCATGCGACGAGCGTAGGCGACGCCGCCGCTCGGTGATCGCTTCGGTGTACACCTCGGCGGTGGCGGCCGCGGCCGTGCCCCAGCCGAAGTGCCGCGCGTGGCGGGCGGCCGCGTCGCCCATCCGGTCCGCGAGGGAGGGGTCGTCGGCGAAGCGGCCCAGCGCGGCGGCGTAGTCGGCCGGGTCGTGCCCGTCGACGAGGAAACCGCTCTCGCCGTCCCGCACGGCCACGGGCAGGCCGCCGACGGCCGCCGCGACCACGGGCGTGGCGCAGGCCTGGGCCTCGGCGGCGACCAGGCCGAAGGACTCGCTGTACGACGGCATGACCAGCACGGACGCGGCCCGGTACCAGTCGGCGAGCTGTTCCTGGCCGACCGGCGGGCGGAAGCGGACGACGTCGGCGATGCCGAGCCGCGCGGCGAGCTTCTGCAGCCCCTCGGGCTTGGCCAGGCCGCTGCCGCTGGGTCCGCCGACGACCGGCACCACGATGCGCGTGCGCAGCTCGGGGCGCTCGTCGAGGAGCACCGCGACCGCGCGCAGCAGGATGTCGGGGGCCTTGAGGGGCTGGATGCGGCCCGCGAAGAGGGGCACGAGGGCGTCGGCGGGCAGGCCGAGCCGCTCCCGGGCCGCGGCGCGGGAGTCGCCGGGGGTGAACCGGTCGAGGTTCACGCCGGGGTGGACGACCGCGACCTTGCCGGGGTCGGCGTCGTAGTGGTGGACGAGCTCCCGGGCCTCGCCGTCGGTGTTGGCGATCAGGCGGTCGGAAGCGCGCACGATCTGGGTCTCGCCGATGACGCGCGTCTCCGGCTCGGGGGTGTCACCGGCGGCCAGCGCCGCGTTCTTGACCTTGGCCATGGTGTGCATGGCGTGGACGAGGGGGACGCCCCAGCGCTCGGCGGCGAGCCAGCCGACGTGCCCGGAGAGCCAGTAGTGGGAGTGGACCAGGTCGTAGTGACCGGGCCGGTGACCGGCCCAGGCCTGCATCACGCCGTGCGTGAAGGCGCACAGCTGCGCGGGCAGCTCCTCCTTGGCCAGGCCCTCGTACGGGCCCGCGTCGATGTGGCGGACCAGCACGCCGGGGGCCAGCTCGACGGCGGGCGGCAGGGCGCCGGTGGTGGCGCGGGTGAAGATCTCGACCTCGATATTGATCGCGGCGAGCCGCTTGGCCAGCTCCACGATGTAGACGTTCATGCCGCCCGCGTCGCCGGTCCCGGGCTGGTGGAGCGGCGAGGTGTGAACGCTGAGCATCGCGATGCGGCGGGGCTTGCGGGGGGCGCCGAGGCGCCGGAGGGGGGTGCCCGCGAGGGTGCCGAGCGCGCGGCCGCGGCGGGCGCCGAGCCTGGATGCGTACTGGCTCACCGTGCGTGTCCTCCGTCAGCGTGAGGTGGGTGGGGGCGTGCGTCACCTTTTCAACGGTGCAACGCCACGGGCACGGAGTCGCATTTCCGCTTTGCCAAAGAGTGACCCAGCCCTCTTCCCGTCCTCCCCCGGCGCGGCACGGACTGCTCTGAGCAGCGCTTACGCTCGAAGGCATGGCCGCTCGCACCCCTCCTCCGCCCAGCCGTCCCGTCGGTGCGGTGACCCGGGGTACGACCAATCCGAACCGGCTGCGCCGCATGGACCGCTGGATCGCCGACGCCCACGGGCCCGCGCTGCGCCGCAGCGCCGACCCCGTCGCCGTCGACCTCGGCTACGGAGCCGCCCCCTGGACGGCGGTCGAGCTGCTCGCGCGGCTGCGCACGGTGCGGGCGGAGGCCGAGGTCGTGGGGGTCGAGATCGAGCCCGCGCGCGTCGCCGGTGCCCGGCCGTACGAGCGCGACGGGCTGTCCTTCCGGCACGGCGGCTTCGAGGTGCCGCTGGACGGCGGGCGGCGTCCGGCGCTCATCCGCGCCGCGAACGTGCTGCGCCAGTACGACGAGGCCGAGGTCGCCGCGGTCTGGGCCCGGCTGTGCGCGCGGCTCGCGCCGGACGGGCTGCTCGTGGAAGGCACGTGCGACGAGATCGGGCGGCGGCACGTATGGGTGGCGCTCGGCCCGGAGGGCCCCCGCACGGTCACCTTCGCCACCCGCCTCGGCTCCCTGGTCACCCCGTCCGACCTTGCCGAACGCCTCCCCAAGGCGCTCATCCACCGCAATGTGCCGGGCGAGCCGGTGCACGCGTTCCTGCGCGACTTCGACCGGGCGTGGGCCGCGGCGGCGCCGTACGCGTCGCTCAGCGCGCGCCAGCGGTGGATCCGTACGGTCACCTCGCTGCGGGCGGACTGGCCCGTGACGGACGGCCCCCGACGGTGGCGCCAGGGCGAGGTCACCCTGCGGTGGGAGGCCCTGGCTCCGGCGGGCTGATCATCGCCAGCAGCGCGTCCAGCAGCTCCCGGTCCCTGTCCTCCGTCAGGCGTTCCCTCGCCTCCTGGGGCGGCAGCCACAGCAGCCGGTCCACCTCGCTGTTCGGCACGAACGTGCCCCCCGTGGCACGGGCCGCCCAGTAGCGGACCTCCTTCGGCCGACCGGCGACGGCGTACCGGGCGGTGGGCAGCACCCCGCCCGGCTCGCACTCCATGCCGGTCTCCTCGCGGACCTCGCGCACCGCGCCCCACAGGGCGTCCTCGCCCCGCTTGAGTTTGCCCTTCGGATGGGACCAATCGTCATATTTGGGCCTGTGAACCAGGGCGATCTCCAGGGCCCCGTCCCTCCCCCGCCGCCACAGCACGCAGCCCGCCGCGCGCAGCGGCGCCTCCGCCGTCACGGCGCCCCCGTCCCCGCCGTCACCCGCTGCCAGATCCGGCCGAACGCGAAGCGTGCCGCCTCGACCTCGTGGCGCTGGTCGGCGTGGAGGATGCCCAGGGCGTAGGCGGTGGCCGGGGCGATGCGGGGGGTGCGGGCGGCCGTGGCGGCTGCCGCCGCGGCCTCGGCGGCGTCGCGGTGGCGGTCGAGGGCCTGTCCGGCGCCGAGGAGGCGGACGGACAGGGACGGCTCGACCTCGGTCTGCTCGTGTTCGTCGAGCACCTCCTGCGCGTACCGCCGCAGCCGTACGAGCCGCCGCACCTGGTGCCAGGGCGCGTCCTGGCGTCCCTCGGCGGGCGGGCCGCCGGGGGCCGGGTCGGCGGCGAGGCCGTGGGCGAGGGCCTCGGCGTTGTACGGGTGCCCGGCGGCGGCCAGCGGCAGCGCCTCCGCCGCCTCGGCCAGTCGCTGCTGTGCCTGCTCGGCGAGGCGGGGCAGGACCTCGCGGGCCGGGAGGCCGCGCGCGCCGGGGTCGAGGGGCACCTCGGAGGCGAGCAGGGCGGCGGCGTCGGCGACGGCGTGGAAGCGGGAGGTGCCGAGCGCCTGGAGCGCCGCGGAGTGGGCGCGCGTCCGCGCGAGCGTCAGCTGGCGCTCCAGCAGCGCTCCTGCCCGGGCCGCCCCGACGGTCAGCCCGCCGCCGGCCCCGCCGCCCTCCGCGCCGGAGAGCCGGTGCAGCGCCCCCCGCAGCCGGGCGAGTCGCGCCGCGTAGGCGTGCTCGCGCCCCAGCACGTCCGACAGCCACACGAGCTCGGTGCGGAGCTGGTCGGTCCAGCCGGTGTCCGTCAGCGGGCGGTAGACGTACAGGGCCCCGGCGATGCGCCGGGCGGACCGGCGCAGCATGCGGGCCGCCTCCCCCGCCTCGTCGGCGTCGGCGCCGCTCTCGCCGTGCAGCCGCAGGCTGCGCAGGAACTCGACGGCCTGGCCCTGCAGGTATCCGGCCAGGACGTCGCCGGCGGTGGCCGTGCCCGCGGGGCCGGCCGGGCCGGCGGCGGTGCGCACGGCCGGGTACTTCGTCGTCATCGTGTCCTGCCCCCCGGCAGTGTCCATGAGCACGTCCGTGAGCGCGTTCGTGAGCGGTTCCGTGAGCGGTTCCGTGAGCGCGTCCGTGCGTGCGTCCTCAGGTGCGCCCGTAAGCGCGGCGGTGTCCGTAGCTGCCGGGTCATGGGGTCGCTGAGCCACGCCGGCGCCTCCGGGCGTCAATGAGCATCTCCTGGACGTTCCGCAGCGGCTGCCCGTCGGCGTCGGTCGCGTGCCGCGTCCAGCCGCCGTCCGGGCCGAGGTGCCAGGAGGCGGTGGAGTCGGACATGCCGGCTTCGAGCAGCCTGCTGAGGGAGGCCCGGTGCGCGGGGTCGGTGACGCGCACGAGGGTCTCGATGCGGCGGTCGAGGTTGCGGTGCATCATGTCGGCGCTGCCGAGCCACACCTCGGGCTCGCCGCCGTTGCCGAAGGCGAAGACCCGCGAGTGCTCCAGGAAGCGGCCGAGGACGCTGCGGACGCGGATGTTCTCGGAGAGCCCGGGGACGCCGGGCCGCAGCGCGCAGATGCCGCGCACCCACACGTCGACCGGGACGCCGGCGCGGGCGGCGTGGTAGAGGGCGTCGATGACCGTCTCGTCGACCATCGAGTTGACCTTGATGCGGATGGAGGCGGGCCGCCCGGAGCGGTGGTGCGCGACCTCCTTGGCGATCCGGGCGACGAGCCCGTCCCGCAGGGATCTGGGGGCGACGAGCAGACGGCGGTAGGTCTCGCGGCGCGAGTAGCCGGAGAGCCGGTTGAAGAGGTCGGAGAGGTCGGCGCCGACCTGCGGGTCGGCGGTGAGCAGCCCCAGGTCCTCGTAGAGCCGGGCGGTCTTGGGGTGGTAGTTGCCGGTGCCGACGTGCGAGTAGCGGCGCAGCGTGTCGCCCTCCTGCCGGACCACCAGGGAGAGCTTGCAGTGCGTCTTGAGGCCCACCAGCCCGTAGACGACGTGGCAGCCCGCCTCCTCCAGCTTGCGCGCCCACTTGATGTTGGCCTGCTCGTCGAAGCGCGCCTTGATCTCGACGAGGACGAGCACCTGCTTGCCCGACTCGGCCGCGTCTATCAGGGCGTCGACGATGGGCGAGTCGCCGGAGGTCCGGTAGAGGGTCTGTTTGATGGCGAGGACGTCGGGGTCGGTCGCCGCCTGCTCCAGGAAGGCCTGCACGGAGGTGGAGAACGAGTCGTAGGGGTGGTGCAGCAGGACGTCGCGCTCGCGCAGTGCGGCGAAGATGTCGGGCGCGGAGGCCGACTCGACCTCGGCGAGGTCACGGTGCGTGCCGGCCACGAACTTGGGGTACTTGAGCTCGGGCCGGTCGAGGGAGGCGATGCGGAAGAGCGCGGTGAGGTCGAGCGGGCCGGGCAGCGGGTAGACCTCGGCGTCGGAGATCTTCAGCTCGCGGACCAGCAGGTCGAGGACGTACGGGTCGATGGACTCCTCGACCTCCAGCCGCACGGGCGGGCCGAAGCGGCGGCGCATGAGCTCCTTCTCCAGCGCCTGCAGCAGGTTCTCCGCGTCGTCCTCCTCGACCTCCAGGTCCTCGTTGCGCGTCACGCGGAACATGTGGTGCGCGAGCACCTCCATGCCGGGGAAGAGCTCTTCGAGGTGCGCGGCGATGACGTCCTCCAGGGGGACGTAGCGCTGCGGGGAGGCCTCCAGGAAGCGGGAGAGGATCGGCGGGACCTTCACCCGGGCGAAGTGGTCGTGCCCGCTGACGGGGTTGCGGACGACGACGGCGAGGTTGAGGGAGAGCCCCGAGATGTACGGGAACGGGTGCGCGGGGTCGACGGCCAGCGGCGTCAGCACCGGGAAGATCTGCTGCCGGAAGAGGGTGAAGAGCCGGCCCTGCTCCTTGTCGGTCAGCTCCTGCCAGCGGATGAGGTGGATGCCCTCCTCTGCCAGCTCGGGGGCGACGTCCTGCTGGTAGCAGGCGGCGTGCCGGGCCATGAGCTCGCGGGAGCGGGTCCAGATCAGCTCCAGCACCTCGCGGGGCTGCAGGCCGGAGGCGGAGCGGGTGGCGACGCCGGTGGCGATGCGGCGCTTGAGGCCGGCCACGCGGACCATGAAGAACTCGTCCAGGTTGCTCGCGAAGATCGCGAGGAAGTTGGCCCGCTCCAGCAGGGGCGTCGCCGGGTCCTCGGCCAGTTCCAGGACGCGTTCGTTGAAGGCCAGCCAGCTGCGCTCGCGGTCCAGGAAGCGGCCCTGCGGGAGCGGCCCGTCGCCGTAGGGGTCGTCGTCCTCGCCGTCGCGGCCGGGTGCGTAGGCCCGGCCGTGGCCGTACGCCTCGTGGTCGTAACCGTGCGCGTACGGACCGAGGTCGGCGTCCAGATCGGGCTCCAGGCCGGGCGAGGCGGTGGGGGAGGCCACCGCGAAGGGCCGGTGCGCGGCGATGGACCCGACCGAGGGCTGCGGGTTTCCGTACCCCTCGCCGTACGCCTCGCCGTAGCGGTCGCTGCGGTCGCCGTGCGGCTGGTCATGGGCCTGTGCGCGGGACGACTGGGTCATGTTCCCATGGTGCCGCGCCGGGGGCGGGCCGGGCGCGTCGAAGGAGGGCGCGGCGGGGGCGGCGCGGAGCCTTCGAGCGGGTACGGGGGGCACAGCGGGCTGCATTCCGCAAGACTCGCAACCGCTGTTGAATCACGGGTAACGCCCACATGGCGCGCAGGGAAGCGGCGCCCCACTCCGCTGTGCCGCGGCGGAGCGGGAGGGCGCCGCTGCGGCCAGGGGCGGGGCGGCGCTTCCACCCCTACGAGGCACCGGCGAGGCACCGCCGAGGACGGCTGCGGAGGGCGTCACGAGGCTTGCCCGGGCCCGTGCCGGCGGGCGGGCGAAGTGCAGCGGACGGGGCAGCGGGCGCGGCCGGGCGGCAGCCGGGCCGGCCTGGTGGCCGAAGCGGTGCGGGTGACGGGCGCCGGGCTCACGCGACCGCCCGTCGCCGGGCTCACGCGGCCGCCCGCGGCAGGCGCGACGGGCCCTGCGTGCGCGGCCGGTGGGGCGTGCGCGGCTCCGCGCTGGGGGCGAGGAGCGCGGGGGCGCCGGGAGCCCGCAAGTGGGCGAGGAGGAGCTCCTCCAGGGACGGTTCGGTGACCCGCCACCGCTCGGGGAGGGGGCCGTCGGGCCGGACCAGGGCGGTCAGCTGCCGCCCGGTGGCACGGGCCTCCACGACGGTGTGGGTGGCGAACTCCCGCGGCAGGCCCGGGCCTTCGTGCCGGCCGACCACGACGGCGTGCGCGGCGAGCAGGTCCTCGACCTCGCCCGCGAGCCGGACGCGGCCGTCGGCCAGCAGCAGCAGGTAGTCGCAGATCCCGTCGAGCTCGGCGAGGACGTGGGAGGCGATCACGACGGTGGTGGCGTGCTCGGCGGCCTGGCCCATGAGGGCGGTCGTCATCTCGTGCCGCGCGAGCGGGTCGAGGTCGGCCATCGGCTCGTCGAGCAGCAGGAGTTCGGGCCGCTTGCCGAAGGCGAGGGCGAGGGCGACGCGGGTGCGCTGGCCGCCGGAGAGGTCGCCGACGCGGGCCGCGGACGACAGTCCGCCGTCGGCGACCATCCGCTCGGCCGCGGCCCGGTCCCAGCGGCCGGGGTTGAGCTCGCGCCCCATGCGGAGGGTGTCGGCGATCGTGAACTGCGGGTAGAGGGGCTTGTCCTGGGAGAGGTAGGCGATGCGGGGGCGGACGTCCGCGGCACCCGGGCGGCCGCCGAGGACGGTGAGGGATCCCGCGGCGGGGCGGCGCAGCCCGGCGGCGAGCGACAACAGCGTGGACTTGCCCGCTCCGTTGGGCCCCACGAGCGCGCAGACCCGGCCCGCGGGAAGGCGGAAGGAGCAGTCGTCGAGCGCCCGGCGGCGCCGGTACTTCGCCCCGAGGCCCACCGCTTCCACGGCGGTCCGCCCGGGCTGGAACGTCATCCCGGTCATGCCGGTCGTCCCGGTCATCCACTCCCCCTGCCCGGCCATCCACTCCCCTTGTTCGTCTCGTGCGGGCCGCCGTGCCCCGCGTTCCCCCCGGGCCCGTCGTACCCCTCCTCCAGGACGGAGGCGAGCAGCGCCGCCACGTCCTCCCGGTCCAGGCCGGCCTCGCGGGCGCGGTGCATCCAGCCGGTCAGTTCGGCGCGCAGGGGCGAGTCGGCGGCGGCCTGCGGGCGGGCCAGCGAGCGCCGTACGAACGTACCCAGCCCGGGGCGCGCCTCGACCAGGCCCTCGCGGTCGAGCTCGCGGTAGGCCTTGAGGACGGTGTTGGGGTTGATGGCCGTGGCCGCGACGACCTCCTTGGCCGTGGGCAGCTTGTCGCCGGGCGCGAGCAGGCCCAGGCGGAGGGCCTGTTTGACCTGCTGGACGATCTGCAGGTACGTGGCGACCCCGCTGCGCCGGTCGATGCGGAACTCGACCACGCGGGCCCCTTTCACTACTTGACTAGTGAAAGGGTGCGGGATGGGGCCGCGGACTGTCAAACGGGGGCCGCGCGCGGGCGCACGGGGCCGCACGGGGCCGTACCGGTCGCGGCGGGGCGGCGCGCACTCCTCCGCCCCGCGCCATCAGCCATCGGTCAGCGGCCTGTCAGTGAGCCGCGCCACAGTGGCCTTGACGTATGCGCCAGCAGAGCGAACTCCAGGGGGACAGACGTGATACCCAACCAGTGGTACGCGATCCTGCGGTCGCAGGACGTGAGGACCGACCGGCCGACCGGCGCCCGCCGCTTGGGAAAGGAGCTGGTCGCCTGGCGCAACCGCGCCGGCCGCGTGGTGCTGCAGGACGCGCGCTGCCCCCACAAGGGCGCCAGCCTCGCCCGCGGACGGCTGTACGGCGACTCCATAGGCTGCCCGTACCACGACTTCCGCTTCGGCGCCGACGGCGTGTGCCGGCTCGCGCCGTGCCTGGGGCCCGGCGCCCGCGTCCCCCGGTCGATGCGCATCGGCACCCATCCCGTGCGCGAGCGGAACGGGCTGGTGTGGATGTGGTGGGGGCAGGACCTGGACGTCCTGCCGGAGGTGCAGGTGCCGCCGGAAGTGGCCGACAAGCCCGCGCTGTACGCGACCTCCACCTGGAGCCAGCCCGTCCACTACACCCGCTACATCGAGAGCCTCCTCGACTTCTACCACGTGCCGGTCGTGCACCGGGACCACTGGTTCAACTACGCGGACTACATGGGCTGGGGCGGGACGCTGAAGAAGCTCGGCCTCGACGGCCGCAGGCGCTACATCTCCATGACGAAGGTCGAGAAGAGCCGTCTGGAGGTCGACGGGACGACCCTGCGGCACTACTTCGAGCTGTGCCAGCACGACGATCCCGCCAACCGCAACTTCCTCAGGGTGACGTTCACCTTCCCCGGCATGGTCCACATCCATGCGCTGCCCTTCGACGTGACGATCTGGATGACGCCCATCGACGACGGCAACACCCAGGTGCTCTTCCGCTGGTACGAGGACGAGCGGATGAAGAACGTCCTGCGCTTCCCGGCGGCGCGGCGGATCGTCCCGAGGCTGGCCCTCTTCGCGCAGAAGCGCGTGCAGGAGGTCCAGGACATGAACGTCGTCAGGAGCATCGAGCCGCGCGCCACCGGCCGCGGGGTGAACCGGTTCGTCGCGGCCGACGAGCTGAACGCCAAGTACGTCGTGATGCGGGACCAGCTGAAGAAGGAGGCCGCCGCGGCGATGGCCGGGGAACGGCCGCCCGTGGAGCTCGTCGCCGAAGGGGCCGCGGCCGTCGAGTGAACTCCCGCGCGTGGGCCGGCTCGCGCGGCGCGGGGGGCTGGGTCGCGCGCCCTGGGACGCACCTTCGCGCCGGGACGGGCGGCAGAAAACCTCCGGCCCACCGGTGACGCGCGAGGCGTCGCCGGCCTTACCGTGGGTACGCATAGGGCGAACGCCCAAGGCGATCACCCAAGTTGATCGTCCCCCGGCCGTACGCACGGACGGCCTCACGCACGGACGGAGAGACGGCACGGTGACCCCCACCTCGGCGGAACGCGGCCAGGAGACCCGGGCACGGCTGCTCGGGGCCGCAGCGCGGCTGGTCGTGGAGGAGGGGTGGGGAGCGGTGACCACGCGGAAGGTGGCCTCGGCGGCGGGGCTGCGCCCCGGGCTCGTGCACTACCACTTCGACACGGTCACCGACCTGCTGGTCGAAGCGTCCCTGGAAGCCTCCCGGCAGGAGATCGACAAGGTGATCGCCCTGCTGGAGCAGGCCACGGAGGGCCCCGCGGGGACGCCGGAGGCCCTGGCCGCCCTCGCCCGGTACCCCAGCGACGCGTCGACGGCCGTCCTCGCCGGCGAAATGGTGCTGGCGGCCACCCGCAACAAGAAGATGCGCGACGGCCTGGCGGAGCTCACCGGCCGCTGGCGCACCGCCGTCGCCGCATGGCTGCGGGCGCACGGCAACACGGCCGACCCCGAGGGCACCGCCCTGGTCCTCGGTGCGGCCGTCGACGGTCTGCTGCTCCAGCGCCTGATCGAGCCCGCCCTCGCCGCCGTGCCGCTGGACGGCCCGCTGGCGCGGCTCACCGGTATCGCCTGCACCACCGACACAGCCGGGTGTGCCGACGGCCCGGACGGCACGGACACCACCTGAGTCTCCGTGTGCGCCGTGGCCTCCCCCGCCCGCGGCGCACACGGTCCCTGCCCGTCGTCCTCCGGCCGCCGCCGTCCCGAAGCCGACCAGGAACAGGAAGAGGCACCAGGACCATGCCAGAAGACGTCCTCCACCCGTCCGAGGAACACACCGGCCCCGCCCCCGGCGGCGGTGGCAGGGGCAGTGGCAGGGGCCGCAAGGGGTTGCCGATCGGCCTGATCACCGGCCGCCGGTCCAAGTACGGGGTGATCGTCGCCTGGCTGATCGTGCTCGTCGTCG
The DNA here is from genome assembly GCF_042657885.1 of Streptomyces aureoversilis. NCBI lineage: Bacteria > Bacillati > Actinomycetota > Actinomycetes > Kitasatosporales > Streptomycetaceae > Streptomyces > Streptomyces aureoversilis. The sequence continues at coordinate 326,162 of NZ_JBHSKJ010000006.1, forward strand.
CGGCGGGGTTCGCGGGCAAGCTCTCGAGCGTGGAGAAGAACGACGTCAAGTCGTCCCTGCCGAACAGCGCCGAGTCCACGCGCGTCTTCGACACCCAGGCGAAGTTCGGCTCCCCGTACACCGTTCCGGCGGTGGTGGTCTACGAACGCTCCTCGGGCCTGACGGAGGCGGACAAGCGGAAGGCGGCGGCCGACGCGAAGGTGTTCGGCGCGCGCAAGGACCTGGAGGGCCCGGTCACCGGCCCCGAGATCTCCGAGGACGGCAAGGCGGCACAGACCACCGTGCCGCTGAACCTGGGGCCCGACTACTTCAGCAAGGTCGGCGACCGCGTCAAGGAGATGCGCAGGACCGCGCGGGACGGCGCCCAGGGCATGGCGGTCCACATCGCGGGCCCCGCGGGCAACACCGGTGACCTCAGCAAGGCCGTGAGCGGCATCGACACCACGCTCCTGGCCGCCACGCTGCTCGTGGTGATCGTGATCCTGCTGTTCACCTACCGCAGCCCCGTGCTGTGGCTGATGCCCATCGTCTGCGCCGGGGTGTCGCTCCAGATCGCCGAAGCGGTCATCTACTTCCTCGCCAAACACGGGGGGCTGACGGTCAGCGCCGACGGGGCAGGCATCCTCACCATCCTCGTCTTCGGCGCGACCACCGACTATTCGCTGCTGCTCATCGCCCGCTACCGCGAGGAGCTGCGCCGGCACGAGGACCGGCACGAGGCCATGGAGGAAGCCCTGCGGCGCTCGGGCCCGGCCGTCATCGCCAGCGCCGCGACGGTGGCGGTCGGCATGATCTGCCTGATGCTGGCCGACATGAACTCCACGCGGGGGCTCGGCCCGGTCTTCGCGGTCGGCATCGTCGTCGGCGCCGCGGTGATGCTCACGCTCTTCCCCGCGCTGATGGTCGCGGTGGGACGGTGGATCTTCTGGCCGGCCAAGCCGGAGTACGGCTCCGGGAACACCGTCGACGCCGGCCGCTGGCTCGCCGTCGGCAACCGCATCGCCCGCAGGCCCCGGACGACCTGGGTCGTGACCGCCCTGATCCTGGCCGCGGCCGCCGCCGGCATGGTGCAGCTGAACTCCCACGGCCTGACCGACCAGCAGGCCTTCACCACGCACCAGGACTCGGTCGCCGGCGAGAAGGTCATCGACCGGCACTTCGACGCGGGCCTCGGCAGCCCCGTCTTCGTCACCGCCAAGGCCGACCGGGCCGAGGCCGTGCGCACCGCCCTGATGTCCGTACCCGGCATCGACCGCGGCTCGGTGAGCCCGCCCATGACCAAGGGCGGCGACGCCCTGCTCTACGCCACCCTCACCGACGCGCCCGACAGCAAGGCCGCGTTCCGCACGGTCGAACGCGCCCGCACGGACCTCCACGCCGTGCCCGGGGCACAGGCCCGGGTCGGCGGGAACACCGCGCTGAACCTCGACGTCAAACAGGCCACCAAGGACGACCGCGCCCTGATCGCCCCCATCGTGCTCCTGGTCGTCCTGGTGATCCTGGTGCTGCTGCTGCGCGCCGTCGTGGCATCGCTGCTGCTCATCGCCACCGTCGTGCTCTCCTGCGCCACCACGATCGGCGTCAGCGCGCTGGTCTTCCGCCACATCTTCGGCTTCGGGGCGGAGGACAACTCCTTCCCGCTCTACGTGTTCGTCTTCCTGATCGCGCTCGGCATCGACTACAACATCTTCCTCATGACCCGCATCCGCGAAGAGGCCCTCAAACACGGCACCCGCCCGGCCACCCTCACCGGCCTGGCCGCGACCGGCGGCGTCATCACCTCCGCAGGCGTCGTCCTGGCCGGCACCTTCGCCGTCCTGGGCACCCTCCCCCTGACCCAGTTCGCCGAACTCGGCTTCGCCGTGGCCTTCGGCATCCTCCTGGACACGTTCATCGTCCGCTCGGTCATGGTCACGGCCCTCAACCTGGACGTGGGCCGCCACATCTGGTGGCCCAGCGCCCTGGCGAAGAAGGAGGACTCCCCGGCCGCCCCGTGAGGCGGACGTCCCCGCCCAGGGCGAGGCGGTCAACACCGTCACCCCGCCTCGCCTCGCAAGGCTGCCCGGACCGCGCCCGCTCCCCTGAATGCCGCCGACACCGAGCCGGGGACAGACACAGAGCCACGGGCACCGGCCGCGGCCCGGCAGCATTCCCGGCACAGCTCCTCCTCCGCCACCGGCCGGAACAGCCGTGGCTGGACGTGGTCCCCCCTGCATTCCCTCATATCGGCCACACGGGAGGACACCGCACCGCCGGGCACGCCTTGGGGCTCCGACGCTCGCTGCTCTGCGAAGGTGGGGACCAGCGGCATCTTACGGAGCAACCGGTCCCGGACCAGGCCCGCCGGGTGGTGGACGACCCCCGGGAGATGGGCGGTCAGTGCCTCGCGGAAGTCCGCCATCGGCGCGCCCCGCAGGAACCACTCCCCAGCCAGTGGTGCCAGCCTGGCCACGTCCGGCGCCGACAGACGCAGCCGCCGCTCACTACGGGATACCACTGCCAGCGCCTGAGCCCCGCGTTCGACCAGGGAGGCAGGTGGCTCAGGCAGTGCCTCGGCGGCCGGGGAGGGACGGTGGAGGTTGTTCTCACCGTTGTCGTCTTTGGGGAGACGGCCGACGGGCCGACCTGTCGGCTCACCGGCGGCCGGAATCCCGTCCGTCGGCCGCCCGTCCGGCACACGGCCGTCCCACACAGCAATCGCCTCCGCCGCAGACAGAGGCACGCTGGACACCAGCTGGGTCGTCGCCCACCGTCCGGTCTCGCCCTGACGCCGCCACTCGTGCAGGTAACCCTCGGCCAGGAGTTGGCGCTTCGCCCGAATGAACGCAACTTTCTTGATTCCTGCCCGCTCCGCCGTCTTCGAAAGTGCTTCGTTCGCACCGTCCGGAAGCGATAGCTGCCAGGTCAGCAGACGGACAGCGTCGGATGACAGACGCGGGTGGCGAAGAATCTCATTGGAGACCTGCGTGAAGAAGGACGCAGGAGGGATAGCATGCCTGAGCATTCCCGAGGAGCTGCTTTCTCCTTGCGGGTGCAGACCCCCGGGCCCGGTGTTGCTGCACCGCCGGGGGTCGCCTCGTTTCCGTACGAAGCAACCCGATGCGCGCACCGTAGCCCGATGACGCAGGCGGGCACACCACGCGATCCAAGTCCCTTCCCCACGGGGTGAATCGCGCAACTTATCGGCTGGCTCGCCTGCTCCCGTGCTCTACGCTGCCATCCCGCCGATCCAGGCCGGCGTGCCCTGCCCCCAGCCCGCAACTGCGGTCAGGTCACCAGACCCTCCACGGCATCCAGTGCGAGGTTCCACGGATACGACGGGCGCCGTTCATCACCCGTGCCCGGTACGTGGGGCGTCCATTCCCCTTCTCCGTACAGCACTCGGACGCCAGTGCCTCGCAGCGTTTCCACGGCACGTCGCGTGGCGGGGTGGGAATCCAGGGCCGTCGACCAGAAGGGAAGGGCGACCACGGGCAACCCCAGCCCGACGGCCTCGGCGACCAAGCCGAGGGCGTACGTGTCGGCGATACCGGCAGCCCATTTGTTGGCGGTGTTCATCGTCATCGGCGCTACGACGACGGCGTCCGCCGGAGGGTTGCGCTTCTCCTCTCCGGATCGGCGCCAAGCGCTCCGCACCGGCCGGCCCGACGCGGCCTCCAGAGCGGGCCGGTCGACGAAGTCACCGTCGGCGGCGGCCGGGGTGGCGATCACGCACACGTCCCAGCCGCGGGCCTTCGCTGCGACCACCAAGCGCACGGCGTCCACGGCGGGGCCCGCCGCACAGATGATCAGGTACAGCACCCGGCATGGGCCCGTGCTCATACCGCCACCTGTGCCCTCGACGCCAGGGACCGCAGCACGGGCACCCGGCCACCTCGATCCCGCATCAGCAATCCTCCGATCAGCCCCCGGACCACGGGGCGGGACCGTACCTCCTCCGGAGCCTCCTTCTCGGCTGCGAGCAGGGCGGCCGTGGCCTTCTCGACTCTCCCGCAGGCGTGCAGGGCACGAGCGACGTCCGTCCAGAAGACAGCACGCCGTTCCGCGACAGCGAGTGCCCTCACGTCCACCTTCCGCGCCTCTGCAAGTGCTCGCCCGGCATCTCCGAGGGTGAGGGCGACGGAAACCCTGTGCAGGAGAACATTGTTGGGCCCGAACGCGGTCCCCTGCAGGTTCGACTCTTCCAGGAGACCGGCCGCCCTCCCGGCCTCGTCCAAGAGCATCTCGGCCATATCGCGATCGTCGGCCACCGATGCGGCCCATGCTCCTCGGAGCAGCAGGGCGCCGAAGACGGCGACCGTGCCGGGGCTGGACCGGGACACGCCCCCGGAGATCTCGTCCGCCCCCCGGACTGCGACGCCGACTCCTTGCCGATGGTGGCCGACTGCAGTTACCGCGTGAGTCAGAATGCGCGAAGCCGAAGCGACGGCTGCCGCGTCCTCGGTGCGACGAGCCGCCGCCATGGACCGCTCAGCAGCGACCCACGCAGATGGGGCGTCGTCGTTCTTCAACAGGAGTGAAGCGGCCACGTGATACGCCTCGGCTGCGACGCGATCGACCCTGCGCCGCTCTTCGGCTGATCCGCGCCGGGGTTCAAGCTGGACGAGCAGGTCCGGCAAGCTCCTGGCCACGCTGGAATAGCGGCACCGCTGAATCTGCCGCTTTGCCGAAGCGGACGCCCACGCCAGAGCCTTGGTGGTGCTGAGCTCTGCCCGGCAGCCCGCGGCGCCTGTAAGGACGGTCCGCAACCGGTCCAATGGATCGGCCCTGGTCCGGGCGAGGACCTCGTCGGGAGAGGACGGAACACTCACCGCACCGACCGCGGCAAGCGAAGACGTCACGAAGTCGCGTCTCTTCAGAGGGCCACCGTGCGGCGGGTCCGTCGGGGCAGTCTGCCCGGCGTTCCGGACCGGACGGACGAACCCCAGCTCTTCAGCAGACCTCCGAAGGAGGGCCTGGAGGACCATCCGCGCAGAAGGGTGAGGCCAGCCCGGTTTCCGCGATTCCCAGCGGCGAACCTGCCGGACCGAGACCGCCAGCTTGAACCCCAGCTCGCGAGCCACGCCCTCGAACGCCTCGGCGAACTCCTCCTGCGTGTGCAACCCCTGAGCAACTCGGGCCCGTACGAACAACGGATTCCCCGGCATGTCCGCCATGGCCGCCTCCCCAGTGCGTTGCTGCTCACGGTAGCCCGCTGACCGCTGCGCCACTGGGAAATGTCCTGCGATATGTCCGCCCGGGCGTCCGCGGATCCGGCCTGGTCCACGGCCGCGCCAAGCGATGTTCTGTTGACATGAGAACTCCGGTCGCCGAAGAGCCCACCCCGTCCGCCTCTCACCGGCACAACGGGGGCGACCCCATGACCGCCGTCTCCCGGTGGCTGTCCCGTGCGTCGTACGACCCTGCCACCACCCTCGCCCTCTGGGCGGCCGGTGAGACGGCTCCCCTGCTGGTCGGGCGGGAGTGGAGGCTCGTGCGGATCGACTTCACTCCGGCGACCGCCGCCGTCACCGGGCTCAGGGCCCGGGGGCGCCACATCGGCCCCTACCTGATGGGCGGCGCGGAACATGCCATGTGGTGGCTGCTTCCGCTCGGCGAGGACGGCGGCGGCGTCGCCGGAATTCCCGGCGTCACCCCGTACCCCAAAGGCTCCGAGCTCTTTGCGCCGCCGCCGGGCAAGTACCTCGGCGACCGCGTCTGGGTCCTCCCCGACCTTGCAGACGGCCGGTGGAGCACCCTGACCGCGGCCGCTGACCTCCGCGAGGCCCTGGAAGCCGCCCGCGCCGCCGGGACCCCCTAGCTCTCCGTCCGGTACATCAAGTCCGTTTCGTGGATCTGGAAGCCGAGGCCCTCGTAGACCGCCACTGCGGCCGCGTTGTCGGCGTCCACGTAGAGCATGGCCGTGGGGAGGCCCTGGGCCGCCAGGTGGCGGAGGCCGATGGCGGTGAGGGACTTGCCGAGGCCGCCGCCCTGGGCGCCCGGGGCCACGCCGAGGACGTAGACCTCGCCGAGGCCCTCCTCGGCGTGGACCTTCGTCCAGTGGAAGGCGACGATGCGGCCGTCCTTCTCGGCGAGGAAGAAGCCCTTGGGGTCGAACCAGGCCGCGGCCTTGCGGTCGTCGAGGTCGCGCTGGACGAGCGAGCCCTGCTCGGGGTGGTGGGCGAAGGCCGCCGCGTTCACCGCGAGCCATTCGGCGTCGTCCTCGCCCGGGCGGAAGGTCCGGACGGTCACCCCGGGGGGCAGCACCGGCTCGGCGAGGCCGAGGTCGTGCAGGGGGCGCCGCATCTGGCGGAGTTCGCGGAAGAGGCTCAGGCCGAGCACCTGCGCCAGGTGCCGCGCCGCCGGGTGGCCGCCGTGCGCCCAGATCCGCAGCCGCTTGCCGGACTCGTGCAGCAGCGCCGAGCCGAGCGCCCGCCCGTGCCCGCGCCCCCGGCAGGAGGGGTGCACCACGAGCTCGCCGGCGGGCGCCTCGACCGGGTCGCTGTCCTCCAGCTGCCCGTAGCCCACGAGCTCCCCGCCGTCCGTGCGGAGCAGCACGTGCCGCACGCCAGGGCGCCGGCCCTTCAGCTGCAGCCGTCCCTGCTCGGAGACGGCCGGCTGGCCGTCGACCGCCGCGGCCTCCGTCACCAGCCGCAGCACGTCCTGCGCCACCTCGGGCGGGAGTTCCTCCAGCACCTCGACCGACCGCTGCCCGTTCGCGTTGTTCGTGACGTCGCTCATGGTGCGAGCCTACGACGCGGGTGACGCCGAATCGTCACAGCCAACCCTGCTGACGTTCTACGCGGGTTGATCTAGGCTGCCGCAGACCATTCCACCCACCTCTCACTCGCAAACATGCATAAAGGGGAACACATGCACGCGACGCCGCCACGCAAGCGCATGGCGAGACGGCTGACCGCGACCGCAGCCGCGCTCGCCGCCACCGCCGGTGTCCTGGCCACGGCCGCCCCGGCCGACGCCCTCTCCTACGGCCGTACGGGCCGCACCGTCGACGTACAGCTGCTCTCCTTCAACGACCTCCACGGCAACCTGGAGCCGCCGCAGGGCTCCTCGGGCACCGTGACGGAGGCCCAGCCGGACGGCACGACGAAGGCCATACCCGCCGGCGGCATCGAGTACCTCGCCAACTCGCTGCGCTCCGCCCGCAAGGGCCACGAGTACTCGATCACCGCGGCGGCCGGCGACATGGTCGGCGCGAGCCCGCTGATGACCGGCCTCTTCCACGACGAGCCGACCATCGAGGCGCTCAACAAGATCAAGCTGGACGCCTCCTCCGTCGGCAACCACGAGTTCGACGAGGGCCGTGCCGAGCTGCTGCGCATGCAGAAGGGCGGCTGCCACCCCAAGGAGGGCTGCTTCGAGAAGGGCAGGACCTTCCAGGGCGCCGGCTTCCCCTACCTCGCGGCCAACGTCACCGACGAGAAGTCCGGCAAGCAGATCCTCAAGCCCTACACGGTGTGGAAGCACAAGGGCGTGAAGATCGGCATCATCGGCCTCACCCTGGAGGGCACCCCGGACGTCGTCACGGCCGAGGGCGTCAAGGGCCTGAAGTTCGCCGACGAGGTCGAGACGATCAACAAGTACGCCAAGGAGCTCGACCGCCAGGGCGTGAAGTCGATCGTCACGCTCATCCACGAGGGCGGCATGCCGGCCTCGGGCGCGTACAACTACGACTGCGACACCCCGGGCGCGGGCGCGGGCATCTCCGGCGCGATCGTGGACATCGCGAAGAAGGTCACGCCGAAGGTGGACGCCCTGGTCACGGGCCACACCCACCAGGCCTACGCCTGCACGATCCCCGACCCGTCGGGCGCCCCGCGCACGGTGACCTCGGCCGCCTCCTTCGGCCGCGTGTTCACCGACACGACGCTGACGTACGACCGCCGCACCAAGGACATCGTCCGCACGACGGTCAAGAGCCCGCGCGCGAAGAACCACGTCGTGAACCGTGAGCAGCCCAAGGCCGCGGACATGACCAAGCTCATCGACCGCTGGAAGACCCTGGCGGCGCCGGTGGCCAACAAGCCCGTCGGCTACATCACCGCCGACATCAACGGCCGCGGCTCCGAGGCCTACGAGAAGCCGCTCGGCGACGTCATCGCCGACGCCCAGCTGGAGGCCCTGGCCCCGGCCGACAAGGGCGGCGCCCAGATCGCGTTCATGAACCCCGGCGGCATCCGCTCCGACCTCGCCTTCAAGGCGTCGGGCGGCGAGGGCGACGGCGTCGTGACGTACGGCGAGGCGTTCACCGTCCAGCCGTTCACGAACATGATGCAGACCAAGACCCTCACCGGCGCGCAGGTCATCGCGGCGCTCCAGCAGCAGGTCAGCGGCCCGAACGAGGCTCAGCCGAAGATCCTGCAGATCAGCAAGGGCCTGACCTACACCCTGGACCTGACGAAGAAGGGCGCCGACCGCGTCCCGGCCTCGTCGGTCAAGCTGAACGGCACCGCCGTCGACCCGGCGAAGTCCTACCGCGTCGCGGGCAACGAGTTCCTGATGGGCGGCGGCGACGGCTTCCCCGCCTTCAAGGAGGGCACCGACAAGCGCGTCGGCGCGTCCGACCTGGACGTCTTCAACGCCTACCTGACGGCCCACTCGTCGAAGGGCGCCCCGCTGGCCCCGCCGGCGGCGGACCGCATCACGGTCGTCAAGTGACCCCGTGATCCCGTGATCCCGAGGACGGCCCCGGCGTGTGCCGGGGCCGTACGCGTCCCTTACGACTGCTGCCGGATCAGGTCCTCCAGCGATCCCTCCGGCACCTCGCCGGCCGGGGTCAGCTTGTCGACCGCCTGCGGCAGGGTCCGGGCGAGCTCGTCGGCCGCCTCCTCCGGGGTGACGCCCGCCTGCTGCGCCACGTGGTCGAGCGCCTGGTACGGCAGGGCCTGGGCCACCTCGGGGCCGCTGACCTCCTGGTTCGCCCCCTTGCCGACCCACGAGTCGGTCTTCTCCCCCAGACCGCCCTCCTTGAGCGTGTCGAGCAGGGCGCCGAGGGGGTTGCTGCCCGCGCCGTGCGTACCGGCGCCGCCGAGCGAGGTGAGGAGCGCGCCCAGCAGATTGCCGCCCTTGCCGCCCGCACCGCCGCCGAGCAGTCCTCCCAGCAGGGCACCCAGGTCGTTGCTCATCGCTGCCGCCTCCTCGATCGCCTCATGACCAGAGCCTTACCCCCGGATGCCCGCACCAGGGGCCGGGCCCTGCAGATTCACCCGTTCACCTGCCCTCCAGAGCGCGGACGATGTCCAGGATCAGGTCCCGGGACCTCCGCTCGTCCAGGGCGACGGACTCCATGCGGTCGAGCACCATCCGGTAGCGGTCCAATTGCGCCGCCGCGTCCACCAGTTCCGAGCCGTGCTCGCGGTCGACGTGCACGGTGTCCAGCTGGGGCACCGGGCCGACCGCGAACAGCGTGGACTGCCCCGAGCCGGGGAACGCCCCGGCGTCGAAGGGGATCACCAGCACCCTGATGTGCTCGCGCTCGCTCATGGCGAGGATGTGCCGCAGCTGCGGCCCCGCGACGGGCGGGCCGCCGAAGCGCATGCGCAGGGCGGCCTCGTGGACGATCGCCGTGTACGGGGTGGGGTCGTCCCGGTAGAGGACGGCCTGCCGCTTGATGCGGTGCGAGACCCGGTGCTCCACCTCGGGCGGGGCCAGCGGCGGCACGACCTGGCGGAAGATCTCGCGGCAGTGCTCGGCCGTCTGGAGCAGCCCCGGCAGGTGGGCGACGTACGACGCGCGCAGGGCCACCGCGTGGTGTTCGAGCTCGGCCAGGTCCAGCAGCCCGGCCGGGAGGATCTCGCGGTACTCCTCCCACCAGCCGCGCTTGCGCTCCCCGGCCATCTCGATCAGGGCCGCGACCAGCGCTTCGTCGGAGCACGAGTAGTTGCGCGCCAGGGCGCGCAGGCGCTCGGCGCTCACTCCGTAGCGGCTGGCCTCGATGTTGCTGATCTGCGCCTGGTTGGTGCCCAGGAGGCGCCCGGCCTCGGTGGACGTCAGCCCTGCGCGCTCGCGCAGCTTGCGCAGTTCGGCACCGAGGCGGAGTTGACGCGCCGTCGGGCTGCTCCTCACCGGCATCTCTCGCCTCTCCCGCACGTCACCCACATGGGTGCTTACCGAAGTAGTTCTGCCAACGCCGCTAAATACCTTTGGCCGGGCGGCGTACGGTGGTGAGCAGCGCCACTCACCTGCTCGCCTCGTCAGAGGAGCCAGCATGGCCACGGTACCGCCGCAGACCCCCTGGTCGTACGCCCTCGAACTGCCCCACGACCCGCAGTCCGCCCGCGCAGCGCACTCCGTAGCGCACTCCACCGTCCGCACCGTCCTGGAGGCGTACGGGATGGACGAACTGGCCGGCGAGGCCGGGCGGTTGGTGGAGGAGCTGCTCACCTCAGGCTACCGGGGCCCGCACCCCGCCACGTCGCTCCGGCTCACCCACCTGCCGCCGCTGGGGGTCGGGATCACCGTGTCGTACGGCCGGGGGCGGGAGGTCGCGGCGGTCGCGTGGTCGTCCCGGTTGCGCGGATCGCGTGACATGCCGGTCACGCTAGACGGCGCGATCGGTCCGGCAGGTGCGGAGCGTCCGGGATCCGCCGGAAATGATGGTGACCGCACCGGTATTGACGGGCAGGGCCACGCAATCACGCGTCCGTCCGCGCTCCACGCAACGCAACCCCAGAAGTGAAGGACGGAAAGGCCATCCGCCTTGCAGATAGGTCGCAGTGGGGCGGATTGGCCGGCCCCTACAGCGCGGGCGGCGCCACCGGCGCGCCCGGCAGCCGCACCGAGGCGACCGTTCCGCCGCCCTCCGCCGGCCGCAGGGCCACCTCGCCGCCCGCCTGCTGCACCGTGCGGGCGACGATGGACAGGCCCAGGCCGCTGCCCGGCATGCTGCGGGCGGACGGCGAGCGCCAGAAGCGGTCGAAGACGTGCGGGAGTTCGTCGGGTGCGATGCCCGGGCCGTGGTCGCGCACGGTGAGCTCACCGGTGGACGACAGGGCCACCTCCACCACGCCTCCCGGCGGGCTGAACTTCACGGCGTTGTCGAGCAGGTTGACCAGGGCCCGTTCCAGGGCGGCCGGTTCGGCGCGCACGTACCAGCTCTCCAGGTGCACCCGGAAGGTCAGCCCGGAGCCGCGCAGCCGGGCCCGCTCCACGGCCCGCCCGGCCGCCTCGTGCAGGGCGATCACCTGGACGGGGCCGCTGCCGGGGTCGGCGTCGGGGCGGGAGAGCTCCTGCAGGTCGCCGATGAGCGCGGCGAGTTCGGTCATCTGGGCGCGGACGCTGGCGAGGAGCTCCTTACGGTCGTCGGGCGGGATCTCGCGGCCGGTCTCCTCGCTGCGCACCAGCAGGTCGATGTTGGTGCGCAGCGAGGTGAGGGGGGTGCGCAGCTCGTGCCCGGCGTCGGCGATGAGCTGCTGCTGCCGGTCGCGGGAGGAGGCGAGGGCGGCGGTCATGGCGTTGAAGGAGCGCGAGAGCCGGGCGATCTCGTCCTCGCCCTCGACGGGGATGCGGACGGCCAGGTCCTCGGTGCGGGCGATGTGCTCGACGGCGCCGGTGAGCCGGTCGACGGGCCGCAGCCCGGCCCGGGCGATCCACGCGCCGGCGGTGGCGGCGAGGAGGACGCCCACGCCCGCGGTGACGGCGAGGACGGCGGCGAGCGCGTTCAGGGGCCGGTCGATCTCGCTGAGGGGCTGGGCGATGGAGACGGCGGTGCCGGGCACGGGCCCGGGCGAGGTCGCCACCCGCATCTCCGTGCCGTCCCGGGCCTGCGCGTCGTGCAGGGTCCGGCTCTGCTGCCCCTGGGCGACGAGGAGGTCGCCGGTCTCCACCTTGATGGGGGACTTGCCGACCGTGCTGCAGACGAACCCCTCGCCGGTGATGATCTGCACGGTGTAGGGGCGGAAGAGCGTGGACGGGCCGGTGGGGACGGAGCCGCAGTTGCGCAGCAGCGTCTTGACCGTGGCGTCGTCCGCGCGGACGCTCGTCAGCGTCGTGTCCCGCTGATGCTCCAGCTCCTGCCGGGTGACCAGCCAGCAGGCGACGGCCGCGGCGGCCACGGCCACGGCGACGGCGGCCGCGGTCAGCAGCGCCAGCCGGGAGCGGAGCGGCAGCCGCTGGAATCTCGCGATCATTCGGTGCCGTCCGCCCTGAGGACGTAGCCCACTCCGCGCACGGTGTGCACCAGGCGCGCCTCGCCGCCGGCCTCGGTCTTGCGGCGCAGGTACATCACGTACACGTCCAGGGAGTTGGACGACGGCTCGAACTCGAAGCCCCAGACGGCCTTGAGGATCTGCTCGCGGGTGAGGACCTGCCGGGGGTGGGCGAGGAAGAGCTCCAGCAGCGTGAACTCCGTACGGGTCAGCTCGACGGGCCGGTCGCCGCGGGTGACCTCGCGGGTGTCGAGGTTCATCCGCAGGTCGGCGAAGGAGAGCATGGCGGAGGCGGCGGGCGCGGCCGTCGCGTAGGCGCTGCGGCGCAGCAGGGCGCGGATGCGGGCCAGCAGCTCGTCCAGTTCGAAGGGTTTGACGAGGTAGTCGTCGGCGCCGGCGTCGAGGCCGGTGACGCGGTCGCCCACGGTGTCGCGGGCGGTCAGCATGAGGATGGGCACGGTGACGCCGGAGGCGCGCAGGCGGCGGGCGGCGGTGAGGCCGTCCATGCGCGGCATGAGGACGTCCAGCACGATCAGCTCCGGGTCGAAGGCGGCGACCTTGGCGACCGCGTCGAGACCGTCGACGGCCTGCTCGGTGGCGTACCCCTCGAAGGCGAGGCTGCGGCGCAGGGCCTCGCGGACGGCGGGCTCGTCGTCAACGATCAGGATGCGGGCGGGCTGGTCGCCGTGGTCGGCGGGGCTCATCGGCTTACCTCACGGGTGCAGGGGGTCGGGGCGCTTCTCAGCCTCGCACGGCCGTGCGCTCAGCTGTCGCCGCCACCCGCCCGGAGCTTTGCGAGGTCCGCCTTGACGGTGTCGACGGGAATGGCGAAGCCGAGGCCGACGCTGCCCGCGGAGTCGCCGGAGCCGGTGGCGGAACTCGGGGCGTACATGGCCGAGTTGATGCCGATGATCTCGCCGTTCATGTTGATGAGGGCGCCGCCGGAGTTGCCGGGGTTGAGGGAGGCGTCGGTCTGGATGGCCTTGTAAGTGGTCTTGGAGGAGCCGGTGTCGCCGTTGTACTGGTTGCCGCCGAACTCGAAAGGCCACTGCGGGACGCCGCGGCGCTGCCGCTCCTGGCCCTGCCCCTGGCCCTGCTCCTTGGAGACGGTCACGTCGCGATTGAGGGCGGAGACTATGCCGCTGGTGACGGTGCCGGTGAGGCCCTCGGGGGAGCCGATGGCGACGACCTCGTCGCCGACCCTGACCTTGCCGGAGTCCCCGAGCTTGGCCGCCTTCAGCCCGCTCGCGCCCTGCATCTTGATCAGGGCGAGGTCCTTGGCGGGGTCGGTGCCGACGACCTTGGCGGTCTTGGTGCTGCCGTCGCTGAGGACGACCTGCACGGTGTCGGCGCCCGCGACGACGTGATTGTTGGTGACGATCTCCCCGTCGCCCGTGATGATCACGCCCGAGCCGGTGGACTGCCCGCTGGTGGTCGATGCCTTGATCTCGACGATGCTCGGGCTCACGGCCTTGGCGACGGCGGCCGCTCCGCCGCTGCTCCTGGAGGAGGCGTTCTGGACGGGCGTGGACTGGCTGACGCGGTCGGCGCGGCTGGTGAGCTCGCCGACGAGGGCGGCCGAGCCGCCGCCGACGACCGCGGCCACGATCGCCACGGCGGCGAGCAGCCCCACGGGCTTGCGGGCGCGGTGGCCGCCGCGCGGGGCCGGGGGCTGCGGGGCGGGCTCGGCGAACCCGGCGTACGGGGTCCGGCCGCCGCCCCCGCCGTCGCCCGAGCCGTCACCGGGCCAGACGGTCACCCCGCTGGCGGTGGTGACCGGCTGCTGCGGCGGGTACGCGGGGGGCTCCGGGTACGAGGAGTGCTGCGGGTCCTGGGCGCCGTAGGGGCGAGTGCTGTCCGTCATGAGCACGACTCTGCTGCCCGCAGATGAGAACTGTCTGAGGGAGCACTGAAAACGGGCCGAGAAGTCCGTTCGTTCCGTATAAGGCTCCCGGCGCGGCCATGCCTTGCAAGACTCCCGGCACGGCTTGCCGGCCCGTGCCGGCTACGGGAGCGCGCCGGCCGCGAGCCGTCAGTCGCCGCAGCCGCAGGAGCGCCGGACCACCAGCGCCGACGGGAACTGCTTCAGCCGCTCGCGGCGCGTGCCCATCACCCGCAGCGAGTCGTCCAGGACGAGGTCCACCGCGGCGCGCGCCATGGCCTGGCGGTCGGAGGCGACCGTGGTCAGCGGCGGGTCGGTGAGGGCGGCTTCCTTGACGTCGTCGAAGCCGGCCACGGCGAGCTCGCCGGGCACGTCGATGCGCAGCTCCCGCGCCGCCCGCAGCACGCCGATCGCCTGGTCGTCCGTGGCGCAGAGCAGCGCCGGCGGGCGGTCGGGCCCGGAGAGCAGCTCCAGGGCGACCTTGTAGGCGTCGTACCGGTTGTACGGGGCCGGGAAGAGCCGGCCCTCCAGGGACTTCCCTGCCTCCCGCATGGCGCGGCGCCATCCCTCGACGTGGTCGGTGACGGGGTCGCCGATGGTGGGGGTGCGCTCCGTGCCGCCGAGGCAGGCCACGTAGGGGTGGCCGTGCTCCAGCAGGTGGCGGGTGGCCAGCTGGGCGCCGCCGACGTCGTCCGTGACGACGGCCACGTCGTCGATGGCGTCGGGGCGGCGGTGCATCAGGACCACCCGGGCGTCCCAGGCGTCGATCTCCGCGGCCGCGTGCTCGCTCGGGCCCTGGCTGATGAGGATCAGGCCGGAGACCCGCATGCCCAGGAAGGCTCGCAGATAGTGCACCTCGCGCTCGTCGAGGTAGTCGGAGTTGCCGACGAGCACCATCTTGCCGCGCTCGGCCGCAGCCTGTTCGACCGCGTGCGCCATCTCCGCGAAGAAGGGCTGGCGGGCGTCCGGGACGATCAGGCCTATGAGGTCCGTGCGACGGGACGCCATGGCCTGGGCCACCCGGTCCGGCCGGTACCCCAGCTCCTTGATCGCGGCCAGCACGCGCTCGCGCGTGGCCGGTGCCACCGGCCTCGGTCCGTTGTTGATGACATAGCTGACCACCGCGGTCGACGTCCCCGCCAGTCTCGCCACATCGTCCCGCGTCACCTTGGCCACGCGCGGAAGTCTACGCGGGTCCACTCACCGTTCGGCCGGGCGAGCGGCCCCGCTCTTCGCGGCCTCCGGCTCCTCCGTCCGCTGCGCCTTGGCGGAGTCCTTCGGCTTGCCCTCGCCGGGGTTGTCGATCTTCTCGGGCACAACGAACCGATACCCGACATTCCGCACGGTGCCGATGAGCGACTCGTGCTCGGGCCCGAGCTTCGCCCGCAGCCGCCGCACGTGCACGTCGACCGTGCGGGTGCCGCCGAAGTAGTCGTAGCCCCAGACCTCCTGCAGCAGCTGGGCGCGCGTGAAGACCCGGCCCGGGTGCTGGGCGAGGTACTTCAGCAGCTCGAACTCCTTGAAGGTGAGGTCCAGCACCCGCCCCTTGAGCTTGGCGCTGTACGTGGCCTCGTCGACGGAGAGGTCGCCGGTGCGGATCTCCATGGGGCTGTCGTCCGTCGAGATCTGCCGGCGGCCCATCGCCAGCCGCAGCCGCGCCTCGACCTCGGCCGGGCCCGCGGTGTCGAGCAGGACGTCGTCCACGCCCCAGTCGGCGGTGACGGCCGCGAGGCCGCCCTCGGTGACGACGAGGATCAGCGGGCAGCCCGGGCCGGTGGAGCGCAGGAGCTGGCAGAGGCTGCGCACGTGCGGAAGGTCACGCCGGCCGTCGATCAGTATGACGTCGGCGCCGGGGGTGTCCACGAGGGCCGGGCCCTCGGCGGGGGCCACCCGCACGCTGTGCAGGAGCAGGCCGAGCGCCGGGAGCACCTCCGTGGAGGGCTGGAGGGCATTGGTCAGGAGCAGCAGGGAACTCATCGGCTGCCACCCGCCTCACTGGTCGTACGGTCCTTGCGGACCCGCGCGCTTCGCTCGCCCATGACGTCGGTTCCTCCTCGGTCCCTGCGAAGGGGTACCACCCAGGGCCTTGCTCTGGGGGAGAGTGCGGCACTGCTTCGTACGGTTGCGTGCGTCCCAGCACTTGTCTCAGCACATGAATGCACAAAAGGACCCGGGGGCTACTCTGCCCGGATCCTCTCTGCCCAGCAGAATAACCCACATGACTTTCCGAGGTCCGGACGATTTTGCACGACCTTGTGTTTCGTCGATCACTTCGAGTGGTCATCGCATCGCGCTCTTGACAGCCGACGGTGTCCGCGTGGAGGCGGCGTACGAACCCTGCACGGGATCGCGGACGCCCCCGCCGGACACCCCCGCGGTGGTGCTCGCGCACGGCTTCACCGGAGCCCTCGACCGGCCCGGGCTGCGCCGGGCCGCGCGGGTGTTCGCCCAGCGTGCGGCCGTGATCACGTTCTCCTTCCGGGGGCACGGCGGCTCGGGCGGCCATTCCTCGGTCGGCGACCGCGAGGTGCTCGACCTGGCCGCCGCGGTGCGCTGGGCGCGCTCGCTCGGGCACGAGCGGGTGGCCACGGTGGGCTTCTCGATGGGCGGCTCGGTGGTGCTGCGGCACGCCGCGCTCCACGGCCCGGGACGGCGCGTGGAGTACGGGGAGCACGCGGGGCGCACGGACGCACACGCCGACACGGTCGTGGCGGTAAGTGCGCCGTCGCGTTGGTATTACCGCGGTACCGCACCCATGCGGCGGCTGCACTGGGCGATCTCACGGCCCGCGGGGCGGCTGATCGCGCGCTACGGGCTGGGGACGCGGGTCCAGGCGGAGGACTGGGACCCGGTCCCGCTCTCCCCGGTGGAGGCGGTCCCGATGATCGCGCCCCGGCCGCTCCTGATCGTCCACGGCGACCGGGACGCGTACTTCCCGCTCGACCACCCTTACGCCCTCGCGGGCGCGGGTGATCCACAGTTCACGGAACTGTGGATCGAACGGGGCTTCGGCCACGCGGAGAACGCTGCGCGCGGTGAGCTTCTCGAACGGATCGCCCGATGGGTGTGCGCTCACGCCTGACGGTGAGTCCGGCACCGCCGGGTTCCCGCGTCGTTGTTTCGCACCGCCGCGGCGGCAAGGGATCGAGGGGCTCCGCCCCTCGAAACCGCCGGCATGCGGCCGGTCCGGCACCGCCGGTCAGCCGGGTTCGTGGTTGCGCGCCGCCGCGGCGGTTCTGAGAGGCCCGGCCTCTCAGAACCGCCGCCGCGGCGCGCGGCCACCGCGGCGAGGGTCCGGCGGAATGCGGAGCCACCGCAAGCGGCAAGCCCCGATCCGCCGGACCGGCACGACGCGCTACGCCTGCTCGGCGACCGGCTCCGCGAACTGGGCCTCGTACAGGCGCGCGTACGCGCCCTGCGCCGCCAGCAGCCCGTCGTGCGTGCCCTGTTCCACGATCCGGCCGGACTCCATCACGAGGATGACGTCCGCGTCGCGGATCGTGGACAGGCGGTGGGCGATCACGAAGCTCGTGCGGCCCGTGCGCAGCCGGCCCATGGCCTGCTGGATGAGCACCTCCGTGCGGGTGTCGACGGAGCTCGTCGCCTCGTCCAGGACGAGGATCTCCGGCTCGGCCAGGAACGCCCGGGCGATGGTGATGAGCTGCTTCTCGCCGACGCTGACGTTGGAGCCCTCGTCGTCGATGACCGTGTCGTAGCCGTCCGGCAGGGTGCGCACGAAGCGGTCGACGTGCGTGGCCCGCGCCGCCTCGACGATCTTGTCCATGGGGGTGCCCGCGGGCGCCCCGTAGGCGATGTTCTCCGCGATCGTGCCGCCGAAGAGCCAGGTGTCCTGCAGGACCATGCCGATGTGGGAGCGCAGCTCCTCGCGCGACATGGCGGCGATGTCGGTGCCGTCGAGGGTGATGCGGCCGCCGCCCACCTCGTAGAACCGCATCAGCAGGTTGACCAGCGTGGTCTTGCCGGCGCCGGTGGGGCCGACGATGGCGACGGTCTGGCCCGGCCGGACGGACAGCGACAGGCCGTCGATGAGCGGCTTGTCGGCCTCGTAGCGGAAGGAGACCTCTTCGAAGGCCACCTCGCCGCGCACGCGGCCCGGCTTCGGCGCGTCCGCCGCGTCCGGGGACTGCTCCTCGGCGTCGAGCAGCTCGAAGACGCGCTCGGCGGAGGCGACGCCGGACTGCACGAGGCTGGCCATGGAGGCCACCTGGGTGAGGGGCTGGCTGAACTGGCGCGAGTACTGGACGAAGGCCTGCACGTCACCGATGGACAGCGCGCCGGAGGCGACCCGCAGCCCGCCGACGACGGCGACGAGCACGTAGTTCAGGTTGCCGATGAACATCATCGCGGGCTGGATGACGCCCGAGATGAACTGGGCCTTGAACCCGGCCTGGAAGAGGTCCTCGTTCTCCTTGCGGAAGATCTCCGCGGACTCCTTCTCGCGGCCGAAGACCTTCACCAGCGCGTGCCCGGTGTACATCTCCTCGATGTGGGCGTTGAGCGTGCCGGTGGTCTTCCACTGGGCGACGAACTGCGGCTGCGCCCGCTTGCCGATCTTCGTGGCGACGACGACGGACACCGGGACGGTGATCAGCGCCACCAGCGCCAGCAGCCAGGAGATCCAGAACATCACGGCCAGCACGCCGGTGATCGTCAGCAGCGAGGTGACGATCTGGCTCATGGTCTGCTGGAGGGTCTGCGCGATGTTGTCGATGTCGTTGGTGGCGCGGGAGAGCACCTCGCCGCGCGGCTGCTTGTCGAAGTAGCTCAGCGGCAGCCGGCCGAGCTTCTCCTCGACCTGCCGGCGCAGCCGGAAGACGGCGCGCTGGACGACGGTGGTGGCGATCCGCGCCTGGACGAGGCCGAACAGGGACGCGCCGACGTAGATCAGCAGGACCCAGAACAGCACGTTGCCCACGGCGTCGAAGTCGATGCCGCGGCCGGGGGTGAAGTCGACCGAGCCCAGCAGGTCGGCGACGGTGCCGTCGCCCTGCTGACGCGTCCGCTCGACGGCCTCGGCCTTGCTGATGCCGTCGGGGAACTTGTTCCCGACGACGCCCGCGAAGATCAGGTCGGTGGCCCGGCCGAGGATCTTCGGGCCGAGGACGGACAGGGCGACGCTCGCCACGCACAGGACGAGCGCGACGCTTATCAGGGCCCGCTCGGGTCTGAGGGTGCCCAGCAGCCGCTTGCTGGAGCCGGCGAAGTCCATGGACCGCTCGGTGGGCTGGCCGCCCATGAAGCGGGCCATGCCGGTGGCGGGGGCGGGCCCGCGCCGGGCGGGGGCGGCCGGTTCCCCGGCGGCCTTGCCCTCCGCGGCCTTGCCCTCGGCGGTCCCGGCCTCGGTGACCTGGGCCTCCGCGGCCTCGTCCCCGCCCGGGGAGGCCGGTTTCTCCGGGGTCGTCACGCCGCCTCCTCCTCGGTGAGCTGGGAGAGCACGATCTCCCGGTAGGTCTCGTTGCCGGCCATCAGCTCGGTGTGGGTGCCGGTGCCGACGACGCGGCCCTCGTCCAGGACGACGATGCGGTCGGCGTCGCGGATCGTGGACACGCGCTGGGCGACGATGACGACGGTCGCGTCCCCGGTCTCGCGGGCCAGCGCGGCCCGCAGGCGGGCGTCGGTGGCGTAGTCGAGGGCGGAGAAGGAGTCGTCGAAGAGATAGATGTCCGGCTTGCGGACCAGGGCGCGGGCGATGGCCAGGCGCTGGCGCTGCCCGCCGGAGACGTTCGTGCCGCCCTGGGCGATCGGCGCCTCCAGGCCGGCCTCCATGCTCTCGACGAAGTCGCGGGCCTGCGCCGTCTCCAGCACCGCCCACAGCTCCTCGTCGGTGGCGTCGGGGCGTCCGTAGCGCAGGTTGGAGGCGACGGTGCCGGTGAAGAGGTACGGCTTCTGCGGGACGAGGCCGATGGCCTCGGCGGAGCGGGCGGGGTCGAGCTCGCGGACGTCCACGCCGCCCACCCGCACCGTGCCGGCGGTCGCGTCGAACAGCCGCGGGACCAGGCCGAGCAGCGTGGACTTCCCGCTGCCCGTGGAGCCGATGACGGCCGTGATCTCGCCGGGCCGGGCGACGAGCGAGACGTCCCGCAGGACGGGCTCCTCCGCGCCGGGGTAGCGGAACTCCACGCCGTCGAGCTCCAGGTGGCCGCCGCCGCGCAGCTCGGTGACCGGGCGTGCCGGGGGCACCACGCTGGAGTCGGTGGCCAGGACCTCCTGGACGCGCTCGGCGCAGACCTCCGCGCGCGGCACCATCATGAACATGAAGGTGGCCATCATGACGGCCATCAGGATCTGCATGAGGTAGCTGAGGAAGGCCGTCAGCGCGCCGATCTCCATGTCGCCGCCGTCGATGCGGTGGCCGCCGAACCACAGGACGGCGATGGAGGAGAGGTTCACGACCAGCATCACGGACGGGAACATCAGCGACATCAGCCGGCCGGCCTTGAGGGAGACGTCCATCAGATCGGCGTTCGCGCCGTCGAAACGTTCCCGCTCGTGCGCGTCGCGCACGAAGGCGCGGATGACGCGGATGCCGGTGATCTGCTCGCGCAGCACCCGGTTGACGGTGTCGATCCTGTCCTGCACCCCGCGGAAGATGGGGCGCATCCGCCAGATGATCAGCGAGACGATCACGCCGAGGACGGGGACGATGACGAGCAGCAGGGCGGACAGCGGCACGTCCTGCTCGAGCGCCATCAGGATGCCGCCCACGCACATGATGGGCGCGGAGACCATCAGCGTGAACGCCATGAGCACCAGCAGCTGGATCTGCTGGACGTCGTTGGTGGTACGGGTGATCAGGGAGGGCGCGCCGAAGTGCCCCATCTCCCGTGCGGAGAAGGACTGCACCCGGTCGAAGACGGCCGCGCGCAGGTCGCGCCCGACCGCCATGGCGGTGCGGGCACCGTAGTAGACCGCGCCGATCGCGCACACGATCTGGACGAGGGTGACCGCGAGCATCCCGCCGCCGAGGGCGAGGATGTAACCGGTGTCACCCTTGACGACACCGTTGTCGACGATGTCGGCGTTGAGCGAGGGTAGGTAGAGCGTGGCAAGCGTCTGGACGAGCTGCAGGAGCACGATCAGCGCGATCGATGTGGAGTAGGGCCTCAGATACGCCCGTGATAGTCGGACCAGCACACCGGGCAGCGTAAGCGAGCGCCTCGCCGTGCGGCCTCCGTATTTACGGCGGCGGGCGGCCCGTCGCCCGGCACCCGTCATCATGGGAGGCGGCAGAAGAAGGAAAGGGGTCGCCGTGGCGACGACAGAACCGGCACAACCGGTGAAACCGGCCCTGCCGGGGCAGCCGGGACCGGTGGGCACCATGCGGTACTGGGCCGCGGCGAAGGCCGCCACCGGTACGGCCGAGGAGCCGTACGCGGCGCGGACGCTCGCGGAGGCGCTGGACGCGGCCCGCCGGCGGCACGCGGGATCCCCCGAGTTCGCCCGGGTGCTGCTGCGGTGTTCGTTCCTGGTGGACGGCGCCCCGGTCGGCACCCGCGACCACGCATCGGTCCAACTGGCCGAGGGCGGCACCGTCGAGGTGCTCCCGCCCTTCGCAGGAGGGTGACCCCGGCAGCATGAGCAATCAGCCGCACCATACGTACGATCCGCAGGACCCGTACGACCCGTACAACGACGCCCGCACCCGGCGCTATGACGCCCAGTCCTACGACCAGGGCGGGGCCTACGGTTCGTACGACCAGCAGCAGCCGCAGCAGGCACAGCAGCCGCACCATCAGCAGGGTCAGGGGGCGTACGGCGAGACGTACAACTCCTACGACGCGTACGCGCAGCAGCCCCAGCACCCCCAGCACCCCCAGCAGCAGCAACCGCAGCAGTACCAGTGGCCGACCAACGGCGGCCAGGGCTACCCCGCACAGCAGGAGGAGCCGGTCACCCAGACCTGGCAGACGCCCACCTGGGACACGGGCACGTGGCAGCAGCCGGCCGTCCCCGCCGAGGACCATGCCTACGACGCGTCCTGGCCCGGCGGCCCGCTCCCCCAGCAGCCCGCCGAGCCGTACGCCGGCGGCCGCCAGGCGCTGCCCGAGGAGCGTCCCGCGGGCGTCGTCCCCGGCCCGGTCCCCGGGGCCGTGCCCGTTCCGCACGAGCCGGGCCGGGTGCCGGAGCCGGTGCGCGAGCCCGTGCCGGGCGAGGTCGCCGGCCGGCCGATGACGGCCGCGGAGAAGGCGAAGGCCGAGGGCCGCCCGCAGATCCTCTCGCCGGGCCTCAAGCCCGCCCTGATCACGACGGCGCTCGCCGCGCTGCTGGCGCTCACCGCGCCGCTCGGCCAGTTCGCGCTGGCGGTGCCGCTGGTGCTGCTGCAGGCCGTGACGGCCGCAGGCTGGTTCCGCCTGAACGGCATGTGGCCCGCCCGGCAGGGCATCGCGCTGGCGTTCCTGGGCGGCGTCGCCGCCGACATCGGGATGCTGGCCACGGACTCCGTGCAGGCGCCGACCGTCGTCATCGGCACGCTCGGCGTGTGGATGCTGCTGGTCCTCGTCCTGCAGCTGCGCAGCCACGCCTCGCCGGACGAGCGGCTGTACGGGCTGACGGCGGCCGCCGCCGCGTCCGCGGTCACCGTCATCGCGGCCGGTCACCTGGCGGCCTCCTCCGACGCCGTCGTGGTCGGCGCCACGGCCGCGGCCGCCGCCGCCCTGGCCCGGGCGCTGCCGCTGCCGTCCCTCGCCGCGCCCGTCGTGGCGCTGCTCGCGGCCGCGGGCTCGGGCGTCGCCACCGGCGGCCTGACGGATCTGGGCACGTCCGCCGCCCTGCTGGGCCTCGCCGCGGGCGCCTGCGCCCTGGTCGGCCTGCGCGTGGCGAGCTACGACTACCCGTCGCGGTTCGTGCACATGACGGCGGGCGTGGCCCTGCCGCTGGCGGCCGCGGCCCCGGCGGTCTACGTGCTCGGCCGCGTCCTGGGCTGATCGCCCGTCCCTCCCGCCGCAGCGGTCCGGTTAGGCTCCATCGCATTGCAAGGGCAGTGCAGGAGCCTGACCGAGACCGGGGGAGCTGGAGAGACCGAATGCGCGCGATACGCATAACCCTGATCATCGCGGTGATATTGGGGGCCCTTTTCGTGGGCGCCGACCGCATCGCCGTCTACTTCGCCGAGGAGCAGGCGGCGGAGAAGATCCGCAGCAGTCAGGGGCTGACCGGCACCCCCGAGGTCTCCATCAAGGGATTCCCCTTCCTCACGCAGATCGCCGACTCCACCCTGGAGGAGGTCGAGGTCAAGCTCGACGGCGCGACCGCCAGCTCGGGCGGGCAGTCGATCCGGGTGTCCGGCTTCGACGCCAAGCTGCAGGACGTAAAGATCGACAGCAGCTTCTCCTCCGCCGTCGCGAGCCGGGCGACGGGCACGGCGCACCTGTCGTACGAGGACCTCAGCAAGGCCACCAACGACCCCACGGTGAAGGTCGGCTTCGGCGGCCAGGGCGCCGCCGGCAAGAGCCAGGTCAAGGTCACCGGCAAGGTGCAGCTCGCGGGGCTGCCCATCGAGCGCAGCGTCATCTCCACGGTCACGATCGTGAACGGTGACACCGTCCGGGTGCGGGCGGACCAGATCCCCGACGAGGCCCAGGCCTTCCCCGGCCTGGAGCGGGCGATCCGCCAGAAGACGGACTTCGACCGGCGCATCAGCGGCCTGCCGAAGGGCATCAAGCTGGACAAGGTCGTGGCGACGCAGGACGGTGTGGACATCACGCTGACCGGCTCGGACGTCAACCTGGCCGGCTGACCGAACGGCCCCCGCCCTCCGGTCCACCCAGCGAGACGCGGTGTCCGGAGGGCAGACTTCCTGGTGACGCGGACGCCGGGGGCGGCACCCGCCCGCCCCTCCCGCACCCCTTCGGACTTCCCTCATCTCAGCATCCGGAAGATCTCGTCTCACTATCCAACACACCGGTGACACGCCAACCCACCGTCCCTACGATCGTGGGCATGAAGCGACAGGCGGACCTCACGAAGCGGCGGGCAGTCGACCTGTGCCGCGTCGCCGCCATGCTCTGTCGTCATGTCTGACGGGAAACGTTCCCCTCGTTCACGGGAAGTCTTCCCCCGTCTCGTCTCCCACCCCACCCGCTGCGCAGCGCCGCGCGCTCCCCTCGCCGCGCGCCCAGCAAGCGTTTGCGCACATCCGCAACTGCCCCGGAGGAGAACAGCATGAGCCGCAGTGACGTCCTGGTGGACGCCGACTGGGTACAGGCCCGCATCGACGCAGGTGACCCGAAGACCGTCATCGTGGAGGTCGACGAGGACACGTCCGCGTACGACAAGAACCACATCAAGACCGCCGTCCGGATCGACTGGAAGAGCGATCTGCAGGACCCGGTCCGCCGCGACTTCGTGGACCGGGCCGGCTTCGAGGAGCTGCTCTCCTCGAAGGGCATCGCCAACGACGACACCGTCGTCCTCTACGGCGGCAACAACAACTGGTTCGCCGCGTACGCCTACTGGTACTTCAAGCTCTACGGCCACCAGGACGTGAAGCTCCTCGACGGCGGCCGCAAGAAGTGGGAGCTGGACTCGCGCGACCTGGTCGCCGAGGTCCCGCAGCGCCCCCGCACCGCCTACGAGGCGAAGCCCCAGGACGCCTCCATCCGCGCCTTCCGCGACGACGTCGTGGCGGCCATCGGCTCGCTCAACCTGGTCGACGTCCGCTCCCCCGACGAGTTCAGCGGCAAGCTGCTCGCCCCGGCCCACCTCCCGCAGGAGCAGTCGCAGCGCCCCGGCCACGTGCCGACCGCGCGCAACATCCCGTGGTCGAAGTCGGCCAACGACGACGGCACCTTCAAGTCCGACGAGGAGCTGACGGCGCTCTACGAGGGCGAGGGCGTGGACCTGTCGAAGGACACCATCGCCTACTGCCGGATCGGTGAGCGCTCCGCGCACACGTGGTTCGTGCTGCACGAGCTGCTCGGTCAGCAGAACGTCAGGAACTACGACGGCTCCTGGACCGAGTACGGCTCCCTGGTCGGCGTGCCGATCGAGCTCGGCGCCAACTGACACGTCTCCCCTGCAACAGGCAACAGAAGGAACGCTTATGTGTGGAGCAAAGGCCGGCGGCCCCGACGCCTCGACCGCCAAGCCCGGTGAGACCACGATCCAGGGCTCGGTGACCCGTGACGGCCAGCCCGTCACCGGCTACGTGCGCCTGCTGGACGCGACCGGCGAGTTCACCGCCGAGGTGCCCACGTCCGCGACCGGGCAGTTCCGCTTCTACGCGGCGGAGGGCACGTGGACGCTGCGCGCGCTGGTGCCCGGCGCGACGGCCGACCGCAAGGTCGTGGCGCAGCAGGGCGGCCTGACCGAGGTCGCCATCGCCGTCTGACGACCGGCGTCGCAGGACGCCACCGACGGCCGGAGGGCCGCACCCCGGGGTTGGACGCCTTGGGGGGTGCGGCCCTCCGCGCCGTCGGCCTACCGCCGGTGCGGCCCTCCGCGCCGTCCGCTTACCGCCGCCTGCCCACAGCCGTACCGTGGACTTATGTACGCGCGGCGACGCCATCTGTACTTCGCCATGATGGGCACCTGCATCGGGCTGTTCGTCCTGGCGTGGTCCGTCGTGCGCCTGTGGTCCGTGCCCGCCGCGGTGGGCATGTGCCTGTTCGCCATGGTCATCCCGCCCGTCGCGGCCATCGTCGCCAACCGGCGCGGGCCCGACGACCGCTGGTGGGACGACCCCTCCGGCGATCCGAAGTCGGACGAGTGGTGGGACGAGCTCGACGGCAAGAAGCGGTACTAGCCCCCGGCACCAGCCTCCGGCGCCCAGTAGGCGCCTAGTAGACGAGCGCCTGCACGCCCTCCGCCATCGCCTCCTGGACGAAGACCTGCGCGCCGGCGATGCGCGCGCCCTCGATCAGGTCCTTCTCCTCGATGTCGCGGCGCGCCGCGCACTGCGTGCACACCGTGATCATGCCGCCGCCGACGCGGATGCCCTCGATGAGGTCCGGCAGCGGCGCCGCGTGCGGCAGCTCGAACTCCGCCGCGCGCCCCGGCAGGGCGAACCACGACGACTCACCGGTCAGCCACAGCGACACCTCGACGCCGCTCGCGACGGCGACGGCCGCCACCGTGAACGCCTGGGAGCACCGCTCGGGCGCGTCCGCGCCCGCCGTCACCTTGATCACCAGCTTCTTGGCCATGCCAGGCACTCTAGCCCTGCGGCCGCAAGGCCGGGCGGGCACGATCCACCTCACAGCGCCGCCGGAACCGGGGCCGACTAGACTCGTGACCGGTCCGTACACCCGTGACCGGTCCGTACACCCTCACTCCCGACGAGGAGCGCGCTCGTGCTTGAGGCAGTCTTCACCACCCTGCTCGTCCTGGTCGCCGTCGGCGTTCTCGCGTTCGCCGGCCTGACCTGGAAGAAGCTGTACCAGGGCCAGCGCTGACCCGCCCCGTTGTCCGCTCTCGCACAGATCGTCTGAGCCCATGATCGAGATTCCGTCCGACCTCCACCCGGACCTCGTCCCCCTCGCCTTCCTCCTCGGTAAGTGGGAGGGTGCGGGCGTCGCCGACTTCCCGGGTGCCGAGAAGTGCAACTTCGGGCAGGAGGTCGTCTTCAGCCACGACGGCCGTGACTTCCTGGAGTACACGTCGCACAGCTGGGTGCTCGACGCCGAGGGCAAGATGGTGCGCCCGCTGGAGAGCGAGACCGGCTTCTGGCGGATCGACAAGGACCGCAAGGTCGAGATCGTGATGGTCCGCGACCAGGGCGTCGCCGAGGTCTGGTACGGCGAGCTGGCCGACCAGAAGCCGCAGATCGACCTGGCCACCGACGCGGTCGCGCGGACGGAGGCGTCCGGCCCGTACAGCGGCGGCAAGCGCCTGTACGGCTACGTCAAGGGCGACCTGATGTGGGTCGGCGAGAAGGCCACCCCCGAGGTGCCGCTGCGCCCCTACATGTCGGCGCACCTGAAGAAGATCGCCGACCAGAAGAGCCTCCAGGAGTGGGCGGCAAGCCTGCCCGAGGACGCCCCCGACGGCGTCGCCTTCTACAACCCGGACGGCACGCCCTACACCGGCTGAGCCGCAGGGCCCACAACTTCACAGCGCCCCGTGGGGGAAGTCCGGTCGAATTCCGGCGCTGACCCGCAACGGTGGACGGAAGGCCCTTCGGGGCCTTTTCCGTAAGCCCGATCACCCACGGCGGCGCACGCTCCCCGCACAACTCGCCGTGGACTGCGAGGGGACCACCCGGGCACACGACCGCCTTCGCCTCGGGCCGCTCCTCCGTACGTAGGGACGCGGCCCGAGGCGAAGGCGTACGCACCCCGTGTCAACAGATCTCCCGGCCGTCTGCCCGAAGGGCTCCAAGGAGCCCGCACCCGGGTCCGCGCCCGGCGCGCCGCCGGGCCCCGCGGCCCCGCCCCGGCGGCTGCCGCTGCCCCCGCTGCTGGCCGGCCTGGCCGCGGCCCTGCTGCTCTCGGTGCTCTGCGGCACCGGCCTCGGCGCCGCGGGCGTCACCTGGGGCGAGACGCTGCGCTTCCTGCGGGCGGGGCTGACCGGCGGGGGCATCTCCCCCGGCGAGGTCTCGGCCTACACCATCGTGTGGGAGCTGCGCTTCCCGCGCGCCCTGCTGGCCGCGGTCGTCGGCGCGGGCCTGTCCGCCGTCGGCGTGGCCGTGCAGGCCATGGTCCGCAACGCCCTCGCCGATCCCTTCGTGCTGGGCATCTCCTCGGGCGCCGCGATCGGCGCCAACGCCGTGCTGCTCTTCGGCGCGCTGGGCGCGCTGGGCGTGTGGGCGCTGTCCGGGGCGGCGTTCGTCTCGGCGCTTGCCGCGATGGTGCTGGTCTACCTGGCGGCCCGCACGCCGCAGGGCCTCACGCCGCTGCGGCTGGTCCTCACCGGTTCGGCGATGTACTACGGGTTCTCCGCCGTCACCACCCTGATGATCTTCAGTGCGGACCGCGGCGAGGCCTCCCGCTCGGCCATGATGTGGCTGCTCGGCAGCCTGGGCGGCGCCACCTGGTCGTCCGTGCCGATCGCGGCGGCCGTCGTGCTGGCCGGGATCGGCGCCCTGCTGTGGACGGCGCGCAGCCTGAACGCCCTGGCCATGGGCGACGAGACGGCGGCCGCGCTGGGCGTGGACCCCGAGCGGCTGCGGCGCGGGCTGTTCGTCCTGGCGGCGGCCGTCACCGGCGCCGTGGTGGCCGTCAGCGGCGCGATCGGCTTCGTCGGCCTGATGGTCCCGCACGTCACCCGCATGCTCGTGGGCGCCGACCACCGCCGCGTCCTCGCCGTCGCCCCGCTGCTGGGCGCCGTGCTGCTGGTGTGGGTGGACATCGCCTCCCGGCTGCTGCTGGCGCCCGTGGAACTGCCCGTCGGCGTCCTCACCGCCCTCATCGGCGTGCCCTGCTTCGTGCTGCTGATGCGGCGCCGCCGCTACACCTTCGGGGGTGCCTGATGCGGGTCGACATCGAGGACCTGTCGATCGAGGTCGCGGGCGCCCGCCTGGTGTCGGACGTCGCGCTGCGCGCCGGGAGCGGGCAGTTCGTGGGGCTCGTGGGCCCCAACGGCAGCGGCAAGTCGACGCTGCTGCGCTGCGCCTACCGGGCGCTGCGGCCCGCCAAGGGCACCGTCCGCCTCGACGGCGACGACTTCCACGCCCTCGGCGCCCGCGAGGGGGCGCGCAGGCTGGCGGCGCTGCCGCAGGAGTCGGCGAGCGAGTTCGACTTCACCGTGGCCGAGGTCGTCGCGATGGGCCGCCTGCCGCACCAGAGCTCCGCCGGCCGGGTCACGGCCCGCGACACCGAGGTGTGCGCGGCGGCGCTGGAGCGCGTGAGCGCGGGCCACCTGGCAGGCCGGAGCTTCCCGACGCTGTCCGGCGGCGAGAAGCAGCGCGTCCTGATCGCCCGCGCCCTGGCCCAGGAGCCGGAGGTGCTGGTCCTGGACGAGCCCACCAACCACCTGGACATCGCCCAGCAGCTGGAGGTGCTGGCGCTCGTGCGCGACGCGGGCCCGACCGTCCTGGCCGCCCTGCACGACCTCGACCTCGCCGCCGCGCACTGCGACGTGCTCTACGTCATCCGGGGCGGCCGCATCGTCGCCTCCGGGCCACCGGACGAGGTGCTGACCGCCGGGCTGCTCGCCGACGTCTTCGGCGTCCGGGCGCACCGCGTGCCGCACCCCGAGACCGGCGCGACGCGCCTGATCTTCGACCGCCTGCCCGCTTCGTAAGGACACACCTGTCATGGCCTCCCGCACCGCCCGTACCGCCCTCGCCGTCCTCACCGCCCTCGCCCTGGCCACCGGCTGCGGGGCGAAGGTCACCGAGGGCGGCGACACGGACCAGAAGGCCTCCGGCCGCCACCCCGTGACCGTCGAGAACTGCGGGGTGAGGACGACGTACGACAAGGCGCCGCAGCGCGTGGTCACCAACGACGTCGGCATCGCCGAGATCATGTTCGCGCTCGGCCTGGAGGACCACATGGCCGGCTACGTGGCCCCGGACTACCGCGCCGACCGCGAGTCGGTGCCGTGGAAGGACGGCTACGAGAAGGTGAGGTGGCTGTCCAAGAAGGAGATCACCAAGGAGCTCGTCCTGGACGCGAAGGCCGACATGGTCTTCGCCGGCTGGAACTACGGCTTCAACGAGGGCAACGGCTTCACCCCGGACGCCCTGAGGAAGCTCGGCGTCGGCTCGTACGTCCTCACCGAGTCCTGCCGCAACGGGGGCGCGGGCAAGGCGCGCGGCGTGATGCCGCCCCTGGAGGCCCTCTACACGGACCTCACCGCGCTCGGGAAGATCTTCGGGGTGGAGGACCGGGCGGCGAAGCTCGTCGCGGACTTCAAGAAGACGGTCGCCGACGCCCAGGCGACCGTGCCGGCGGACGGCAAGCGGCCCACCGTCTTCCTCTACGACGACGGCCGAGACAAGGCCATCACCTCCGGCGCCTTCGCCGGCCCGCACGACATCATCACCAAGGCCGGCGGCGACCACGTGATGAAGGACCTCAAGGACAGCTGGCCCACGGTCGGCTGGGAGACCGTCGTCGAGCGCAATCCCGACGTCATCGTCATCAACAACTACGGCGACGTGACCGCCGAGCAGAAGAAGGCGTTCCTCAAGTCCTACCCGCCGCTCGCGGACGTCTCCGCCGTCAAGAACGACCGCATTTTCGTCCTCGACTACGTCGACCTCGTCGAGAGCCCCCGCAACCCTGCGGCCATCGCCGCCCTCGCCCGCTACCTGAAGGAGGTCCGGGAGGCGTGACGGAGGGGGCCGGAAGGGCCGGCGCTGCCTAGACTGGGAGGGTGGTGGACACCGACTGGCAGAGCAACCTCCGTAGGCGCGGGTACCGGCTGACGCCGCAGCGCCAGCTCGTCCTGGAGGCGGTCGACCGGCTGGAGCACGCGACACCGGACGACATCCTCACCGAGGTCCGGCGCACGGCGGGCGGCGTGAACATCTCCACCGTCTACCGGACCCTGGAGCTGCTGGAGGAGCTGGGGCTGGTCAGCCACGCCCACCTCGGGCACGGCGCCCCCACCTACCACCTCGCCGACCGGCACCACCACATACACCTCGTCTGCCGGGACTGCACGGAGGTCATCGAGGCCGATCTCTCGGTGGCCGCCGCCTTCACGGACAAGCTGCGCGCGGACTTCGGCTTCGAGACGGACATGAAGCACTTCGCGATCTTCGGCCGGTGCGCGGACTGCTCCGCGGGGCTTGCCTCGAAGGAGCCGCCGGCCGCGCCGTAGGCTTGGCCGCATGCCGCGTGAATCGAAAGCCAGCCCGCTGCTGTCGCTGCCCGGCGCCGTCGCCGCCGAGGCCCCGGACGAGGGCGTCGCCGCGCACTACGGCGACCTCTTCCGCGAACAGCGCGCGCTCGCCGGCGGGACCGGTTTCGTCGACCTCTCGCACCGCGGGGTCATCACCGTCACCGGGCCCGACCGGCTGAGCTGGCTGCACCTCCTGCTCACCCAGCACGTCAGCGCGCTCCCGCCCGGCGAGGCCACCGAGGCGCTCGTGCTCTCCGCCAACGGGCACATCGAGCACGCCCTGTCCCTCGTGGACGACGGCGGGACCACCTGGGCCCACGTCGAGCCCGGCACCCAGGACGCGCTCCTCGCGTACCTGGAGAGCATGAAGTTCTTCTACCAGGTCGAGGTCGCCGACCGTACGGACGACTTCGCCGTGGTGCACCTGCCCGCGGGTTCGATCGCGGAAGCACCCGAGGGAGTGCAGGCGCGCGAGACGGCGCACGGCCGGGACCTCTTCCTGCCGCGCGCGACGCTGGAGACCTTCGCGGCGGCGCACGGCCCCGCCGCCGGCGTCCTCGCCTACGAGGCGCTCCGCGTGGAGGCGCACCGCCCGCGGCTCGGCCTGGAGACCGACCACCGCACGATCCCGCACGAGCTCGGCCTGATCGGCGTCGCCGTCCACCTGCAGAAGGGCTGCTACCGCGGCCAGGAGACGGTGGCGCGCGTCCACAACCTGGGGAAGCCGCCGCGCCGCCTCGTCTTCCTGCACCTCGACGGCAGCGAGGTCTCCCTGCCCCCGCACAGGGCCCCCGTGCGGCTCGCCGCGGACGGCCCCGAGGGCCGCCAGCTGGGCTTCGTGACGACGTCGGCACGCCACCACGAGCTGGGCCCGATCGCCCTGGCCCTGGTCAAGCGGAACGTCGCGGTGGACGCCCCGCTCCTGGTGGGCGAGAAGACGGCGGCGTCGCAGGAGGTCGTGGTCGAGCCGTAGAGCCCCACGGAGGTGACCGGCGGTGCCGAACCGGCCGTCAGACCTCGACCAGGACCGTGAACGGGCCGTTGTTCGTCAGGGACACCTTCATGTCCGCGCCGAAACGGCCCGTCTCCACCTGCGCCCCCAGCGCACGGAGGTGCGCGACGACAGCGTCGACCAGCGGCTCCGCCACCCCGCCGGGGGCAGCCGCGTTCCACGTGGGGCGCCGCCCCTTCCGGGCGTCACCGTAGAGAGTGAACTGGGAGATCACGAGCAGCGGTGCCCCCACGTCCGAACACGACTTCTCGTCCTCGAGGATCCGTACGGACCACAGCTTGCGGGCGAGCTGCTCCGCCTTCTGCGGGGTGTCGTCGTGCGTCACCCCGACGAGGACGCACAGCCCCTGTCCGATGATCTCCCCGACGGTCTCGCCGTCCACGACGACCCGCGCTCCGTCCACCCTCTGCACCACTGCACGCATACGGACCATGATGCCCTGCGTCCATCCAGGTCCGTTCGGGTGCGGAGACCCTGCGCCCGGACCTCACACAGTGGCACGATGCGTGCAGGCGGTGCCTTGTGCGGGCAAACGTGATGCGGTCGCACACCGCCCGAGGGGAACGGAAGACGCGCATGACCACACCCATTGAGGACGGCCCCATGCTCAAGGCAGCCGACAGCCTGCAGCCCCGGCCGCCGAGCCAGCGCTCGGGCCGGCAGGCGGACGCCCCCGGCCGCAGCCTCGGTGAGCTGAGCCTGGTGGAGCTGCGCGCCCTGCGCGGGGACGCCCGGCGGGACGAGGCGGACCTCAGCTACGTGCGGCGGCTGCTCCAGGGCCGCGTCGACATCCTCAGGGCCGAGCTGGCCCGGCGCTCCTCGCCGGGCGCCCCGGTCATGGCCCGCCTGGTCGTGGACCGGCTGTCGGAGATCCTCGCGGACGGCCCCTCGGACCACCGCTCGTCCGCCCGCCACGTGACGGTGGGCACGCCGCACAGCGAGGAGTACCGGCGGCTGGCCGAGGACATGCTGTCGGAGGTCGAGCTGTCGGACCTGGGCGCCCGTACGGACACCGAGCTGCACGAGGCGATGGGCCGCCTGGCGTCGTACGAGCGGCAGGTGTCGGTGCGGCGCCAGCTGCTGCAGCGGACGGCGGACGACTGCAGTGCCGAAATCGCCCGCAGGTACCGCGAAGGGGAAGCGCAGGTGGACGACCTCCTCGCATGACGCACTGACGCACTGACGCACCGGCGGAGATCCGGGCGGCGTTCCAGAGCGCTGAGTGGGCCCGCCCGGGCTCACCCGGGCCCGACCGGACCCGCTCGGGCCCGCTCGGACCGGGAAAAATCCACGTGCGGCCGCCGCGGGCGGGCCCCTAGCGTCGCGGCCATGAGCCTCGACATCCGTACGATCACCGACGCCGACCTGCCGAACTGGCTCCGGGCCCGCCGCACCGGCTACCTCCTCCCGCCCTCCGTGAGCAAGACCGAGCTCGTCTTCCGCCGCGAGCTCATGGACCTCGAACGCGCCCAGGGCGCGTTCGACGGCGGCCGCTGCGTGGCCACCTACCGCAGCTTCACGCAGCGGCTCAGCGTCCCCGGCGGCGCCTCGGTGACCGCGAACGCCGTCAGCAACGTGAGCGTCTCGGCCACGCACCGCCGCCGCGGGCTGCTCAGCCGCATGACGGACCGCGACCTGCGCGAGGCCAAGGAGCGCGGCGACGCCGCGGCGACGCTGATCGCCGCCGAGTACCCGATCTACGGCCGCTTCGGCTTCGGCCCCGCCGCCTGGGTCACGGAGTGGGAGGTGGACGTGGCCCGCACCGGCCTGGACCCGCGCCACTCGGGCCCCGGGGACGGCGGGCGCGTCGACTACGTGGACGCCGCCGAGGTCCGGGAGCACGGGCCCGCGCTGTACGAGCGGGTACGGGCCGTGCGGCACGGCCTCGTCGACCGTGCGGACGTGTGGTGGCGGCGGAACACCGGCGCGCTCCCGATGGACGACGGCCCGTGGACCGAGCCGTTCTTCCTGCTCCACCGGTCGGCGGAGGGCAGCGTCGACGGGCTCCTCGTCTTCACGTCCGACGACCGGTGGGAGGCCAAGCTGCCGCACCAGACGGCGACCGTCCTGGACCTCGTCGCGGTCACCCCCGCCGCCGAGCGCGCCCTGTGGCTGTTCCTGCTGTCGGCGGACTGGATCACCCGCGTGCGCACCGGACACCGCGCGCCGGACGACATCCTGCCGCTGCTGCTGCCGGACCCGCGGGCCGCGCGCGTGGTCACGCACGCCGACTTCCTGTGGGTGCGACCGCTGGACGTACCGGAGTTGCTGCGGGCGCGCACGTACCCCGTCGCCGGATCGCTCGTCCTCGACGTCACCGACCGGTCCGGGCTGGCCGGCGGGCGCTTCCTGCTGGAGGCCGGCCCCGACGGCGCCTCCTGCGCCCCCACGCAGCGGCCGGCCGATCTCACCTTGTCCGTCGCGGAGTTGGGCAGCCTCCTGCTCGGCGACGAGTCGGCCGTACGGCTCACGGCGCTCGGCAGCGTGGACGAGGAGACCCCCGGAGCGGCGGGCCGCGCGGACGCCCTGCTGCGCACGGGGCGGCGGCCGTGGTGCGCCGACGTGTTCTGATCCGGCGGCGGCGGAAGGGCGGCTCCCGGGCAGCGGGAAAAGTGACATTCAATTTCGCCACTTTCCCCGGCAAAACCCCCAGCCCGATCAACACCCCTTGACCTCAACCGGACTTGAGATTCCAGACTTCTGGTCAACGGCTCACGGGCCGCCACTCACCCGCCCCGTCTCCCAGAAGGGCCCATCGTGTCCGAGAGCACTTTCCGACTCGCCGTCATCGTCGGTTCCACCCGCGACGGGCGCTTCGGCCCCACCGTCGCCAAGTGGTTCACCGAGCAGGTCGCCCGGCACGGTGACATCGAGGTCGACCTGGTCGACCTCGCCCTCCACCCCCTGCCGATGCGCCTCAGCTCCGAGCCCACCGCCGAGGACGCCGCCGCGCTCGCCGAGGTGACGCCGCGCCTGGAGCAGGCCGACGCGTTCGTCGTCCTGACGCCCGAGTACAACCACAGCTACCCGGCGTCCCTGAAGAACCTCATCGACTGGCACTACACCCAGTGGCAGGCCAAGCCGGTCGGCTTCGTCTCGTACGGCGGCCTCTCCGGCGGTCTGCGCGCGGTCGAGCACCTGCGCCCGGTCTTCACCGAGCTGCACGCGGTCACCATCCGCGAGCAGGTCAGCTTCCACAACCCCTGGGGCAAGTTCGACGACGACGGCCGCCACCTGAACGCGGAGGCCGGCGAGCAGGCCTCCGGCGCGGCCAAGGTCATGATCGACCAGCTGACCTGGTGGGCCCTGTCGCTGCGGGAGGCGCGCGCCGCCCGCCCGTACGGCGCCTGACCGGACCCCCGGTCCGCCGGCTCTCCCCCGGCGGACCCGTCCGCGCGGCGCACACGAA
The DNA here is from genome assembly GCF_042657885.1 of Streptomyces aureoversilis. NCBI lineage: Bacteria > Bacillati > Actinomycetota > Actinomycetes > Kitasatosporales > Streptomycetaceae > Streptomyces > Streptomyces aureoversilis. The sequence goes on from NZ_JBHSKJ010000006.1 coordinate 361,360, forward strand.
CTCCTGCCCCCGGCCCTACCCCCGTTGGGGCCGGTGGCAGGCACATCGTGCCGAGCGGGCAACGCCTCATCACCCTCCTCCGGCGGAGCGCCCGTCAGATACCCCCGGATGGGGTTGATTTGGCGATCACTGCCGCCCCTCCCGCCGCTTAGGCTGGTAAGGGGCGGCCGCACACGGTCCGGCGTCCCGTGAGCCGGCCAGGGGAGGGTTCGTGAAGCAACTTCCGTACCAGTGCGGGATCGACGCCGCCATCGACGTCGTCGACGGCAAGTGGAAGGTCCTGATCCTCTGGGTGCTGAACGAGGGCGCGCGCCGCTTCGGCGAGACCAAGCGGCTGCTGCCCGGCATCAGCGAGAAGGTACTGGCCCAGCAGCTCCGCGAGCTGGAGGCCGACGGCATCGTCCACCGCGAGGCCTACGACCAGGTGCCCCCGAAGGTCGAGTACTCCCTCACGGAGCAGGGCCGGTCCCTGAACGCCGCCCTGGCCCCGCTGGGCGCCTGGGGCAATGAGCGCCTGGCCCGCCTGGCGGCGGAAGAGGCCCCGGCGGCGTGACCGCGGCCGCGGCGCCCGCCCCCGGCCCAGGAGTAGGCGCCGGGCCGGTGCGCGCCGGGCCGGGCCGGGCCGGGCCGGTGGGCGACGCCCTAGGCCGCCCGCGCCGCGCCCAGCCGCTCCGTCAGGAAGTCCTCCCAGGTCCGCTCGCCCACGGCGGCCCCTTCGAGCGTCAGGTTATCCCCGGCCCGGTAGGCCCGGCCGACCTTTCCGGGCATCCGCACCGGCAGCGTCAGCCGGCTCCTGCCCCGCGCTTTCAGGTACCCCTGGGCCAGCTCGGCCGGCCCGTACAGCTTCGGCCCGGTCAGGTCGGGCACCCGCCCCGCCGGCGTCGTGGTCGTCGTGAACGGCAACCCCGTGTCCGTCATGGCCTTCACCGTCACGCACGGCAAGGTCACCGCCATCGACGTCCTCGCCGACCCCGACCGCCTGCGCCGCCTCGACCTCACACCCCTGGACAGCGAGCGCTGACCGGCAGCGGCGTCCGGCCAGCAGAAAACGACAGAACCGGCCCCTGAACAGACCCTGATGGCTTAAAACTGGGACGCATGTCTGCGCTGTGGAGCCTGCTCGCCGCCCCTGCCGGTGCCGTTGCGACTACCCTGGTCGGCGTCTTTGCGGGAAGCGTGGTCAGCAGGAGAGCGCAAGACAGGCATTGGGCCCGGGAGCAGTTGGCGACAGCGTGCGCACGGCTCCTCCGCGAATCAACGGTGGTTCTCGTGACCCTCGGCATGGCGGAAGCGGCTCGGCCCAGCTCCGTCTCTCAAGGTGTTGTCCATCAGACCAACATTGAATGGCGGCCGTGGAATGAAGCCATGAGCATGGTGAGCCTTGTCGCCGACAAGGACATCGTCGAAGCCGCTCACGTCCTTGACGAGAAGATGTGGCGTCTTCACACCAGGATCAAACGAGGTCTGACCCTCGAGGAGAGCTGGTTCGTTCTGCGCTCAAGTGTGGAATCAGCGCAGAACGACTTCATCGTTGCCGCGCGCCGCCGACTCTCGCCTGCCGGAGGCCCACTTCAACGCTTCTCCGGACGACCTGCTCCCGACGACCCCATCTGGACCTGATGACCTGCTCCAGGTGTCGGGCCATGGACAGCGAGGCGGCCTTGTTGGTCAGATGTGGAGTTCGGGCGGGAAGCCGGTCCAGCACAGTTCTGCGGGCAGGTGCCGCATGTCGTTGGAGAAGAGCACGGAGGCCGGCCTGCCGGGTGCGTATCGGATGACCGTCAGAGCTGCGTTGCCGTGGTTGAGGCCCATCCAGCGCCACTCGGGTGCGTCGAGGGCGGCTCGGATCAGCCATCCGATGAGGAAGTTGTGGGTGACGACCAGTTCGTGGCGGGGGCGATCTCCGTCGACCGGACCTGTGAATTCTGCGGTGGGGCGCTCTGGAGCCGTTCACCGAGGAGAACGGCTTGGCGCCGGCCGCGTTCCGTCAGGGTCGTCTCATCTTCTGACGCTTCACCGTGCCGAGCCAGGTAGAGGTATCGAGTGGCCGCGTCTGTCATGTCCCGGGTCTCCGTTGCCATCCGTGATCTTGCATGTCGGGATGGACGCCGAGCTCGTTGTGCATAGTTCCGTCGCGGCTGCGCGCTCAAACTTTTGCAAGCACTTGCTTGCAAAAGTTAGCAGCGTGGGGCAGCCTGGGACGCATGGCATCACTCAACGTCGGCAATCTCGGCGAGTACCTGCGCGAGCAGCGGCGCAATGCGCAGCTCACCTTGCGGCAGCTCGCCGATGCCGCCGGGGTGTCCAACCCGTATCTCAGCCAGATCGAGCGCGGCCTGCGCAAGCCCAGCGCCGAGATCCTGCAGCAGCTCGCCAAGGCGCTGCGGATCTCCGCCGAGACCTTGTACGTGCAGGCCGGGATCCTCGACGAGCGGGACCGGGACGAGGCGGAGGTCCGCAGTGTGATCCTCGCCGACCCCTCGATCAACGAGCAGCAGAAGCAGGTGCTGCTCCAGATCTACGAGTCCTTCCGCAAGGAGAACGGGCTCGCGACGGACGAAGCCAGCAAACCTTCCAGCTGATCCGGGAGACCATCGCCATGGCCATCACCACGCAGGACATCCGCAACGCGGCGACCGACACGGCCTACGCCGCCGCGGGTGCCGCGGACCTCACCGCCGAGAAGCTCGGGCAGCTGATCACCGAGGCGCCGGAGCGCATCGAGCAGCTGAAGAAGACCGACCCCAAGGCGGTGCAGGAGCGGGTCACGCGGCAGGCCAAGGAGGCCCAGGCCACGCTGACCGCGAAGTTCACCGAGATCGTCGGCTCGCTCGACAGCGACGTGAAGAACCTGGGGCAGACCGCGCAGGACCTGGCGCTCAAGGGCGTCGGGCAGGCCGTCGGGTACGCGGCGGCGGCCGGCGAGCAGTTCGAGAAGCTGGCCGAGCGCGGCCGCACGGCTGTGAAGCAGTGGCGCGGCGACGTCGCCGACGAGTTCCAGGACATCGCCGTGGCCATCGAGCCGGAGGCGGAGACGAAGCCGGCCGAGGACAAGGCCGCCACGGAGGACAAGCCCGCCGGGGCCTCCGGCGCCGCCGCCCCGGACGACGCCGCGGACAAGCCCGCCGCCGCCCGCAAGGCCCCGGCCAAGAAGACGGCCGCCGCGAAGAGGACCGACGCCAAGACCGGCGAGTAACCGGATCACGGCAGCGGGCCGCGTACGGGCCGGGCACATTTCGCGTGCCCGGCCCGTTCTCCGGGTACGGTGGCGGTCAGGACGGACCGAACGAGACGGGCAAGGTGAGCGACGTGCTTCTGCAAGCCTTCGGCGAAGTCATGTACTGGGTGTCGATCGGCCTGCTCGTGTTCAGCCTGTTCGCGTTCGTCAACGCCGCCGTGCACCGCGAGGACGCCTACCGCGCCGCGGACAAGCAGTCCAAGGCGTTCTGGCTGATCATCCTCGGCGTCGCCGTCGCCGTGAACCTGTTCATGGGGATCATGAGCTTCCTGCCGGTCCTCGGCCTGATCGCCACGATCGTCTACGTGGTGGACGTCCGTCCGGCGCTCAAGCAGGTCTCGGGCGGCCGCGGCCCGCGCCGCCGCGGCGGCGGCTCCAGCTCGGACGGCCCCTACGGGCCGTACAACGGCCGCCGCTGACGCCGCCCACGCCGCGCGGCGCCCACGCCCGCACCGGCACCTGCGTCCGCACCGGCACCTACATCCGCACCGGCGGCACGGCCGCCCGCCCCGCCGGCCAGTGGGGCCGGTCGCCCTCCGCAGGGGCCCGGCCGCCCCGGTCGAGCAGCAGCACCGCGAGGTCGTCGGTCAGCTCCCCGCCGTTGAGGTCCTGCACCTCGGCGACCGCCGCGTCCAGGAGCTCCTGACCGCGCAGGCCCTCCGCGAGCCGGCGGCCGATCAGCTCGATCATGCCCTCCTGGCCCAGGCGCCGCGTCCCGGCCCCGACCCTGCCCTCGATCAGGCCGTCGGTGTACATCAGCAGGCTCCACAGGCCGCCGAGTTCGACCTGGCGGCGCGGCCAGCGGGCGCGCCGGAGCAGGCCGAGCGCCGGGCCGCCGTCCTCCTGCGGCAGCAGGTGCGGGGCCGCGCCGGGGCGGACGAGCAGCGGGGCGGGGTGGCCGGCGAGGCTGAGGCCCGCCCGGCGCCCGTCCGCCGATATGTCGACGGCGCACAGCGTCGCGAAGGTCTCGTCGTCCGCGCGCTCGTGCTCCAGGACCTGCTGGAGGGTGGCGAGGAGCTCGTCGCCGCAGAGCCCGGCGAAGGTCAGCGCCCGCCAGGCGATGCGCAGTTCGACGCCGAGGGCGGCTTCGTCGGGGCCGTGGCCGCTGACGTCGCCGATCATCGCGTGGACGGTGCCGTCGGGCGTGCGGACCATGTCGTAGAAGTCGCCGCCGAGCAGGGCGCGGCTGCGGCCGGGCCGGTAGCGGGCGGCGAAGCGCAGGCCGGAGCCGGCGAGCAGCGGGGTGGGCAGCAGGCCGCGTTCGAGGCGGGCGTTCTCCTGGGCGCGCAGCCGGGACTCGGTGAGCTGCCGCTGGGCGAGGTCGGCGCGCTTGCGCTCGACGGCATAGCGGATGGCCCGGCTGAGGACGCGCCCGTCGAGCTCGTCGCGGGAGAGGTAGTCCTGGGCGCCGACGCGTACGGCCTCGGCGGCCCGGTCGGTGTCGGCCTCGGCGGTCAGGGCGAGCACGGCGTGGTGCGGGGCGAGCTGCAGCACCCGGCGCAGGGTCTCCAGCTCGTCGGGGCGGCCGGCCCCGCTGCCGGGGGTGCCCGCGGCCGCGCCGGCGTCCGCGAGGTCGAGCAGGATGCAGTGGACGTCGTCGGTGAGGAGCCGCTCGGCCTCGGTGAGGTTGCGGGCGGTGCGGATGCGGACCGGCTTGCCCTCGGCCCCCGACATCTCGGTGATGTCCGGCATCGACAGCGGCCCGGCGGGGTCGCCTTCGATCACCAGGAGGGTCAGCCCGGCGTCGGACGCCGGTGCGGCAGCCTGCTCCGGGGCCCTCGGCGCGGGTACGGACATGGTCACGGTTTCCTTCCTCCTCCGGCGACCGCCGGAGGTGCCTCCGCCCCCCCCTGAAGGCATGGCGCCCCGCCGCCCGGCGGGTGCCGAACGCGACCATAGCGGCAGGGCACTGCCCAACGGAATGGAGCGGAGCCACTCGCCGCTGTCATATGCCCCAGCCAGGGCGGCTTTTGGTGCGCGCGGGGAGGAACCCGCGATGACATACATCACCCCGCCGGGGGGTGCTCCGCGCGACGCGCGTCACACGCGGGCGGGCGCTATCCGGGCCGTACGACCCCCAGCACCGGCATCGACCCCGCTCCCGCGACCGTCACCTGCCGGCCGGGCCGCGGCGCGTGCACGATCGCGCCGTCGCCCACGTACACCCCCACGTGGCTCGCGTCGGCGAAGTAGATGATCAGGTCGCCCGGCCGCATGTCCTTGAGGCCGACCTTCGGCAGCTGCCGCCACTGGTCCTGCGAGGTGCGCGGGATCGCGCGGCCGGCGGCCGCCCACGCCTTGAGCGTCAGCCCGGAGCAGTCGTAGGTGTCCGGGCCCTCGGCGCCCCACACGTAGTTCTTGCCGATCTGGGCCGCGGCGAAGTCGACCGCGCGCTTACCCTCCGCCGTCGCCGCGCCCGAGCCCTTGAGGGCGGCGCCCTTGACCGCGTCCGAGGCGAGCCACTTCTGCTGGGCCTGGCGCGCCCGCTCATCCTCCAGCTGCCGCAGGCGCTCCTTCTCCTTCTCCTCCAGCTTCGACTCCAGCTCCTTGGCGGCCGCGAGCTTCGCCTCGATCTGCTTCTTCGCGCCCTCCTTCTTGCGGCGCTCGCCGTCGAGGGTCTTCCAGCGCTCGCCGGCGGCCTTGGCGTAGCCGTCGAGGGTCTTCTGGACCGCGGCGACCTGGGTGATCAGCCCGCGCGTGGCGGCCTGCCCCTTGTGCGTGAGGGCCACGCCGTCGAAGAAGCTCTCGGGGGAGCCGGAGAGCAGGAGGCGGGCCTGGGGCGGGAGGGTGCCGTCGCGGTACTGGGCGCGTGCCAGGGAGCCGGCCTGGTTCTTGAGGCGGTTCATCCGCTCCTGGGCCTCGGCCGCGGACTTCGCGATCTCGGTGATCGACTTCTCCTGGCGGCGCTGGGCCTCGTCGGCCGCGTTGTAGGCGTCCGTGGCGGCCTCCGCCTGGCGGTACAGACCCTCGACCTCCTTGTGGACGTCCTCCAGGGTGCGCGGCGGCCTGGGTTCCGCATAGGCCGTGCCGGGCATGGTGACCACCACCCCGGCCACGGCCAGTACGCATATCAAAGCGGTCACCGAGATCACGCGCTTGCCTCCGCAGCCCTCGTCCCTGCCGCCCGCCATGCTCCCAGTGTTCGCCGTGCCCGCACTCCAGCCGTTCCGCCCCACAGGCCACCTCCGCGGCTACCGCCCCCACGTCTGACATACCGTCACGCGAGGAAGGGATGCTGCCATGACCTCCCGCAATCCGACAGAGATCTGCGTCACACTCGCGAAGATCGGCGGAATGGGGCCGCTCCAAGATCCCGCCGAGGGCCACCACCCTGACGGGTGAGGTTCACCCTCCGTTCACTCCGCCCCATCGACCGCTTCACCTGATCTGCCTAATTTCGCCAATAGAGGGTGCGGGCAGAACCGCCCGCACCGGTCACCTCTCGCACGCCGTCCCAGCGGCGGCTCCCGGAAGGAACACCCGAAAGTGAAGCTTCAGCGCAAGAACCGGCTCCGCGCCGTCGCTCTCGGCGCCATCGCCGTCTCCGGTGCCCTGGTCCTCACGGCGTGCGGCTCCGACGACAACAGCGGTGGTGGTTCCACCGGCGGCGGCTCCACCAAGGCCGCGGGCAACATCAAGTGCGAGGGCAAGGGCCAGCTCCTGGCCTCGGGCTCGTCCGCGCAGAAGAACGCCATGGACCTGTGGGTGAAGAACTTCACCGCGGCCTGCAAGGACATCCAGATCAACTACAAGCCCACCGGTTCGGGCGCGGGCATCCAGGAGTTCCTGCAGGGCAAGACCGCCTTCGCGGGCTCCGACTCGGCGCTCAAGCCGGAGGAGGTCACCAAGTCCAAGGAGGTCGTCAAGGGCGGCCAGGGCATCAACCTGCCCCTGCTCGGCGGCCCGATCGCAATCGGCTACAAGATCCCGGGCGTGGACAACCTGGTCCTGGACGCCGACACCCTCGCCAAGATCTTCGACTCGAAGATCGAGAAGTGGAACGACGAGGCGATCAAGAAGCTCAACCCGGACGCCAAGCTCCCGGACCTCAAGATCCAGGCGTTCCACCGCTCCGACGAGTCGGGCACCACGGACAACTTCACCAAGTACCTCAAGGCCGCCGCCGACAAGTCCTGGCCGTACGAGGCCGGCAAGGCCTGGAAGGCCAAGGGCGGCCAGGCGGCCGACGGCTCCGCCGGCGTCTCCTCGCAGGTCAAGCAGACCGACGGTGCGATCTCCTACTTCGAGCTGTCCTACGCCACGGCCAACTCGATCAAGACGGTGAAGCTCAACACCGGCGCCTCCGCCCCGGTCGAGGCCACCTCCGACAACGCCTCCAAGGCCATCGCCGAGGCGAAGATCGCGGGCTCCGGCAAGGACCTCGCCCTCAAGCTCAACTACACCACCAAGGCCGAGGGCGCCTACCCGATCACCCTGGTCACGTACGAGATCGTCGGCGACAAGGGCAACAAGGCGGAGACCCTCCCCGCGGTCAAGTCCTTCCTGACCTACATCGCGAGCGAGGACGGCCAGTCGGTCCTGAAGGACATGGGCTACGCCCCGCTGCCCGCCGAGATCGCCACGAAGGTCCGCGAGACGGTCGCGAGCCTCTCCTGACCCGCGTGTGACCGGGTTCCCCCGCCGGAACCCGGTCACACCATCCGGTGCACCGCCGCACCAGGGCCGCCTCCCCCGCCGGGAAGCGGCCCCGCAGACCGGAGAACCTCATGGACATAACCCCAGCCACCACAGCCGGACCGCCGCCTCCCCCCGGCAAGGAGCGGCCGTCGGCCGCCACCCGCCCGGGCGACCGGATCTTCCTCGCCCTCTCCCGCGGCTCCGGCCTCCTGCTTCTGGTGATCATGGCCGCCATCGCGGTCTTCCTCACCGTCCGGGCCACCAACGCCCTCTCCCACAACGAAGGCAGCTTCTTCACCACCTTCGAGTGGAACGCCAACGCCACGCCGCCGGTCTTCGGCATCGCCGTCCTGGCCTTCGGCACCGTCGTCAGCTCCCTGATCGCGATGGTCATCGCGGTGCCCGTCGCCATCGGTGTCGCGCTCTTCATCTCGCACTACGCCCCGCGCCGGCTCGCCGCCCCGCTCGCGTACGTGATCGACCTGCTCGCCGCCGTGCCGTCCATCGTCTACGGCCTGTGGGGCGCCCTCTTCCTGGTGCCGCACCTGGGCGGCCTCTACAGCTGGATGGACGACTACCTCGGCTGGACCGGCATCTTCGCCTACCACGACGGCGCCGCCCGCTCCCTGTTCACCATCGGCATCCTGCTGGCGATCATGATCCTGCCGATCGTCACCAGCGTCAGCCGCGAGGTCTTCCTGCAGGCCCCGAAGATGCACGAGGAGGCCGCGCTCGCGCTCGGCGCGACCCGCTGGGAAGTCATCCGGATGGCCGTCCTCCCCTTCGGCCGCTCCGGCGTCATCAGCGCCTCGATGCTGGGCCTCGGCCGCGCCCTCGGCGAGACGATGGCCGTCGCGACCGTCCTCTCCCCCAGCTTCATCATCGGCACGAGCCTGCTGGACCCGGGCGGCGGCACGTTCGCGCAGAACATCGCGAGCAGCTTCAAGGAGTCCGGTGAGATCGGCAAGGACGCCCTGATCGCCTCCGGCCTCGTCCTCTTCGTCCTGACCCTGCTGGTCAACGGCGCGGCCCGGATGATCATCGCGCGTCGCAAGGAGTACTCGGAATGAGCGACGTGACCATCGACCAGCCGCTGGTCGCCGACAGCGCCCCGCAGCCGCGCCCCGTCACCCTGCACCAGCCGCGCCTGCCGCGCTGGACCCCGGCCGCCGTCGCCGCCGGTGCGGCCGCCGCGGGCTGCGGCATCGGCCTGGGCGCCGCGCTGAGCAGCCGGATCCAGTGGGGCCTGATAGCCGGCGTCCTCTTCGTCCTCGTGATGTACGCCCTCGCGGCCCGTGTCGAGGGCCGCCGGCAGGCGAAGGACCGCCTCGCCACCAGCCTCGTCTGGGTCTGCTTCCTGCTCGCCGTCGTACCGCTGGTCTCGCTGGTCTGGGAGACCGTCGCCCGTGGCGCGAAGGTCCTCGACGGGAACTTCCTCACCCACTCCATGGGCGGGGTGCTGACCATCCAGCCCGGCGGCGGCGTCTACCACGCGATCATCGGCACCCTGGAGCAGGTCGGCATCGCCACGGCCGTCGCGGCCCCCGTCGGCCTGCTGACGGCGATCTACCTGGTCGAGTACGGCCGGGGCCGGCTGGCCAAGGCGGTGACGTTCTTCGTGGACGTCATGACGGGCATCCCGTCGATCGTCGCGGGCCTGTTCATCCTGAGCTTCTGGATCCTCATGCTCGACTTCGGCTACTCCGGCTTCGCCGGGGCGATGGCCCTGGCGATCCTGATGATGCCGGTCGTGGTCCGCTCGACCGAGGAGATGCTCAAGCTCGTCCCCAACGAGCTGCGCGAGGCCTCGCTGGCCCTGGGCGTGCCCAAGTGGCGCACGATCCTCAAGGTCGTGCTCCCCACGGCGATCGGCGGCATCGCCACCGGCGTCACGCTGGCCATCGCCCGCATCGCCGGCGAGTCCGCCCCGATCGTCCTCCTGGTCTTCGGCTCCCAGGTGATCAACAACAACCCCTTCGAAGGCGCCCAGTCCTCCCTGCCGTACTACATCTACGAGCAGTGGGCGGCCGGCAACGACGCCAGCTACGACCGCGCCTGGGCGGCGGCTCTCGTCCTGATCGCCTTCGTCATGATCCTCAACCTGGTGGCCCGCGGCATCGCCCGCTGGAAGGCGCCAAAGGGAGGACGCAGTTGAGCTGCAGCGGAGGCTGGGGGTCGTCCCCGAGGAACGAGGGGGCGGCACCCGGCCGGAGCGGAAGCGAAACGAAGTCCGACCATTCCATGCAGACCCATCGCTGACAGCGATAGCAGAAAGCAGAAGTGATCCCCATGGCCAAGCGAATCGACGTCAGCGGCCTCTCCGCGTACTACGGCGCCCACAAGGCCATCGACGACATCTCGATGACCGTCGAGCCCCGCTCCGTGACCGCCTTCATCGGCCCCTCGGGCTGCGGCAAGTCCACCTTCCTGCGCACCCTGAACCGCATGCACGAGGTCACCCCCGGCGGCCGGGTCGAGGGCAAGGTGATGCTGGACGACGAGAACCTCTACGGCGCCGGCGTCGACCCGGTCTCCGTGCGCCGCACGGTCGGCATGGTCTTCCAGCGGCCGAACCCCTTCCCGACCATGTCGATCTACGAGAACGTGGCCGCGGGCATCCGGCTCAACGGCGGGCGCATCCGCAAGTCCGAGCTGGACGGCGTGGTGGAGAAGTCCCTCCAGGGCGCGAACCTCTGGAAGGAGGTCAAGGACCGGCTGAACAAGCCGGGAGCGGGCCTCTCCGGCGGTCAGCAGCAGCGGCTGTGCATAGCCCGGGCGATCGCGGTGGAGCCGCAGGTCCTGCTGATGGACGAGCCCTGCTCGGCCCTCGACCCGATCTCGACGCTCGCGATCGAGGATCTGATCGGGGAGCTGAAGGAGCGCTTCACGATCGTGATCGTCACGCACAACATGCAGCAGGCCGCGCGCGTCTCGGACCGCACGGCGTTCTTCAACCTGGCGGGCGTCGGCCAGCCGGGCAAGCTGGTCGAGATCGACGAGACGGCGCGCATCTTCTCCAACCCGTCGGTCCAGGCCACGGAGGACTACATCTCGGGCCGGTTCGGCTAGGCCGCCTCCCCCTGAGCCGCCTTACGGCGCTGCATGGCGGTGCCGCCGCAAGGCGAAGGGCCCGCCCCCTGTTCGTACCAGGGGGCGGGCCCGTCCGCGTTCGTGCGCCTCCGGCTAGCCGAAGGCCAGGTTGACCACCCAGTAGCTGAGCGCGGCGACGGCGGCCGCGGCCGGCATCGTGATGAACCAGCCCAGGATGATGTTCTTGGCGACGCCCCAGCGGACCGCGTTCACCCGCTTGGTCGCACCGACACCCATGATCGCCGAAGTGATCACGTGCGTGGTGGAGATCGGCGCGTGGAACATGAAGGCCGTCGTGAACATGACCGACGCACCGGTGGTCTCGGCCGCGAAGCCCTGCGGCGGGTCCAGCTCGATGATCTTGCGGCCGAGCGTCCGCATGATCCGCCAGCCGCCCGCGTAGGTGCCGAGCGAGAGCATGATCGCGCAGGAGAGCTTGACCCAGACCGGGATGGCGTCACCCTTGGCCTGCACATCGCCGATGACCAGCGCCATCATCACGATGCCCATGGTCTTCTGGGCGTCCTGCAGACCGTGGCCGAGCGCCATGCCGGCCGCCGAGACCGTCTGGGCGATCCGGAAGCCGCGCTTGGCCTTGTGCGGGTTGGCCCGGCGGAACATCCACATGATCGCGACCATCACCAGATAGCCGAGGATCAGGCCGACGAAGGGCGAGATGAACATCGGGATGACGATCTTCTCGACGACGCCCGACCAGATGACGCCGGTGCCGCCCGCGAGCGCCGCGCCCACCATGCCGCCGAAGAGGGCGTGCGAGGAGGACGAGGGCAGGCCGAAGTACCAGGTGATCAGGTTCCAGGCGATCGCGCCGATCAGGGCCGCGAAGAGGATGCCCATCCCCTTGTCGCCGACCGGCGACTCGATCAGGCCCTCGCTGACCGTCTTGGCCACCCCGCTGCCCAGGAAGGCACCGGCGAGGTTCATCACGGCCGCCATCGCGAGGGCCGCGCGCGGGGTCAGCGCCCGCGTGGAGACCGAGGTCGCGATGGCGTTCGCGGAGTCGTGAAAGCCGTTGGTATAGGTGAAGCCGAGCGCGACCCCGATGGTCACGACGAGAGCGAAGGTGTCCACCGGGGGTCAGGACTCCTTGACCGCGATGGTCTCGACCGTATTGGCAACGTGCTCGAACGCGTCCGCCGCCTCTTCCAGCACATCCACGATCTGCTTGAGCTTCAGCACCTCGATGGCGTCGTACTTGCCGTTGAAGAGCTGGGCCAGGAGCTTGCGGTGGATCTGGTCCGCCTGGTTCTCCAGACGGTTCACCTCGATCCAGTACTCCGTGAGATTGGTCATGGTGCGCAGGTTCGGCATGGCCTCGGCGGTCAGCTCCGCGGCCCGCGCGAGGACCTCGATCTGCTGCTCGACGCCCTTGGGGAGCTCCTCGATCTGGTACAGGACGACCAGGTCGACGGCCTCCTCCATGAAGTCCATGATGTCGTCGAGCGAGCCGGCGAGGGCGTAGATGTCCTCGCGGTCGAACGGCGTGATGAACGAAGAGTTCAGCTGGTGGAAGATCGCGTGCGTCGCATCGTCACCCGCGTGCTCCGCTGCGCGCATCCGCTCGGCGATCTCGGCCCGGGCGGACGTATCCGCTCCGAGCAGTTCCATCAGGAGCTTGGAGCCCGTGACGATGTTGTCCGCGGAGGCGGCGAACATGTCGTAGAAGCTCGTCTCCCTGGGGGTCAGACGAAAGCGCACGTGGGATCCTCGGGGTGCAACGGATTCGGTCTCGTTGATGCTAGGCGCATCACCCAGTCACAGCTAACTGGCATTCCCTCAGTGTCGCCCATCGGGCAGAGTGCTCATGAAGCCAGGTACCACCGCAGCGGGCAAAATTCTGTACCCTATACCCGCTGGGGGTATACGAGTGGGGTATACGCAGCAGCACGGGCGAATCCCCGGGCCGCGGGCCCGCCGGACGGCAGGAGGACGGACGCCATGACGACCACGGAAGCCCCCCCGGCCGGCGGCGACGACACACCGGCGACGGGCACGGCCGCGGCCTGCCACGCCGAGGACCCCGCCGGCGGCGAGCATTCCGGCCCGCACGGCTACAGCCATCAGAAGGACCAGCACCTCAAGCGCCTGCGCCGGATCGAGGGCCAGATCCGCGGCCTCCAGCGCATGGTCGAGGAAGACGTCTACTGCATCGACATACTCACCCAGGTGTCGGCCGGCACGAAGGCACTGCAGTCCTTCGCCCTGCAGCTCCTGCAGGAGCACCTGCGGCACTGCGTCGCCCAGGCCGCGGTCAAGGGCGGGGACGAGATCGACGCCAAGGTCGCGGAGGCCAGCGCGGCGATCGCGCGCCTGCTGCGGACCTGAGCGGTTCCGGTGCCCCCGCCGGAGCCCGGCGGAGGCACCGCAGGACCGCACCACAGGACCGCACTGCAGGACTACGCCTCCGTGCCGGACGCCGCGGGACGAGCCGCCGGCGCCGGACGCCCCGGGGCGGTCAGTCCTCGCGCTTGCCCCCTGCGGGAACCACCCGCAAAACCTCGTCGATACGATCGGCGCTCAGCCGATCCTCATCCGCACTGGAAGCGGCGATCATCAAATCACCGTAGAGATCGATCTCGATGAGGGCCACGGGATCCGGCCCACCCGACGAACCGCGTCGCGAAACCACGTGATTCACCTCCTCGGGTCTTTCGCTCGGGTCTGGGTCTTTCGAGGTTTCCTCGCCTAACCAGCGTAGTGATCGGTACACATGGCGCGCATGGCACAGAAGGACCATTTCCATGGCCAACTACGCCCTGCCGCGTCAATTCCGCGGCGATCCGACCTTCCCCGCATAGATATCGGCGGCCTCGGGTAGGTCAACGGCCACATCGGCGCCGAAGTCGTACAACTCGACCGTCGAGACCACCGTCATAGGGGCCGGCGGCGCCGACGGACCCGTGCCCTCCACACTGAAGCGATGGCGCAGCCGGCGCGGCCTGCCCTGCTCGTCCAGATAGGCGTCGAAGGCCACCGTGCCGCTGGAGAAACCTTTGGCCGCCGTGGCGAGCGGCCCCCGGTCGCGCGCCGGGGCGGAGCGCGCCGCCCGGCCCAGGTCGATGGTGCCCCAGTAGTGCCGCACCCGCACCCCGCCGACCCGCTCGTCCCGCATGTACGTCACCTCGCGGGCGCCGCCCAGCAGTTCGGCCGCGGCGAGCGGGTCGGTGGCGCCGCTGGTCAGGAGGTTCCCGTCGGCGAGCGAGGCCGTGGCGAGCCGCACCCACTTGTCGGCCGGGACCCCCGCGCCGCGGTTCTTCATGAAGAGCTCGCCCGGGGCGAAGACCTCCGTGATCGGACGGTGCTCGGCCGCGCCGGCCGCGTCCTCGGGCACCAGCACCGTCAGCCGCCCGGCGGGCCGCGTGAAGTCGTACCCGCCCGTGCCGTGGATGGTCAGCCGCGTGCCGCCGCTGACCGTCTCCATGGAGGTGCGCACCAGCGCCCGGCCCGCCCGGGCCAGCGTCCGCGCGGCGCCGCGCACCGCGGCGCGCGCCTGCCCGGGGTCGGCGCCGTCGCCCGCCTGCCGGGCCTGGCCGCTCAGGCTCTTCAGGCTGTCGTGCAGCTCGGGGGCCTCGCGGGCGGCCGGGTCGTGGAGCGTGCAGCCGGACATCAGGAGGCCGAGGGCGAGGCCGGCCGCCACCGCGCGGCCGACGGCCGCGCCCCTGCTGCGTCCCCGTCTCCCGCGTGCTTCTTCGCCGCTTCTCTCTCTCCGCGCCACCATGCCTTGCCAGCCCCCTGCCACCGACCCGCTGTGGAACCCGTTACTGCCAACGACGGCGTGGGCGCCGCCGTCACGGCCCGGTAGCGTGGTCACGTGTCCGACCGCGCATCCGTGGAGCCGTCCGCGGCCCACCTCACGAGCACCAGCGAGCAGGGGTCCTTCTGCTCGGCCCGCTGTACGTGCGGCTGGCGCGGCCCCGCCCGCCGCGCCCGCTCCCTGGCCCGCGACGACGCCGCGGGCCACGAGGCCGACGCCGCCGCGGCCTGAGCGGCCCGGCCTCCGCGACGTCCGGTCGCCCGTCCGATCCCGCCCCGTCCGATCCCCTCCTGCCCGGGTAGGCGGAACCACCGCTACCCCCGTGCCATCTGTCTGGACGGCGGGGAAAACAGCAGCACATCGGGTGACGGGGGCGGACATGGCCGTTGACGAAAACGGGACGAGTGCGGGCGCACAGGACGCAGGCACGAAGGCGGGCACGGGCGCACGGGCGGGCGGGGCGCGCGGGGTCCTGGGCAGGCGGCGGCTGCTCGCCGCCGGCGCCGGGCTGGCCGCGGCCGGCACCTGGGCGGCCTCCTGCACCGACAGCAGCGGCCAGGAGCGCCCCGGCCGCATGGTCACCTCGGCCCGGGCCGTCCCCGCCGCACCGCGCCCCAACCCGGCCGCGGCCGACTGGGCCGCCCTCGGCAAGGGCCTCTCCGGCGGCCTCGTCCGCCCCGGCGACGCCGACTACGCCGCGGCCCGGCAGCTCTACAACACCCGCTTCGACGACCTGCGCCCGGCCGGGGTCGCCTACGTGGCGAACGTCCAGGACGTCCGCGAGTGCCTGGCCTTCGCCCGCCGCTACAGCACCCTCATATCCATACGCAGCGGCGGTCACAGCTACGCCGGCTGGTCCAGCGGCACCGACCGGCTCGTCGTCGACGTCTCCCGGCTGAAGTCCGTCCGCACCCCGGACTCCCGGTCCGCCGTGATCGGCGCGGGCGCCAAGCTCATCGACGTCCAGACCGGGCTGGCCGGGCAGGGCGTCACCCTCCCCTCCGGCTCCTGCCCGACGGTCGGCGTCTCCGGACTCGCCCTCGGCGGCGGACACGGCGTCACCTCCCGCGCCTACGGCCTGACCTGCGACAGCCTCACCGGCGCCACCCTCGTCACCGCCGACGGCAAGGTCCTCGACGTGGACGCCGAGCGCAACGCCGACCTCTTCTGGGCCCTGCGCGGCGCCGGCAACGGCAACTTCGGCGTGGTCACCGAGCTCCGCTTCCGCACCCGCACGGCGGCCGACGGCGTCACCGGCTACGTCTCCTGGCCCTGGTCGCGGGCCGCCGACGTGATCCGCGCCTGGCAGGAGTGGGGGCCGAGCCGGCCCGACGAGATCTGGTCCTCCTGCGACCTGTCGGCCGCCGCGGGCGGCACCCCGCGCATCTCCGTCTCCGCGTACTCCCTCGGCACCCACGGCGACCTGGAGAACGCCCTCGACCTGCTCGTCAGCAAGGTGGGTGGCACGTCCAACGGCGTCCGGCTGCGCCGCCGCGCCCACCTCGACATGGTGCGCGCCTACGCGGGCTGCTCCGACAAGTCCCAGGCGCAGTGCCACCTCCCGGGCCGCACGCCCGGCCGCGAGGCGGCCGGCACCCTGCAGCGCGAGACGTACGGCGCGCGCTCCGACTTCTACGACCGCTCGCTGAACGCGGCGGGCATACAGGCCCTCACCGGCCAGGTGGAACGTTTCGGCCGAGGGGGTGGCAGCGGCGGCGTCTCGGTCCAGCTGACGGCGCTGGGCGGCGCCGTCAACCGCGTCCAGCCCCTGGCCACGGCCTTCGTCCACCGCCGCGCGCGCTTCCTCGCCCAGTACCTGTCCCACTGGGCCGCGGGCGGCTCCGGCAGCACCCAGACGTCATGGCTGGACGGCACGCACGCCGCGATGCGGCGCCACGCCTCGGGCGCCGCGTACCAGAACTACGCGGACGCGAGCCTGAAGGACTGGCGCAAGGCGTACTACGGCGGCGCGGAGGGCCGCCTGACCAAGCTCAAGCGTCAGTACGACCCGGACCGCCTGTTCGACTTCCCTCAGGCGCTGTGAGCGCCCCCACGGCGCGGGAACGCCCGCCGCGCGAAGGCCCGGCCGGCCCGCGGTGAATCCCGCCGCGACGGCACCCGGCCACGACGGGGAAGCCCGGCGGTGCCGTACGTCCTCCGCCGGCCCGAAAGGGGCCCCAGTCCGGCGGAAGCCGGGCCCCGCACCGCGTGCGTACGCCGTGATCCGCCGGCAAGGCCTTACGCCGCCAGGTCGTTGTCCCGGTGCCGGGGAAGGCCCCGCTCGGAGTCGGCGGTTCCGGCGACCGGGGCCTCCGCCGCCGCGAGGGGCGGCGCGAGCGGTCGGGCCGAGCGGACGAGCCAGGCGGCACGCGTGCGCGCGACCGTGCGCGTGAGCGGGGTCAGCAGCATCATCGCCAGCGGCGCCAGGAGGAGCGCGACGGCCGTGCCCAGGGCGAGGCCGCCGATCACGTCCGTCGGGTAGTGCACGCCCATGTAGACGCGGCAGAAGCCCTCGAGGACGGCCAGGCCGATTCCGATCAGGCCGTACTTGCGGTTGGCGACGAAGAGGGCCACGCCGATCGCCATCGTCAGCGTCGCGTGGTCGCTGACGAAGGAGTAGTCGGTCTTGCCCTTGACCAGCACCTCCAGGCCCGGGTGGTCCAGGAAGGGCCGGGGCCGCTTCACGAAGCCGCGGATCGGGATGTTGACGAGGAGGGCGATGCCGGCGGCGAGCGGCGCCCACAGCAGCGCCGCGACGGCGGCCGGCGCGTCCTGCCGGCGGCGCAGGCTCCACCAGGCGAAGAGCATGAGGACGGCGAGGCCCAGGATGATCCCGTACTCGCCGATGAACTCCATCGTGCGGTCGAGCCAGCCTGGGGCGTCCTTGGCGAGGCCGTTGATGTCGTACAGCGTGCTGGTGTCGGGGTTCGACCCGCCCCTGGCCTCCGTCATGGGGTACCCCATCGCGAGTCCAGCCATGTGCCGTGGCCCCTTATCTGTCGCCTGTCGCTACGTCCAGCTGCCGACCCCCGTGGTCCGTGCGTCGCTGTAGCCCCCGCCCAGTGGCGCTGCTTTCCCACTCCCATGGAACGCCCCACTCCGGCCGGGCGTTCCACTCTTCTCCCAATGATCACCAGGACGTTATGGAAGGGTGACCCATCGTCGCAGTTCGTCCTGGAGCGTTCATGCGGCGTTGGCCGCGGGCAATGCTTTCGCGCCATCCTGGGTGACCCGGGTCGCCCCGATGTAGTCCGGCATGTCGATCTTGTCGAAGCGGATCACGGCCCCCGTGTAAGGGGCGTTGATCATCTGTCCGCCGCCCACGTAGATCCCCACGTGGTGAATGGAGCGCGGGTCCTTCAAGTCGTTGGCGAAGAACACGAGGTCGCCCGGGAGCAACTCGTTCCGCTTGGGGTGCGGGCCCGCGTTCCACTGGTCGTTGGCGACGCGGGGCAGGGTGATGCCCACCGATTCGTACGCCGCCTTGGTCAGGCCCGAGCAGTCGAACCGGCCGTTGTCCTCGGAGGTGCCGTCGCCGCCCCACAGATACGGCGTGCCGAGCTTCTCCTGCGCGTAGTAGATCGCTCCGGCGGCCTGCTGCGAGGGCGCGACCCTGCCGACGGGCCGGGCGAAGCTCTTCTCCAGCGTGCGGATGGAACGGACGTACCCCTGCGTCTCGCGGTAGGGCGGGATCCCGCGGTGCCGGATCACCGCGTACGAACCGGCGTTGTACGACGCGAGCATGTTGTCCGCGAGGTCGCCGGGGACGTCCTTGACGTACTTCGAGAGCTCGCAGTCGTAGACGGCCGCCGACGGGATGGCGTCCTGCGGGTCCCAGATGTCCTTCTTGCCGTCGCGGTTGGCGTCGATGGCGTGGGCGTCCCAGGTGCCCGGGATGAACTGGGCTATCCCGCGCGCGTCCGCCGGGCTCACGGCCTTGGGGTTCCAGCCGCTCTCCGAATAGATCTGCGCCGCCAGGATCGCGGGGTTGAGCGCGGGGCAGAGGTTGCCCCACTTCTGCACCAGGGTCTGGTACTGATCCGGGACGGCGCCCTTGGCCAGCCCCACGGAGCCGCCTCCGCCGCCGCCTCCGAGCAGGTTCGAGGCAGCGGTGTACACGCCGATCACGAGCAGCCCGATGAAACACAGGCACATCGCGATGCCCACACCCATGCCCACCCAGAGCTTCCGCACCCCGCAATCCTCCCCCAACGACCCGACGCGTATCCGCAATTTCTATCGATCCGTCAACGAGCGTGCAGATCCGGCCCGGTCACGGGGGACGCGCTACCGTGAGGGCGTGACGGGAGTGACACGGGAGTGCCGAGGAGGGCCCATGGCGGAGCTCAACTGGATTCCGGTGACCGAGGGCGACGAGACCGAGTACCTGGAGATCGCCTTCGGTGACGACGGCGACGTCCACCTGCGGACGAACACCGAACCCGAGACCGTGGTGACCACCACCGCGGCCAAGTGGGACGCCTTCGTCCTGGGGGTCAGGGCCGGGGAGTTCGACCACTTCGTGGAGGACGCCGCCGGGGAGTGAGGCAGGCCGCCGGCGGGTGACGCCGGCGGTGAGGCCATGCCGGCAGTGAGGCAGCCGCGCTCAGTCGTCGTCCTCGTCAGTCGTCGTCCTCGTCGGCATCGCGGCTGCGGCTGTCGCGGCTGCCGGAGTCCTTGCCGTCCTTGCTGTCCTTGCTGTCCGCGGACTTCTTGCGGTCCTTCTTCGGCTTGCGGGAGCCGGACGGCGACGGCTTGGCCGACGGCGGAACCGCCTCGGCCGGCACGACCTTCGGCGCTTCGGGATTCCCGCCCGGCGCCCGCTCCGCCGACTCCGACGGCTGCGCCTCGGGCCGCTGCGAGCCCGTCCCGCCGCCCGAGCCGCCGAACACGGACGCGCCGATCAAGGCCGCCACCAGGAACGCCACGACGCCCGCCACGGCGCTGAGCAGCACCTTGGGGCTGCGTATGCCGCGCATGCCCTGGGACGCCCGTATGCCCGTGCCCGGGCCCGTGCTCTGGGGCCTCCTGCCGCCACCGGTGCTCCGGCGGTGGCCCGGCGCCGGAGCGGCGGGCGCAGGGGCCGGCACCGGGGACGGGGCCGGGAAGCCGTGGGGCGGGGCGCCGTGCGGCGGGGGCACGGCCGCACCACGCGCCACGGCAGGCCGCACCGAGGGCGGGGGCGGCGCACTCACCGCACCGGGCCCGGCTGCGGGCACGGAGGGCGCCGCTGAGGACGGCACCGGGGACGGCATCGGCGTCCGTACGGGCCGGGGCGGCTCCTCCCACGAGGGCCCGGCGAACCAGTCGGCCACCTCCTGCGCCGACGGCCGGTCCTCCGGCTTCTTGGCGAGCATCCGCAGCAGGTACGCCTCGAAGGCGGGCGGCAGGTCCGCCCGGTGCTGACGGGGCGGCACGGGCGGCGTGTCCACATGGAGGTAGAGCAGCGCGGTGGGGCTGTCCGCCCAGAAGGGCGGCTGGCCCGCCAGCAGCTGGTAGATCACACAGCCCAGGGCGTAGACGTCCGAGGCGGGGCCGGCGACCTTGCCCAGGGCCCGCTCCGGGGCGAGGTAGGTGCTCGTGCCGACGATCTGGCCGACCCGCGTCAACGCGGCGGAGGTCTCGTCCACGAAGCGGGCGATGCCGAAATCGCCGATCTTCAGGGTGTCGTCGGCGTCGAGCATCAGATTGCCGGGCTTGATGTCCCGGTGGACGACGCCCTGGCGGTGCGCCGCGGCCAGGCCGGCCGCGGACTGCGCGGCGATGCGGGCCACGCGGCGCGGCGCGAGCGGGCCGCGCGAGGACAGCTCCTGGGCCAGGCTGGGACCTCTGACCAGCTCCATCACCAGATAGAAGCGCCCGTCCCAGGACCCGAAGTCGTAGACGGCGACGACCTGAGGATGATTCAGGCGCGCGGCGGTCTGCGCCTCCAGCCGGAAGCGGGAGGCGGCGGACTCGTCGCCGTCGTCGCCCAGCAGCAGCTTCACGGCGACCTGACGGCCCAGCACCTCGTCCTGAGCCTGCCAGACTTCGCCCATGCCACCGCGGCCGAGCAGCTCCTCCAGCCGGTAGCGATCGGCAACCAGCACCCGTACCACCCTTGATCTCGATGCCCCCGTAGCGCGCGAGCCGGCCCGACGGCCCCGAGGTGCTGTCGGCACCCGGGCGGCGCTCGGGACAGCGTACCGACCGAACACACAGTCGTCCGAACATCCCCACGCCCCCCCTGCTCCACCGATGATTGCCCGCCGCCGACACCCGTGATACACAGAGTCACCTTAGGAGTACCCACTGACATCGCCTTGCGCCGCAGGTCAGGGGCCTACGGGGAGCATGCGTACGAGTTCCGCCAAGAAATGCCGCCAAGTCGACATGCTGGGGCGGGATCTTCGGCAAAGATAGGTCCTGACCTTTACCCAGCGGTGAGAGCGATGACAACAACCCATTAGGGGCGGTGAGTTACACATGTTTTTGGCGGCCGGCAAGGGCGACATCAACACCATTATTGGCGGAATCGCCCCGAACTGGGGGCCGTTCGGTAGCCTGGGCAACGAGGCTCGCGTGATGATCGAGGTCATCATGGCCGTGGCGATCCTGCTCTGCCTCGCCATCGCGATCTGGGGCGCGGCGAAGCAGCGGATCGGCGCGACCGCCCTGCGCGACACCTTCAGCGCCGAGCAGGGCAAGGGTCTGATCGTCGCCGGACTGACCGGCGTCTTCATCATCGGCTCGCTCGGCACCCTCTTCACCATCGTCTACGGCATGGCCGTCTGAGCACGGGGGCGCACGGGCGTCACGCGCCCGGCACCCCCTTCCCGGCCGGGGCCCGCCCCCTGCCACCTGCCCCCTCGCGCATCGTCCCCGCGCAGACCCTCTCGTCCCCGATTCCCCCCGCACCCGAGGCTGCCACCTGATGCCCCCTCACACCCCTTCGTCCCCCTCCCCCGGGATTCCCCTCCCGCCGCTACCGTCATATGCGGGTGCCACTGCGGCGACGACGTATGAGGGGACGTGCGCGCAATGAGTCTCGGCGAGGACGGTTACGACGACGAGGACCACGGCCTGACCCGCACCCGGCTGCCGGAGGGCGAGGGCGATCCGTACGGCCCGCGCCGGGGCCGCGGCGGGGGCCGCGGCGGCCGCGCGGGGTTCTCCAGCCGGAACATGATCACGGTCGTGGGCGTCGTGGTCCTGCTCATCGCGGCCATCGCCTTCGCCAACAGAGGCGGCGGGTCCGACTCGGACGAGGCGGAGAAGAGCGGGGACAAGGTCAGCGCGGAGGCGACGGCTCCGTCGGGGGTCAAGCCGGTGGGCGGCAAGAACGGGGGGATCGCCTCCGGGTTTGCCCGCACGGAGCAGGGGGCGCAGTCGGCGGCGGCGAACTTCGCGGTGGCGCTCGGGGGGGACGGGATGTTCAAGGAGGAGTCACGGCACGCGATCGTGGATGCGATCCACACGCCCGAGACCGCTCGTGACCTCCAGGGCAAGCTGGACAAGGCCTACACCGCCGACTTCTTCAAGAACCTCGGCCTCAACCCGGACGGCTCCACCCCGAAGGGCCAGACGTTCGTCTCCCGCACGGTCCCCGTCGGCACGAAGACCACCGCCTTCAGTGAATCCGAGGCCGCCGTCGAGGTCTGGTGCACGGGCCTGGTCGGTCTCGCCGGGGAGGGCTCGACCAAGCCGGTCGCCCAGACCTGGTTCACCATCATCCAGAAGCTCCGCTGGACGAACGGCGACTGGAAGCTCGCCTCGTCCGACCAGAAGCAGGGACCCGCGCCGGTCAGCGGCGACATCCGCGCTTCGAGCGCCGACGAGATCACCAACGCGGTCAACGGGTACGGAGGGTTCACTTATGCCAGGTAGCCGTCGCCGCGGCCTCTCCCTGACAGCGGCAGTGGTGTCCGTCCAGGTGGCAGTGACCGCGCTGGCTTCGCGGGCAGCCGCAGACCCCACGCCTCCGCCGTCAACCCCGCCGTCGGCCCCGCCGTCGACCCCGGCCCCCTCGTCGAGCCCCAGCCAGGG
This sequence comes from Streptomyces aureoversilis, assembly GCF_042657885.1. Taxonomy (NCBI): domain Bacteria; kingdom Bacillati; phylum Actinomycetota; class Actinomycetes; order Kitasatosporales; family Streptomycetaceae; genus Streptomyces; species Streptomyces aureoversilis. The sequence continues at coordinate 384,126 of NZ_JBHSKJ010000006.1, forward strand.
CGGCAGCGATCCCTGCGACCTCATCGTGGGCCAGGCCAAGAACATCTGCCAGGGCAAGGACAGCAAGGGTTCGTCCCCGTCCGCCCCCGACCCCCAAACCGCCCTCGACCCCCTCGCCTCCCTCGCGAAGGGCTGTGCCGACGCCGCCTCCTGGATCATCCGGAAGCTGTCCGGCGCCGTCGAGGCCACCGGGAACGTGGACTTCACCAACGCCACCTTCCTGCGGCAGTACGCCGTGGTCTTCGCCGCCTCCACCGTGCTCACGCTCGTCCTCTGGCTGCTGGCCGTGGCCAAGCGTGCCGTGCGCGGCGTGCCCTTCACGGAGGCGTTCACAGAAGCCGTCGGCTTCCTCTGGCTCACCGTGCTGGCGTCGGCGTTCACCCCGCTCATCCTCTACACGCTCGTGTCCGCCACCGACGGCGTCACGGAGGTCATCGCCACCGGCACGAACGCGAACAACGACGCCTTCTTCGGCACGTTCGCGGACGCCCTGAAGAAGGGCGAGGGCATCGGCGGCGGCCCGATCATGCTGATCGTGGTGTCCTTGGTGTCGGTGCTCGCCGCAGGCGTCCTCTGGCTGGAGCTCGTGATCCGCGCCGCCCTGCTCTACGTGGGCGCGCTGCTGGGCACCGCCGTCTACGCGGGGCTCGTCGACAAGAACATGTGGGGCCACGTCCGCCGCTGGGCGGGCATCATGATCGCGGTGATCCTGGTGAAGCCGATCGTCGTGGTCGTGCTGGGCCTGGCCGGAGCCCTGTCCTCCGACAAGGGGCCGAACTCCTTCTCGGCCGTGGTCTCAGGCCTCGCGATCATCATCCTGGCCATCTTCGCCAGTGCGATGATCTACCGCTTCGTGCCCGGCTTCGGCGACGAGATCGTCAGCACCCGCAGCGCGAGCAAGGACGCGGCGTCCCGGCAGGCCGCCGCCGTGATCTCCTCGCCCGCCGCCCTGGTCAAGCAGGGCATCACGACCCACAGCGCCCGCGGCTCGGGCGGCAACGGCCACCAGCCCCGGCCGGCCGACTCCGTGGCGGGCGGCGTCGCCGCCCACAGCACCCGGCCCCCCGCCCGCACCGGCGACAACAGGGGCAACGGAAGCAGCAATTCCGCCGCCCGCGCGCCGCGTGCGCAGAACCGCAGCAATACGCCAGGAGGTGAGCGGAGTTGACGATCCAGGCCCAGTCCCAGCCGGTCGCGGCCCGCCGTACGTATCTGATCGGCCGCGCGCGTCCCAACGCGGTCGTCGGCAAGAACCGGGAGACCGGGGAGATCGCACTGATCATCGCCGGGGCGTTCCTCGGCATGATGTGCGGCCTGCTGGTGCCCGTCCTGCCGCTACGGATCGTCACGCTCACCGGGTTCCCGATGCTGGCGCTGGCCGCCGTGTACGTCCCGTACAAGGGCCGCACGTTCTACAAATGGTTCGAAATCAACCGCTCGTTCAAGCGCACCCTGCGCCGCGGCACCGCCTACCGGTCCGCCGCCATCGAAGCGGGCACGCGCATGGACGGGCGCGAGGTCGAGGTCGGCCCGCCCCCGGGCATCGGGCGGATCAACTGGCTCGCGGCGCCCTTCGGCCCCGACGAGATCGCGGTGCTGCTGCACGCCGACCGGCGCACGGTCACCGCGGCGATCGAGATCGAGGGCCCCGGCGTGGGCCTGCGCGACTCCGAGGACCAGGAGGCGCTGGTCGACCGGTTCGGCACGCTCCTCAAGCACGTGGCCAACGGCGACGGCTACGTGACGCGCATCCAGATGCTCGCCCGCACCCTCCCCGCCGACCCGGACGCCCACGCCAAGGACGTCGAGCGCCGCGGCGACGTCAACTCCCCGAAGTGGCTCAAGGACTCCTACGACCAGCTGCAGTCGATGGTGTCGACCTCCTCCGAGCAGCACCGCGCCTACCTCGTCGCCTGCATGCACTACACCCGTGAGCTGGCCGCCGAGGCCAACGCCATCGCGCGCGCCTCCCGCCACGACGGCGGCAAGCGGCGCCTGGACCGCGACGGCGGCCTCGCGGTGGTCATGGCACGCGAGCTGACGGACATCTGCGCCCGGCTCGCCGAGGCCGACATCCGGGTGCGCCAGCCCCTCGGGCAGAGCCGGCTGTCGTCGCTCGTGCACTCCATGTACGACCCGGACCACCCCATCGACCACATCCAGGCCATGACCCAGCGCAACGCCTGGCCCGCCGAGCTGGACGCCATGGAGCCCACCTACCTCCAGGCCAAGACCCGCGAGTCGTCAACGCGCGCACCCTGGTGTCATTCCACCGCATGGGTGAAGGAGTGGCCCATGACGCCGGTGGGCGTCAACTTCCTGGCGCCCCTGCTCGTCCACACCCCGGACGTGATCCGCACGGTCGCGGTCTGCATGGACCTGGAGCCGACCGACGTCGCCATCGAGCGCATGCTGACGGAGAAGACCAACGACGACGCCGACGCCTCCCGCGCCGCCAAGATGAACCGCGTCGTCGACCCGCGCGACGTCGCCCACCACTCCCGCGTCGACCAGCGCGGCGAGGACCTCGCCAGCGGCGCGGCCGGCGTCAACCTCGTCGGGTACATCACGGTGTCGTCGCGCTCGCCGGAGGCGCTCGCGCGCGACAAGCGGACCATAAGAGCCTCGGCCGGCAAGAGCTACCTGAAGCTGGAGTGGTGCGACCGCGAGCACCACCGGGCCTTCGTCAACACCCTGCCGTTCGCGACCGGCATCCGACGATAGGGGCAGTGCCGTGCTCGACCCGCTCGCCTCACTGACCGACGCGTTCACCAGCTTCCTCTTCGGGAAGGTGGAGACCACGCGGCTGCCCGTACGGACCTCCACCGGCCAGGCGCAGGCCGTCTACCTGCCGACCGCCGCCCCCGGCCTCGGCGACTCCGGCGTGGTCATCGGACGCGAGGTCTACTCCGGCAAGGGCTACATCTACGACCCTTTCCAGCTCTACGGCCAGCAGCTGCCCGCGCCGCACTGGCTCGTCCTCGGCGAGTCCGGCAACGGCAAGTCGGCGCTGGAGAAGACCTACGTCCTGCGCCAGCTGCGCTTCCGCGACCGGCAGGTCGTCGTCCTGGACGCCCAGGGCGAGGACGGCGTCGGCGAGTGGAACCTGATCGCCCAGGAGCTGGGGATAACGCCCGTCCGGCTGGACCCGATGGCGGCCCGCGAAGGCGGCATCCGGCTCAACCCGCTCGACCCGTCGATCACCACGACCGGGCAGCTCGCCCTGCTGCGCACGATCATCGAGGTCGCGATGGGCCGCGGGCTCGACGAGCGCTCCGGCTTCGCCCTCAAGGTCGCCCACGCCCACGTCAACGAGACGATCCTCGACCGGCAGCCGGTGCTGACCGACATCGTGGAGCAGCTGCGGCACCCGGAGGCCGAGTCCGCGGAGACGATGAACGTCGACATAGACGACGTGCGCGCCTGGGGCCTGGACGTCGCCCTGGTGCTGGACCGGCTGGTCGACGGTGACCTGCGGGGCATGTTCGACGGGCCGACGACGGCCGGCATCGACCTCGACGCCCCGCTGATCGTCTTCGACCTCTCCCACATCGACCGCAACTCCATCGCCATGCCCATCCTGATGGCGATCGTGGGCGTCTGGCTGGAGCACACCTGGATCAGGCCCGACCGGAAGAAACGGATCTTCCTGGTCGAGGAGGCCTGGCACATCATCAACTCGCCGTTCGTGGCCCAGCTCTTCCAGCGGCTGCTGAAGTTCGGCCGCCGGCTCGGCCTGTCGTTCGTGGCGGTGGTCCACCACTTGTCCGACGTCGTCGACGGCGCGGCCGCCCGCGAGGCCGCGGCGATCCTGAAGATGGCCTCCACACGCACCATCTACGCCCAGAAGGCCGACGAGGCCCGCGCCACGGGCCGGGTGCTCGGCCTGCCCCGCTGGGCCGTCGAGATCATCCCCACGCTCACCCCGGGCATCGCCGTCTGGGACGTCAACGGCAACGTCCAGGTCGTCAAGCACCTCGTCACCGACGTCGAACGCCCGCTCGTCTACACCGACCGGGCCATGACCGAGGACGGCGACTTCGCGCGCGAGCTCGCGGCGGAGGCCGCGGCCGCCGAGCGCGCGGCAGCGGCCCTGGAGGCGGAGTCGGCGGGCGGGCCGTACGGCTCCTCGTCCGCGTCGTCCGAGTCGACGGTGGCCTGAGGCGAGGGCGGGGGCGAGGTCAGGGGCGGGACGGCAGCGGGAGCGGGAGCAGCAGGGGCGGAAGCGGGAAGCTGGGGCGGGGGCAGGATCCATGAGCGAAAGACGACCGGAACGCGGCATCCCGGACGGGCTGCTGATGGCGGTCATCGGGCTGCTGCTGGGCATGACGCTGCTGGTGTGGGCGACGACGGGCCTGGCAGCCCTCTTCGCCCACGGCTCCTGGCCGGAGGCGGTCACCCTCACCCGTACGCCCCTGGCCCTGCGGCACCTGGTGACACAGCCGCGCGACCTCCCCGCCGCCTGGCCGGACACCCCGGCGGACAGCCTCTCCGGCTACGGCCTCTTCTGGGGCCTCCTGATCGGCGAACTCCTCGTGCTCGTCGTCCTCGGCGTCTTCGTCGTGGGGACGGTCGCGCGGTGGAAGGCGGTACGGGCGCGACGGCGGGCGGACGCCTTGGCCCTGGTGGAGAGTCCTCGTTCGGCGTCGGGCGCGGCGGCCGGTGCGGCCTCGGGCTCGGCGGCCGACCGGGCGGGTGACCGGGCGGCCGGCTCGGCGACTGAGCCGATGGCCGGTTCGGCGATGGAGCAGGCAGCTGGTCCGGCGGCAGCAACGGCACCCGGACCGGCTCCGATTCCGGTTCCCGCCACCGAACCGGGCAGCGGAGTGGAGCGCGCAACGGAGCGCGCAACGAATCACTCAGCGGACCACCCAGCGGATCGCTCAATGGATCGCTCAACGGGCTCCGGCCTCCCCTCCCCCGTTCCCACTCCCGCCCCCTCCCCTGCTCCCGCCGCCGTGCCCGCCCCACGCTCGCCCCGGCCCGCGGGCCCGATCGGCGCACCTGCGGCCGGCTCCCTCGCCTCCGGCCCGCTCACCTCCAGCCCGCTCGTCTCCGGCCCCCTCGCCCCCGGCGTCTTCTACGGCGCCGACCGCGGCGACATCGCCGCACGGGCCGTACTGGAGGCCGCAGGGCCCGTCCTGGTCACCACCGGCGACCCCGGGCTGTGGTCCGGTACGAAGGACGCCCGCGCCAAGCTCGGCCCCGTACACGTCTTCGACCCGAGCCACCTCCTCGACACCCCGGACCGCCTCCGCTGGTCCCCCGTCGCGGGCTGCACGGCCCGGGAGACCGCCGCCGCCCGCGCGGCCGCCCTGCTCGCGCCCGTACGTCCGCTCAGCGCACTCGACTCGGCCACCGCGGACACCGCGGAGACGCTGCTGCGCTGCTGGCTGCACGCCGCCGCCGTGGACGGCCGGCCGTTCCGCCAGGTGCTGCGCTGGGCGCAGGGCACGGCGGCGCACGAGCCCGTGCGGATCCTGCGGACGCACGTCAAGGCGGCGGGCGGCGCGGCAGGCGAGCTGGAGTCGGCGCTGACCGGGCACCCCGAGCGGCGCGAAGTCGCACAGGAGCTGACTGCACGTGCGCTCGGCGCACTGTCGTCCGTCCACGTCCGCGATGCCTGCAATCCAAATCGGGCCGATTCCCTGGCTTGGGAATCATTTGTCACCGAGGGGGGAACCCTGTACGTGGTGGGTGAGGCGATTGAGGATCCCCGCACCCGCCCGGGTGCGATGCCCCTGCTGACCGCACTCGTCTCAAGCGTGGTCGAGCGCGGCCGGGGCATGGCCGGACGGTCATCTGCCGGTCGGCTCGACCCACCACTGACCCTGGTGCTGGATGACGTGGCCGCCGTGGCGCCCGCGCCCGCCCTCCCGGATCTCGTCGCGGAGGGCACGGCCCAGGGTCTGCCCACGTTCGCGCTCATGCGCTCCGAGGAACAGGCCAGGGCCCGGTGGCCGCACCGCGCCCTCGTCGGCTAGCCGGGAGGCGGACGGATGCCGGAGGAACGGGAGGGCGCAGGGGCGTGGGCCCCCGGCAGGCGCCGGTTCCTCGGCGGCGTGGCCGCATTCGGCGGTACGGCCGCATTCGGCAGTGCGCTCGCCCTCGGCGGCACGGAGCAGCAGCAAGCCCGCGCGGAGGCACCGCACGGCGGCCCGGCACGGCCCCTCGCCCTCACTCACGCGACGCTGATCGCAGCCCCCGGCGCCCAGCCGCCCCGCCCCGGCATGACGGTCCTCGTCCGCGACGGCCGCATCGCGGCGGTCGGCCGGACCGCCGATGTCCCGGAGCCCCCGGACGCCCGCGTGGTGGACCTCCGCGGCAAGTACGTCATCCCGGGCCTGATCGCGGTGCACGTGTCCGGCGGCGGCGCCGGAGCGGACGGCCTGTCAGAAGGGTCTGCGGCACAGCTGTCCGGGGTGACGACCGTCGCCGGACCCGGCAGCCCGCCCGTCGACGGCTCGCCCGCCCTGTGGCCGGGATCCGTCGAAGCGCGCGACGGGGCGGCGGCCCGCCGGGCCGTGCGCAGGGCCGCGGCCGGCGGCGCGGCGTTCGTGGGCGTGCACCCGCGGTTGTCGCGGACGGCGTATCACGCCCTGGCCGAGGAAGCCCGTATCCGCCGGATCCCGTACGGAGGTCACTGCCCGGACGCGGTGCCGCTCGCGGAGGCGTCCGATGCCGGGCACCGGATCGTCGAGCACCTCTACGCGCTCCTGCTGGCCACCTCCACCCGGGACGAGGAGATCCGGCACGGCCTCGCACGCATCGACGCCCGCCCCGGCCGGTACCGCGACTGGCTCCGGCAGATCCGGCGCCTGGAGTGGACGGCCGTACGGTCCTACTACCCCGATCGCGCGGACCGCCTCTTCGACCGCCTGGCCGCGAACGCCACCTGGGTCGCCCCGTCCCTCGCCGCACACCGGTCCCTGGAGGACCAGGAAGGGGACCGGGAAGAAGACCGGGGAGAGGACCGGAAAACCGGCACCCCGTACCTCCGGGGGATCCGCGCCCACCGCCTGCACCTGGTCGCGGAGCTGCATCGCCGCGGCGTTCCCGTCCTCGCCGGCAGTACGCACGCGGACGGCCTCCACGAGGAGATGGAGCAGCTGGCCGGGGCGGGCCTCGGCGCCGCGGAGGCGCTCAGGGCAGCCACGGCCGGGCCCGCGCGGGCGCTGGGCCTCGCGGACGAGACCGGCACGGTCGAGCCGGGCAAGGCTGCAGACCTCGTCGTCCTGGACGCGGACCCGCTGCGCGACATCACGGCCGTCCGCAGGATCGCCTCGGTGGTCGTACGAGGCAGGCTGATCACAGAGTGAGCAGTACGGATCCGGTGCCGAGCGGCGATGCGAGGGGAGCGGGCGAAGCCCGCGGCACGGACTAGGCCGAGGGCTCGCCGAGGCCCGCCATGATGATCCGGCCGATGCGCGAGTCCGGAGCCGTCGCGGCGTCCCCCTTCGCGTCGGTGGAGTTCACCGAGTAGACCAGCGACCGCGTCCCGTCCTGCGTGGCCCCGAAGCCGCTGAGGTACCCGTAACGGCTCCCGGACTTGCCCCAGTAGACCGGGCCGTTCTTGACGAGCTGGATGCGCGTGAGGCCGCTGGAGTACGCGGCCGGCCTCGAGCTCCCGTACGCGGGCACCTCGGGCACGGTGAACATCAGCTTCAGCTCCTGCTGCGGCACGACGCGCCCGGCGAAGAGGGCGGCGGTGAAGCGCTCCAGGTCGGCCGTCGTCGTGATGAGGTCGCCGGAGGCCCACGTCTCGGACTGGTCCCACTCGGTCGTGTCGACGAGCCGGGTCCCGCCGCCGGAGGCCTTGATCGCCTCGTAGCCGTGCGTGTGACGGCCCTTGATACGGGGGTCCGCCCCGGGGCTGTAGGTGTCCTTGAGCCCGACGCGGTCGATCACGCGCGCCCGCAGCTCCTGCTCGTACGTCCGGCCCGTGACCTTCTCGATCAGCAGCCCCAGCACGTTGTAGCCGATGTTGGAGTAGTGCTGCCGGGTGCCGGGGGTGAACTCCATGGGCTTGCCGAAGCCCGCTTGGACGAGCGCGCGGTGGTCCCAGGTGGTGTGGCGGCCCTTGTCCCAGCCGGGGCTCTTCGGCGCCTCGCGGGTGTCCCCGCCCGGCAGGCCGCTCGTGTAGTCCAGCAGATGCCGGACCTTGACGTCCGGGTAGTGGGCGGGCAGCAGGCCGGGCAGGTAGTGCTGCACCGTGCCGTCGAGGTCCAGCTTCTTCTCGTGGACGAGCTGGAGGGCGACGGCCGCCGTGAACGTCTTGGTGATGCTGCCCGCGCGGAAGCGCTCGTCGCCCTTGACCGGCCGGTGCGTACGCAGGTCGGCCCGGCCCGCGGCCCCGCTCCAGCGCAGGTCCTCGCCCTTGTAGCGGACCTGCGCGGCGGTGGCGTCGGCGGCCGGCAGTCCGTCGATCGCCTTCCGGAGCGCCGCGGCCTTGGCGAGCGCGGCGGCGTGGGCAGCTGTGGCATTGGTGTCACGGGCGTCACGGGCGTCGCCGGTGGGGCCTGCCGCGGCGGTCCCCGCCGCGGTCACCCCCAGGGCGACGACGGTCGCGGCGAGGACGGCGATCCGGGTACGGCGCACGGTGGTTTCCCCCTGAGGACTGCTGAACCGCTGCAGCCGGGCTGCAGCTGTGGATCTCTACGACGGAGTCCATCCTCGTGAGCGGCGCAGGCCGGCGGATCGCCGGAGCGAGGGGTATTCGGTGCTGTCCGCCTCCGTCGCGCGAGGGAGCGCACGAGGGAAAGGAAGGGGACGGGCAGCGGAAACGGACACGGAAACGGCGGCGGACCGTGCGCGGCGCGCGGTCAGCCGCCCGGAGCGATCAGACCGCTCTCGTACGCGCAGATCACCGCCTGGATCCGGTCCCGCAGCCCGAGCTTCGACAGCACGTTGCTGACGTGGGTCTTCACCGTGTGCTCGCTGACCACCAGTTCCGCCGCGATCTCCGCGTTCGACAGCCCGCGCCCGAGGAGGACCAGCGTCTCGCGCTCACGCGCGGTCAGCGCCCCCAGTTCCGGACCGGCCGTGGCGGCCTGCCCGCGGCTCGTGAAGTCCGCGACCAGGCGGCGGGCCACGGACGGCGCGAGCAAGGAGTCGCCGGCGACGACGACCCGCACCGCGTGCACGAGGTCGTCGCGCCGCACGTCCTTGAGCAGGAACCCGCTGGCCCCCGCGTGCAACGCCTCGTAGACGTAGTCGTCCTGGTCGAAGGTGGTGAGCATGACGGCCCGGCAGCCGGTCTCCGCGCAGATCGTGCGGGCCGCCTCGATGCCGTCCATGCGCGGCATGCGGATGTCGAGGAGGACGACGTCGGGCGCGTGCCGCCGCACGGCCGCCACGGCCTCGGCCCCGTCCCCGGCCTCCGCCACGACCTCGATGTCCGGCTGGGCGGACAGGATCATCGCGAACCCGCTGCGCACCAGCTCCTGGTCGTCCGCCACCACCACACGGATCGTCACGCCACCCCCACCTCCGCAGGCGAGGAGATCACGACGGGCAGTTCCAGGCAAACACGGAAGCCGCGGCCGTCCGGACCGGGCCCGGCCGAGGCGGTCCCGCCGTGCGCGGCGGCCCGCTCCCGGATGCCGATCAGGCCCCTCCCGCTGCCGGCACCACCCGGCTTGAGGACGCCCGTACCGTCGTCCGTCACGGTGACGGCCAGCCGCCACTGCCGATCGCCCTGCTGCCCCTGCCCCTGCCCCTGCCCGTGCCCGTTTCCCTGCTCCTGCCCCTGTCCCTGCTTCCAGGCGAGGCGTACGGACACCGAGCGCGCGTCGGAGTGCTTGAGGACGTTCGTCAGCGCCTCCTGCACCACGCGGTAGACGGTGACCTGCGCGTCGGCGGCGAGCGGCTGCGGCTGCCCTTCCGTCAGCAGGACCACGGACAACCCCGCCCGCCGGACCTCCCCCACCAGGGCGTCGAGACCGTCCAGCGTGGGCTGCGGAGCCAACTCCCCCAGGCCTCTCGGCTCCCCCGGCTCCTCCTTCAGCACGCCGAGCATGCGCCGCAGCTGCACCATCGCGTCCCGCCCGGCCCCGGCGATCGCGTCGAACGCCGCCTCCGCCCGGTCGGGATCCGACCGTACGACCAGAGGCCCGGCCTCCGCCTGCACCACCATCAGGCTGACGGCGTGCGACAGGATGTCGTGCATCTCCCGGGCGATCCGCGCCCGTTCCCGCTCGGCAGCCCGCTCGGCCTCCACGACCCGCGCCCGCTCCAGCTCCGCGGCGCGCGCCTCGACGGCCTCCGTGTACGCCTGCCGGGTACGTGCCAGCACGCCGAGCGCGTACACCATGGAAAAGAGGAAGAAGGCGAAGAGGTACTCGCGGGCCGTGTTGGTCCGCAGGGCCACCGCGACGGCCACGACCGGCAGCCCGATCCCGACCGTCACCCGCCGCTGCCGCACCCCCGCCTGGGCGGCCACCGTGAAGATGGCCACCAGCGGGCTGTACGGCATCGGCTGCCCGGGCCCGTCCATGGGCAGATAGGCGAACCCGGCCACGGTGATCGCCAGCAGGCACGCCAGGGGAGCCCGGCTGCGCCACAGGAGCGGCAGCACGGACAACGTGGTCATCCCGTAGAACGCCCAGGTGGCGGGCGGCACGTCCGCCGAGCGGGGCACGACGAAGGGGATGGTCACGGCGGCCTGGACCACGGCCGCGATCAGGGCGTCCACGGCCCACGGGCTACGGATACGAATACGGGTGCGGGTGCGGGTGCGGAGGCGCGTACGGAGGCGGGAGCGCAGGCCGGTGCAGGACTTCATCAAGCGGCGGGACGAACGAGCGCGAGCTCGTACTCCTTGGCCTCGGGGTTGCCCTGCATGGGGATGGTCGTGCCGGTGGGCTCGAAGCCGGCCTTGCGGTAGACCGCCATGGCACGGGCGTTGTCCTCGTGGACGAAGAGACGTATGCGCTCGACGCGCGGCCGGGGCAGGGTCCAGGACCACTCGACGGCGGCGTCGAAGAGGGCCTGGATGAGGCCGGCCCCGCGCCGCTCGGGCCGGACGAAGACCCCGACGATGTGCGTCTGCGGCACGGACGGAGCCCCGCCGAAGACGGCACCTTCCTCCGCCTCCGGGTCCTCGACGAGGACGGTGACCGTACCGTCCCAGGTACCGTCGGGCGCCTCCGCCACGAACGTGATGACGCGGCACGCCTCGGAACTCGCCCGCGCCCGCTCCTGCCAATAACTGTCGGGCTGTTCGACGGCCTTGTCGTAGGTGTCGAGAAAAGCGATGGGCGCCACGGGGTCCAGGAGGGCCGTCAGCCGCAGTTCCTTGGACTTCTCCCAATCGCCCGCCTGCACAGGCCTGATGATGTGCTCCATCCTTTGATCGTCGCCCCGGACGGACGGCACGAGCAATGTGTTTTCGCTCTCTGACGGACGGGCAGAGGGGTGCGCATGACGGATGAACGGGCGGGTGGGACGGCCGGGGTCGCGGTGGTCATGGGGGCGGACGAACTACCGGTCGTCATGCCGCCCGATCTGCAGAAGTGGCTGGGCGAATTGACGGGACGTGAGGTCCGGGTAATTCCGGTACGCGATGGGCTCGGGCTCCTCTCCTGCCAGGCCGTGCTGGACGGCGTGGACGTCCTCGTCACGGGGTGGGGGTGCCCTCCGCTGACGAAGGCCGTCCTCGACGCTGCACCGCAGCTGAAGGCCGTCATCCACGCGGCGGGCTCAGTAAAGCCACTGGTGACCGAGGCGGTGTGGGAACGGCGGCTCGTCGTCTCCTCGGCGGCGGAGGCCAATGCGGGGCCGGTCGCCGACTTCACCCTGGCGGCCATCGGGCTCGCGGCGAAGGGAGCCTTGCCGGCCGCCGCCGCGTACGCCGACGGCGGCCGCTGGCCGGCCTTCCGCGACCGGCAGGGCGCCGACGGCCGGACCATCGGCGTCCTCGGCGCTTCCCGTATCGGCCGACGGGTGATCGCCGGCCTACGGGCTTCCACGGCCGGTTACCGGGTGCTGCTCTACGACCCCTATGTGACGGACGAGGAAGCCGCAGGGCTGGGTGCGGAGCGGGTGGACCGCCTGGCCGACCTCTGCCGCGCCGTCGGCATCGTGACGGTCCACGCTCCCGGGACACCGGACACGTACCGCTTGCTGGACGCGGAACACCTGGCCCTCATCCCGGACGGCGGCACGGTCATCAACACGGCACGGGGATCGATCGTCGACACCGAGGGCCTGGAACGCGAATGCAGGTCGGGGCGGTTGAGCGCCTGGCTCGACGTCACGGACCCGGAGCCGCTGGAACCGGGGCACGCACTGCTCCGGCTGCCGAATGTGCTGGTGACGCCCCATATCGCCGGCGCTCAGGGAAATGAGGGGAGGCGGCTGGGGACGTACGCGGTGGAGGAGGCCGGGCGGTGGGTGAGGGGTGAGCCGCTGCTGGGGACGGTGGAGAGGGAGATCCTGGACCGCTTGGCGTAAAAGTGGATCCGGTTGAATGCAAGTGAATGCGAGTGGATCCAGGTGAGCCTGCGGTGATTCTGCCCGGAAATACGAAAAAGCCCCGGTGGTAACCCACCAGGGCTTTTTCTCAAAAATTGTTCGGCGGCGTCCTACTCTCCCACACGGTCCCCCATGCAGTACCATCGGCGCTGAAAGGCTTAGCTTCCGGGTTCGGAATGTAACCGGGCGTTTCCCTAACGCTATGACCACCGAAACACTATGAAGTTAACCAACCCGGCAATGACACAGGTCGTTACTTCAGAACCTACACAGTGGACGCGAGCAACTGAGGACAAGCCCTCGGCCTATTAGTACCAGTCAGCTCCAACCGTTACCGGTCTTCCACACCTGGCCTATCAACCCAGTCGTCTACTGGGAGCCTTACCCCATCAAG
>NZ_JBHSKJ010000007.1:0-110165 GCF_042657885.1 Streptomyces aureoversilis
ACTCCCACGCCGCCACCATCGAGGAGGTCATCACCGAGATCACCGCCTCCCGCCTCACCGAACGCGGCGCCACCAGAGCCGACGACAGACTCTCCGAAGCCGCCATGGAGGACCGCAAACGCGAGGGGTACTTCTAGCCATGAGCACTGTGACCGACACGACCACGGCCGCGACCTCGCTGCTGCGCTTCGCCACCGCCGGATCCGTCGACGACGGCAAGTCCACGCTGGTCGGCCGCCTCCTGCACGACTCCAAGTCCGTCCTGGCCGACCAGCTGGAGGCCGTCGAGCACGCCTCCCGCAGCCGGGGCGCCGGCGCCCCGGACCTGGCGCTGCTGACGGACGGCCTGCGCGCCGAGCGCGAGCAGGGCATCACCATCGACGTCGCCTACCGCTACTTCGCCACGCCCCGGCGGCGCTTCATCCTCGCCGACACCCCCGGCCACGTGCAGTACACGCGCAACATGGTCACCGGGGCGTCCACCGCCCAGGCCGCCGTCGTCCTCGTCGACGCCCGCAACGGCGTCGTCGAGCAGACCCGCCGCCACGCGGCCGTCGCGGCGCTCCTGCGCGTCCCGCACGTCGTCCTCGCCGTCAACAAGATGGACCTCGCCGGCTACGCGGAGCCCGTCTTCGCCGCCATCGCCGAGGAGTTCACCGCCTACGCGAGCGGGCTGGGCGTCCCCGAGATCACCGCCATCCCCGTCTCCGCGCTCGCCGGGGACAACGTGGTGGCGCCCTCCGCGCACATGGACTGGTACGGCGGCCCCACCGTCCTGGAGTACCTGGAGACGGTGCCCGTCGTCGCCGACCCCACCGCCGACCCCGCGCGCTTCCCCGTCCAGTACACGATCAGGCCGCAGACGGCCGAGCACCCCGACTACCGCGGCTACGCGGGGCAGATCGCCTCGGGGGTGCTGCGCGTCGGCGAGCCCGTCACCGTCCTGCCGTCGGGGCGCACGAGCACGATCGCCGCCATCGACGCGCTCGGCCGGAGCGTCGACGTGGCCTGGGCGCCGCAGTCGGTGACCCTGCGCCTCGCCGACGACCTCGACGTCTCCCGCGGCGACCTCATCGCCCCCACCGCCGGCGCGCCGCAGGTCACCCGGGACGTCGAGGCCACCGTCTGCCACCTCGCCGACCAGCCGCTGCTCCCCGGCGCCCGGGTCCTGCTCAAGCACACCACCCGCACCGTCCGGGCCATCGTCAAGGACATCCCCTCCCGCCTCACCCTCGACGACCTCTCCCAGCACCCCGCGCCGGGCCGCCTGGAGGCCAACGACATCGGGCGCGTCACGCTGCGCACCGCCGAGCCGCTCGCCCTCGACCCCTACGCGGGCTCCCGCCACACCGGCTCCTTCCTCCTCATCGACCCCGGCGACGGCACGACCCTGACCGCCGGCATGGCGGGCGAGGCGTTCGCGGCGGACCCCGGGGAGCAGCCCGGCGACGAGGGATGGGACTTCTGAGATGACGACCACGATCGCGCACGGCTCGGCGGGCGGCATCGGCCGGTGTGCGTGCTGACGCCCGTACCGACGGCGTCAGCGCCCCACCCCATCCCGTACCAGTCACTCCCCTTACGCCCCACTGAAGCGCCGGGCGTCCCCTAGCCCTGCCCCGGCCCGTCGAGAGGACCCCCCGTGCCCGCCGCCGCTCGCTCCACCCGCCGCCGCGCACTCGCCGCCGTCGCCGCCCTGCCCCTGCTGATCGGCGCCCTCGGCGCCTGCGGCTACGGCTCGGAGAAGAACTCCACCACCGCCGGGTCCGCCCCGGGGAAGAACACCGGGGGCAAGAAGCTGTCGGCCGACACCGTCCGGATCGGCTACTTCCCCAACATCACCCACGCCACGCCGCTGGTCGGCGAGCAGGAGGGGCTGCTGCAGAAGGAGCTGGGCGGCACGAAGCTCCGCTCGACGACGTTCAACGCGGGCCCGTCCGAGATCGAGGCGCTCAACGCGGGCTCGATCGACATCGGCTGGATCGGCCCGTCGCCCGCGATCAACGGCTACGTGAAGTCCAATGGCAGGAGCCTGCGCATCGTCTCGGGCTCGGCGTCGGGCGGCGTGAAGCTGGTCGTCGACCCCAAGAAGATCTCCTCTCCGGACGACCTCAAGGGCAAGCGGATCGCCACCCCGCAGAAGGGCAACACCCAGGACGTGGCGTTCCTCCACTGGATCGCGGAGAAGGGCTGGACGGTCGACCCGCAGAGCGGCAAGGGCGACGTCTCGGTCGTCCGCACGGACAACAAGGTGACTCCCGACGCCTTCAAGTCCGGTTCGGTGGACGGCGCGTGGGTGCCCGAGCCGACCGCCTCGAAGCTGGTCTCCGAGGGCGGCAAGGTGCTCCTGGACGAGTCCTCGCTGTGGCCGGACGGGAAGTTCGTCATCACCAACGTGATCGTGTCGCAGAAGTTCCTGGACGCGCACCCCGACGTGGTCGAGGCCGTGCTGCGCGGCTCGGTGAGGACCAACGCCTGGATCAAGGCGAACCCGGAGAAGGCCAAGGGCTCGGCCAACGCGGCGCTGAAGAAGCTCTCCGGCAAGGAGCTGCCGGCCGCGATCATCGACCCGGCCTGGAAGTCCATCGAGGTCCTCGACGACCCGCTGGCCGCGTCGCTGGAGGCGGAGGCCGATCACGCCGTCAAGGCCGGGCTGCTGCAGAAGCCGGACCTTTCGGGGATCTACGACCTGACCGTGCTCAACAAGGTTCTCAAGGCCGAGGGCAGGCCCGCGGTGACCGCCGCGAAGCTCGGCAAGCAGTAGCCGCCCGCCCGTCGTATCCCGCCCCGCCCCATCCCCAGGAGGTGACCGGATGGCCCCGGCACTGACGACCGACAAGACCGGCGCGACCGCGCTCGCGGACCGCGAGTCCGCGGCGGTCAGGATCGAGCACGTCCACAAGTCCTTCGGCCGGCCCGGCGCGGCCCAGCCCGTGCTGGACGACATCTCCCTGGAGGTGCGCCCCGGCGAGTTCGTGTGCCTCCTGGGGGCCTCGGGCTGCGGCAAGTCCACGCTGCTGAACCTGGTGGCGGGCCTGGACCGGCCGACCGCCGGGACCATCGACGTGCCCGGCGGCCGCCCGGCGCTGATGTTCCAGGAGCACGCGCTGTTCCCCTGGCTCACCGCGGGCCGCAACATCGAGCTGGCGCTGCGGCTGCGCGGGGTGCCGCGCGCGGAGCGGCGGCCGGAGGCGGAGCGGCTCCTGGAGCTCGTACGGCTCTCCGGCGCGTACGGCAAGCGGGTGCACGAGCTGTCGGGCGGCATGCGGCAGCGCGTCGCCCTCGCCCGCGCCCTGGCGCAGGACAGCCAGGTCCTGCTGATGGACGAGCCGTTCGCGGCGCTGGACGCCATCACCCGGGACGTCCTGCACCACGAGCTGACCCGCATCTGGTCCGAGACGTCGCTGTCGGTGCTGTTCGTCACCCACAACGTCCGCGAGGCGGTGCGGCTCGCGGAGCGCGTCGTGCTGCTGTCCTCGCGGCCGGGGCGGGTGGCCCGGCAGTGGGCCGTGGACATACCCCAGCCCCGCCGCATCGAGGACGCGGCGGTGGCGGACCTGTCCGTCGAGATCACCGAAGAACTGCGTGGGGAGATCCGCCGCCATGGCCGGCACTGAGACGGGCGCCCGGAGCGCCTCCGGCAGCCCGCACGACCTCGCCGGCCTGGAGGCCGGCCTCGACGCCCTGGACGCGGTGGAGGTCCGGCGCGCCCCCTTCGCCCAGGTGCTGCTCCACAAGGTGCTGCCGCCCCTGACGGCCGTCGTCCTGGTCCTCGCGGTCTGGAAGCTGCTGGTCGTCGCGGAGGTCACCGACGACTACAAACTGCCCGACCCGTCCGCGGTGTGGCACAGCCTGGAGGAACTGTGGCTGCGCGGCACGCTCCTGGACATCGTCTGGACGTCCGTCTCGCGCGGCCTGCTGGGCTTCGCCGCGGCGCTCGCCCTCGGCACGCCGCTCGGCCTGCTCGTCGCGCGCGTGAAGTTCGTCCGGGCCGCGCTCGGCCCGGTCCTGTCCGGGCTGCAGTCGCTGCCGTCGGTCGCCTGGGTGCCCGCGGCGGTGATCTGGCTGGGCATCACCGACGCGGCGATGTACGCGGTGATCCTGCTGGGCGCGGTGCCCTCCATCGCCAACGGCCTGGTCTCCGGCATCGACCAGGTGCCGCCGCTGTACCTGCGGGCGGGCCGCACCATGGGCGCGACGGGGCTGCGCGGCGCCCGGCACGTCCTGCTGCCCGCCGCGCTCCCCGGCTACATCGCGGGGCTCAAGCAGGGCTGGGCGTTCTCCTGGCGGTCCCTGATGGCCGCCGAGCTCATCGCCTCCTCCCCCGACCTCGGCCTGGGGCTCGGCCAGTACCTGGAGAACGCGCGCACCGACTCCGACATGCCGGGGGTGCTCCTCGGCATCCTCCTCATCCTCTTCGTCGGCATCGCCATCGACCTGGCCGTCTTCAGCCCCCTGGAGCGCCGGGTGCTGCGGACGCGCGGACTGGCCGCGGCGAGCCGATGACCGCAACACCCCTGCTCCTCGTCGCCCACGGCAGCCGCGACCCGCGCCACGCGGCCACCGTGCTGGAGCTGCGCGCGCGGGTGGCCGCGGCGCGGCCCGGGCTCCGGGTCGAGGTGGGCTTCCTCGACTTCTGCGTGCCGAGCGTGCCGCGGGTGCTGGAGCGGCTGGCGGCGGAGGGGGTGCGCGACGTCGTCGCCGTGCCCCTGCTGCTGACCCGCGCCTTCCACGCCAAGGCCGACATCCCGGCCGTGCTGCGGGCGGCGACGGCGGGGCTGCCGGGCCTGAGCGTGACGCGGGCTCAGGTGCTGGGGCCCGCCCCCCTGCTGACGGCCGCCCTGGAGCGGCGGCTGCGGCAAGCCGGTCTGCCGCTCGGCGACCGGCGCCCGACCGGGGTCGTCCTGGCCTCGGCGGGCTCCTCCGACCCGGAGGCGAACGCGGTGATCGCAGACATCGCGCGGGAGTGGCGGCGTACCGGTTGGTGCGCCGTGCGGCCCGCGTTCGCCTCCGCCTCCCCGCCGCACGTGGCGGACGCCGTGCGGGCCCTGCGCGCCGAGGGGGCCCGCCGGGTGGCGGTCGCCCCGTACGTCCTCGCCCCAGGCCGGCTGCCGGACCGCATCGCGCGGGGAGCGGTGGAGGGCGGCGCGGACGTCCTCGCGGACGTGCTGGGGGCGGCGCCGGAGGTGATGGCGCTGGTGGTGCGGCGCTACGAGGAAGCGGCGGCGCGGGGCGTGCTCTCCCCGGCCCGGCCGGCCGCCCGCAGGCGCTCGGCCTGAGTGCGGCCGGCCTCGGCGCTCCTGCTCAGGTGGTCGCCGATGACGGCGAACTCCTCGTCCCGGTAGCCGCCGAGGACCGCCCGGAAGGCGCGGCCCGGCACGTCCCGGGCCGCGCCGGTGCGGCTCTGCGCCGCGGGGGCCGGGGCCACGAGGGCGCGGCGGTGGTCCCCGGGGCCGGCTCGGGGTTCCGCGAGGCCGGTCGCGCTTCACAATGATTGCGCGACGCACTGTGCGTCTCGCGGGCACCTCACGTATTCCCCGCACGCCGTGCATTCCCTGCACCGCCTGCGCTTCCCAGAAGGGCAACCGAGGACATGACCACCCTCGTCACCGGCAGCCGCGGCCGCGTCGGCCGCGCACTCATCGACCTCCTGCACGCCCGGGGCCACGCCGTCCGGGCCGCTTCCCGCGCCCCCGGCGATCTCACCCTGCCGGACGGCGTCCCCGCGGTACGCCTCGCGCTCGACGAGCCGGAGGGCTTCCCCGCGGCGCTCGACGGCGTCACGTCCGTGTTCCTGTACGCGGAGGCCTCGCACACCGCCGCGTTCGCCCGGGCGGCCGCGGACGCCGGCGTCCGGCACATCGTGCTGCTGTCGTCGAGCTCCGTGCGCTACCCCGACGCCGCCACGCACCCCGTCGCCCGCCCGCACCGGGAGGCCGAGCAGGCCCTGGCCGCGGGGCCGGTCACCGCGACGTTCCTGCGGCCGGGCGTCTTCGCCACCAACGCGCTGGGCTGGTCCCGCTCCATCAGGGACACCGGCACGGTGGACCTGCCCTACCCCGGCGCGTACACCGACCCCATCCACGAACAGGACCTGGCCGAGGCCGCGTTCACCGTCCTCACCGACCCCGCGCACCAGGGCGGCGCGTACACCCTGAGCGGCCCGGAGGCCTTGTCCTTCCTCGACCAGGCCGAGCGGATCTCGCGCATCACGGGCGTGCCCGTGACCGTCAACCCCGTCTCGCCCGAGGCCTGGAAGGAGGCCGCGGGCCCCTCCCTGCCCGGGCACGTCGCCGACGCGCTGCTCGCCTTCTGGAAGTCGTCCGACGGCAAGCCGGGCGCGCTCGCGGGAGGCGTGGAGGAGCTGACAGGCCGGCCGGCGCGTACGTTCGCCACGTGGGTGGAGGACCACGCCGCGGACTTCCGCCCCTGACGCCCCTCCCCGGCTCACGCCCCCGGCTTACGCCCCTGACACAGCCTCAGGCCGTCTCCGCCGCCGTGCCGATGCCCAGGGCCACCAGGACGCCGCCCGTGACGCGCTCGAGGTTGCGGCTGACGCGGGGGCGGCGCAGCCAGGTGATCATGCGGGCGGCGCAGACCGCGACGAGCAGCATCCACACCGCGGCCACGACCGCGTCGATCACGCCGAAGAGCAGGGTCACCCCGAACGGCGAGCCGCCCTCGGGCAGGAACTGGGGGACGACGGCGACGAAGAAGACGCCGACCTTGGGGTTGAGCAGGCAGCTCAGCAGGCCCTGGCGGAACGCCTCGCCCGCGCGCGGCGCGGGGGCGGCGGAGGCCTGCTCCTGCAGCGCGGCCCCGGACCCGCCGGAGGCGCCTCCGCGGCGCGGGCGGTGGGCCCACAGGGCCTGGGCGCCGAGGAACACGAGGTACGCGGCGCCCGCGAGCCGCACGACGGTGAAGGCCGCGTCCCAGCGCTGCAGCGCCGCCGCGAGGCCGAACGCCGCGGCCACGCCCCAGGCGAGCGACCCGACGGCCGCGCCGAGGGCGGTGGCGCTGCCCGTGCGGCGGCCGCCGCGCAGGCAGTTGCGCAGGACCAGGAGGGTGTCCGGGCCCGGCGCCATGGCCACCAGGAGGGAGAAGAGGGTGAATCCGAGTATCGCCGCCGTCACGCTGGACTCCTGTCTTCTTGAGGCTCATGGGGTGATTGAGGCTCGTGTGATGGCGGGAGCTTAGCCAGGGGAGTTCTCCGGGCCCGGCCCGCCGGCCGGGGCCGGCGTCCGGGAACGACCACGGCCGCCGCTCCCCGTGGGGGTGGGGAGCGGCGGCCGGCCGATGGGCTGGAGCTGCTACTCGGTGACCTTCAGCAGCTTGTTGGGCGTGCCCGTGCTCGGGTTGGAGACCTTGTCGGGGGTCGCACCCTTGACGAGCGCACCCGCGACCTGCTCCGGGGTGGCGTCCTTGTGGGCGCCGAGGTAGACGGCGGCGGCACCCGCGACGTGCGGGGTCGCCATCGACGTACCGGAGATGGTCTTGGTGCCGGAGTCGCTGTCGTTCCAGGCGGAGGTGATGTCCGAGCCGGGGGCGTAGAGGTCGACCACGCTGCCGAAGTTGGAGAAGTCCGACTGCTGGTCGTCCTTCGTGGTGGAGGCGACCGTGATGGCCTCCTTCACCCGGGCCGGGGAGCTGTTGCCCGCGTCGGAGGACTCGTTGCCCGCCGCGATGGCGAAGGTGACGCCGGAGGCGATCGCCTTCTGCACGGCCGCGTCGAGCGCCTCGTCCGCGCCGCCGCCGAGGCTCATGTTGGCGACCGAGGGGCCCTTGTGGTTCTTGGTGACCCAGTCGATGCCGGCGACGACCTGCTCGGTGGAGCCGGAGCCCTGGCCGTCCAGGACCTTGACGGCCACGATCTTGGCCTTCTTGGCGACGCCGTGCGCCGTGCCGGCGATGGTGCCCGCGACGTGGGTGCCGTGGCCGTTGTCGTCCTCGGCCTTGTCGCTCTTGTCCACGGCGTTGAAGCCGAAGGACGCGCGGCCCCCGAAGTCCTTGTGGCTGATGTGGACACCGGTGTCGATGACGTACGCGGTGACGCCCTCGCCGGCGCCGTCGGGGTAGGCGTACTTGCCGTCGCCCTTGGTCTCGGCCTGGTCGATGCGGTCCAGACCCCAGGAGGGTGGGGCCTCCTGGGTGGCGCTGGCCTTGAAGCGGTGGTTCTGGACGACCTTCTCGACCGCGGGGTCGGCCGCGAGGCGCTTGGCCTCCGTCTCGTCCAGGCCGCTGGCGGAGAAGCCGTGGATCGCCGAGTCGTAGGTGCGGTTCAGCTTGCCGCCGTAACGCTCGGCGAGGTCGCCGCCCTGCGCGGAGACGGACTTCGCGCCCGCGGCGCCCTTGCCGTCCTTCAGCATGACGATGTAGCTGCCCTCGATCGCGCCCTTGGTGCCGGCACCGTAGACGGTTCCTTCGGGGGCGGGGGCGGCGCCGGCCGGCAGAGCCATGAGCGTGGCTCCGGCGGTGACGGCGGCTGCGGCGGATATCGCCAGGACGGTCCGTCGCCGGCCGGTGCGCTTGTGTGCTGCCATGACGAGGTTTCCTCCTCGTGCGGTTGTTGTGGGGGGAATTGAGCATGTGTCACTGCACGCCCGGAGTGACGGAAGCGGCCGCTCCGGGGTGCTTCGAAACCCTGTCGGATTTGACGCGAGCAGTTCAACCCCCACGAAGTTTTGTGACATAGGCAACGTCGTTGCGTAATGCCAAACCCCTTTGAAGGAAGGCAATTTGGGCACTGACGGAGCATCAATTGAGCGCGGGGCAGGCCCTGATGAGAACGACGGGTGAACGCCTGACCCGAGAGCCGACCCGAAAGGCACCGAGGGACGCCGAGAGACGCCGAGACGAAACGTCTCGTCCGATGATCTCTTTCCGGCCATGTGCGGCCGGCCGGGTAGCGTGACGGTCGGACGAGCAGGCGTGCGGCGATCGCCGCAGGTACGAAAGGTGCGGGCGCAGTGGCGGACGCGGTGGAGAGCACGGCATTCACGGAGCGGCGGGCGCGCGAGCTCCTCGCGGTGGCGGTGCCGGAGGTGCCGGTGGCCGACGCGTCCCTGCTCGCGCTCGGCGAGAACGCGGTCTTCGCCGCCGGCGGGCTCGTCGTCAAGGTGGGCCGGGACGCCTCACTGCTGGAGCGGGCGCGCCACGAACTGCGGGTCGCCGCCTGGCTGGCGGAGCGGGGCGTCCCGGCCGTGCGCGCCGCCGAGCCCGCGCCGCGGACGGCCGCCGGGCATCCCGTGACGCTCTGGCACCGGCTGCCCGGGGCCGTGCGCCCGGCCGGCGCGGCCGACCTCGCCGGGCTGCTGCGCACCCTCCACGCCCTGCCCGCCCCGGACTTCGCCCTGCCCCGGCGCGAACTGCTCGGCGGCGTCGAGCGGTGGCTGCGGCTGGCCGGGGACGCGATCGACCCCGCGGACGCGGCCTACCTGCGCGAGCGGCGGGACGGCTTCGCGGCGCAGGCCGCGGCCCTGACCCCGCACCTGCCGCCGGGCCCGATCCACGGGGACGCCCTTCCGCGCAACGTGCACGTCGGCCCGGACGGGCCGGTCCTGGTGGACCTGGAGACCTTCTCGGGCGACCTGCGCGAGCACGACCTCGTCGTCCTCGCCCTCAGCAAGGACCGCTACGGCCTGCCGGCGGACGCCTACGACGCCTTCGTGCGGACGTACGGCTGGGACGTACGGGAGTGGGAGGGCTGTCCGGTCCTGCGCGGTGCGCGCGAGACGGCGAGCTGCGCCTGGGTGGCGCAGCACGCGCCGGGCAACGCTGCGGCTCGCGCGGAGTTCGGTCGCCGGGTGGCGTCGCTGCGGGAGGGTGACGCCGCGGTGCGGTGGTATCCGTTCTGAGGACTGCCGTCCTCAGGGCTCCTGCCGGACGCTGTCGGCTCCGCTGTCTGCGGGCCGTGCGTGGCTGATCGCGCAGTTCCCCGCGCCCCTCACGGGGCGCCACCGCAGCGGTCTGCGCGTAGGCCACCGGGTCAGCGCAGGGGCCAGCGGCCGTCCACCGTCGCCGTCGCGTCCCCCTTGCGGCGCAGCCAGGCCTCGTAGCCCCTCGCCCAGTCCGCGTACCACCGCTCCTGGTCCCGGTGGAGGTCCCAGGGGGCGGCCCCGGCCACCTCCGGATAGTGCTCGGCGAGGGCGCAGGCCACCCGGACGGCCGCGAGGGCGTCGGCGCCGGCCTCGTGGGCGTCCTCCAGGGTCACGCCGTAGACACGGCAGACCGTCTCCAGGTTCCGCTTGCCCTTGCGGTAGCGGTCGAGGGCGCGGTCCATGGTGAGCGGGTCCACGACCGGGCCCGTGCCCTGCCCGCCGGGATCCGCGGCGCCCGCGGCCGACAGCCGCTCCCCGAGGGAGGGCAGCCCGTGCCGCCGGAGCTCCGCCGCGAGGATGGTGAGGTCGAAGGCGGCGTTGTAGGCGACGACGGCCGCGCCCGCCGACCAGTGTGCGACCAGGATGTCCGCTATCTCGTCGGCCACCTCGCGGGCGGGCCTGCCGAGGGCGGCGCGCTCGCTGGTGATGCCGTGGATGGCCGCGGCCTCGTCCGGGATGGGGACGCCGGGATCGGCCAGCCACTCCCGGCGGCCGACGGGCTCGCCGGCCTTGGTCTCGACGACGGCCGCCGTGACGATCCTCGCCTCGGCCGGATCCGTGCCCGTGGTCTCCAGGTCGAAGCCGATCAGCAGCTCCTGATGCCACCCCATCGCGGTCCCCCTTCGTGGTGCTTCCCCCGACTGGTCCCCAGCGTCGCACGCCCCACTGACAGCGCCCCGTCCCGGCCTGCGGGAACGCGGTCGCGGGCGGCCGTCACGAGACCGGTCGCGAGTCCGCCCACACGCTCTCGAACTCCTCGCGGTAGGTCTCGAAGAGCCCGTGCTCGGGCTCGCGCCCGTCGCGGACCACGGTGCCGCCGCCGCGCAGCACCAGCACGGGGGCCTCCATGCCGCGGGCCTTGCGCAGGTAGGACTGGACGACGGCCAGGCCGTCCGGGCCGTCGCCGTTGACGAGGTAGGCGGTGAAGCGCGGCGTCTCGTCGAAGACGCGGATCTCGAAGGCGGCGGTGTCGCGCAGCCGGTCGCGCACGCGCCGCATGTGCATGATGTTCATCTCGACGGACCGGCTCATCTCGCCCTTCTTGATGCCCAGCTCCCGCTCCCGGCGCCGCACGGCGCTGCTGGCGGGGTTGAGGAAGAGCAGGCGGGCCCGGCAGCCGGCCTCGGCGAGCCGGACCAGCCGGCGCCCCGAGTAGTTCTGGACGAGCAGGTTCAGGCCTATGCCGACGGCGTCGAGGCGGCGGGCGCTGCCGAAGAGGTCCTCCACGGGCAGCTGCCGCTGCAGCCGGACCCGGTCGGGGTGGACGCCCACGACGTCGGCGTAGCGGTCGCCCACGATGTCCTCGACGGCGTCGACGGGCAGCCGGTCGGCGGACCGGGCGCCCGTGCCGCCGCTGCCGCCGCCGAGGATCGTCAGCAGGCGGCCGGCGGCCCGCTCGGCCTGGGCGAGGACGGTCTCGGACAGGGCGCGGTTGCGGGAGACGACGTTGCGCGTCACCTCCAGCTCGTCCAGTGCCAGTTCCAGCTCGCGCCGGTCGTCGAGGTACGGCTCGAAGCAGGGCCAGTGCTGGACGAGGAGCTCACGCAGCTGGGGCAGGGTGAGGAAGCTGAGGACGTTGTCGTCGGCCGGGTCCAGCAGGTAGCCCTTGCGGCGGCTGACCTCGCGCACCGCCACGGCACGCTGCACCCACTCCTGCCCGGCCGGGCCTGCCGCGGCGACGACCCACTCGTCCTCGCCGTGCACCGGCTCGTAGACGGGCCGCAGGACGGCGGCGACGACGGCACGCAGCCGCTGCTCCACCAGGTTGAGCCAGATGTACGCCCGGCCGGCCCGCCGGGCGCGGGTGCGCACCTCGCTCCACGCCTCGGCGTCCCAGTCCAGTGCGGCGCCGATCTCCACGGGGCGTGCCACGGACACGGCGCCGGGAGGTGTGTCGGCCGAGCCGTCACCCCCGGGACTTCCGTCTCCAGAGGGCAGCTCCAGCCCGCCCGAGCTCACAGTGCACCGCCCTTCCGCCCCCGTCCAACGATCAAGGCAGACTACTGTGCGGGCGGCGGGCCCTGCACCCGGACGGGTCCGGTCCTCCGCCAACTCTCCCGTTCCGGAAACCTGTTGTCCGCCCGCCCGGCGCGGGGAGTGAGCCGTTTCATAGCGGCGGGGGCGCAAAACGCGCGGTGAGAGCCGTGCGAGCGCCCGTCCGGGCGCGCCGGGACGCCGGTTCCCGGGGCCGGAGGGGAGGGGGCGGAGCGGGGGTGCGCCCCTGCCGGGTCACCCGGTCGGACGAGCCGAAGGGGGCTGTGGTTGCGCTCCTTTTGGGGAAGATCTGGCGAAAGGGCGGCCTGTCCGGTCCGATTGGGCGAGGATGCCGCTTCGGCCCGTACGCGCGTCCCGGACGAGGGAGGCCGGCGCGTGCGGCGGCGAGGACGGCCCCCGAGTACAGCCTGGGACAACGGAAGAACGGAAGAGTCGATGCAGGTCTGGCCGGGACAGGCGTACCCCCTCGGCGCGACGTACGACGGCGCCGGCACCAACTTCGCGGTCTTCTCGGAGGTCGCCGAGCGGATCGAGCTGTGCCTCCTGCACGACGACGGCTCGGAGACGGCGGTGGAGCTGCGCGAGAGCGACGCCTTCGTACGGCACGCCTACCTGCCGGGGGTGATGCCGGGTCAGCGGTACGGCTTCCGGGTGCACGGGCCGTACGAGCCGGAGCACGGGCACCGCTGCAACTCCGCCAAACTGCTGCTGGACCCCTACGCCCGGGCCGTGAGCGGGGCCGTCGACTGGGGGGAGGCCGTCTACGGCTATCACTTCGGGCGGCCGGAGAAGCGCAACGACATGGACTCGGCGCCGCACATGATGACGTCGGTCGTCGTCAATCCGTACTTCGACTGGGGGGACGACCGCCCGCCGCGCACCGACTACCACCGCACGGTCATCTACGAGGCCCACGTCAAGGGCCTGACGATGCGCCACCCGGCGCTGCCGGAGGAGATCCGCGGCACGTACGCGGCGCTGGCCCACCCCGCGGTGATCGAGCACCTGACGGAGCTGGGGGTGACGGCCATCGAGCTGATGCCGGTCCATCAGTTCGTCAACGACCACCGTCTGGTGGACGCGGGCCTGGCCAACTACTGGGGCTACAACACCATCGGATTCTTCGCCCCGCACAACGCCTACGCCTCCTGGGGCGACCGGGGCCAGCAGGTGCTGGAGTTCAAGTCGGCGGTGCGGGCGCTGCACGCGGCGGGCATCGAGGTCATTCTCGATGTGGTCTACAACCACACGGCCGAGGGCAGCCACCTGGGGCCCACGCTCTCCTTCCGGGGTCTGGACAACGCCTCGTACTACCGGCTCGCGGACGACCCGCAGTACTACATGGACACCACCGGCACCGGCAATTCCCTGCTGATGCGCAGCCCGCACGTCCTGCAGCTCATCATGGACTCCCTGCGGTACTGGGTGACCGAGATGCGGGTGGACGGATTCCGCTTCGATCTGGCGGCGACGCTCGCGCGCCAGTTCCACGAGGTGGACCGGCTCTCGTCCTTCTTCGACCTGGTGCAGCAGGATCCGGTGGTCAGCCGGGTGAAGCTGATCGCGGAGCCGTGGGACGTCGGCGAGGGCGGCTACCAGGTCGGGAACTTCCCCCCGCTGTGGGCCGAGTGGAACGGAAAGTTCCGGGACACCGCCCGGGACCTGTGGCGCGGCGAGCCGGCCACCCTGGCGGAGTTCGGCTCCCGCCTGACCGGCTCCTCCGACCTCTACCAGGGCGACGGCAGGCGCCCCCTGGCCTCCGTCAACTTCGTCACCTGCCACGACGGCTTCACCCTGCACGACCTCGTCGCGTACAACGGCAAGCACAACGAGGACAACGGCGAGGACAACCGCGACGGCGAGAACCACAACCGGTCCTGGAACTGCGGGGCCGAGGGCGAGAGCGACGACCCGGGGGTGCTCGCGCTGCGCGAGCGCCAGATGCGCAACTTCGTCGCCACCCTGATGGTGTCGCAGGGCGTGCCCATGCTCAGCCACGGCGACGAGTTCGCGCGCAGCCAGCGGGGCAACAACAACGCCTACTGCCAGGACAACGACGTCTCCTGGGTCCACTGGCCGCACCCCGGGGACGACTCCTCCGCGCGCGCCCGGCGGATGCTCGCCTTCACCCGGGCGATGGTGTGGCTGCGCCGCGACCACCCCGTCTTCCGGCGCCGCCGCTTCTTCCACGGCCGCCCGGTGCAGGGCACCCACGACGAGCTCTCCGACATCGCCTGGTTCACCCACGAGGGTGACGAGATGCGGGACAGCGACTGGCAGGCCGCCCAGGCCAAGTCGCTGACGGTCTTCCTCAACGGCGGGGCGATCTCCGAGCCCGGGCCGCGCGGCGAGCCGGTCGTCGACGACTCCTTCCTGCTGATGTTCAACGCGCACGACAAGCCGCTCGACTTCGTCGTGCCCGCCGACCACGGCCGGCTGTGGCAGGTCGTGGTCGACACCGCCGGGCCCGAGGGGGTGGCGACCGACGGGCCGAAGGTCCGGGCCGGGGACCGCCTGACGCTGGCCGACCGCAGCCTCGCGGTGTTGCAGCGCCCGGCGTAGTCCCCTGCGGCAAGGCCGCCGCGAGTGGGTACGTACGTTCCCATGAGGCTCCACAGCGCTGTGCCGACCGCGACCTACCGGCTCCAGCTCCAGCCGGCCTTCCCCTTCCGGGCGGCCGAGGAGGCCGTGCCGTACCTGGCCTCCCTCGGGGTGTCCCACCTGCACCTGTCGCCCGTCCTGGAGGCCGTCCCCGGCTCCACGCACGGCTACGACGTCGTCGACCACTCGGCCGTGCGGGCCGAGCTCGGCGGCGAGGAGGGCCTGCGGTCCCTGGCCCGCACCGCCCGGGAGCACGGGATGGGCCTGATCCTCGACATCGTCCCGAACCACATGGCCCTGCCCGCGCCCGCGACGCTCAACGGCCCGCTCTGGGAGGTCCTGCGGGACGGCCCCGCCTCGCGCTACGCGCGCTGGTTCGACATCGACTGGGCCGAGCACGGCGGCAAGGTCCTGCTGCCCGTGCTGGCCGGCCCGCTCGGCGGGGAGCTGCGCCACTTCAGCGTCGCGGGGCGCTCGGACCGTTCGGGGCGCGTCCTGCGCTACCGCGACCACGCCTTCCCGCTGCGGCCCGGCACGGAGCGGCTGCCGCTGCCCGACCTGCTGGACGCTCAGTGGTACCGGCCCGCCTGGTGGCGGCTGGCCCGCACGGAGCTGAACTACCGGCGCTTCTTCACCGTCTCCGAGCTGATCGCGGTCCGCGTGGAGGACCCGGAGGTCTTCGCCGCCACCCACGGCAAGGTGGTGCAGCTGCTGCAGGAGGGGGTGGCCGACGGGCTGCGCGTCGACCACCCGGACGGGCTCGCCGACCCCGCCGGCTACCTCCACCGCCTCGCCGGGGCCACGGACGGCCGGTGGACGGTCGTCGAGAAGATCCTCGGCCGCGACGAGCGGCTGCCCGGCGACTGGCCCGTCGCCGGGACCACCGGCTACGACGCCCTGCGCCACCTCGACGGCCTCTTCGTCGACCCCGCGGGCGCCGCCGAACTGGGGACCCGCTACCGCGCCTTCACCGGCCTGCCGCCCGACCGCGGCGGCGACTGGCCCGCGACCGTGCGCCGCGCCGCGTACAAGGTGATCACCCACGAACTGGCCGCGGAGACCGAGCGGCTGGTGCGCACCGCCGGCCGGATCTGCGAGGGCGCGCACCGGCTGCGCGACACCGCGCCCTGGGCCCTGCGCACCGCCCTGCGCGAGATCCTCGTCCGGCTGCCCGTCTACCGGCCCTACGCGGTGCCCGGGCGGCCCCCGGCCCCGATCGACGCGGCCCTGCTCGACCGGGCCGCCCAGGACGCGCGCGGCGCCTTCGCCGTGCCCGAGGAGGCCTGCGCGGCAGAGGTCGTCCGGGACGCGGCGCTCGGCCGCCTGGGGCAGGGGCCGGACCAGCGGGACTTCTGCGCGCGGTTCGCGCAGACCGCCTCCGCGCTGCGCGCCAAGTCCGTCGAGGACACCGCCTTCTACCGGCACGCGCCCCTGCTGTCGGCATCGGAGGTCGGCGGCGACCCCGGCCGGCCCGCCGTCTCCCCGGAGGACTTCCACGCCTACTGCACCCGCCTGCAGCACGACTGGCCGGCGACCGGGACGGTGCTGTCCACGCACGACACCAAGCGCAGCGCCGACGTGCGGGCCCGGATCGCGGCGCTGAGCGAGTGCCCCGGCCGGTGGGCGGACCTGATGGACCGGCTGGCGGCCGCGGCCGCCGAGCCCTGCGCGCCCGACCCGCACGTGGCGTGGCTGGCCTGGCAGAGCGCCTTCGGGCTCGGCCCGGCGGACCCTGCGGACGCCGGCCGGCTCGCGCAGGCCGTGCTGAAGAGCGTGCGCGAGGCGGGGCTGCGCACGACGTGGACCGAGCCGGACGCGGCCTACGAGGCGGCCGTGGAGGCCTTCGTGGCGGCGCACGCCTGCGGCCCGGCCCGCACCGCCCTCGCGCCCCTGGAGGAGGCCCTGCAGCCGTCCGTGCGGGCCAACACGCTCGGTGCGGCCCTGCTGCACCTCACCATGCCGGGCGTGCCCGACCTCTACATGGGCACGGAGCGCGCCTACGCCGCCCTGGTCGACCCCGACAACCGGCGCCCGCCCGCCTTCCCGGAGACCGTCGCTGCAGGGGGAGTCGGCGGCGACCTGTCCGCCGAGAAGCTGCACCTGACGCGCACCGCGCTGGGGCTGCGCCGCTCGCACCCCGAGTGGTTCGGCCCCGGCTCCTCGTACGAGCCGCTGGCCGCCGACGGCCCGGCCGCCGGGCACTGCGTGGCCTTCGCGCGCTCCGGCGCCGCGGTCACCGTCGTCTCGCGGCTGCACGGGCGGCTGGTGCAGGACGGGGGCCTGCGGGGGACGGTGCTGCCGCTGCGGGGCGGCGGCCGGTGGCGCGAGGTGCTGACGGGCGCCTCGTACGAGGCGCCCGTGGCCCTGGCGGAGCTGCTGGAGCGCTGTCCCGTGGCGCTGCTCGTACGGGACTGAGCGCCGGGCCGCGCCCCTCGCAGGGCGCGGTCCCCCGCACGGCGGGCTTCAGCCGGTGCCCGGGAACGCCAGCTCGCGGCAGAGCTCGACGAAGGCCGCGGTGGTGCCGGTGAGCTCCACGCGCGCGAAGGCGGTCTGCTCGCGGCGCCAGCGCGGGTCGACGGGGACGGTCACCGCGCCGGGCACGTCGCGCGCCATGTGCACGGGGGCGGCGACCAGGCCCAGTCCGGACACCGCCATCCGTACGGCGGTCGAGGAGTGTTCCGTCCAGACGGCCGTACGGGGGACGAAGCCGCCCTGCTCGCAGACCCAGTCGAGCCAGCGCTTGCCGTGCACGACCGGTTCGAGGGCGCAGCGCACCCAGTCGCGCCCGGCCAGCTCGGGCAGCGTGAGGGGTTCCGTACGGGCCGCGAGCGGGTCCCCCGCCGAGGTGATCACCATGACCTCCTCGTCGCCGAGGGAGACGACGGGGCCGTGCCAGGCCTCGGGGCGGGGGCCGACGGCGATGTCGGCCACGCCGCGCTCCATGTGGTCGCGCAGCTCCTCGGTGGTCGCGTACTCGTGCAGGTGGAGGCGGACGGCGGGGAAGGCGCGGCGCCAGCGCGCGAAGACGGGCGGCAGCACCCCGACCGCGAGGGCGTGCAGGGAGGCGATGTGCAGCTCGCCGCCGGCCGCTCCGGCGGCGGCCTTCGCCGCCCGGCGGGCCTGTTCGGCGCTGCGGACGGCGAGTTCGGCGTGGGGCAGGAAGGCGCGGCCCATCGGCGTCAGGCCGATGCCGCGCGGGCGGCGCTCCAGCAGCGGTCCGCCGACGTCCCGTTCCAGGGCCTTGATCTGGTGGGAGAGGGCGGACTGGGTCACGTTGAGCAGGTCGGCCGCGCGGGTGAACGACTCCTCCTCGACCACCGCGACGAGGTACTCCATCTGCCGCAGGCTCATGCCCGGCCCTCCCGTGACCCCATGACCTCTGTTCATGGGGTCGATCGAAACGTTGCGTTGGACTCATAATCCCTGACGGCGCAGGGTGAAGACATGCACGAAACAGATGTGATCGTGATCGGTGGCGGCACCGGCGGCTACAGCACCGCCCTGCGGGCCGCAGCGCTGGGCCTCGACGTCGTCCTCGCGGAACGCGACCTGGTGGGCGGCACGTGTCTGCACCGCGGCTGCATACCCAGCAAGGCGATGCTGCACGCGGCGGAGCTGGTGGACGGCATCGCGGAGGCGCGCGAGCGGTGGGGGGTGAAGGCGACCCTGGAGTCGGTCGACTGGTCCGCGCTCACCGCGACCCGCGACGAC
This sequence comes from Streptomyces aureoversilis, assembly GCF_042657885.1. Lineage (NCBI taxonomy): Bacteria > Bacillati > Actinomycetota > Actinomycetes > Kitasatosporales > Streptomycetaceae > Streptomyces > Streptomyces aureoversilis. The sequence goes on from NZ_JBHSKJ010000007.1 coordinate 18,405, forward strand.
ATCGTCGCCCGCAACCACCGGGGTGTGGAGGGGCATCTGGCGCACGCAGGCGTGCGCGTGGTGCGGGGGACCGCGACGCTGACGGGCCCGCGGACGGTGCGGATCGGCTCGGGCCCCGAGGCAGGTGCCGCGTGGACGGCCCGGCGGGGCGTCGTGCTGGCCACCGGTTCCCGGCCGCGCACCCTGCCGGGCCTGGAGCCCGACGGGGCGCGCGTGGTCACCAGCGACGACGCCCTGTTCGCGCCGGGGCTGCCCGGCTCGGTGCTCGTGCTGGGCGGGGGCGCCATCGGTGTCGAGTACGCCTCCCTGCACCGCTCCATGGGCGCCGAGGTGACGCTCGTGGAGGCGGCGGAGCGGCTGCTGCCGCTGGAGGACGCCGACGTGAGCCGGTACCTGACGCGGGGTCTGAAGAAGCGGGGCATCGACGTCCTGGCGGGCGCGCGGCTGGAGGACGCCGTCGTCCACGAGGGCGGGGTGCGGGCCACGCTCCGCACCGCCCGCGGAGAGGTGCGCACGCTGGAGGCGGAGCGGCTGCTGGTGGCCGTGGGCCGGGTGCCGGTCACCGACGGCCTCGGCCTGGCGGCGGCCGGGCTCGCCACCGACGCCCGCGGCTTCGTCCCCCCGGCCGACTGGTCGCGCCTGGAGACGGCCGTACCGGGCGTCCACGTCGTCGGCGACCTGCTGCCGCCGCCCTCCCCCGGCCTGGCCCACGCCTCCTTCGCGGAGGGGCTGCTGGTCGCCGAGACCCTCGCCGGGCGTACGCCGCGGCCGGTCGACTACGCCGCCGTGCCGCGCGTCACGTACTCCGGTCCGCAGACGGCCTCCGTCGGCCTGACGGAGGACGAGGCGCGCGAGCGCGGGCACGACGCCGAGGTCAACTCGATGCCGCTGACGGCCGTGGCCAAGGGCATGGTGCACGGTCAGGGCGGCGTGGTGAAGGTCGTCGCCGAGAAGGGCGGCGGCCGGGTGCTCGGCGTCCACCTGGTGGGCCCGCACGTCTCGGAGATGATCGCGGAGAGCCAGCTGGTCGTCGGCTGGGACGCGGACACGGCCGACGTCGCCCAGCACGTCCACCCGCACCCGACGCTGTCGGAGGCGGTGGGCGAGGTGATGCTGTCGCTGGCCGGGCGCGGGCTGCACCAGATCTGAGCGAAGCCGGTGTCCGCGGGAAAGCGGCATCCGCGAGAAATCGGTGGACGGACGGGGGTCGCATGGGCCTTCCTAGGCGGTGCGCATCCAGCGCAACGGCCTCTCCGGAAGGACCCCATGACCCAGCTGGTCATCCGTGCGCTCACCGAGCGCGACACCGAACTGTTCTCGGCCCTCGACGTGCCCGCCCTCGTCGGCAAGGGCGCCTTCGGCCACACCTACGTACCCGTGCACCGGGGCGGGGAGTACCGCCCCGACTGGACCTGGGTGGCGCTGCGCGACGGTGAGGTCGTCGCCCGCGCCGCCTGGTGGGGCGGGCCCGGCGACGAGACCCCCAAGGCCCTGGACTGGTTCGACTTCGCCGAGGGCGAGGAGGAGGCGGCCACCCGCCTGCTGCGCATCTCTCCCCTGCGCTCCGAGTACGCCCTGATGGCCCCGCCCGGCTGGCGGGAGATGCCGGAAGTCCGGGCCGCCGTGGAGGCGCGCGTCGCGGTGGCCGAGGCCGCCGGGATGCAGGTGCTGGTCGAGCGCTTCCGCTACGAGTGGACCACCGGCTGCCCGCTGCCCGAGCGCCCCGGCCGGCTGGTCTTCCGCCCCGAGCCCGACGACGCCGTCATCCGCGACGTGCTGGGCCGCACCATGGAGGACACGCTCGACGCGCACGACCGCAAGAACGTCGCCGAACTCGGCCTGGAAGCCGCCGTCGACGACGCCATGGCCTTCCTCACCTGGCTGCCCTCGCCCCGGGAGTGGTGGCGGCTCGCCTTCACGCCCAGCGGCGAACTGGTCGGCCTGCACATCCCCGCGCACAACCCCGCCGGGCCGTGCGTGGGCTACCTCGGCGTCGTCGCCGGGCAGCGCGGCCGCGGCTACGGCTACGACCTGCTCGTGGAGTGCACGCACGACCTGGTGTCCCGGGGCGCCACGCGCATCGCGGCCGCCACCGACCAGGGCAACCTGCCGATGGCGGCGGGCTTCGCGAAGGCGGGCTACCCCGTCCTGCAGGAGCGGATCGACCTGCTTCCGGCCCGCGGGGCCTGACCACGGGGCACCATGGACAGCACTGCCGTCGGGAAGGAGCCGCCCGTGCTGTTCGAGGTGTGGGCGCCGCGGGCCGGCCGGGTGCAGCTGCACGCCGGCGGCCGGGCGCACGCGATGGAGCGGGACCCGGCCCGGGACGGCTGGTGGCGCTGCGAGGCCCCCGGCGGGGAGGGCACCCGCTACGGATTCGCCCTGGACGGCGGCCCCGTGCGGCCCGACCCGCGCTCGCGCCGGCAGCCCGACGGGCCCGACGGGCCGAGCGCCGTCACCGACCCCGGGCGCTTCCCGTGGCGGCAGGAGTGGGCGGGCCGCCCGCTGCCCGGCGCCGTCCTCTACGAGCTGCACGTGGGCACGTTCACCCGCGAGGGCACCTTCGACGCCGCGGCCGCGCGCCTGCCGCACCTCGCCGCGCTGGGCGTCACCCACGTGGAGCTGATGCCCGTCTGCCCCTTCCCCGGCACGCACGGCTGGGGGTACGAGGGCGTGTCGCCGTGGGCCGTCCACGAGCCCTACGGCGGGCCCGCGGGGCTGTGCCGGTTCGTGGACGCGGCGCACGCCCTCGGCCTCGGCGTCGTCCTGGACGTGGTGCACAACCACCTCGGCCCCTCCGGCAACCACCTGCCCGCCTTCGGGCCGTACTTCACCGACACCCACCACACGCCGTGGGGCGCCGCCGTCAACCTGGATGCCCCCGGCTCCGACGAGGTGCGCGCGTACCTGACGGGCAGTGCGCTGGCCTGGCTGCGCGACTACCGGCTGGACGGGCTGCGGCTGGACGCCGTGCACGCCCTCGCGGACACCCGGCCCAAGCACTTCCTCGCCGAGCTCTCCGGCGCCGTGGACGCCCTGGCCGCCCGGCTGGGCCGGCCGCTGTTCCTCGTCGCCGAGTCCGACCTGAACGACCCGGCCACCACCACGCCGCGCGAGGCGGGCGGCCTGGGCCTGCACGCCCAGTGGAACGACGACTTCCACCACGCCCTGCACACCGTCCTGACCGGCGAGTCCCAGGGCTACTACGCCGACTTCGCCGCCGACCCCGCCGCGGCGCTCGGCAAGACGCTGCGGGGCGGCTTCTTCCACGACGGCACGCACTCCTCCTTCCGCGGGCGCCCGCACGGCCGGCCCCTCGCCCCGGGCACCCCGGCCCGGCGCCTCCTGGGCTACGCCCAGAACCACGACCAGATCGGCAACCGCGCCCTGGGCGACCGGCTCTCCGCCCGCCTCTCCCCCGGGCTGCTGGCCTGCGCCGCGGCGCTCGTCCTCGGCGGGCCGTTCACCCCGATGCTGTTCATGGGCGAGGAGTGGGGGGCGCGCACCCCCTGGCAGTTCTTCACCGACCACACCGACCCGCAGCTGGCCGAGGCGGTCCGCACCGGCCGCCGGCGCGAGTTCGCCGCGCACGGCTGGGCCGCGGAGGAGATCCCCGACCCGCAGGACCCGGCCACCCGCGCCCGCTCCTGCCTGGACTGGGACGAGCCGGAACGCGAGCCGCACCGCGCCCTGCTGGAGTGGCACCGCCGCCTGATCGCCCTGCGCCGCGCCGCACCCGGCTCCGGCCCGCTCTCCGCCACGGCGGTCACCGTGGGCCCCGGCGGCACGGCCGTCCTGCGCCGCGGCAGCCTGTGCACGGCCGTCAACCCGACGGACGGGCCCGCGGCGCTGCCCCTGGGCGACGCCGCCGTGCGCGAGGTCCTGGCCGCCTGGCAACCGGTCGGCCTCCCCGGCCCGGACGGCCTGCTGCACCTGCCGCCCGCCTCGGCGGCCGTGCTGCGGTGCGGCTGACCGCCGCGCCTGCGTTGCGGCGGGGCGGGGCCGGAGAGACGCTGAGGGTGGGCGCATCCGCGCCTCAGTGAGCGCGGAGCCGGAGCGCCGGGCGCGGTGGGTCGCCCCGAGGGGACGATGAGCCATGCGCATGATGCTCAGGGCCCGGCTGGACACCCACGCTTCGAACGAGGCCTACAAGCGTGGCGATCTGCCGAAGTTCGTGCAGGACCTGATGGACCGGACCAAGCCCGAAGCCGCCTACTTCGGCCCCATGGACGGCGGCCGCACCTGCACGCTCGTCTTCGACCTGGCGGACCCGTCGCAGATACCCGCCACGCTGGAGTCGCTCCTGCTGGAGATGGAAGCCGACGTCGAGCTGCTTCCCGTCATGAACTACGACGACCTGAAGAAGGGCCTCGCCGAGCGCAAGTGAGGCGGCGGCCGCGGCCCTCCCGCGGTCTCAGTCCCCCGCCGGCTCCAGGCGCAGGGCGATGGAGTTGATGCAGTAGCGCTGGTCGGTGGGGGTGGGATAGCCCTCGCCCGCGAAGACGTGGCCGAGGTGGGAGCCGCAGCGGGCGCAGCGGACCTCGGTGCGGACCATGCCGTGCGAGCGGTCGTCGATCAGCTCGACGGCGGAGGAGTCCTTCGGGTCGTAGAAGCTGGGCCAGCCGCAGTGGCTCTCGAACTTTTCCGTGGAGCGGAACAGCTCCGCGCCGCAGGCGCGGCAGGAGTAGACGCCCGCAGTCCTGGTGTCGGTGTACTCGCCCCGGAAGGCGGGTTCGGTGCCGGCCTTGCGGAGCACCTGGTACTCCGCGGGGGAGAGCTCCGCCCGCCACTGCTCGTCCGTCTTCTCGACCTCGTACGCCATCTCGCACGCCTTCCGGGGGTCGCGGCTGTCCGCCGGTGCGGTCAGCTCTCCAGGCGGGCCAGGATGCGCGGACCGAGGTCCGTCACGTCACCGGCGCCCATGGTCAGAACGAGGTCCCCGGGGCGGGCCATTCCCGCGACCACGTCCGGGATCGCCGCCATGTCGTGCTCGGCGCGCACGTCGGCGCCGGCGGCCGCCGCGGCGTCGATGATCAGGGCGCTGGTGACGCCCGGGACCGGGTCCTCGCGGGCCGGGTAGATGTCCAGGACGACCGAGGCGTCGGCGAGGGCGAGGGCCTGGCCCATCTCGGTGCCGAGCTCCTGGGTGCGGGAGAACAGGTGCGGCTGGAAGACGACGAGGATGCGCGAGCCGGCGCCGACCGCACCGCGGATCGCCTCCAGGTCGGCGGTCATCTCGGTGGGGTGGTGCGCGTAGGAGTCGATGACCTGCACGCCGTTCGCCTCGCCCTTGAGCTGGAGGCGGCGCTTGACGCCGGTGTACTTGCCGAGCGCCGAGGCGAGGTTGTGCACGGGGATGCCGAGCGCGACGCCCGCGGCGAGGGCCGCGACGGCGTTGTGCGCGTAGTGGCTGCCGGGCACGGAGACGGTGAAGGTCAGCATCTTGCCGTTCAGCAGGACGGTGACCTCGCTGGTCAGGCCGCGCGGGTTGACCTTGAGGACGCGGACGTCGGCGTCCTCGGCGGTGCCGTAGGTGACGACCTCGATGTCGTAGCGGCCCGACACCCGCTCGGTCAGCTCGCGGGCGCCCGCCTGGTCGGCGGAGACCACGAGCGTGCCGCCGGGGCGGATCCGGCCGACGAAGGTGTCGAAGGACTCGTAGATCTCGTCCATCGACGCGTAGTTCGCGTGGTGGTCCAGCTCCACGTTGAGGATGATCGCGACCTCGGGCGCGTACTTGTGGAAGCTGCGGTCGCTCTCGTCCGCCTCCGCCACGAAGATCTCGCCGGCGCCGTGGCGCGCGTTGGAGCCGGGGGCGTCCAGGTCGCCGCCGATGGCGTACGACGGGTCGAGGCCCAGGGCGTCGAGGGAGACGGCGAGCATCGACGTCGTGGTCGTCTTGCCGTGCGTGCCGGCGACCGCGATCGGGCGCAGGCCGTCCATCAGGCCCGCGAGGGCGTCCGAGCGGTGCACGACGGGGATGCCGCGCTCGGCGGCGGCCGCGAGCTCGGGGTTGTCGGCGCGGATGGCGCTGGAGACGACGACGCAGGTGGCGTCCTCGGCCAGGTGCTCGGCGGCGTGCCCGATGTGCACCGTGGCGCCCAGGGCGCGCAGGGCCTCGGCGGTCGCGGAGTCCTTGGCGTCGCTGCCGGCGACGGCCGCGCCGCGCTGCGCGAGGATCTTCGCGATGCCCGACATGCCGGCGCCGCCGATGCCGATGAAGTGCGGTCGGTCCATCGTCGTGGGGACGGCCGGTGCCATGTGCGGATCTCCCTGGGGTCGGGGACTGGAAAACGACTCACCGCGATTCTTGCACCCCGCGACGGCGGCCCGGGCCGCCCCCGTCACACCGGCCGGATGAGCCCTCCCGCCAGCCCCGCCGCGATGGCGGCCGTGCGGCTGTCCACGCCGAGCTTGCCGTAGATGTGCACGAGGTGGGTCTTGACCGTGGCCTCGCTGATGAACAGACGGCGCGAGATCTGCTTGTTGGCCAGGCCCTCGGCGAGGAGGCCGAGGATCTCGGTCTCGCGCGGCGACAGCGCCGGGCGGCCCGACCGCACGCGGCCGAGCAGGCGCGCGGCGACGGGCGGCGCGAGGACCGTCTCGCCGCGGGCGGAGGCCTGGACGGCCGCGGCGACGTCCTCGGGCGGGGCGTCCTTGAGGAGGTAGCCGGTCGCCCCCGCCTCGACGGCGGCCAGGATGTCGGCGTCGGTGCTGTACGTGGTGAGGATCAGCACGGCGGGCGGGTCCGGCAGGGCGGTGATGCGGCGGGTGGCCTCGACGCCGTGCATGCCGGCGCCCATCTGCAGGTCCATGAGGACGACGTCGGGGCGGGTGCCGGCGTCGAGCAGCCGCAGGGCCTCGGCGCCGTCGCCGGCCTCGCCGACGGCCTCCACGTCGGGGAGCTCGTCGACCATGGCGCGCAGCCCGCGCCGGACGACGGGATGGTCGTCGACGATCAGGACGCGGACGGGCTCGCGGACGGCGCCTTCCGGGTGTGCGGGCCCGCTCATGCCGCGGCCCCCTTCGTGCCGGCGGCCGGTCCGGCGCCGCCGGATTGCGCCGCCGTGGCGGATCGCCGTAGCGGCGCAGGATCGGGCTCGGCCGCGTCCCGGGGCCGGGACCCGGGACCCACCGGCACCGCCGCGGCGATCACCGTGCCCTCGCCGGGGGCGGACTCGACGGTGAGGGTGCCGCCGAGGGCGGCGATGCGTTCGCGCATGCCGTGCAGGCCGAAGGTCCGGCGTCCGTCGGCGGGGCCGTCCCCGGGGGTGAAGCCGATGCCGTCGTCGTAGACGTCGAGGGTCACCTGGCCGTCGAGGAAGGCGATGGTGACGGCGGTGCGCTCGGCGTGCGCGTGGCGGGCGACGTTGGCGAGCGCCTCCTGGGTGAGGCGCAGCAGGGCGACCTCGGTCTCCATGGGGAGGGCGCAGGGGTCGCCGTCGAGGCGGAAGACGGCCCCCGGGACCGTCCGCTCGGTCACGCGGCGCAGCGCCTCGGGCAGCGGCGCCTCCTCCAGGGCGGGCGGGGTGAGGGCCCGGACGAAGCGGCGAGCCTCGGCGAGGTTGTCGGCGGCGGTCCGCCCGGCCTCCCGCATCCGGGCGCGGGCCGCCTCCGGGCTCGCGGTCTCCGCGGCGCGGGCGAGGAGGACGATGCTGGACAGGCCCTGGGCGAGCGTGTCGTGGATCTCGCGGGCGAGGCGCTGGCGCTCGGCGAGCCGTCCGGCCTCGCGCTGGGCGGCGGCGAGCTCGTCGCGGGTGTGCAGGAGGTCGTCGATGAGCTGCTGGCGCTTGCGGCTCTCCCGGTAGAGCGCGGCGTAGCCGTAGCCGGTCAGGATCGCGACGACGGCGCCGGCGACGGGGCCGATCACCTTGGCGGCGGTGAGGCCTCCGGGGGCGCCGGCCTGGGCGGCCACGACGGCGGCGGTGGCCGCGGCGACGGCGGGGTGCGCCCAGCGGACCGGCATGGCGTGCAGGAAGAGGAAGAAGAGCGGGAAGGCGACGTAGCTGAAGCCGTGGTCCAGGGCCAGGAGCAGCAGCCACAGCGCGGTGACGGCGGCGAGCCAGGGGCCGGGGCGCCGGGCGCTGCGGACGATGCCGAGCCCGTGGACGGCGGCGAGGACGGCGGCGGGCGGGAGCACGGCCACGGGGGCCGTCCCGGCCAGGGCGGGGCCGGCGGCGATGGCGAGCAGCACGTAGAACGCCCCGTGCACCGCGAGCCGGACCAGCCGCAGGGAGGGCATCTCCGCCCCGCTGCCGGCGGCGAGGGCGGGCCGGACGGGCACGCGCGCGTGCCCGGGCGCGGTCTCGGGTGCGGGGAGGCTCGTTCGGCTCACCCGATCGAGCGTACGGGCCCGCGCCCGGGGCACCCGGCCCCGCAACCCTCAACCGTTCGATTGATTTTCGGGTGCACCGGACGTACGGGGTGCGGACCCGTCCTTGCCCTGATGGCGGCGGGGCGCCCGCGCGGGAGCGTGGAGGGGTCCTGACAGAGCCCGGGAGGGGTCCTTGTTCGTCGCGCTCCGTGACATCCGTTTCGCCCGGGGGCGGTTCGCCCTGATGGGTGCGGTCGTCACCCTCATCACCACGCTCGTGGTCTTCCTCTACGGCCTGACCGACGGCCTGGCGCGGGAGGCGTCGTCGGCCGTTGCGGGACTGCCCGCCGGCCGGATCGTCTTCGCCGCGCCCGCCGGGGCCGCGCCGGAGGTCTCGTTCTCGAACAGCTCGGTGGACGCCGGGCAGCTGCGGGCCTGGCGGGAGGCCCCGGGCGTCACGTCCGCCGAACCGTTCGGCGTGGCGATGACCCGGCTGACGGCGGGCGGCAAGGCGTCGTCGGTGAGCGTGTTCGGCACGCCGGACCGGCTGCGGCCGCCGCTCGTCTCCGGCTCCGCCCCGGACGGCCGCGGGGTGGCGGTGAGCGAGCGGCTGGCGCGCGGGACGGGGGTGCGCACGGGCGACCGCGTCACCCTCGGTACCGAGGAACTGACCGTCTCGGGCATCACCGCCGACCGCAGCCACGGCCACGCCCCGAGCGTGTGGACCACGCTGCCCGCCTGGCACCGCGTGAGTCACCAGGCGCAGCCGACCGCGCTGGCCGTGGACGGCGGCGGGCGGCCGGACGGGCCCGCCGCGCGGACCACGAAGGCGGCCGGCGTCGGCGCGGCGCTGGACGGCATCGACGGGTACGCGGCCGAGCACGGCACCCTGCGGATGATCCAGGGGTTCCTGTTCGTGGTGAGCGCCCTGGTCGTGGGCGCCTTCTTCACGGTGTGGACGGTGCAGCGCAGGCCCGACGTCGCGGTGCTCAAGGCCGTGGGCGCGAGCAGCGCCTATCTGGTGCGGGACGCCCTCGGGCAGGCGGCGGTCGTGCTGGCCGCCGGGGCCGCGCTCGGCGCCGCGGCGGGCGCGGCCGGCGGAGCGCTGGCGTCGTCCTCGGTGCCGTTCGAGCTGGGTGCGGCGACCGTCGCCGTGCCGGTGGCGGCGATGGTGCTGCTGGGGCTGGCCGGCTCCGCGCTCGCCGTGCGCCGCATCACGTCCGTCGATCCGCTGACCGCCCTGGGAGCCTCCCGTTGAGCACCGCGCCCGTTCCGCGACCCGTTCCGTCCGCCGCTCCGTCACCCGTTCTGTCGCTGGAGGCCGTCGGCCTCACCTATCCGGACGGCGACCGCAGGCTGACCGCCCTCGACGCGGTGTCCCTGGAGGTGGCGCCCGGGGAGCTCGTGGCCGTCGCGGGGCCCTCGGGCTCCGGGAAGTCGAGCCTGCTCGCGGTGGCGGCGACGCTCCTGCGCCCGGACACGGGCCGCGTGACCGTGGCGGGCCGGGACACCGCGCGGATGAGCGCCCGGGCCCGTACGGCGCTGCGCCGGGAGCGGATCGGCATCGTCTTCCAGCAGGCGAACCTGCTGCCGTCGCTGACCGCCGAGGAGCAGCTGCTGGCCGTGGAGCACGTGCGGGGCGGGAGCGTGCGGGGCGCCCGGGCGCGGGTGGCGGGGCTGCTGGAGTCGGTGGGTCTGGACGCGGCGAAGCGGCGCCGCCGCCCGCACCAGCTGTCGGGCGGCGAGCGCCAGCGGGTGAACATCGCCCGGGCGCTGTCCGGCGGCCCGTCCGTCCTGCTGGTGGACGAGCCGACGTCGGCGCTGGACCGGGAGCGCGGCGAGCAGGTCGTGGAGCTGCTCGCCGAGGTGACGCGGGCGCACCGGACGGCGACGGTGCTGGTCACGCACGACCGGGAGCTGCTCGGCCGGGCGGACCGGGTGCTCACCATGGCCGACGGCCGGCTGCGCTGATCCACCGGGCCAGGACCTGCTGACCCGCGACCCGCTGACCCGCCTGCCGGCCCAGGACCTGCCGACCCGGGACCCGCTGACCCGGCGCCCGGGTCACTGCTCCTGCACGTCGCCCAGGGCGTAGTCCTCTTCGTCGTTGTGCGCGTAGAGCTTGAGCACGGGCACGCCGACCTTGTGCCGGGCCCGGGAGGCCCAGTCGCGGTGGAAGAACTCCTCCACCAGGTGCGGCGCCGTCAGCACGATCACCTCGTCGGCGTGGGTCTGCTCGACCACGGACCGCAGCAGGTCCAGCGGGTGGCCCTCGATGAGCTGCCCGACGGCCTCGCAGCCCGCGTCCCGGAGGCTGCGGAGCGAGTGCTCCAGGGCGAGGGCGGCCGGGCGGACGGCCTGCTCGCCCTCGGGCTCGTCGGCCTCGTGCACGGCCCGTTCCAGCTCGCCGAGGGCGACGTCGTCGATGGCCCGGAGGAGCCGGTCCTCGGCGCCTCTGGGCTGCATGAGGACCACGAAGGACATCTGGTCGTCGTGGAGGGTGGTGACGAAGTCGACGTCGGTGGCGGACAGCGGCTGCTCGATCATCAATACGCTCGTGAACACGGTGGAAGCCCTTCTCCTTCGTGGGCCACCGGCCCAACGGCCAAAAGAAACCATCCTGCGTGCCCCCTGGGCCCGCCTGTTCCGATCATGTGCCCCCTGGGGAGCGTCCGATTCAATTCTGCCCACCGACGGCTAACCGGAACGGGATATTCCGCCGATTGTCAGATCCTGTGGTACCTGCTGAAGAGAAATCCTGCCTCTTCGAGGAGCGAAGCGAGGACGAATCGTTCCGGCAGGGGCATGTCGGGGCCGTTCACGATCCGGGCCGCGGTGCCCCCGGCGACCATCGGGGCGAGCGTCAGGCACAGCTCGTCCAGCACCCCGGCCGCCGCGAACTGTCCCAGCAGCCGCGGGCCGCCCTCGGTGAGCAGCCTGGTCAGCCCGCGTTCCGCCAGCACCTGCGGCACCCGCTCCGGGTCCACCCGGCGCCCCTCGCCCGCCACGAGCACCTCGGCCCCGGCCTCGCGCGCCGCGGCGACCCGGTCCCCGGGCGCGTCCTCGCCCGTCAGCACGAGGGTGGGCACCAGGGGCTCGGTGAAGAGCGGAAGGGAGAAGTCCAGGTCGAGCCCCGCACTGACGACCGCGATCGCCGGCGCGGGCCCCTGGCCGAGCGCCGCCCGGCGCGCCGCGAAGGCCTCCCGGGCCCGCGCGGGCCGGTAGCCCTCCTGCCGTACGGTCTCCGCGCCCACGACGACGGCGTCGGCGAGCCCGCGCAGCGTCCCGAAGATGCGCATGTCGGCGTCGGAGGACAGCGGCTGCGAGCGCCCGTCGTGGTGGGCCGCGCCGTCCAGCGAGGAGACCATGTTCGCGCGCAGCCAGGCGTGGCGGGCCGGGCCCGGCTCCTCCGGGTAGGCGTAGACCTCGGCCAGTTCGTCCAGCTCCCAGGTCCGGTCCTCCTGCGCGGAGGCGCGGGCCGGGGCCGAAGGAGAGGTCGAAAGGGAGGGAGAGGCGGAGGAGCTGGAGGAGGCGGGGGATTCGAGCGGGAACAGGCGTCGCATAGGCCGCAGTGTGACATGCCTCGCTCTTCCGGCGGCCGGCAGCCGGGGGACAGCGGCTAGGCTGGAGAGCTGTGTCAGCCACCACCGCCTCCGCTTCCGGCGCAGCCGCCTCGCCGGCCCCGTCGGCCCTGTCCGACGCCCCGGGCCCGATATCCGGCGCCGGTACCGGCTCCCCCGTCGCGCTCACCTCGCGCGCCCCGCACGTGCCGGCCGACCGCCTGGTCGCCGAGATGGTGCCGCCCCCGCGCTTCGGCACGGTGCGCTTCGACAACTACATACCGGCGCCCGACCAGCCCAGCCAGGCCGAGGCCGTCCAGGTCCTCGGCGGCTTCGCGGCCGGCCTCGGCGCAGCCCCCGGCGGCGGGCGCAAGCGCTGGTTCCGGCGCGAGGCGAAGCCGGCCGCCCCGGCCGGCCCCCGCGGCGTCTACCTCGACGGCGGGTACGGCGTCGGCAAGACCCACCTGCTGGCCTCCCTGTGGCACGCCACCCCGGCCGCCCCGGAGCAGAAGGCCTTCGGCACCTTCGTGGAGCTGACCAACCTCGTCGGCGCCCTGGGCTTCCAGCAGACCGTCCGCACCCTGAGCGACCACCGCCTCCTGTGCATCGACGAGTTCGAGCTCGACGACCCCGGTGACACCGTCCTCGTCTCCACCCTGCTGGGCAAGCTGGTGGAGGCGGGCGTCGCGCTCGCCGCGACCTCCAACACACTGCCGGGCAAGCTCGGCGAGGGCCGCTTCGCCGCCGCCGACTTCCTGCGCGAGATACAGGGGCTGTCCGCCCACTTCCGCCCCCTGCGCATCGACGGCGAGGACTACCGCCACCGCGGCCTGCCGCAGGCCCCCGCCCCGTACGACGACGACACCGTCACCCGTACGGCTGAAACGACCGAGGGCGCGTCGCTCGACGCCTTCCCCGCCCTGCTGGACCACCTCTCCAAGGTCCACCCCAGCCGCTACGGCGCGATGTGCGACTCCCTGCGGGCCGTGTGCCTGACCGGCGTCGAGCCGGTGCCGGACCAGTCCACGGCCCTGCGCCTGGTCGTCCTGGCCGACCGGCTCTACGACCGCGAGATACCGGTCCTCGCCTCCGGACGGCCGTTCGACGAGCTGTTCAGCGAGGAGATGCTGAACGGCGGCTACCGCAAGAAGTACTTCCGGGCGATATCCCGCCTCACCGCGCTCGCCCGCGACGCGAAGCAGCTCGTCGAACCGCAGCAGCCGCAGCCGTAACCGCAGCCGTGGGAGTGCGGGCGGCCCGGAAGCGGAGCCGCCCGCCCGGCACGCTCCACAAGCGGTGAGCCCGCCCCTCGCGCGCCCTCGCGCCAGCGCCTACGGCCCCCCGCCCGGTGCGCCCGCGAGCCGCCGCGGCGGGGCTGCCGTGCGGCGGCCCGGAGAGGGAGGGTGTGTTCGGGCCCGGCACCCGGGCTCTCCGCCACCGCCACCGCCAGGAGCGCACCCATGGCCGTCATCGTCACCTTCGACGTCCCCGACGGGGGACAGGACCTCTACGAAGCCGTCATCGGCCGCATCACCGGCGGGCAGGGCTTCACCCGCCTCGCCGACATCCCCGCCGCCGGGCTCATCGCCCACCTCGCCGGCCCCCTGGAGGGCGGAGGCTGGCGGGTGACCGACGTCTGGGAGTCCCCCGAGGCGCTGGAGGCCTGGGCCAAGACCCTCGGCCCCGTCCTCGCCGACCTCGGCCACGCCGGCCTGCAGCCCGTCATCACCCCGGCGCACAACGTCGTCATCGCCTGACGACCTGCGGGCGCGAGGGCCCCGCGCACCGGGCATGCGGTGCGGCATACAGTGCCGATGTGATCCCCATCCCCCGTCGCCGGCCGGCCCGTCACGCCTTCGCGCCCGCACTCGCCGCACTGCTCTGCCTGCCCCTCGCCGCGTGCGGCGGCGGCAGCTCCGACGCGGCCGGGCGCACCAGGAACCCGCCGTCCCCGCGGACTTCGGCCCCGGCGCCGCAGCCGCCCTCCGCGGAGTCGCCCTCCGTACGGTCGTCGGCCGCGCCCACGCTCCCTGCGGGCCCCGGCGGCACCACCCCCGTCTTCTCCCACGGCAGGCGCGACGGCGCCAAGCGCGTCGCGCTCACCTTCGACGCCGACATGACGGCCGATCAGGACAGGCGCGCCGCACGCGGGGAGCCGTTCGACAACCCGCAGCTGATCACCACGCTGCGGCGGCTGAAGGCCCCCGCCACCGTCTTCATGACCGGCAAGTGGGCCGAGCAGTACCCCGACCAGGCCAGGTCCATCGGCAGCGACCCGCTCTTCGAGGTGGCCGACCACTCCTACAGCCACCACGCCTTCTCCACCCCCTGCTACGGCCTGCCCACCGTCGCGCGCGGCACCGCCCGCCAGGACGTGGAGCGCGCCTTCGCCGCCTTCCGGAAGGCCGGAGTGGAGCGCATCGTGCCGTACTTCCGCTTCCCCGGGGGCTGTTACGACGAGGCGGTCCTGCGCGAGATCGCCCCGGCGAAGGTGACCGCCGTGCAGTGGGACGTGGTCAGCGGGGACGCCTTCGCCAAGAAGGCCGGCCCCGTCGCGGACCAGGTGCTGGCGCAGGTGAAGCCCGGCTCCGTCGTGGTGATGCACTGCACGCGCAGCGCCGCGCCCGCCACCGAGGAGGCGATCCGGCGCATCGTGCCGGAACTGCGGGCCCGCGGCTACGAGCTCGTCCGGGTCTCGGACCTCATCGCCGGGGGCTGACCGTCAGCCCGAGCACGCCGTGCGCTGGGCCTCCTGCCACTCGCAGACGGGGCACAGCGTGATGCCGGGGCGGTCGGCGGGGTACTCGGTGGGCTTCGCGCACTGCACGCAGTCCGCGAACGCCTCGTCGTCGTGGTCGCTCATGCCCCCATCGTCCCCCATACCCCGTCGCCCCCCATGCCCCCGTCGTCCCCGGGGGCCCGGAGTTCACGTGCGCCCGGAGCTCACGTGCGCCCGGAGCTCACGTGCGCAGGGAGCTCACGTGCGCCGGGAGGCGAACGCGCAGGCCACCGCCACGGCTCCGGCCGTCAGGGCGCCCGCCGCGGCGAGCGACAGCCACGGGATGCTCACGACCCCCGTACGGGAGCCCGTGACCAGGCCGGTCACGACGGCCCTCGCGGGCGACGCCCCGGCGAACAGCACCAGGAACGCGGCGAGCACCGTGGACGGCACCGCCCACGCGGTGCTGCGCAGCAGCGGGCGGTTGCACAGCGCCCCGACCGCCGTCCCCAGCAGCGCGCACACCACTGCGGCCGCCAGCCCCGCGGCGGTGGCGGACCCCAGGGGGACGGCCGCCCGCCGGCCGGCGGTGTGCGGGTCGCCGACCGCCGCGACGACGGCGCTGCCGGCGACGGCCAGCAGCAGCGCCGCGCCCAGGGCGACGCCGATCGCGGCGAGGTGCACCCGCCCGGGCCCGGCCGCGGCGGCGCTGCAGTCCCTGGCGGCGGCCGGCTCGTTGGTCACGCACACCCGGACCAGCCACGCGGTGACGGGCAGCAGCGTCGCCGCCGCCCACCCGGCGCAGTCGAGGACCGGCTGCCCGCCCTGCACCCCGACCGCCATGGAGGCGCCGTACAGGAGCAGCGGCGGCAGCCAGCGGTGGGAGCGCAGGAGGAGGGCGGCCTGGTAGCCGAGCAGGGCGATCACGGGTGCGGAACCTCCGTCACGGAGCGGATGTGCCACGGCGGGCGGGCGGTGAGAAGCGCGCGGAGCAGGGCGTCGGAGTGCGGGGCGGCGACGGTGAGCGTGACGGCGCGGTCGCCGCGGGCGGGCTCCACCGCAGGAGCGCCGGGGAGGCCGGGGGGAAGGACGGCTCCGGGCGGGCCTTCGGCGACGATGCGGCAACCACTCGGCCCGTCCGGCGTTCGAGGACCGGGGTCCGGGGCGGAGCCCCGGCGAGGAAGGACCGCTCCCCCTTCCACCCGCAGCACCGCGTCCGCCGCCCCCGCCAGCCGCCCCGGATCGTGGTCGACGAAGACCACCCGCGCTCCGCCCGCCACCCGCTTGCGGACCTCCTCGTCCAGGAGGCCCCGCGACGCCCGGTCCAGCCCCGTCCACGCCTCGTCCAGGACGAGCAGGCCGGGCGTGCCCATGAGGCCCTGTGCGACGGCGACCTTCTGGCTGGTGCCCTTGGACAGCTCGGACAGCGGCGTTCCGGAGTACGCGCCGGCGCCGAACCGCTCCAGCCAGTCCAGTGCGGCGCGCGAGGCGGCCGCGCGGCCGAGGCCGTGGATGCGGCCCAGCCGCGTGAGGTACGCGCCCGCGGTCATCGGCAGTGCGGCGGGGAAGCGTTCGGGGACGTAGGCGGTGCGGGGGCGCCCGGTGATCCGGCCGGTGCTGGGGGCGTCGATGCCCGCGAGCAGGCGCAGCAGCGTGGACTTGCCGCTGCCGTTGGCGCCTTCCACCCGCAGCAGGCTGCCCTCGGGAAGGGCGAGGTCGACATTGCGCAGTATCCACGGTCCGCCCAGTCCGTAGCGGCGGCCCACCCCCGTGAGTCTCATCCGCTCACATTAAGGGGCGCTGCCGGGCGGCTGGCAGACTGGGGGCCGTGACCAGCCCTGACGCACCCCAGTTCGTCCTGCCCCTCGTCGTACGGATCGAGAAGGACGCCCCGCCCGCCCGCACCGACGCTCTGGAGACCGCGGCGCGCGCCGTGCTGACGCTCCTGGCGGACGAGCGGGCCGGCACCGGGAGCGACGGCGAGGACGGCGAGTGGGCGCGGGCGGTACGGGACTGGCAGGACTCCCGGATCCGCAAGGTGGTGCGCAGGGCGCGCGGCGCGGAGTGGCGCAAGGCGTCGGCGCTGCCGGGCATCACGGTGACCGGTGAGCGGGCGGAGGTGCGGGTCTTCCCGCCGGTGCCGCTCGACGGCTGGCCCAAGGAGCTGGTGAAGCTGCAGGTGTCGGGCACGGACCTGGACGACCCGGAGCCGCCGGCGGCCGCGGACCCGGCGCGGCCGGTGCTGTGGATGAGCCCGGAGCTGGAGATGTCGGCGGGCAAGGCGATGGCGCAGGCGGGCCACGGCGCCCAGCTGGCGTGGTGGGGGCTGGACGACGCCGCGCGCGCGGCCTGGCGCGCGAGCGGGTTCGCGCTGTCGGTGCGCACGGCGGATCCGGCCCGCTGGGCGGAGCTCGCGGCGAGCGGGTTGCCGGTGGTGCGGGACGCGGGCTTCACGGAGATCGCGCCGGGCTCGTGCACGGTGGTCGCGGAGCACCCCGCGCTGCGCTACGGAAGTGTCCAGAGGGGCTGACGGGGCCCACAGAGAGACCTGTGATACTGACGGGCAGAACATCTGTTTTGGCGCCAGGGGGTAAGAAGTTGTCGAAAAGGACCGCGCGCGGCGCGACGGCTCTCGTCACCGCGGGCGCCGTCGTCGCGCTCGCGATGGGCCTGACCGCCTGCGACTCCGACGAGAAGAAGGACGGCGGCAAGAGCGCCGCCCCGGCATCCTCCCAGGGCTCCGGGCAGAGCGGCCCGGCGGGCGGCGAGGCCGAGGAGGACAAGAAGCCCGAGGAGAAGTGGGACGGCAAGGTCAAGGTGCTCGGGGACGGATCGACGTCCTACACCGGCCCGCAGCCGAACCAGCCCAAGCCGGAGAAGCTCAAGCCGGGCGAGAAGCCGCCGCAGTTCGTGGTGTTCTCCTGGGACGGCGCGCTGGAGGGCGACGACCACCTCTTCTCGCACTTCCGCAAGGTCGCCGAAGAGAACAACGCCAAGATGACGTTCTTCCTCACCAGCATGTACCTGCTGCCGAAGTCGAAGGCGTCCCTGTACAAGCCGCCGCAGCACAAGCCCGGCGACGCGGCGATATCCTTCGCGACCGACCCGCACATCAAGGACACCCTGGTCCAGCTGCGCGGCGCGTGGCTGGACGGCAACGAGATCGGCACGCACTTCAACGGCCACTTCTGCGGCGGCAAGGGCGGCGGCGACTGGAGCGTCGCCGAGTGGAAGAGCGAGATCGAGCAGTCGTACTCGTTCGTCGAGAACTGGAAGACGAACACCGGCCTGAAGAGCCTCCCGCCGCTGCCCTTCGACTTCAGGAAGGAGCTGGTCGGCGGCCGCGCCCCGTGCCTGGAGGGGCAGAAGAACATGCTGGGCGCGGCGCAGCAGTTCGGCTGGCGCTACGACGCGAGCTCGCCGGGCGACTTCCAGATCTGGCCGTCCAAGATCAACGACATCTGGAACTTCCCGCTGCAGCTGATGCCGTACCCCAAGAGCGAGAAGCAGGTCCTGTCGATGGACTTCAACTTCCTCTACAACCAGTCCGGCGACAACACCAAGGGCGACCCGGCCAAGTACGCGGAGTGGCGCAAGCTCACCCGGGACGGCTACCTCAACGGCTTCGAGCGCGTCTACAACGGGAGCCGGGCGCCGATGTTCGTCGGCAACCACTTCGAGGACTGGAACGGCGGCATCTACATGAAGGCCGTCGAGGACGTCGTGAAGTCGGTCTGCAAGCGGGAGGGCGTGCGCTGCGTGTCCTTCAAGCAGCTCGCCGACTGGCTGGACGCCCAGGACCCCAAGGTCCTGGCGAAGTTCCGCGGCCTGGACCCGGCGCAGTCGCCGGACTGGTCCACGCTGGTCAAGTAGGGCGGGGCCGGCCGGGGAGAGCGCGGCGCGGGGCGCCGGGCGGGAGCCCGGCGCCCTTGCCGTGCCGGCTCGGTGTCAGCGCGGCTGCGCCTTCGCCATGTACTTCGTCCAGATGTCGAGGGGGTAGGTGCTGCCGGTGGCGTCCTTCGGGGCGCCGCCGAGGCCGTCCAGCGGCAGCAGCTCCTGCGTCTTGGGATCGATGCGGGAGAGCGACACGGCGGTCGACACCGTGCCGCGGTAGCCGGCGAACCACGCGGACTTGTTGCCCTGCCCGGTGCCGGGCTTGCCGGCCGCGTCGGCGCCGGCCGCCTTGGCCGCCGTCGCGCTGCCCCGCCGTACCGCCTCCCGCAGGGCGTCGTCCACGGCCACCGCCACCGACTGCGGCAGGACGCGCTCGGCCTTCGGCTTCTCGACGGGCACCTCGTTGCCGTTGCGGCTCAGCCGGTCGACGGAGAACGGCTCGCTGTGCAGCCCCCGGGCCGCGAAGGTGCCGTACGCGCCGGCCATGCGGATGGCGCTGGGGGTCGCGGTGCCCAGGGAGAAGGCCGGCAGCTTCGTGCCGAGGCTGCTCTCCAGCAGGCCCGCGTCGACGGCCGCCTTGCCCGCCCGGTCCAGGCCCACGTCCATGCCGAGCTGCATCATCGGGGTGTTCACGGACTGCGCCACCGCCTCCTTCAGCGTCACCTTCCCCCAGGACTTCCCGCCGTCGTTGACCGCCTTGACGATCTTTCCGGAGCGGTCCCAGTACGGGCCCTCGGGGGTGCGCAGGCTCACCTTGTTGTCGCCGTTGTAGACCGTGGCCGGGGAGACCGGGGTACGGGGCTTGCCGCGCTCCAGCTGGACGCCGTCGCGCAGGGCCGCCGCGTAGACGAACGGGGTGAAGGCCGTGCCCGCCGGGACGACGGAGGAGTTCGCGTCGTTGAAGCCCTGCTGGAGGTAGCCGGGGCCGCCGTAGAGGGCGACGATGCGGCCGTCGGTGGTGACCGACGCCGCGCCGATGCGCACGTCCTTGTCGGAGGCGCGCTTGTCGGGGTCGAGCCCGCCCTTCACGTCCTCCGCGGCCTTCGTCAGGGCCGTCATGGCGCTCTTCTGGAAGGTCGTGCGGATCTGGTAGCCGCCGAGGTCGAAGTCCTTCTCGGTGACGGGGGTGTGGGCGCTCACGTACGCCCGCGCCGTCTCCACGAGGTAGCCGGTCTGCCCGGTCAGGCCGGCCGGCCTGGGCGGGGCCTTCGGCTCGGGGAAGGACGTGTAGCGGGCCCGCTCCTCCTTGGACAGCTTGCCGCCGTCGACCATCCGGTCCAGGATCCAGCCCCAGCGCTCCACCGCCCGCTCGTGGTTCTTCTTGCCGAGCGCCGGGTCGTAGAGGCCCGCGCCCTTGAGCAGCGAGGCGAGGAAGGCGCCCTCGCTCACATTGAGCTGCGAGACGTCCTTGCCGTAGTAGGCGTGGGAGGCGCGCTGGATGCCGTAGGTGCCGCGGCCGAACCAGCTCGTGTTGAGGTAGCCCTCCAGGATGTCGTCCTTGCTCATCCGGTTGTCGAGCTTGATCGCGATGAACATCTCGGTGAGCTTGCGGGTGAAGGTCTGCTCCTGGTTGAGGTAGGCGTTCTTCACGTACTGCTGGGTGATCGTCGAGCCGCCCTGGGTGCTGCCGCCGGTCACCATCCGGGTCACGGCGCGGACCATGCCGCTGGGCGAGATCCCGCTGTCCGAGTAGAAGGTCTGGTTCTCCGCCGCGAGCACGGCCCAGCGCACCTGCTCCGGGACCTTGTCCAGGTCGGTGTCCTGCCGGTTGATCTCGCCGGTGCGGGCCATCTCGGTGCCGTCGGCCCAGTAGTAGACGTTGTCCTGCTGGGTGGCGAAGGCGTTGAGGTCGGCGGGTATGTCCGTGCGCGCGTACATGACCCCCACGAGTACGGCGACGGTGCCCACGACGGTCGAGAAGAGGCCGAGCAACTGGCGCCACGACGGGATCCAGCGCCGGAAGCCCTGCCGGCCCGGGCGCGGGTAGACGGGGCGCAGCTTGCGCGGCCATCCCACTCCGCGCAGCCCGCGCTTCCGCGGAGCCGCGCGTCTGCGGCGGCCCGGGCCGGAAGAGCCGGAAGAACGGCCGACCGGGCCGGAGGAACGGCCGACCGGAGCGGAGGGTTTCCGGGCATGCGCGGCATGCGTCCCTTTTCGTCGTTCGAACACCGCTCGACCATATGATGTCCGCTGCCATAGCGTAATGTTTTACTTCAATGTAAAAGCACAAGATCTCGGGTCATACCCATTGAAAGAAGCAGAAGGAACGCCGCAACGCCATGGAAACAGCCACACCCACCGTCGCGGTGCGCCACCCCCGACGCCGGGCGAACGGGGCGCTGGAGGGCGAGGTGCTCGCCGCCCTGCAGCGGGCGGAGGGGCCGCTGACGCCGCGCGAGGTGCAGGCCCGGCTGTCCGGTGAGCTCACCTACAGCACCGTGGTGACGATCCTGTCGCGGCTGCACGGCAAGGAGGTCCTCACCCGGACCCCGCGCGGGCGCGCCTACGCGTACGCCCCCGTCACCGACGAGGCGGGCCTCGCCGCCCGCCGCATGTGCCGCATCCTCGACGCCCTCCCGGACCGCGAGGTGGTCCTGGCCCGCTTCGTGGCGGAACTCCCCCTGCCGGACGCGCTCCTCCTGAGGGCCCTCCTGACAGACGGCACCCTCCCGGCCCCGAGGTAGGCCCGCGCCCGGCGACGTCCGGCTCCCGCCGTGCCCCTTGCCGCAGGCAAGAAGATCCCGCCGCAACGGCGAGAAACAGCGACGGCGCATCCCGGCGGTGCCGAACCCGGCTGAAGGACCGTCCGGCACCGCCGGACACCACCCCGGTGGTTGCTCGCCGTCGCGGCGGAGGGGTGTCGCAACACCGCCCCGGAAGGACAGAGCCGGAACAGCCCGGTAGCGCCGCACACCCGGCCCCGGCCTCCTTGCCGCAGGCAGGAAAGCCCCCGCCGCAACGGCGAGAGGCCACAACAGCGCACCCCGGCGGTGCCGAACCCGCCCCAGGCCGGCCCGGCACCGCCGGACACCACCCCGGTGGTTGCTCGCCGTCGCGGCGGAGGGTTGTCGCGACGGCGGCGGGCTCAGCCCCGGCGGCGCGCCCGGCGGCGCCACAGCGCTGCCGCCACGCACCCGCACATCGCCGTGCCGCCCGCCGCCAAGGCGACCGGCGTGCGCAGGGCGGCAGCGGGCCGCCCCGGCGGTGCGCCGTCGGTGATCTTCGTGCGCACGGGGGCCACGACCCCGATGCGCCCGACCGAGCGCACGGAGCCGTCCGCGTTCAGCAGCACCCGCTTCCCGTTGGGCCGCACGAAGTCGAACATGTTCAGCAGCGATCCGGCGCGGGCGTCGAAGGACGAGCCGCCGATGGGACCGGTGCCCCAGTTCCACTCGATGAAGCCGAGGATCGACGTCTGCTCGGTCGGCGTGTGGTCGACGGCGTTGACCTTGCTGTACGGCGAGATCACCAGCAGCGGCTGCCGCGGCCCCGGCCCGCACCGCCCCGCGTGCCCCCCGGCCGCGGCGGGCCCGGCCCGGCAGGCGGGACTGTCCAGCGGCTTGCCGTGCGGCCCCCCGCCCCCGAGGCGGGAGCCGTTGCGCGGCGCGGCGTAGGCGTGGTCGTACCAGCCGTCGGAGTCGTCGTAGGCGATGACGACCGCCGTGCTCCCCCACTGCGGCGCGCTCTGGATCTTGTTGATCCACTCCACGAGGAAGCGCTGCTCGTCCACGGGCCCGGAGTAGCCCGCGTGCCCGTCCTGCGCGGCGGGGGCCTTGAGGAAGCTCACGGCGGGCAGCCGCCCGGCGCGCAGCGCCGCGTCGAAGTCGGTGAGGTCGTACTGGTGGTTCGCCTGCCCGTCGTGGCCGATCTCGGCGACGGACCGCGGCGGGAGGTGGTGCGGGTTGGCGGTCGACCGGTAGTACTGGAACGGCTCGTGGTGCGGGCTGTAGTCGATCACCCGCACTCCCCCGGCGTTGGCGTGCGTGCGGCCGGAGCAGCGCGCGTGGTGCCCGGGCCGCCCGTCCCAGGGCGTGCTCGGGCGGAATCCGCCCTGGAACCAGCCCCACGTGACGTCCTCCTCGCCGAGCACGTCCCCGATGTTCCGGCCGGTCATGGCGGCGAGGGAGCCGCGCCCGGTGCGGTCCCGGTTGGAGCAGTCGTCGTACGCCGGGTCGGGGTCGGTGAGGATCGTGCCGGCGCCGTCGGCGCCGGGCGCGGTCACGACGCGCGGGTCCGGCTTCGCGGTGCGCCGCGGCCGCTCCGTGCCGGAGGCGGGGTCGGTGGAGACGACGCCGTGCGTCTGGCCGGAGACGAGGTTGATCGCGCCGGGGGTGGACGGCCCGTAGGTGGTGCTGAAGGAGCGGTCGTTCAGGGCGTAGTGCTGGGCGTAGTTCCACAGGGCGGTGACGGTGTTCCCGTCGTAGTAGTCCATGACGAGCCCGGGCTCGCCGAACAGCCGGCCGGAGCACTTCCCGGAGTCGGTGTTCTGGACGAACTTGTCGGCCCTGCCGCCGTTGGCCGCGTACTGCTCGGGGCCGTAGGAGTGGTTCTGGTCGCAGGTCAGGGCCTGCCGGGAGGACAGGCGGCGGGGCGGGTACTGGTTGGGGTTGCGCTGCAGCAGCCCGGCCGTGCGCAGGTTGTCGATCCGGGCGGGCGTCGCGCGGGAGGCCTCGAAGCGGGTGCCGTCGGTGTTGGCGGCCCGCGGGTAGGTCGCGAAGTAGTGGTCGAAGGAGACGTTCTCGTCGAAGACGACGACGAGGTGCTCGATCGGCGACTCGGTCTCGGTCCGGTCGCCGGGGAACGGCAGCGCGGCCGCGGGCGGGGCGGCGGCCGCGGCGGTCGCCGTGGCGAGGACGGCGAAGGCGGCGCCGAGGCGGGCGCCCCTTCTCGGACGGCTGCGCGTGCGGGCACGCGCACGCGTGCCGAAGCGGATACGGGTACAGGTCATGCGCTTCCTCCCGTTCGGCCCGTGCCGCCGGCCAGCAGGGCGCGGCCGTACCAGTCCGCGCGGTCCCGCACGCCGGGGAGGGCGAAGAACCAGCCGCCGCCGAAGGGGGTGACGTAGTCGGTCAGCGGCTCTCCGGCGAGACGTTTCTGCACGGTCGTGAACTGGCGCACGGGGTCGCGCTGGTAGCAGCAGAAGAGCAGGCCCTGGTCGAGGGTGCCGTTGCCGGCGACGCCACGGTCGTAGTTGTACGAGCGGCGCAGCAGCCGGTGCGCCTCGCTGCCGGGGGTGCGCGGGTGGGCCAGGCGGATGTGGCTGTCCAGGGGGGTCACCTCGCCCTCGGGGTCGTGGGCGTAGCGCGGCGGGTCGCTCTCGCGGGCGCCGTCGAGGGGCGCGCCGGTGTCGCGGCTGCGGCCGATGACGCGCTCCTGTTCGGAGAGCGGGATGCGGTCCCAGAACTCGGTGAGCATGCGGATCAGCCGGACGACCTGGTAGCTGCCGCCCGTGGCCCAGGGCGGTTCGCCGGAGTCCGCGGCGGTCCACACGAGGCGGTCCATGAGGCGCGCGTCGCGGGGGTCGGGGCCGGAAGTGCCGTCCTTGAAGCCGAAGAGGTTGCGGGGCGTGCCGGAGGGGCGGGGCGGCGCGGTGTGGCCGTCGATCCGCCAGCGGATCTGCATGCCGCCGCGGGTGTGGCGGGTGAGGTCGCGCAGGGCGTGCAGGACGGTGTCGGGGCTGTCGGCGCACAGCTGGAGGCCGAGGTCGCCGTGGCACCAGGCGGGGTCGAGGTCGTCGTCGGGGAAGACGGGCATGGTGCGCAGCAGGCGCGGGGCGCGGCCAGCGAGGCCGTAGCGGCCGTCGAAGAGCGAGGCGCCTGCCGAGAGGGTGACGCCGAGTCCGCCGTCGGCCGGGACGTACGGGCCGAGGATGCCGGAGTCGGGGGGCGGCGCGGTGATGCCGGTGGGGGCGGGGGTGCCGCCGGTGGTCAGGAAGCGGGCGCGGTCGGTGAGGGTGCGCAGGAGGTCGGCGAGCTCGCGGCGGTCGGCGGCGGTGACGTCGAAGGAGGTGAAGGCCGTGGCGCGGGCGGGCGGGGTGAGGATCGCGGCCTGGTGGGGGCCGTGGAAGCGGGGGCCGGCGGCGGCCCGGGGCCCGTCGGCGGAGGCGGGCGCGGGTGCGGGCGCAGGGGCAGGGGCGGTGAGCGTGGCCGCGGCGCCTGCCGCCAGTGCGCCGCGCAGGAGGCCTCGCCGGGGGACGTGCCAGGAGAGGCGCCTCATGGCGTCCTCCGTACGTCGCAGAGCGCGGCGACGGACGCGAGGCGCTCCGTGAGATCGCCGACGGCGGCGTCGACGCGCGCCCGCTGCGCGCGGTCCAGGCGCCCGAGCGGCGTCCACGTTCCGTGCCGGGCGTGGGCGTCGAGGATCCGGGCCGTGCGGTCCAGGCGGCGGTCGAGGGCCGGCAGGCCCGGGTAGCGGGTGCGCAGGAGGGGGCGGAGGGGGGCGAGGACGGCACGGGTGGCGTCGAGGTGCGCGCGGGCGGTGGCGAGGCCGCTTCCGCTGCCGTGGTCCGTGCGGCCGGTCAGCTCGGCCCGCAGGGTGTCCTCGAGGATCTCGTGCGCGCGCCGGCCGAGGTCGGCGGGGTCCATCCGGGCGTGCGCCCAGCCGGCGCGCAGGGCACGCACGTCGCGGGCGAGCCGGTCGGCGGCGCGGCGCAGCCCCGGGGCGCGCTCGTGGTGCCAGAGGCCGTGCTCGACGCGGTGGAAGCCCGTGAAGCCCGGGTCGCGCACACCGCGGGGCAGGCCCGCGGTGGTGCGGTCGAGGGCGTCGCCCGCGTCGCCGAAGGCCCCGTAGGCGGCGCCGAGGCGCGCGTAGGCCAGGTGGGCGGTGAGCCAGCGGGAGCGGGCGGCGGCGCGGTCGCCGGAGCGGACGGCCGTGCGCAGGGCGTCGGTGGCGGCCACGAGGCGGGTCATGCTGCGGCCCACCCACCGCTGGTATTCCAGGGCGGGCGGGATGAGGTCGTGCACGGACACCGGGACGGCGGCGGGGCCGCTGCGGGTGCGGCGCGGGTCGCCGGGGACGCGGACGGCCGGGCCGGTGACGGGGTCGGTGTCGTCCCCCAGGCACACGAAGGCGTACGTGCCGCCCCCGAGCCGCACCGGAAGCCCCCGCACGGCCCCGGGCGCCAGCCCCTCGACCTCACCGAGGACGGCGCCGGTACGCGAGTCGGTGAGCTGGACCTCGGTGGCGGCACCGGAGGTGTTGTGCAGGGTGAAGGTCTGCGTACCGGCCCGAGGGTGCCGCCATCCGTGCCCGCACCGCCCGGGGTTCGCGTCGACGCGCTCGCCGCCGGCGGGAGCACGAGAGGGCGCCGCGCATCCGGCGAGGACGAGCACGGTCCCGCCGGCCACCACGAGGGCGGCCACCCGCCGCGGCGCCGGACAGGGGTTGCCGAGGCCGGCGGCCCTCCGCCCACGCCTCCCCACCGCCCCGCGTACCGCCATCGCGGCGGCCGAAGCCTGCCGGGCCGCCGAGGGCGGGGCCGGCCTCTTTCCCACCGCCGCAGCGGCGCGCGGCCCGCCACGACCGACCCGGCGGTGCCGGACCAGCAGCATGCGCCACCCCTCACGAGCCACCGCCACCTCCATCCCGCCCACCGGGCACCGCCGGACACCGCCATCGCGGTCACGCGCCGCTGCGGCGGGACAGGGAGCGCCGGGCCCCGTGGACCCCGCAGCGCGCCGTTCCCCGCCACGCGGACAGAGCTCCCCCGGGCACCGACGGCCGGGGCACCCGCTTCCCTCCGCCGCAACGGCGCGCAACCACCGGCAACCTGCCCGGCGGTGCCGAGCCGGCCCTCTGCCGCCAGGCCGGTCCGGCACGGTGCGGAGGCCACCGCCGTCGCGGCGGGGCCCGGTTGCCGGGCGGCGCGGAAGCGCCGGTCCGCGGCGAAGACGAACGCGGTCGAGTTACGGGGCGGCAGCCGTGCGTGCCGGCGCCCGGCGCAGGGGTTCCTGAGGAAACCCTGCATCCCCGAGCGTCCGCCGGGCGCGGCGGCACGGCACGGCAGCCTTCCCGTGGTCCTCGACCGCATGGTCAAGGCTACGCAGCAACCGGCCGCCCGGTCGGGAAATACGCCCGGACTTCACCCGTCTGACGGTACGTCACGCGACCGCATCGCACATCGCGAGCCGGAGCCGACGCCCCGTCACGCCCACAGCCACACCCGCCGGTTGCGCGCCACCGTGTGGATGCGCCGCGCCCGGTCCGGGTGCAGCACCCCGGCCAGCGCGCCGAGCCCCGGCACCTCCTCCTCCCCCAGCACCCGGACGTCGTCGAGCTCCGGCGCGGTCTCCACGCTCCGCGCGCCGACGAACACCAGCACCGGCTGCACCTGCACGAGGAAGCCGCAGCCGCGGGAGAGGACGAGGGAGGCGCGCGCGGCGTCGTGCCGCGTCTCGCGGACGTACGGGCCGGGCCGCCGCTCCCGGTCCGTGCACACCTGCGACTCGCCGGCGCGGATGCGCGCCCGCCGCCCGGGCCTGGAGGAGATGCCGAAGACCCCGCCGGGGCCGATCAGCAGGTGCGAGATGATCGCGTCCCCCGGCAGGACGATGGAGTGCACCACGTCCCAGCCGCTTCCGGCGAGCCCTTCGAGCGCCGCGCCGACGCACTGCTCGGCGGCCAGCGCCCGGCGCCAGGCGTCCTCCACGGGCCGCCGGCCGAGCAGGCGGGCGAGCACGAGGCGGGCCCGCCCGGAGGCCCGCGCCGCCGCGGAGCCGTCGAGCCGGGCGCGGAGCGTCTCGCCGGGGCGGTTGGGGGCGAGGTCGTCGTCGGGCGGCAGGAACAGCCGCTCGGGATCGTAAGTCTTGCCGTTCGCACTCCTCTTGCCGTCCGGCCGCTCCCGCACGCACACCACCCCCACCGCTCATACTGCCGCAGAAGCGGGGGAACCAACCCGGCCGTCCGGCCGTTGAGTCGGACAGAGGCCCCGCGACATCCCCCCGATCGCGGGGCCTCGTCCATGCCTCACCCACGCCTCACCCGCGCACGCGCCCCGCACCCACCCGCACCCGCGCTCCCTCCCCCTTCGGCCGCATTCCGGCGACACCGGCCGCCGGTGCTTTACTTCGCCGAACCACGGACCAACTATCCCTTTTGTCACATTAACGCCGGGAAGGGATGGTCAGTGAGAGCAGTCGCGTTGTACGGAGCCCTGGGGTCCCTGGTCCTCACCACACTCGTCAGCGCCCCGGCCGATGCCCTCGCCCCGGGGCACACGCCGGGCGGCCACGCCGAAGCGCTCGGCGTGGCCGAGGCCGCCCAGCAGGCCGCCGCGGCCGGCATCCGCTTCGGGGCGTGCCCCGCGGCCGAGGGCCTGCCCGCCCCCTTCGAGTGCGGCACCGTGTCCGTACCGCTGGACTACGCCCATCCCCACGGCAAGCACATCCGCCTCACCGTCAGCCGCGGCCGCGCCACCGGCCCGGCGCACGAACGGCAGGGCGCGCTCGTCTACAACCCCGGCGGCCCGGGCGGCTCCGGCATGTTCTTCCCGCTGCTCGCCGCCGTCCCGCAGTGGAAGAAGCTGGCGAAGGCCTACGACTTCGTCGGCTACGCGCCCCGCGGCGTCGGCCGCTCCGCCCCGCTGTCGTGCGTGAACCCCGCGAGCTTCGCGAAGGCCCCCACCGACGCCCCGCAGCACCCCTCGGCCGCCTACAAGCGCAAGAAGATCGCCCAGGCCAAGGCCTACGCCCAGGGCTGCGCCCGCAAGGCCGGCGCGGACCTGCCGCACTTCACCAGCCTCAACAACGCCCGCGACCTGGACGTGCTCCGCGCCGCGCTCGGCGAACGGCGGCTGACGTACATGGGCGCGTCCTACGGCACCTACTTCGGCGCGCTCTACGCCACGCTCTTCCCCGGGCACGTGCGCCGCATGGTCTTCGACAGCGTGGTCGACCCCGACCCCAGGAAGATCTGGTACCGCAGCAACCTGGACCAGTCCGCGGCCTTCGAGAAGCGCTGGGGCGACTGGCGGCGCTGGGTCGCCCGGCACGACAAGGTCTACCACCTCGGGCGCACCGCGGGGCAGGTGCTGAACTCCTACGACCGCGCGAGCAAGCGGCTCGGGCACCGCCCCGCCGGCAAGGTCGGCCCCGGGGAGCTGCAGGCCGCGCTCCTGCAGGTCGGCTACACCGACACCTACTGGGCGCGCGCCGCGAACGCCCTGGCGGCGTACCTGCGCGGGGACGCCAAGCCGCTGCGCGTCCTCGCCGAGCCGGACGCCTCGGGCGCCGCCGCGAGCGAGAACGCCAACGCCGTCTACACCGCCGTCGAGTGCAACGACGCGCGCTGGCCGCGCTCCTGGCGGGTGTGGGACCGCGACAACACGCGGCTGGCGGAGCGGGCCCCGTTCGAGACCTGGCAGAACGCCTGGATGAACCTGCCGTGCGCGTTCTGGAAGACGTACTCGCAGCGGCCGATCGACGTCCGCGCGGCGCGCGGCGCCCTGCCGCCCACGCTGCTGCTGGCGTCGGAGCGGGACGCGGCCACCCCGTACAAGGGCGCGCTGGAACTGCGCCGCAGGCTGCCCGGCTCGGCGCTGGTGACCGAGCGGGACGCGGGCACGCACGGCATCGGGGGCGGCCCCAACCGCTGCGTCAACCGCCACCTGGACACGTACCTGCTGACGGGCGCGGTCCCGGCGCGGGGCGCGGAGTGCGCTCCGCGCCGGGAACCCGCGGCCACGGCGGGCAAGGGCCTGAAGCAGCCGCAGGCGAGGTGACCCGGGAGGACCGGGGTCCGGGGCGGCGCCCCGGACCCGCCGGCCGTCAGGCCAGGCCGGCCACCAGCTCGGCCACGGCCTTGCGCCGCCCCGTGTAGAACGGCACCTCCTCGCGCACGTGCATCCGCGCCTCGGACGCGCGGAGGTGCCGCATCAGGTCGACGATGCGGTAGAGGTCGTTCGCCTCGAAGGCGAGGATCCACTCGTAGTCGCCCAGCGAGAAGGAAGCGACCGTGTTGGCGCGCACGTCCGGGTAGCCGCGGGCCATCTTGCCGTGGTCCGCGAGCATGCGGCGGCGGTCCTCGTCGGGCAGCAGGTACCAGTCGTACGAGCGCACGAAGGGGTAGACGCTGACGTAGTCGCGCGGCGTCTCGTCGGCGAGGAACGCCGGGATGTGCGACTTGTTGAACTCGGCGGGGCGGTGCAGCGCCATGTTCGACCACACCGGCTCCAGCGCACGGCCGAGGCGGGTGCGGCGGAAGAGGTTGTAGGCGTCCTGGAGGGCGTCCGAGGTCTCGGAGTGCCACCAGATCATGACGTCGGCGTCGGCGCGCAGGCCCGAGAGGTCGTACGTGCCGCGCACGGTGACGTCCTTCTCGGCGAGCTGGGCGAACAGCTCCTCGACCTCGTCGGCCCAGCCGGCGCGGTCCTGCGGCAGGACGTCGCGGAGCTTGAACACCGACCAGAGGGTGTAGCGGATGACCTCGTTGAGGTCCTTGGCCTTCTTGCCGGCGTTCGGGATCTTCTGCGCGTCAGTCATGGTCCCTATTCTCCCTCGTCGTCCCCCGCGCCCTCGGCCAGGGTCGCGATGAGCCCGTCGGCCGCGCGGTGGGCGCTCGAGATGCAGGCCGGGATGCCCACGCCGTCGTAGACGGCGCCGCAGACCTCCAGGCCGGGCAGGCGGGCGACGTGCTCGCGGATGCGCGCCACGCGCGCGAGGTGGCCGACGGGGTACTGCGGCAGGCCGTCGTCCCAGCGGGTGACCCGGGTCTCGACGGGGGCGGCCGCGAGGCCCACGGCGGCACCGAGGTCCTTGAGCGACAGGTCCACCAGCTCGGCGTCCGGGCGCGTCAGGTCGCCCTCGTCGCCGTACCGCCCGATCGAGGTGCGCAGGACGAACAGGTCCGGGTCGGCGTCGGCGTTCCAGCGCCACTTGTTGCTGGAGAACGTGGACGCCTTGATCTTCCGCCCGTCGACGGGCGGGACGAGGAAGCCGCTGCCGTTCAGCAGGCCCTCGACGTCGGAGCGGCGGAAGGCCATGGTGACCAGCGCCATGGAGGCGTACTCGACGTCCGCGAGGGCGTCGACGGCGGCGCCGGCCCCGGCGGCGCGGCAGGCGCGGGCGATGATGCGGGCCGCGTCGTGCGCGGGCGTGGCGACGACGACGGCGTCCGCCGCCAGCGTCTCGTCCTCCAGCTCGACCAGCCAGCCGCCGCCGTCGGTGCGCGCGATCCCGGCCACCGGCGCGTGGGTGCGGATCTCGCCGCCCGCGGCGCGCACCGCGTCCGCGACGGCGAGCGGCAGCCGGCCGATGCCGCCCTCGATGCCCATGAAGACCGGCCCGGTCTGCTGCCGGGCGGCGGCGCGCGCCTGCAGCTCCCGCACGCCCTCGCCGAGCGAGCGATGGGTGCGGGCGGCCTCGAAGAGCGGCGGTACGGCCGCCCGCATCGAGATGCGGTAGGCGTCGCCCGCGTAGACGCCGCCGAGGAGCGGCTCGACGAGCCGGTCGACGACCTCGCGGCCCATGCGTCCGGCGATGTAGGCGCCGATGGCGACGTCCTCGCCGGGGTCTGTGTGCGGCAGCTCGGCGTCCCGGGCGACGCGGGCGAGCCCGTCGGCGGAGAGGATGCCGGCGGCTGCCAGCGGGGCGAGGTCGCCGGGGACGCCCATGGTGTGCCCGGTGGGCAGGGGGCGCAGCTCGCCGCGGGTCCACAGCATCGCGGTGGCGGCGGGCGGCTGCAGCCGGTCGCCGAGGCCGGCGGCGCGGGCGAGCTCCACGGCTTCGGGGCGGCGGGCCAGCACCGATTCGGCGCCGAGGTCCACGGGCATGCCCGCGATCTCGCCCGCGTGCAGCTTGCCGCCGACGCGGCCCTCGCTCTCCAGCAGCGTGACACGGACGCCCGCCCGTGCCAGCCGCAGGGCCGCCGCGAGCCCCGAGATCCCCCCGCCGATGACGGCCGCGTGCCGCCGTGAACGGTCCGCCGAAATGTCCGCTGCGCTCATGGCACCACTCTCTCAAACACCCCTGCGCGGACCGGCGGCCGGGCCGCGGAAGAGACTCCCGTCCGAACGGTCGGGCGGTTACCCATTGACAGCGGACGGCCGCAGCCCGAAGACTCGGCTGCGGCCGACCATGAACACCGGTTCACAGGGCGGACCCCGGTGGTGGGGCGCCGCGGGAGGAGCAGCCATGAACGACCGGATCCGGGACGTGTACGTCGTCGACGCCGTGCGCACTCCGGTCGGCAAGTACGGCGGCGCCCTCGCCTCCGTCCGGCCCGACGACCTCGCGGCGCACGTGGTGCGCTCCGTCGTCGGCCGCAGCCCCGCCCTCGACCCCGCCCTGGTCGACGACGTCGTCTTCGGCAACGCCAACGGCGCCGGCGAGGAGAACCGCAACGTGGCCCGGATGGCCGTGCTGCTGTCCGGCCTGCCGGTGACGGTGCCGGGCCTGACGGTCAACCGGCTGTGCGCCTCGGGCCTGGAGGCCGTCGTCCACGCGTACCGCGCCATCGCGCTCGGCGACGCGTCGGTCGTGGTGGCGGGCGGCGTCGAGTCCATGACGCGCGCGCCCTACGTCATGCCGAAGCCCGAGCGGGCCTTCCCCGCGGCCCACCAGCAGCTGTACTCGACCACGCTGGGCTGGCGGATGACCAACCCGGCCATGCCCGAGCGGTGGACGACGTCGCTGGGCGAGGGCGCCGAGCTGATCGCCGACAAGTACGGCATCACCCGCGAGCAGCAGGACGCCTACGCGCTCGCCAGCCACCGCAAGGCGGCGCGGGCGTGGGCGGAGGGCGCGTACGCCGCCGAGGTCGTCCCGGTGCCGGGCGTCGAGCTGCCCCGCGACGAGACCATCCGCGACAACACCTCCATGAAGGCACTCGCCCGCCTGAAGCCGGCCTTCCGCAAGGACGGCGGGACGGTCACCGCAGGCAACGCCTCGCCGCTCAACGACGGCGCGGCGGCGGTGCTGCTGTGCGACGAGGAGGGCCTGCGGCGCACGGGCCGCGAGCCGCTCGCGCGCGTACGGGCCTCGGCGGTCACCGCGCTGGAGCCGGACCTCTACGGGCTCGGGCCGGTGGAGGCCGTGCGGCGGGCCCTCGCCAAGGCCGGGCGCTCGCTGGCGGACGTGACATATTTCGAGCTCAACGAGGCCTACGCGGCCCAGGTCCTGGGATGCTTCGCGGAGTGGCCGGACCTCGACCCCGGGATCGTCAACCCCCGCGGCGGCGCGATCGCCATCGGCCACCCGCTCGGATGCTCCGGCGCGCGCCTCGCGGGGGCCGTGGCCCATCAGCTCGCCGCGGCGGGCTCGGGCACGGGGCTGGCCGCGCTGTGCATCGGCGTCGGGCAGGGGCAGGCGCTGGTCCTCGAACGCTGAGGCCGCCGGCCCGGAGGAGCGCGCCGGCCGGGGCCCGTACGGCGCTCGCTCTCCGGGGAGGCTGCCCGCCCATGCGTACCACCGTCGCCATCATCGGAGCCGGCCCCGCCGGCCTGCTGCTCGCCCGGCTGCTGCACCGGGCCGGAGTGGACTGCGTCGTCCTGGAGGCCCGCGACCGGGCGTACGTGGAGCGGCGCCAGCGCGCCGGGATGCTGGAGCAGGGCGCGGCGGACGTCCTGCGGGAGTGCGGCGCGGGCGGCCGGCTGGACCGCGAAGGCCTGGTCCACCGCGGCTTCGAGCTGCGCTTCGAGGGCGAGGCGCACCGGGTGGACCTGCCCTCCCTGACCGGCGGCCGGACCGTGACGCTCTACCCGCAGACCGAGGTCGTCAAGGACCTGATCGCCCTTCAGCTGGCGGAGGGCCCGCCGCTGCTGTTCGGCGCGCGGGTGGTGGCCGTGGAGAAGACCGACGGGGAGCAGCCGCTGGTCCGCTTCGTCACGGAGGAGCCGGGCGGGAGGGACGGTCCGGAAAGGGCGGGCGGCCCGGAGCGGACGCTGGAGTGCGAGTACGTGGCCGGCTGCGACGGCTCGTACGGGGCCTCCCGGCGCGCCCTGCCCCCGGGCGCGGTCCGGATGCACGCGCGCACGTACCCCTACTCCTGGCTCGGCATCCTCGCGGACGTCGCGCCCTCCAGCGACGAGCTGCTGCTCGCCGGCCACGAGCGGGGCTTCGCACTGCACAGCATGCGCACCCCCGCCCTCTCCCGGCTCTACATCCAGGTGCCCAACGGCACCTCGCCCGGCGACTGGCCGGACGACCGCATCTGGGACGAGCTCGACGTCCGGCTGGCCGCCGGCGACTGGCGGCTGCAGCGCGGCCCCGTCCTCACCAAGTCCGTGAGCGGCCTGCGCAGCCAGGTCATCGAACCCATGCGTCACGGTCGGCTGCTGCTCGCCGGGGACGCGGCGCACATCGTGCCGCCGAGCGCCGCCAAGGGCCTCAACCTGGCCTTCGGGGACGTCGTCACGATGGCCCGGGCGTTCACCCACTGGCACCGCAGCGGCTCGACCTCCCTCATCGACCGGTATTCGGACAACTGTCTGCGCCGGGTGTGGCAGGCCCAGGCCTTCTCGCACGAGATGACGACGCTGCTGCACACCCCGCCGGGCGCCGACGCCTACGACCGCGCCATGCAGCTCACCCGGCTGCGCCGGCTCACCGGGCCCACGGCGGCCGCTGCGGAACTGGCCGAGAACTATGCGGGCGCCCCGCTGATCTGACCCGGAGGCGGGCCGGGCGGGATCACCGCGGACGGCGCGGGGTAGATCGGTCCCATGGCCCTCTCTGAACCCGCACAGGAACGGATACGCCGTACGGACCCCGCCGACACCCTCTCCCCCGCCGCACGCGCCGCCGCCCTCCGCGTGCCCCACGAGCCGGCCGTCCGCGTGCCCGCGCCGCTGCCGCCCCCGCCGGGCACCGTCGAGCTGACCGGCCCCGTCTTCGGAGCGGCCGACGTCGGCCCCCTCGACCACGACCTCACCCGGCAGCACCGCGGCGAGCCGGTCGGCGAGCGCATCGCCGTCGGCGGGCGGGTCACCGACCGCCGCGGGCGGCCGGTGCGCGGCCAGCTCGTGGAGGTGTGGCAGGCCAACGCCGCGGGCCGCTACGCCCACCCGCTCGACCGCCACCCCGCCCCGCTCGACCCCAACTTCACCGGCGCGGGCCGCTGCCTGACCGACGACGACGGCCGCTACCGCTTCGTCACCGTCCGGCCCGGCGCCTACCCGCTGGGCGGCCCGGAGGACCACTGGCGCGCCTCGCACCTGCACTTCTCCCTCTTCGGCACGGCGTTCACCCAGCGCCTGGTGACCCAGATGTACTTCCCCGGCGACCCGCTCCTGCCGGCCGACATCATCTGGCACACCGTCAGGGACGCGGCCGCGCGGTCCCGGCTGGTCTCCGCCTTCGACCCGGAGGTGGGCGAGCCCGGCCGGTCGCTGGGCTACCGCTGGGACATCGTCCTGGACGGCCCGTCCGCCACCTGGACCGAGGAGGGCCGCTGATGCCGCTGATGCCACTGCCCCCGACGCCCTCCCAGACCGTCGGCCCCTACTACGGCACCGCGCTGCCCTTCCCCGGCGGCGGCGACCTCGCACCCCCGGGACACCCGGGGGCGGTGACCCTCCACGGCCACGTCCACGACGGCGAGGGCACGCCCGTGCCCGACGCCCTGCTGGAGTTCTGGCAGGCGGCCCCGGACGGCTCGCTCGCCGGGGCCCCGGGCAGCCTGCGCCGCGACGGCAGGGCGTTCACGGGCTTCGCCCGCGTCCCCACCTGCCGGGACGGGCGCTACGCCCTGCACACCCTGCTGCCGGGCGGCGTGCCGTACCTCGCCCTGTGCGTCCTCGCGCGCGGGCTCGACCACCACCTCTTCACCCGGGTGTACGTCACCGAGCCGCCCGGGGACCCGCTGCTGTCCGCGCTGCCGCCGGAACGGCGGGCGACGCTGCTGGCGCGGCCGGAGCCCGGACGGCCGGACACGTACCGCTTCGATGTGAAGCTGCAGGGGGAAGACGAGACGGTGTTCCTGGAGTGGCGGCATCACCAGCTGCACAGGAACGACGAAGGCTGAAAGGAGCGGCGCATGGCCGTGCAGCGACTCGTGGTCGTCGGAGGCGACGCGGCGGGCATGTCCGCCGCGTCCCGGGCGCGCAGGCGCCGCGGGCCCGGCGAGCTGGAGATCACCGCGTTCGAGCGCGGCCGGTTCACGTCCTACTCCGCGTGCGGCATCCCGTACTGGGCCGGCGGCGTCGTCGACGGCCCGGACGCCCTGATCGCCCGCACGCCGGAGGAGCACCGCGACCGCGGCATCGACGTCCGGATGCGCACCGAGGTGACCGGGCTCGACCTGGAGAAACAGCGCGTCCTCGCCCGCGACCTGGAGTCCGGCGAGGAGCGCTGGCACGGCTTCGACCACCTCGTCCTCGCCACCGGCGCCCGCCCGGTGCGCCCGCCCCTGGAGGGCATCGACGCGCCGGGCGTGCACGGGGTGCAGACCCTGGAGGACGGCCGGGCGCTCGTCGACGCGCTGAACGGCGGCGCGGCGGGCCGCCGGGCGGTCGTGGTCGGCGCGGGGTACATCGGCGTGGAGATGGCGGAGGCGCTCGTCCTGCGGGGCTACGCGGTGACCGTCGTCGAGCGCTCCTCGCAGCCGATGGCCACCCTCGACCCCGACATGGGCGGGCTCGTGCGCGACGCCATGACCGCCATGGGCATCGACGTGGTGACGGACACCGAGGTCACCGCCGTGCGGACCGGCCCGGACGGCACGGCCCGGGCGGTCGCCACCGACGCCGGCGAGTTCCCCGCCGACGTGGTCGTCCTCGGGCTCGGCGTGCGCCCCGAGACCACCCTGGCCCGCGAGGCGGACCTGCCGCTGGGCGATTCCGGCGGGCTGCTGACCGACCGGTCCATGCGGGTGCGCGGGCACGAGAACGTCTGGGCCGGCGGCGACTGCGCCGAAGTCCTCGACCTCGTCTCCGGCCGCACCCGGCACATCGCTCTTGGCACCCACGCCAACAAGCACGGCCAGGTCATCGGCACCAACGTCACCGGCGGCCGCGCCACGTTCCCCGGCGTGGTCGGCACGGCCGTCAGCAAGGTCTGCGACCTGGAGATCGCCCGCACCGGCCTGCTGGAGTCCCAGGCGCGCGAGGAGGGCCTGCGCTACGTGACTGCCACCATCGAGTCGACGAGCCGCGCCGGCTACTACCCGGGCGCCCGCCCCATGACGGTCAAAATGCTCGCCGAACACGGCACGGGCCGCCTGCTGGGCGTCCAGATCGTGGGGCGCGAAGGCGCGGCGAAACGCGTCGACGTGGCGGCGGTCGCCCTCACCGCGGGCATGACGGTCGATCAGATGACGTCCCTGGACCTGGGATACGCGCCGCCGTTCTCACCGGTGTGGGATCCGGTGCTGGTGGCGGCGCGGCGGGCGGCGGCGGAAGTGGCCTCCGCGAGCTGACCGGCCCGCCGGCCGGCCGGGGTTCAGGGAGCGGCCTCCCGGTCCCCGATGAGGGACGCGAGCAGGGACGCGTACTGGCTCCCCGTGTCGAACGGTTCGTACCGGGGCGGATTCGCTGCGGAGACGAACGGGTCCAGCGGCGCGACCACCGTGCTGTAGGAGGGCCGGTGCTTGTACTGGATGGACATCCTGTCGGTGGTCACCGGGCCGACACGATGGAACACCGCCTTGTACGTGCCGTTCGTCCACCTCTGCAAATAGTCGCCGAGGAACACGAAGAAGGTGTCGGGAACCACCGGAACCGGTGTCCAGTCGCCGTCCGCGCCGCGCACTTCCAAGCCGGGTTCGTCCTGTGCGACGACGGTGAAAAGGGCGTGATCGACGTGCGGTGACATCGCGTAGTCGACCGTATTGGCGATCTCCGCACCGTATCCGACCTTGTAGTAGTTGAGGCCCAGCCGGTGCATCGGCGGCTTCAGGTACGGATCGAAGAAATCGCTGCTCTGGGCGAGGCCCTCGGCGCAGGCCGACAGGAGGGTGTCGCCCAGGACGGCCATGCGCTCGAAGAGGGCGCTGCACCGCCGGAAAGGCTCGTGATAGAAATCGGCCGGCCGCCCCGACGCGAGGGCACCGGTCGTCCTCCCGATCCGGTACTGCTCGCAGGCCTCGCCACCGGCGTGCGAAGTGCTCTTCTCCTGGCCCACGCTCCGGTAGCCCAGGAACTGGGAGCGCACACCGGCGTTGAACTCGGTCTTCTCCCGGAGCGGACGTGCGTAGAACCGCGCCGTCTCCTCGAAAGCCGACGTGACCAGGGCGGCCGGAATGCCGTGACCGCGCACGGAGAAGAACCCGCTCCGCCGGCACACTTCGCCGATCTCGGCGACCGCCTTTTCCGATGACAGGTCCACCGTGGGTATGGCCGGGCCCGAACTGCCTGCCGAACTCACGCCTTGTCCACCTCCACAGGATCTCCGCAGGGATCTCCGATTGCCCAGTATCCCGGGCGGGCGCTGCCGGTACATCCACGCTCGGCACCCACTTGCATACGGAAATTTCAGGAGCGGATTTCAGCCGACCGGGCAAGGGAGTTGACTCCCGTTACCGCACCCGTTACCTTCCTCGCCATCCTTGGAGGGGTATCCGATTGCGGTTACGGGAAAGGCCGCGGCGCGAACCTCACGCCACCGGGTGGGCGCTGGCCATGCTGGGGGTCACGGCACTGTGGGGCTGGAGCTACGTCGTCGTCCAGGACGCCGTGGCCCTCCTGCCCGTCCCGGCGTTCCTCGCCTACCGCTTCCTGGGTGCGGCGGCCGTCGTCGGCCTCTTCCAGGCCCGTGCACCGGGGCGGATCACGGCGCGTGAAGCACTGGGCGGAACCGTCGCGGGCGGTGTGCTCTTCACGGCGTACGCGCTGCAGACCGTCGGCCTCAAGGACACCACCGTGTCGAACGCCGCCTTCATCACCGGCCTCGCCGTGGTCTTCACCCCGCTGCTCGGGGCGCTCGTCCTCCGCACACCACCCCGCGCGCACCAGGCCGCGGGCGCCGCCCTGGCGCTGGCCGGGCTGTCACTGCTCACCCTCAAAGGGCTGTCGGTGAACCGCGGCGACGTCCTGATGCTGGCCTGCGCCCTGTCCTTCACGGTGCAGAACGTCCTCCTCGCGCACCTCGGCCCCGGTACCCGCACCGGGCCCCTCACCCTCGTCCAACTGGCCGTGGTGGGCCTGGCGGGGCTCCTGTGGTCCCTCGCCACCGGATCCCTCGCCGCCCCCTCCGGGCGAAGCGTCTGGCTGGCCCTGGCCGTGACCGCGGTCCCCGGCTCGGCCCTCGCCTTCTTCGTCAAGACCAAGGCCTTCGCGACCTCGTCCCCCCATCGCATCGCCCTGATCATGGCGATGGAACCGGTCTTCGCCGGCGTCTCCGGCTACTGGCTCTCCGGAGACACCTTCACCGCCGTCAACCTCTGCGGCGCCGCACTGATCGTCTGCGCGATACTCCTCGCGGAGACGGGACGGCGGCGCGCTGCGCCCTGCCGCCGCCGGAGTGACCGCACATCCGGTGATCTTCGGCGTTGACGCGAGCCGGTCCGGTCGAATGTAATGAGCGCGTGGCGCGTGGCGCCGGCCAAAGAGATGTGGGCCGGCCGGCAGCCGGGCGACCACCCGTTGTGCAGGGGCCTTCCCATGAATTCACGCTTCGCAGGCTGAGCCTGACGCAGGCGCGCCCGTTCGCGCGCCCCGGCGCTCCGTGCGCCCTTCTTTCCTCTGCTTCCCTCCGCCCCGTGCGGATTCCCGTCTTTCAGGAACCCCGCGTCGCGCCATGCGCCGCGGCCGGTCCTGCATGTCCTTTCGGAGAGCCCACCCGTATGTCCAGCGCGTCTTCCTTCAACCAGTCCGTCATCGACGAGTTCCGGGCCAACGGCGGAAAGGTCGGCGGCCCCTTCGAGGGCGGCGACCTGCTGTTGCTGACCACGACCGGTGCCCGGTCCGGCGTGGAGCGCACCACGCCGCTCGGCTACGTGCGCCACGGCGGCCTGCTCATGGTCGTCGGGTCCGACCTCGGCGCCCCCCGGCACCCGGACTGGTACCACAACCTGCTGGCCCACCCCGTCGTCCGGGTGGAGATCGGCACCGAGCGGTACGAGGCGGTCGCGGTGCCCGCCGAAGGGGAGCGCCGCGACCGGCTGTTCGCGCACGTGGTGAACGCCGAGCCCGGCTACGGCGCGTACCAGGAGAAGACCACCCGCATCCTGCCGGTCGTGGTCCTGGAGCGTGCCGCGGCCGACGCCGGGACGGGGGCCGTTGCCCCCGCCCCGGTGACGACCCTCGCCGACAAGCTCCTGGAGGTGCACGTCTGGCTCCGCGCGCAGCTGCGGCACGTGCGCGAGGAGACCGACGCCCACTTCGCCGCGCGGGCGGCGCACCAGGGGCCGGGCGAGCCGCCGGCGCCGGGCCTCGGGCTGCAGATCCGCCAGCACTGCCTGGCGTTCTGCCAGTCGCTGGAATTTCACCACGTCAGCGAGGACCGGCACATGTTCCCGGCCATGGAGGCCCACCACCCCCACCTCGCCGGCGCCTTCGCCCGGCTGCGCGCCGAGCACCGCACGGTCGCCCGCATCCAGCAGGAGCTGAGCGGTCTCCTGGCCGACGTCGCCGGCGCCGACCCCGAGCGGTTCCGCGCGGAGCTGGAGCGGATGTCGGCGGAGCTGACGGCACACCTCGACCACGAGGAGGAGACGCTCCTGCCGCTCCTGGCCGGGGTCCCCTTCCCGCCGGTCCCGTAGCGCTCCCGCCGGTCCCGTAGCGCGCGGGGAGAGGCGCATGCGCGGGAGGGGCGCGCGGGGAGGGGCCGCGGGGAGGGACGTGCCCTCAGCAGCCCGTGAGGTTGCCCTCCAGGTGCGACAGGAGCCGGGTCAGCTCCTTGCGGTCGTCCTCGGGGAGTCCGGCGAGGGTGCGTTCCTCCAGCTCCCGCCACACCTGCTCCACCTCCTTGCGCAAGGCCTCGCCCGCGGCCGTGGTCTCCACCAGGACGGCGCGGCGGTCGCCGGGGCAGGGGTTCCGGGTGACCAGGCCGGCCTGCTCCAGCCGCTGGACCATGCGGGTCACGGTCGAGGGGTCGAGCCCCATCAGCTTGATCAGCTCGGCCTGGCGCTGCGGGCCGGCCTCCCACAGCCGCATCATCAGCAGCTCCTGCCCGGCGTAGAGCCCGAGCTTGCGCAGCAGATTGCCGGCGGTGATGCGGTGGGCCCGGGCGACGCGGGCGATGGCGTGGCTGACCTGGCCACCGCCCTCGGAACACGGCGGGAGGCCGGCGGCTGGGTCGGGACAGATCGGCGGGGTGGGGCCGGGCATGTGCGGGCCTCCTTCGGTGGGGGCGGGGCTGAGGGCGGCGGGTCCGCGGGGCGGCGGTCCGGTGGTCTGGCGGTCCGGTGGTCTTCGTGTCTGAAGGGGCGGTGGGAGATCCTCTCACCTCCATTATGTTGGCCGGCCAAGTAATGCGCTACAGTGACGCCCGAGCCCAAAGCTTGGCCGACCAATAATGGTCGGCCAAGCATCTACAACCTGCCGTTGATCCATCGAGGGGACAGCCATGACCACCGCTTTCGACCCGATCGACCTCGCCGGCCTCCGCCTCGCCAACCGCATAGCGATGGCGCCGATGACCCGCAGCCGCGCCGGTCAGGGCGGCACGGCCACCGATCTGACCGCCGAGTACTACGCGCAGCGCGCCTCCGCCGGCCTGATCATCACGGAGGGCGTCCAGCCCTCCGTCGTCGGCCAGGGCTACCCCTGGACCCCCGGACTGCACAGCGCCGAGCAGGTCGCCGCCTGGCGCAAGGTCACCGATGCCGTGCACGCCGAGGGCGGCCGGATCTTCGCGCAGCTCATGCACACCGGCCGCATCGGGCACCCGGTGCTGCTGCCCGGGGGCCTGACGCCGGTGGGCCCCTCCGCGGTCGCCGCCCAGGGCAGCACCTTCACCCCCGAGGGCATGAAGGACTTCGTCACGCCCCGCGAGCTGACCGGCGAGGAGGTCCGCGCCACCATCGCCGACTACGCCACCGCCGCGCGCAACGCGATCGAGGCCGGCTTCGACGGCGTGGAGCTGCACGGCGCCAACGGCTACCTGATCCACCAGTTCCTCGCGCCCGGCTCCAACCGGCGCACCGACGAGTGGGGCGGCGGCGTGGAGAACCGCATCCGCTTCGCCGTCGAGACCGTCAAGGCCGTCGTCGCCGAGATCGGGGCCGCCAGGACCGCCCTGCGGATCTCCCCCGCGAACCCGCTGCACTCGATCGAGGAGCCCGACGCCGCGGCCACCTACACCGCGCTCGTCGACGCCCTCGAACCGCTGGGCCTGGCCTACCTGCACATCATGGAGGGCCTCGACATCCGCGAGCTCACCCTGGAGCTGCGCAAGCGGTTCTCCGGGGTCCTGGTCCTCAACGCCTTCACCGACGGCCCGACCGGGCCGGACGCCCTCTCGCTCGTCGAGGACGGCACCGCCGACATCATCAGCTACGGGCAGCTGTTCATCTCCAACCCCGACCTGCCCGCCCGCCTCGAGGCCGGCGGCCCGTTCAACGCCGCGGACCGCGCGACGTTCTACGGCGGCGAGGGCGCCAAGGGCTACACCGACTACCCGGCGCTGAACGGCTGAGCCGGAGCGAGGGACACGACCAAGCGGGCGGCCGAAGTGGCCGCCCGCTCTCGTATGCCCGGTCCCGCTGCCGCAGCTGCCGCTAGCGGGCCGTCTGCTCGTGCACGTACTCCACGAGCCGCGTCAGCGCTTCCGGGTCGGTGTTCGGCAGGACGCCGTGGCCCAGGTTGAAGACGTGGCCCTCCAGGCCGGACGCCGCGTCCAGGACCTCACGGGCCTTCAGCTCCACCGCCTCGTGACCGGCGAAGAGGACGGCCGGGTCGAGGTTGCCCTGCAGGGCCTTGCCGGGGCCGATGCGGCGGGCGGCCTCGTCCATCGGGACGCGCCAGTCGACGCCGACGACGTCCGCGCCGGCCTCGCCCATGAGGCCGAGGAGCTCGCCGGTGCCCACGCCGAAGTGGATGCGGGGCACGCCGTGGTGGGCGACCGCGTCGAAGACCTTGGCCGAGGCCGGCATGACGTACTTGCGGTACTCGGCCGGGGCGAGGGCGCCGGCCCAGGAGTCGAAGAGCTGGACGGCGGAGGCGCCGGCCGCGATCTGGACGTCGAGGAAGGCGGACGTGATGCCGGCGAGGCGGTCGACGAGGTCGGCCCACAGCTCCGGGTCGCCGTACATCATGGCCTTGGTGTTCTCGTACGTCCGCGACGGGCCGCCCTCGATGAGGTAGCTCGCGAGCGTGAACGGCGCACCGGCGAAGCCGATGAGCGGGGTCGTGCCGAGCTCGGCCGTCAGCATGCGCACGGCCTCGGTGACGTAGGAGACGTCGGAGGCGTCCAGCGGGCGGAGCCGGTCCAGGTCGGCGCGCGTGCGGACCGGCTCGGCGACGACCGGGCCCACGCCCGGCTTGATGTCGAGGTCGATGCCGACGGCCTTCAGCGGCACCACGATGTCGCTGAAGAAGATCGCGGCGTCCACGTTGTGCCGGCGCACGGGCTGCAGGGTGATCTCGGTGACCAGCTCGGGCCGCATGCAGGACTCCAGCATCGGGATGCCCTCGCGCACCTTGCGGTACTCCGGCAGGGACCGCCCGGCCTGCCGCATGAACCACACCGGCGTGTGCGGCACCGGCTCGCGCCGGCACGCCCGCAGGAACGCCGAGTCGTACGCCGCCGTGCGGCCGGTCTGCTGCTGGCCGGCGGGCTGGCCGGCATCCCTGCGCTCACTCATGCCCCAAATCTTCGCACGGGCCGAACGAGTGACCCGCCCATGTGGGTGTCCCTACCCGGAACCGCGCTCCCTTCCGCCTAGTCTTCCGGGCATGGCTGCGGCGCAGGGACACCTCTCGGACGGTCCGGACGACGCGGATGGGGAGGACTCCCCGTCCGTCTTCCGGCAAGCGGTCGCCGGGCTGCAAGGGGTGCGCCTGCGGCCGGAGATCGAACTCGACGCGACCCCGCCGCCCCAGCGGCTCGCCCCCTACTCGTACGCGCTGGAGGCCGCGGTCGTCGTCGACGACCAGGAACTGGCCGACGGGCGGCTGATCCTGCTCCACGACCCGGCCGGCCACGAGGCCTGGGGCGGCACCTTCCGGCTGGTGACCCTCGTCCACGCGGACCTGGAGCCGGAGATGGCGGCCGACCCGCTGCTGCCCGAGGTGTGCTGGTCCTGGCTGACCGGCGCCCTGGAGGCGCGCCGCGTGCCCTACGAGGCGCCGAGCGGGACGGTGACGCGTGCGGGGTCGCACTACTTCGGCGGCCTGCGGGAGCGCGAGCCGTCGACGCGCATCGAGATCCGGGCCTCGTGGTCGCCCGTGCCCCCCGCGGGGAAGCCCGTACGGGCGGTCCGCGGCGGCAGCGCGGGCGCGACCGCGGACGGGGACGCGGCCGAGGGCGCCGCCGGAGTCCCGGACACGGCGGCCCACCTGGCCGCGTGGTGCGACCTCCTGTGCCAGATCGCGGGCCTCCCACCGGGCGGCGGCACGGACGCCGGGGTAGTAACCCTCCCCCAGCGAAGAGACCCGCAAAGCCGCTGACGGCGGCGGTACGGGCCCAGCTGCGCCCGGCACCGCCGGACACCGCCGCTGTGGCTGAGCGCCGCGGCGGCGGTCTTGAAGGGGCAGCCCCCTTCACCGCTACTGACCGGGCCGGTCAAGGATGCCCCGCATCCTTGAACCCGCCACGACGGCGACCAGCCACGACGGCGAAGACCGGCGGTGCCGTACGAGCCCAGGCGGGCCCGGCACCGCCGGACAGGACCGCTGTGATTGCTCGCCGCGGCGGCGGATGTGAAGGGCCGGGCCCTTCACCGCCGGCGACGGCGCGGCGGGATCGAAGGGCCGGCCTCTGCACCGGCCCGCCGCGTTCGCGGGGACGACGGGCGAACCCCGTCGTCCCCGAGCCCCCAGCCGCGGAACGGTCACCCGGATGCCGTACCCGTGATCGGTTTCTGCCGGTCACGGGCAATGTTTCGATCGGTAATTTGATCGGTTGTTGATCGATCGCATCCGAATTGCCCGAATTGTTACTC
Organism: Streptomyces aureoversilis; assembly: GCF_042657885.1. Taxonomy (NCBI): domain Bacteria; kingdom Bacillati; phylum Actinomycetota; class Actinomycetes; order Kitasatosporales; family Streptomycetaceae; genus Streptomyces; species Streptomyces aureoversilis. The sequence continues at coordinate 62,866 of NZ_JBHSKJ010000007.1, forward strand.
ATCAATTCGTGATCATTCCCTAAAGCCGGAACGCTTCGGTGCCGAAGAGGCTTGTGACCCTTCCCATACGGATCGCCCCGGCTTACCCCGAATAGCCGGCACCCGTCCCCCCGCCACTCCCCCCTGGAGGCTTGGTGTCCGTTCTCCTCGAGCAACCTGCGAGCCTCGCCTACCGCCCCAATAAACCGACGGCCATGGTCGTCGTCGCCGACCCCCGCGTCCGCTCCACCGTCACCCGGCACCTGTGGGCGCTGGGGGTGCGAGATGTGATCGAGGCGTCGTCCATCGCGGAGGCCCGCCCCCGCGTCGGCAACCCGCGCGACATCTGCGTGGCCGACGTCCACCTCCCCGACGGCTCCGGACTCACCCTCCTGTCCGAGACCCGTGCCGCGGGCTGGCCCAACGGTCTGGCCCTGTCCGCCGCCGACGACATCGGCGCCGTGCGCAACGCCCTCGCGGGCGGCGTCAAGGGCTACGTCGTCACCGGCACCCGCACCAACCTCGGCGTCCCGGGCCGCCCCGGCGCCGCCCCCATCGGTTCCGCGGCCGCTGCCCGGCTGCACCGCCGCCCGCCCGGCGCCCCCGGCCACCCCGGCGGCTACCGCGAGCTCTCCGGCCGCGAGGTCGAGGTGCTGCGGCTGGTCGCGGAGGGCCAGTCCAACAAGGCCATCGGCGTCTCCATGGGGCTGTCCGCACTCACCGTGAAGAGCCACCTCGCCCGTATCGCCCGCAAGCTCGGCACCGGGGACCGGGCCGGCATGGTCGCCGTGGCGCTGCGCACCGGCATCATCCACTGACTCCACTGGATCCACCGGATCCACCGACACAAAGATCCACCACGGCTCCCCCGAAGCCGGAGGATCACCCGGACGGCACCCCCGCGGGCAGCCACGGGCGCACGCCCGTACACACGCCCGTACACACCCCCTCCCACCCGCCGGACCCACACGCCGCGCCCGTCGACGGGACGTTCCGTCGACGGGCGCTTGCCATACACAGATACCCTTGACCGGTGACCGACGCCCAAGAAACCGCAGCAGACACACCACTGCGAACCACCGGGGGCGCTCCCCCGGACGACGTCGTTTCGGCGCCGATCCCCCTACTGGAGCCACGCGAGGGCATCCCGCCGGTCGTCGCTGACAACGATGCCCTGGAGCGGGTCGTCGCCGCGTTCGCCGCCGGCACCGGCCCCGTCGCCGTCGACGCCGAGCGCGCCTCCGGATACCGCTACGGCCAGCGCGCCTACCTCGTCCAGCTGCGCCGTGAAGGCGCCGGGAGCGCGCTCATCGACCCGGTCGGCTGCCCCGACCTGTCCGCGCTCGGCGACGCCATCGCCGACGCCGAGTGGGTGCTGCACGCAGCCACCCAGGACCTGCCGTGCCTGCGCGAGATAGGGATGACGCCGACGCGGCTGTTCGACACCGAGCTGGCCGGACGGCTCGCCGGGTTCGCACGGGTGGGTCTCGGAGCCATGGTGGAGAACGTCCTGGGGTACGCCCTGGAGAAGGGGCACTCCGCCGTCGACTGGTCGACCCGCCCCCTGCCCGACCCCTGGCTGCGCTACGCCGCCCTCGACGTGGAGCTCCTCGTCGACCTGCGCGACGCGCTGGAGGAGGAGCTGGACCGCCAGGGCAAGCTGGAGTGGGCCCGGCAGGAGTTCGACGCCATCGCCTCCGCCCCGCCCGCCCCGCCGCGCAAGGACCCCTGGCGCCGCACGTCCGGGATGCACAAGGTGCGCAGGCGCCGCCAGATGGCGGTGGTGCGCGAGCTGTGGACCGCCCGTGACCACGTGGCGCAGCGGCGCGACGTCTCCCCCGGCAAGGTGCTGGGCGACGCCGCGATCGTCGAGGCCGCGCTCAACATGCCGCCGAACGCCCACGCCCTGGCGGCGCTGCCCGGCTACGGGCACCGCATGAGCCGCAAGCAGCTGGAGCAGTGGCAGGCGGCGATCGACCGCGCCCGCGCGATCCCGGACGCCGAACTGCCGCAGCCCGGCCAGCCGCTGACCGGCCCTCCGCCGCCGCGCGCCTGGGCGGACAAGGACCCGGAGGCCGCGGCCCGGCTCACCGCGGCCCGCACGGCCGTCTCCGAGCTCGCCGAGCGCCTCACCATGCCGCAGGAGAACCTGATCACTCCGGACACGGTGCGGAGGCTGTGCTGGGAGCCGCCCGCGCATCCCACGCCGGAGGCGGTGGCGGAGATCCTCTCCGCGCACGGGGCGCGCCCGTGGCAGGTGGAACAGGTGACCCCGGCCCTGGTGAAGGCCCTCACGGAGGCCGTGGCCTGAACGGAATGCCCGCGATGAGGCGGTTCGGCACCGCCGGGCACCTCGCGGTGGGCTGAGCCCCGTTGCGGCGGGGAGAAGGCCCCGGTCCCACCCCTTTCACCGTTTCCTGGGGGCAGGCCCCCAGCCCCCAAGGGGGCCGGGCACAGCCCCGGGAAACGGGAGGGGGCGGGACCGGGGCCTCTCCCTTGCGCCGCAGCCGCCTCCGTGCCGCCACACACGGAATGTGACCTTCGCCGCTCCCGCCGAGGGGTCTGTGCAGCTTGGTTACCCGCAAGTAGCATGACCGGTGTCAGCCCGCACCGCGGCGGAGCCGTCCCGGCATGCCCGCGCGCAGCGATCCCGCACAGGAGGAGAGCCAAGTGCCTCGTACCGCTAGGGACGTCGTTTTCGTCGACGGCGTCCGCACCCCGTTCGGCAAGGCGGGCCCGAAGGGCATCTACCACGAGACCCGCGCCGACGACCTCGTCATCAAGTGCATCCGTGAGCTGCTGCGCCGGAACCCGAACCTGGACCCCGCCAAGATCGACGAGGTCGCCATCGCCGCGACCACGCAGATCGGCGACCAGGGCCTGACCCTGGGCCGTACGGCCGGCATGCTCGCGGGCCTGCCCCAGACCGTGCCCGGCATGTCCATCGACCGCATGTGCGCCGGCGCCATGACCGCCGTGACGACCGTCGCCGGCGGCGTCGCCTTCGGTGCCTACGACATCGCCCTCGCGGGCGGCGTCGAGCACATGGGCCGCCACCCCATGGGCGAGGGCGTCGACCCCAACCCGCGCTTCCTCTCCGAGAAGCTCGTCGACGAGTCCGCCCTCGTCATGGGCATGACCGCGGAGAACCTGCACGACCGCTACCCGCAGCTGACCAAGGAGCGCGCGGACGCCTACGCCGTCCGCAGCCAGGAGAAGGCCGCCAAGGCCTACGCCGACGGCAAGATCCAGGCCGACCTGGTGCCGATCTCCGTGCGCCGCACCACCCCCGAGGGCGGGGAGCTGGGCTGGGGCCTGGTCACGGCCGACGAGCCGATGCGCCCGGGCACCACCATGGAGGGCCTGGCGGGCCTCAAGACGCCGTTCCGCCCGCACGGCCGGGTCACCCCGGGCAACGCCTCGGGCCTCAACGACGGCGCCACCGCCTCGCTGATCGCCTCCGAGGACGTCGCGCGCGAGCTGGGCCTGCCGGTCCGGATGCGCCTCGTCTCGTACGCCTTCGTAGGCGTCGAGCCCGAGGTCATGGGCTACGGCCCGATCCCGGCCACCGAGAAGGCCCTCGCCAAGGCGGGCCTGACCATCGACGACATCGGCCTGTTCGAGCTGAACGAGGCCTACGCCGTGCAGGTGCTCGCGCTCCTGGACCACTACGGCATCGCGGACGACGACCCGCGCGTCAACCAGTACGGCGGCGCCATCGCCTTCGGCCACCCGCTGGCCTCGTCCGGCGTGCGCCTGATGACCCAGCTGGCCCGCCAGTTCGAGGAGCAGCCGCACGTCCGCTACGGCCTCACCTCGATGTGTGTCGGCCTCGGCATGGGCGGCACGGTCATCTGGGAGAACCCGCACTTCGACGGAGGCAACAAGTGAGCACCACCGCTGAACTTCTCAAGGGCGCGGCGGAGCTGTTCCCCGACGAGGTCGTGACCCAGGCGCACGTCCGCCACTTCGACCTTCCCTTCGGCGCCGGGCGCTTCGCGCTCATCACGCTGGACAACGGCCTGGACCACACCAAGCCGACCACCTTCGGCCCGCAGTCGCTCGCGAACCTCAACGCCGCGATCGACCAGGTCGAGAAGGAGGCCGCCGAGGGCGCGATCACCGGCGTCGGCCTCACCGGCAAGCCGTTCATCTTCGCCGTCGGCGCCGACCTCAAGGGCGTCGAGCTCCTCAAGCGCCACGAGGACGCGCTCGCCATCGGCAAGGGCGGCCACGACGTCTTCAAGCGCCTGTCGTCCCTCGCCGTGCCGACCTTCGCGTACTACAACGGCGCGGCCATGGGCGGCGGCGTCGAGGCCGGTCTGCACTGCACCTACCGCACCGTCTCGAAGGCCATCCCGGCCTTCTCCCTCCCCGAGGTCTTCCTCGGCCTGGTCCCCGGCTGGGGCGGCTGCACCCTGCTGCCGAACCTCATCGGCGCCGACCGCGCGGTCTCGGTCATCATCGAGAACTCGCTCAACCAGAACCGCCAGCTCAAGGGCAAGCAGGTCTTCGAGCTCGGCATCGCCGACGCCCTCTTCGAGGGCGCCGACTTCCTGGAGCAGTCCCTCGTGTGGACGGCCTCCGTCCTCAAGGGCGACGTCCAGGTCGACCGCGCCGAGATCGACCGCGGCGAGGCCTGGGACCAGGCCGTCGAGCGCGGCCGCTTCATCGCCGACTCCAAGGTGCACGGCGCCGCCCCGGCCGCCTACCGCGCCCTGGACATCATCTCCGCGGCGAAGAACGGCGACCTGCGCCAGGGCTTCGACGCCGAGGACCAGGCCCTCGCGGACCTGATCATGGGCGAGGAGCTGCGCAGCGGCATCTACTCCTTCAACCTGGTGCAGAAGCGCGCCAAGCGCCCGGCCGGTGCCCCCGACCGCTCGCTGGCCCGCCCCGTCACCAAGGTGGGCGTCGTCGGCGCCGGCCTGATGGCCTCCCAGCTCGCGCTCCTCTTCGCGCGCCGCCTGGAGGTCCAGGTCGTCCTCACCGACATCGACCAGGAGCGCATCGACAAGGGCGTCGGCTACGTCCACGGCGAGATCGACAAGCTCCTCGCCAAGGGCCGCATCGGCAACGACAAGGCCAACCGCCTCAAGGCCGCCGTCACCGGCTCCCTCGACAAGGCCGCCGGCTTCGGCGACGCGGACTTCGTCATCGAGGCCGTCTTCGAGGAGATGGGCGTCAAGCAGCAGGTGTTCGCCGAGGTCGAGGCGGTCGTGCCCGCGCACACCATCCTCGCCACGAACACCTCCTCGCTGTCCGTCACCGAGATGGCGTCGAAGCTCAAGCACCCCGAGCGGGTCGTCGGCTTCCACTTCTTCAACCCGGTCGCCATCCTCCCGCTGCTGGAGATCGTCCGCGGCGAGAAGACGGACGACGCCTCCCTGGCCACGGCCTTCGCCGTCGCCAAGAAGCTCAAGAAGAGCGCGGTCCTGGTGAAGGACGCCCCGGCGTTCGTCGTCAACCGCATCCTCACCCGCTTCATGGGCGAGATCCAGAACGTCATCGACGAGGGCACGCCGGTCGCGGTGGCGGAGAAGGCCGTCGAGCCGCTCGGCCTGCCGATGTCCCCGCTGGTGCTCCTGGAGCTCGTCGGCCCCGCGATCGGCCTCCACGTCTCCGAGACGCTGGCCGGCGCGTTCCCCGACCGCTTCAAGGTCTCCCCGAACCTCGCCGCCGTGGTGAAGGCCGGCAAGCGCGGCTTCTACGTCTACGACTCCGGCAAGCCGGAGCTGGACCCCGAGGTCGCAGCCCTTCTGGTGCAGGGCGACTCCGTCCTGACCGAGGAGCAGGTCCGGGCCCGCGTCCTGGAGGCCGTGGCCCAGGAGATCGGCCTCATGCTGGACGAGGGCGTCGTCGCCGAGGCGCAGGACATCGACCTGTGCCTGATCACCGGCGCCGGCTGGCCCTTCCACCTGGGCGGCATCACGCCGTACCTGGACCGGTCCGGCATCTCCGAGAAGGCGAACGGCAAGCGGTTCCTGCCGGTGGGTGTGGCTTCCGTTCCCGCGTAGCGGGACGTAAGTAGGCCTGAGGGCCGTACGGGGTTTCCCCGTACGGCCCTCGTTTGCGTTGCGTCAGACGGCGCTGACAAAGGCGGCCCAGGCCGCTGGGGAAAAGGTGAGGACGGGGCCGTCCGGGGTTTTGCTGTCGCGGATGGGGATGATGCCCGGAGGTCCGGACCTTGCCCATTCCAGGCAGTTGTCACCGCCGTCACCGCTATAGCTGGATTTGGCCCACGCTGTGGGGGCCCATTCCAGACAGTTGCCTGCTCCGCTGCCGCTGTAGCTGGACTTGATCCATTCCGCGGCGGATATGTCAGGGTTGGTGCTCATCGGGTAAAGCCTCCATGACGGACCGTACGAATGCCGACGAGTCTGCCGGCGACAAAGCGCAGGATCTGAGGAGATCGTAGGCACGCTGACGCTTGGCGACCCTGTCGCTATCCTCCATCAGCGTCCCGCTGTCGCTGCCCTCCTCCCAGGCCACTTGAGTGCCGTCGGCGAGGGTGAACAACGCCAGCGATCCACCCATCAGTGCATGTCCTCCGTGGGAGAACGGCAGAACCTGCATCACGCTCGTGGGGCTCTGATTCAGATCGATCAGCCGGGCCAACTGCGGTCGCATGACAGCGGGCCCGCCGAATCCACGGCAGAGAACCGCCTCGTCGACGATCACGGAGAAGTCCGGCGGATCGTCGGTCTGGAACAGCGTCTGCCGACTCGACCGCGCCACCACCAAGTCCTCGATCTCAGCTTCTGTCGCCCTCGGGTTGTGCGTCCGGAACAGGACGCGGGAGTACTCCTCCGTTTGCGCGAGGCCCGGCATCAGCTGACCCGTGTACTCAGCGATGACGCGCGCCTTCGCCTCGATCTCCATCCGCCTCCGGAACTGGTCCGGGTGGATTTCCCTCCGTGCCACCTGGTACAGCTCGGCGAAAATGCCGTCCGTGTCGAACGCGGCGTCCAGCAACGGCGGAAGTTCCGGCGGCGGCATGGACTCCGCCGTCTCCACCCGCGCCAAGTGGCTCTTGCTGAAGTTCACGATCTCGGCGAGCCGCTCCAGGCTCATGCTGCCGCGGTACGCGCGCATCTTCGCGCCGAACAGGTGCCGGGCGGACCGGTCCGGCGTCAGTGGACGTGGTCGTGCGGGCATGCACCTACCTCCCATCTCCCCTGCGTGCGCCGGGGACATCAAGTCCTGGTGGTCGAGGCCTCTGCCCGGCAACCCTAGTTACCTGAAGGTGAGTTGCCCGCCGGCAACGAGCAAGACACAACGGAGGCCGGACATGATGAACGCGCGTGCGAATGCCCACCCGCACGAAGAAGAGGGCAGCCGCACGGACACCTCGTGCCTGACGTGCGCGGTCCTCATCATGAGGCGTGCCGTCGCCCTCCGGCAGGGGCCCGCCGCGGTCGAGGAGGTCGAGAGGCGGCGCAGGGAGCATCTCCAGCAGGGGTGCAAGCAGTAGGCATTGGCCCACGATCTGCGCGGGGAAGTGGACCTGCCGGTCGGTCCACCTCCCCTCGTAGGCTCATGGTCATGACACACAAAGTGGACTTCTACTTCGACCCCATCTGCCCGTTCGCCTGGATCACCTCCCGCTGGATCCTGGAGGTGGAGCGCCACCGCGACCTCGATCTGCGGTTCCGCGTCATGAGCCTGTCCGTGCTCAACGAGGGCCGCGCCGACCTGCCGGAGCGCTACCGCAGACTGCTCGACGTGGGCTGGGGCCCGGTGCGGGTGTGCACCGCCGCGGCGCAGGAGCACGGGGAGGGGGTGCTGCGCGACCTGTACACGGCTCTCGGCACGCGGATTCACAACAGCGGCGGCGAGCCGTCCGACGACCTGATCAGGAAGGCGCTGGCCGACGCCGGACTCCCGGAGTCACTCGCGGACGCGGCCCGCACGGCGGAGTACGACGAGGCGCTGCGTGCGAGCCACCACGAGGGCATGGACCCGGTCGGCGAGGACGTCGGCACGCCCACGATGCACATCGACGGGGTCGCCTTCTTCGGGCCCGTCCTGACCGCGATCCCGCGGGGCGAGGAAGCCGCCCGGATCTTCGACGGTGTGCGGCTGCTGGCCGGTTACCCGAACTTCTTCGAGCTCAAGCGCACCCGTACGGGCGGCCTGGACTTCAGCTGAAGGGAAGGACGGGGCAACCGCTTTGCATGTCATGCGCATGCCCAGCTAGCGTGGTGATCATCTCGGTGCGCCCGTCCGGGCACCGGGGAACGTCATCGACCACGACGGGGAACGACGCATGAACATGAGGAAGTTGGCCGCCACGGCCATCACCGCCGCCACCCTGGCCGGGGCCACCGCCCTGACCGGCGGCGTCGCCACGGCCGACGCACGGGCCGCCGCCGCCTCGTCCTGCAGCTACGGCACGCTCACGGCAGTGGAGAGCGTGAAGATCCGTACGACGACCAAGCTGAACGCCACCGCCGTCGGCCTGCTCCCCAAGGGCAGGTCGGGCCGCGGCTGCGACTCCACCGGCACCGGCCAGAGCGGCCAGTCCTACAACCTCTGCGGGAAGAAGGACAACAGCTGGGTGCTCCTGAGCTACGCGGGGCACGAGGGCTGGGTCCCCACCGCGTGCATCAAGCAGTGGCGCTGACGACCGGCAGCCTCCGGCTGACGGTTTGACACCCGGTGCGCTGCGAGCGGGACTTCCGCTCGCAGCGCACCGCTGCGTTTACGGCACCGCCGCATTCACGGCCCGCCGCATTTCACGGCACCGGCGCCGGAGCCGCCCGGCGCTCATCCTCTTCGGCCGCCCCCGCGAGGCGCTGCTGGAGCCGCAGGTGGCGGAACTCGTAGTGGGCGCCCGACTGGCGCAGCACCCCGCGCCGGTGGGCCTCTTCGAGGAAGGTCATGAGCCGCCAGGGCGCACGGCCGGTGACGGCCAGCCAGATCCGGGCCGTACCGAGGCGGCCCCAGGCGCTCAGCGCGAGCGCGGACGTGCCGAGGGGCACCCACAGTTCGGTGTGCATGGTGCCCAGCGCGCCGCCGCTGCCGACCACCGGGATGAGCGCCAGGCAGACCCCGCCCGCGAGCACGGCGGCGATGGCGCTGCGCGCCGCGGTGGCGGCGCGGTCGGTGCGCAGGGTGCTCTGCGGGCCTGCGGCCCGGAGGATGTCGGAAGGGGTGCTCAGGGCGCGGTAGACGCCCGAGGCGCAGCCTCCGATGGCACCGATCAGGACGCCGAACTCGGCGAGCGGGACCACGACGTCACCGATGACGGCCGGCGTGCTGCGGTACGCGAGCCACAGCTGTACGGGGCGCGGCAGTTCGGACACCACGTTCCAGGCGTCGGCAGGGGGGTGGCCCGCGGTGATGAGCACCGGCCCGTCGCGCTCCATGCGGATGCGGACCGGCTGGTGGAATGCCTCGGGCGTGCGCCCGTTGTAGGCGATGCCGGATTGGCTCGGTACGGCGAGCGGCTTGGTGTGCGCGCCGCGGGGCAGCAGCTCGCCCGCGTACGGCTTCGAGGAGTCGACGGTGCGGACGCCGTCGGGTGACACCCGGGCGCGCCAGCCGTCGGTCGGCCCGGCGTCCGCGAGTGAGGGAGCCGATCGGATCTCGTACGCCGCGAACGCGCCCACGATGCCTCCGACGACCGCGCAAGCGGACACGCCGATGAGCGAGCAGACGACGAATCCGCGCAGGAGGCCGCTTCCGAAGCCGCGGAGGACGGCGACGGGGCCCGTGAACGGTGTTGCGGCCCGTTCCCCGTGACGCTGTCCGGGCAGGCACAGGAGCAGGCCCGCCACAAAGCAGATCGGGGCCGGTACGACGAGCCGGAGGGCCAGGAGGACCGGTCCGGCGGCGGCGAGGCCGATCGCCAGCGCGCGGACGGCCCCGAGGCCGCTCGCGCTGCCGGCCCACGGCAGGCCCAGCGGCGGCGGGCGCCGGGGCAGCCCGGCGACGGCGAAGAGCATCGACAGGATCAGCCCGAAGGCGCACCCGTTGAAGAACCAGATGGGCCGGGGCGTGATCGCGTCCCCCAGCCGCAGGCCGAAGAGCGGCGGCGCCAGGTGGCCGGCCACCGCGGCGAGGGGCGCGGCGACGGCGGTCAGCGTCACCGCCATGCGGGCCAGCCGGCGCGGCCCTTGCGGGGTGCCCGCCGTGGCGGGCAGCAGGCAGGCGAACCCGCAGCACAGGCCCAGGAGGATGCCCGTCAGGTGGAGGACCATCGACAACGGGCTGTCCCAGTTGCCGACGACTCCCCGTCCGTACCAGGCCAGCGGCACCAGCAGCGAGGCCGTCGCGAGGAGGGCCAGCAGGGCGGGGCCGATCAGGCGCAGCGCCCTCGGCATCGCGTCCGGCAGCTCCCACCACGCGAGCCGCCACGTGCCGCGCCGCCGGTCGTGGCCGTCGAGGTCGCGGGCGAGGCGGCGGAGCCAGCGGTGGGCCGCGCCGGGCCGCCAGGTGCTTCCGGGCGCGTCGCCGAAGGCCGCCGGGACGAAGGCGTCCAGCAGGTGTTCCTCGATGCTCTCCGCCGTGGGGAAGCGCGCCGCGTCCAGGAGTTCGGCCGGGTCGCGGGAGGTGTCCCCGTAGACGGTGCGGGCCAGGGCCACCATCAGCGGCGTGCCCAGCACCTCGGCCAGCGGCCCCGGGGGCGCCGGCCGCAGCACCGGCGTCCACGAGGTCGAGCCCCGGCCGTCCGGGCGCGCCGTGCGTTCCAGGTAGGTGCGTGCCGTGCCGAAGTCGAGCCGTCGCAGCTCGACGACTTCCGCGGCGGTCAGGACGTCGCCGGCCCGCACGGCGCGGGTCCAGGCGGTGGTGCGGCAGGTGAGCAGGACGGGCAGCCGTTCGTCCAGGTCCGCGTTGAGCCGCCGCATCGCCTGGCCGTGCGCGGGCGCGGGAAGCTCGTCGAAGCCGTCGAGGACGGCCAGGACGAGTCCGGCGTCCAGCAGTTCCCCGGCCAGGGTGCCGTCGCCGGACGGGGCGGCCAGCGTCCGGTACTCCGCCGCCAGCCGCTCGGCCAGCCACGCGCGCAGGGTGAGGGCCCGCGGATTCCACCCGGCCAGCGGGAAGAGGACGGGCACCGGGCCGCCCGGCTGCCGGGCGGCGAGCATCCCGAGGACGAACTGCACTGCGAGGATGCTCTTCCCCGCCCCCGGGCCGCCCAGGACCACCATCCGGCGCGACCGCACCGCGGCGAACGCCTCGACGACGCGGCCGAGCCGCTGGTCGCCGTCGCGCGGCGGGGGCAGCGGGCCGGGGTGGATGTTGCCCTGGTGGTCGGCGAGCGGCGGGCCGACGCGGGACCAGCGGACGCTCAGCGGTTCCGGGTCCTGGAGCCGGCGCAGCTGCGCCTCCGCCGCCCACTGGCTGCGCACCGCTTCGGCGAGGGCGTCGGCCGCGCGCCGCCGGCGGTCGGCCGGGTCCGGCGGGTCGCCGTCGCCGAGGCCGCTCAGGAGGTCGGCGACGAAGGCGCACGCCGAGACCACGGCCGAGACGACGGAGATCCACGTCGCGGTCCCGGGGCTCTCGACGTCGCCCCGCCACAGCACGACGGCCAGCGTGACCAGGGCCGTGCAGGCCAGCCCCAGCCCGATGCGCCGTTGCACGCGCGTCCGGCGCAGCGCCGACCCCGGCCCCAGCCCCATAAGGCTCCCACCCTCGCATCCGGTTCCCTCCCGCCCCGGGTGGGCGGCACCGACGGCCCGGATCGGCCGCCGGCCGGCACGGGAATCAGGTAACCCTTCCCCTCGGCGGCCGGGGCGGAAAACAGGGGAAGGCCACCCGGCAGAGCGACCGCGGGGCCGCCCGGCGGAGCGGATCGCGGGGGCCGCCCGGCGGAGCGGATCGCGGGCAGTGCGGCTCACCGTCAGCGCGGATCGCCGTCCGCGCGAACCGCCGCCGAGCGGGCCGTCAGGCCCGTCCCGTCAGCCCCGCCCCGTCCCCCACCGTCCGGTCACCTCCGCCAGCGCCCGCACCGCCTTCGCGACCAGCGCGTCGTCGTCCCGTATCAGCCGGTTGTGCTCCACGTGCAGGAACGGCACGCCCGCCTCCTCCGCGTACTCGCCCTCCACGTTCGTGCGGCCCTCCAGGCGGCCGCAGTAGCGCTCCCAGACCTCGCAGACGCGCAGGCCCTGGGCGCGGTAGGCGGCGGCGAGACGCACCGCGGAGGGGAGGCCCTCCTCGCCCTTGCCCGGGGAGACGACGACGTCGTGGTCGGGGAGGCTGCTGTCGGCGAAGCCGTGGACCTGGACGGCGGGCAGGCGGCGGTCGGCGAGGGCGTCGGAGACGGCGGCGAAGACGGAGTCGCGGCGGTGGGCGACGTCCGCGGCGTCGGGGCCGCCGCCGGAATCCGCCGCGCGGTGGGCGCCGGCCAGGACGAGCACGCCGCCGGGGGTGCCGCGCAGGAGCCCGATGCCGAGCTGTTCGGTGCGCTGGTCGGCGGAGGGGTGCGGGACCTGGACCTGCCAGCGGACCGGGCCGCGCAGGTCCACGTAGACGCGGCCCCAGCCGCGCCGGACCTCGCCCTCCCGCGTGGCGTCGGCGATCTCCGCGTACCGGGTGCCGCCGCTGCTGTCGACGAGGGTGCGCACCGCGTAGCCGACGCCGCCCAGCCGGTGCCCGGCCGCGGTGCGGTCCCCGTCGAGGAGGGCGCGGACGCCGTCGGCGACGGCGCGGCGCTCGCGCTCGGTGGGGATGCGGTAGCTGCCGTCGGCGGTGATGCCGTCGGTGTAGTCGGTGATGCGCCGGGCGAGGTCGACGGTGCCGGTGGGCTGCGGCGCGGCCCTGCGGGACCTGGTCGTGTCCTTGCGGCCGTCCCCGTCCCCGTCCGCGGCCGACGGGCCTCCGCAGCCGGCCGCCCCGGCCAGGACCGGCGCGCCGAGCAGCACGCAGAGCAGCAGCGCCCGCGCGGCGCGGGCCGTACCGGCGGCACGGGCCGTACGCGCGGCGCGCACCGTACGCGCGCGCACGCCGCGGGCGGTCTCCGGCTGGCTCGTCATGCCGGCAAAAGTACCCCGGAGCCGCACGCTTTCCCGCCTCTACTTCAACTGCACCCGATTCGCACGCACATGAGGTACATGCCGCCAAGATTTTGTCAATACTTTAGCTTCCACTTAGGATTCTGCAGTTCCCCTTAGCCCATCCTGATGAGCGGCAAGCAGAACAAGGTATTCCGCCGTCCCGGGCAGCAATGCCGTGCCGCGGCCGAAAGGAATACCCAGGAATGCCGCCCACCGCTCCGCGCGGCGCGCGTCGGCGCAAGATACGCCGGCGCGCCGACATGCCCCTGCTCGGCGGCGCCCGCCCGCCGATCGCCGCGCTCCTGGCGCTGCTGCTGCTGGTGGCGGGGGCGACCGCACTGGTGCTGGGCGACCACGACCGGGCCGCCGTCGACAAGGCCGTGCTCAGCTCGCAGCAGCGGGTGGCGGAGGACGGCGCGCTCACGCTGCGGGCCTCCCTGGACGAGAGCGTCACCGATCTCCAGCGCGCCGCCGCGCTGTTCGCCGGGCCCGAGGCCGTACCGGCCGACACCGTCCTGGACAAGCTCGGCAAGGTCTACAACAAGTGGCGCGGCCTCGCGGTCATCGACCCCGCCGGGGGAGGCCTCCTCGCCGCGCGCGGCGAAACGATCCCTCTGGCCGACGTCCTCAAGGACGGGTCAAACAAAACTGCCGAAAACGGGAACAAGGGCGATAAGGACAACAAGGGCGGCAAGGACGGCGATCTCGCGCCCCGGCTCGTGAAGCTCCCCTCCGGCGAGACCCGCATGCTCGTCACCGCCGCCCTGCGCGACGGCGGCAAGCTGCGGCTGCTCGTCGCCTCCGGCACCCTCAACGTGCCGGGGATCTCCACCGGCGAGAACCGCTCCCTGCTCGTGATCGACTCCGCCGGCACGGTCCTCGCCAAGGACGGCCCCTCGATCACCCGCACGGCGTGGGCCAAGCGCGCCGCGAAGACGGCCGCCGCGGCCTTCGGCAAGACCCCCGAGCCCGGCGGCCACCCGGGCGCCAGCGGCCACCTCATGGGCGGCTCGGACAAGAAGCACCGCACCGCCGTGGGCTATGCGGCCGCGGGCCGCTCCCCCGGTGAGACCAGCCCCGCGGGCGGCCTCGGCCTGTCGGTCCTCACGTCCGTCAAGGTCACCGAGGACGCCAAGGCCGTGCGCACCCAGGCCTTCGGACTGGTGGCCGCCGCCGTGCTGCTCGTCCTCGCCGTGCTCGTCACCTGGATCCTGGTCCGCACGGTCCAGCGCCCGCTGATCCAGCTGTACCTGGAGAGCCGCAGGATCGGCCGCGGCGAGCTCGACCGCCCGGTGCGCAAGTTCCGCGGCCGCGAGCCGGCCCGGATCGGCGCCGCCCTGGAGAGCCTGCGCGGCCAGCTGCTCGGCGGGCGGCCCACCCGCACCGGCCGGGCGCGCGGCGGCTTCGGCACCCGCGCCACCGTCATCGTCTGCGGCGTCGTCCTGCTCGCCTGGGCCGCGCCGCTCCTGCTGCTCCTCAACCGCGCCGGCAGCGGCGTGACCGTGCCCAAGCAGCTCGTCGAGGACCAGCGCCGGCGCACCGACACCGCCGCCGACCGCGTCCGCAAGGCGCTCAACGAGGGCTGGGCCGACGTCGCCTCCGTCGCGCAGATCGTCGGAGCGGGCGGCGGCAAGGACGACGCCGCAGACAAGGCCGTCCTGCAGACGACGCTGCGCGAGCACCCCCGCTACCGCTCCGTCTACGTCCTCGACGCCGACGGCAAGGTCCTCACCCGCGCCGGGGCCGCCCCGCGCCACCCGGGCGGCCGGAAGCCGTACGCGGACTCCGTCGCCCAGCTCAACACCTCGGGCAAGGAACCGGCGGTCGCCGCGTACGCGGCCGTGCCCGGCGGCAAGGGCCGCACCGTCGTCGGCGAGTACGACCCGCAGTTCCTGATCTCCATGGTCACCCGGCCCGGCCTCGGCCAGGTCTGGCTGGTGGACGACAAGCACCGCATCCTCGCCGCCGACCGGCAGCACGGCTTCCGCGCCTTCTCGAAGCTTCCCGGCCGGCACCTGGACACCCTCGCGGTCAAGGCGCGCAAGGCCACCAACGGCACCGCGCTGCTGCACCGCACCGCAGGCGGCTCCTCCCTCGCGGCCGCCGCGCCCTTCACCGGCGGCGGAGCGGTCCGCGACCTCGGCTGGCAGGTCGTCAGCGAGCAGCCGGCGTCCTGGCTGGAGCTGCCCGAGTACACCGCGCAGCGGCACACCATGCTCGCCGGGCTGCTCGGCGTCACCGCCGCCGTGGCCTGCCTGGGCTGGCTGCACATCCTCGTCATCCGCCCGCTGCGCACGCTCGCCGGCCAGGCCGAGGCGCTGGCCGGCGGCGACCGCAGGACCGTGCTGTTCCCGCAGCACCACGACGAGGCGGGCGCGGTCGTCCGCAACCTCGAACTGATCCGGCAGCAACTGGCCCAGAGGCAGCCGGCGCGCCCCTCCGGAAGGAACTGACCCGGTGCTCTTCCTCTACACGGTCCTGGTGATCTGCTGTGCGATCGTCCTGGTCGCGGGCGTCGTCGAGCAGCGCCGCCACTTCACCAACCTGGACATGATCCCCACCCGGGTGCTGATCAACGGCATCCGCGGCAAGAGCTCCATCACCCGGCTGTGCGCGGGCGCGCTGCGCGGCGGCGGCCTGGTCACGGTCGCCAAGACCACCGGCACCGCGGCGCGCTTCATCCACCCGGACGCCACCGAGGAGCCCGTCTACCGCAAGTTCGGCATCGCGAACGTCGTGGAGCAGATCGGCATCGTGCGGCGCGCCGCCGCGTACCGGCCGCACGCGCTCGTCATCGAGTGCATGGCCGTCATGCCGGCCCTGCAGGAGGTCAACCAGACCAAGCTGATCCGCTCCACGATCGGCGTGCTCTGCAACGTCCGCGAGGACCACCTGGCGGAGATGGGCCCCACCCTGGACGACGTGGCCCGCTCTCTGAGCCGGTCCATGCCGCACGGCGGCATCTGCGTCACCGCCGAGCGCGACCGGCTGCACATCCTGCGCGAGGAGGCCGCCGCACGCGACTGCCGGCTGATCGCCGTGGACCCGGAGACCGTCACCGACGCCGAGCTGCGGGGCTTCAGCTGGTTCACGTTCAAGGAGAACGTGGCCATCGCCCTCGCCGTCGCCGAGCTCCTCGGCGTCGACCGGGCCACCGCGCTGCAGGGCATGTACGACGCGCCGCCGGACCCCGGCGTGCTCTCCGTCGAGCGCTACCTCACCCCCGACGGCAAGCCGTTCCGCTTCGCCAACATCTTCGCGGCCAACGACCCCGAGTCGACGCTGATGAACGTCGAGCAGCTGCTGAGCCTGGGCGCGATCGAGCGCCCCCTGCACGTCCTCATCAACTGCCGCCCCGACCGCGTCGAGCGCAACGGGCAGATGGGCGAGCTGATCCCCCGCCTCGAACCGGAATCGGTCTTCCTGATCGGCCACCCGACGAAGAGCGCCGCCGACGCGATCCCCGCCGAGTGGCGCTCGAAGATCGTCGACCTCGGCGGCGACCGCCGCGACCCGGCCGAACTGGAGCGGGAGATCCTGGACCGGCTCGGCCCCGGCGCCTCGCTCATCGCCATCGGCAACATCCACGGCCAGGGCGAGCTGCTGCTGGAGCGGCTGGCGGAACTGCCCGCGGACGAGACGCCGCAGACACCGCAGACGCCGCAGACGCCGCAGGCTCAGCGGCCGGAGGAGCCGAGTCCGCAGCGGGAAGAGCCCCCGGTGTACGTGCCGACCTACATAGATCCCACAGGAGACTTCCGTTGATCCCCGCCGTCCTCACCCCGGAGATCGCCGCCATCGGGATCGCCCTCGGCCTGCTGTTCTCCCTGGTCTGCTACCTCACCACCAACCTCTCCCCCGGCGGCATGATCACCCCCGGCTGGCTGGCCCTCACCCTCGTCGAGAGCCTGCAGCGCGCCGCCATGGTCGTCGGCATCACCGTCCTGACGTACCTGTGCACCCTGCTGCTGCAGCGCTACGTGATCCTCTACGGCAAGCGCCTGTTCGCGGCGGTCGTCCTGACCGGCGTGGTGCTGCAGGCGACGCTCCACGTGATCCTGCAGCAGCAGTTCCCACTGATGTACGCCAACCAGACGCTGGGCTTCATCGTCCCCGGCCTGATCGCCTACCAGCTCGTGCGCCAGCCGCGCGGCGCGACCCTGCTGGCCACCGGCACGGTCTCGCTCGCCAACTACGTCGTCCTGACCGCCGGCATCCTGCTGGGCTTCATGCCCACCGCCTGAGCCTTCCCGACTCGACCCGACCCGACCCCACGGAGCGCAGCCCCATGACGAAGGACCGGAGCAAGGGCCGGAAGAAGAGCCCGAAGAAGGGGCCGGTGAAGGGACCGAAGAAGGGCCTGACCGGCCGCCGCGCCCTCCACACCCTGGTCGTCCTCGGCCTGCTCGGCACCAGCGCGTACCTCACGGTGGAGCTGCGCGAGAAGCAGGAGGCCGACGCGCCGCCGGTGCAGTCCGTCGCGGGCGCCGGCGGGACGACCGGCAGCAAGCCGGCCTCCGGGGAACGCCGCTTCGAACGGCTGGCCAACCCCGCCCGCACCGTCGTGCGCGCGGCCGACGGCGGAGTGCTCGGCACCTTCACCGACGGCGCCCGCACCGCCGTCCTCACCGGCGCGAGCCGCACCTTCACCGAGCCCAAGCACACCTCGGCGAAGGTGACCACGGACAGCTGGGTGCGGCTGCTGCCGGAGGCCTGGAAGGAGGGCTCCGAGAAGTCCGCCTGGTTCAAGGACTGGTTCAGCAAGTCCCTGGGCAGCAAGGAGCCCGACGTCTTCGCCTTCGCGATGGAATACATCGAAGGCGCCCCGCAGAAGAAGGACGCGCAGGGCATCCCCTACTCCGGCGACGCCCAGTTCGGCCCCCTGAACCCCAGCGGCTCCGCGGCCGGCGACCTGCGCCTGGAACAGTCCGACTTCTACGACTACCTCGGCATCCCCTACCGCTTCCGCGACGGCACCGTCGAACGGCCCGAGCCGGCGCGCTTCCGGGCCATGGACTGCTCGGGCTTCATCCGCACCGTCTTCGGCTACCGCGCCCGCTATCCCCTGATGGCCAAGGACGTCAAGGGCGACGGCCTCCCCCGCACCGCCAACGGCATGGCCCGGCTCTCCCCCGGCGTACCGGTCCTGGAACTGACCGGCAAGCGCCCCGACGCCACGGACCGGCTGCAGCCCGGCGACCTGGTCTTCTTCGACATCGACAAGCGCACCGGCGAACGCCTGGACCACGTAGGCATCTACATGGGCCTCGACACCGACGGCAAACCCCGCTTCATCTCCAGCCGCGAAGAAGCCAACGGCCCCACCTTCGGCGACAAGGGCGGCACGGCCCGCCTGGACGGCAACGGCTTCTACGCGACGGGGCTGCGGAGCGCGAAGCGGTTGTGATGCCGCCCCGGGCACATCCGGGCCCAAATATTCTGTTTGCCGGAACTCCGTGTCAGACTTGCCCGGTTCACAGGTGATTCGCGACAGAAGTGGGAGACCGTGCCCGAGCAGGTGAAGTCCTCGTCCGGCGAACGGAGCGCAGGAGAACGGATCAGGAGCACGGCTCGCCGCGCCGGAACGCGGCTGTGGTCGACCCGCAGGCGCCGGCTGACGACGATCGGCACGTCGGCCGCCTTGGTGGCGGCCGCCGTCACCGGGGTCCTGCTCCTCCGGGACAGTGACCCCGGAGCGGAGCCCGGGGCCAAGGGCGCTCGCAAGCTCGTCATGGCGTACATCGACGCGCTGGCCGACGACGACATGCGCGAGGCGTGCCGTCTGATGCACCCCAAGGTGGTCTCCTCCATGGCCGAGGCCGACGGCGGTTGCCCGGGGGCCATGCGCGCCCAGATCGGCGACCGGCTCAGCGGCAAGGAGCGGGGCAGGATCGGCGACATCGACGTCCACGCGGCCCAGGTCGAGGGCGGCGGCAAGGTCGCCCGCGTCGAGGTCGGCTCCGGGCCGAAGGGCGCGAGGAAGAGCACCGTGACGGTGGAGCGCACCGACGGACACTGGCGCATCCTGGAGGACTGAGAACGAGCACGCCGCCCGCGACGGGGCGGGTGCGAAGAGCGGGCGGGAGGCGCGCCTCCGGACGTCCGGTACGGGTGACGGACGCCGAGGGCTCGGAGACCAGCTACGGCTACGACGTGCTGGGCAACCGCGCCTGGCAGGTCGACCCGAGCGGAACCCGGACCGAGTACACCTACACCCCGCGCAACAAGGTGGCGGAAGTGCGGGTGCGCGACTGGCGCGGCGACCCGGAGGACGCTCCCAAGGACGGCGACGAGAAGGTCCTGGTGATCGACTCCTACGCCTACGACATGGCCGGCCGCCTGACCCGGCACGCCGACGCCATGGGCCGGATACGCGCGTTCAGCTACTACGACGACGGCCTCAGCAAGTCCGTGCGCGCCCTCGGCGTGCGCCAGCCGGACGGGTCCACCCGCGACATCGAGCTCGAGAAGAACGTCTACGACGCCCTCGGCAACCTGACGCGCAAGACCACCGGCAACGGCACCACCGTCACCGCCTACGCCTACGACGTCTCGGGCCGGACCCAGACGATCACCACGGACCCGGGCCGGCTCGACCGCAAGGTCAGCTACACGTACGACGACGCCGACAACGTGACGCGCGTCGTGCACACCGGCAAGAGCTCCAACGTCCAGTTCTCCAGCAGCAGCTCCGAGGTCGTCGACTACACCTACGACGCCGCCGGCCGTGAGCTCAGCGAGACCACGCTCAACGGCAAGGAGCGGCTGACCACGACCTTCAAGCGCGACCAGCGCGGTCTGCTGCTCGCGGAGACCGAGCCCCGGGGCAACGCCGAGGGCGCGGACCCGGAGGCCTACACCACCACCTACACCTACGACGAGCTCGGCCGTCAGGTGACCGTCACCGAGCCGGCCGCCGACACGGAGAACGGCGGCGACTCCCAGGCCGTCAAGGTCCGTCCGGCCACCACCACCGGCTACAACGCCTTCGACGAGGCGACCCAGAGCAAGGACCCGCAGGGCCGGGTCTCCTCCGTCGCCTTCGACAAGACCGGCCGCCCCACGGTGAGCACCTCGCCGTCGTACACCCCGCCCGGGGCGTCCGAGCCGATCACCCCGGTGAGCCGCAACGAGTACGACGCGGCGGGCCGGGTCACCGCGACCACGGACGCGCTCGGCAACACCAAGCGCTTCCGCTACGACCAGCTCGGCCGGATGGTCCAGCGTGAGGAGCCCCGTTCCTCGAAGCTGCTGGGCCTGGTGACCGAGCCCGGCAAAAACGTTCCGGCGGGTGCCGGCGCCGTGTGGTCGTACACCTACTCCCGCACGGGCGAGACGCTGTCGGTGACGGACCCGACCGGGGCCCGCACCGAGAGCACCTACGACGACCTCGGCCGTCAGCGCACGGCGACGACGGTGGAGCGCAAGTCCGACCAGACCCGCTACTTCACCACCACCTTCACCTACGACGACGCCGACCGCCTGGTGGCACAGACCACGCCCGGCGGAGACACCGCGCGCTTCAGCTACGACGCGCTCGGCCAGCTCACCGGCACCGAGGACGCCGCCGGTGTGAAGACGCAGACCGGCTTCGACATGGCCGGCCGTGTCATCCGCAACAGCGACGCCCTGGGCCGCACCGTGCGGCAGGACTACGACCAGGCCGGCCGGATGACCGGTCAGCTCTGGCTGGACAAGGACGACCGCCCGCTGCGCAACCGCAGCTTCCGCTACGACCAGGCGGGCAACCTCTCGACGTCCACCGACGCCAAGGGCAAGAGCACCCGCTTCACCTTCGACCCGCAGAACCAGCTGGTGAAGCAGGTCGAGCCGGTGAGCACGGAAAAGACGATCACGACCAGCTTCGGCTACGACGTCAACGGCAACCGCACCCGTTTCACCGACGGCCGCGGCAACACCACGCGCTACACCTTCAACGCCCTCGGCCTGCCCGAGTCGGTGATCGAGTCGGAGACCAAGGAGCACCCGGCACCGGCCGATCGCACCTGGACCACCTCCTACGACGCCGAGGGCAACCCGGTCCGGCTCACCGAGCCCGGCAAGGTGGAGCGTCAGCGCACCTTCGACCCCAGCGGCCTGCTGCTGCAGGAGACCGGCTCCGGGGCCGAGGCCTCGACCCCGTCCCGCGTCTACGAGTACGACGCGGTCGGCCGGATGACCTCGGCCGGCGCCCCCAAGGGGACGAACGTCTTCGAGTACAACGACCGCGGCCTGCTGACCTCCGCCAAGGGCGGTTCCGGCGAAGCCACGTTCGGCTACGACGAGGACGGTCGCCTGATCACCAAGGCCGACGCCGCCGGCACGGCCGTATTCGGCTACGAGAAGGGACGCCTGAAGACCCTCAAGGATCCCCAGTCGCAGCGGGTCTTCACCTACCGCTACGACAAGTCCGGCGCGCTGGAAGGCGTCGACTCCCCCGGTCTGAACCGCACCTTCGGGTACGACGCGCTGGGCCGTCAGGTCTCCGACGTGACCAAGTCCGCCGGCGGGACGACACTGACCTCCTTCGAGTACGCCTTCGACGACAACGACCGGGTGATCTCGAAGAAGACCGGCGGCACGGCCGACGCGGGCGAGCAGAAGTACACGTACGACGACGCCGGGCGCCTGACCTCCTGGACCGACAAGGACGGCAAGACCACGGGTTACGCGTGGGACGACGCCGGAAACCGCATCCAGGCGGGCGAGCGCAAGGCGACGTACGACGCGCGCAACCGGATGCTGACCAACGGTGAGGCCACCTACACCTACACCCCGCGCGGCACCCGGAAGTCCTCCACCACGTCCGGCCTGACCGAGGAGAGCCGCTTCGACGCCTTCGGCCAGCTGGCCAAGCAGGGCGAGATCTCCTACCAGTACGACGCCCTCGGCCGCCTGGTCGACCGGGACGGCACCCAGCACACCTACGCCGGCCTCGACGACGAGGTCGTCACCGACGGCCGCGGCGTCTACAGCCGCGGGCTCAACGGCGAGCTGGTCTCCATCACCCAGGGCGGTGCCACGCGCCTGGCGATGAGCGACCGTCACGGCGACGTCGTCGGCACGCTGGACGCCAAGGACGCCGACCCCAAGAAGCTCACGTCGTCGACGGGCTTCGACCCCTTCGGCCGCACCACGGCCACCCAGGGCGACCCGGTCTCCATCGGCTACCAGGGCGACTGGACCGACCCGTCCACCCAGCAGGTCTCCATGGCCGCCCGCTGGTACGACGCCGACGGCGGTTCCTTCACCTCCCGCGACAGCTACAACCTCGACCCGACCCCCGCGTCCGTCCGCGCCAACGGCTACACCTACGGTGACGGCGACCCGGTGGACAACGTCGACCCGACGGGGCACTTCAGCTTCCGAGGCGGTCTGAAGAAGCTCGGACGGAAGGTGGCGTCCGCCGGCCGCTCCATACAGCACAAGGCCGCGCAGGTTTACAACTACGTGGAACAGAAGGTCTCGCAGGCCTACCACTACGTGGAACGGCAGGTCTCACGGGCCTACCACTACATCGAGCGGAAGGTCTCCTCGGCCGTCCACTACATCTCCCGGAAGATCTCGTCCGGCGCCCGCTGGCTGGGCAACAAGATCTCGTCCGGAGCGCGGTACATACGCAACCAGGGCGCGCGGGTCTACAAATCCGCAGCCCAGATCTACCGCGAGAGCAAGCGCTACATCAGCGACACGGCACGGGCGGCGAAGAAGTACGTCGCCACCCACAACCCCGTCCCCGTCCTGGCCAAGGCACTTCGCCCGGTCTACGCCGGCATGAAGATGGTCGTCTCGGCCGCGGCCCACGCCCCGGCGCTCCTCGTCCAGGAGACCAAGCAAGTCATCCAGGACGTGGCCAAGGTCGCGACCGAGGTCACGAAGATCGTCGCCGACGTGAGCGCCAAGATGGTCTCGGCGATCGACACCGCGATCACCGCGGTCTCGGAATTCGCCCAGACGGCGGCGCCGTACCTGAAGGCGGCACTCGAATTCGCCGCCGAGGTCACGGGCGTCAACGACGCCATCGCCTGCGCCACGAAGGGCGACGCGGAAGCGTGCCTGTGGACCGTGGTGACGGTCGGCAGCATCTTCGTACCGGGGTCGACGGCGGCGGTTCGCGGGGCCAAGACGGCACGAGTCGGCGCCAAGATGGGCCGCGCCGAGAAGGTGGCGGAGAAGAGTTCCAAGTTCGTCGACAACGCCGAAGACCTGGGCGGCGCCACCTGCAGGGTCCCGAACAGCTTCACTCCGGAAACCCCTGTCCTGATGGCCGACGGCACGACCAAGCCCATCAAGGATGTGAAGGTCGGCGACAAGGTCCTGGCGACCAATCCGACAACCGGAAAGACGGAAGCCCAGACGGTGGGCGATGTCATCGTCGGCAACGGCGAGAAGCACCTCGTCAAGCTGACGGTTGACACGGACGGCGACAAGGGCGACGCCACCGAGACCATCACCGCGACCGAAGGCCATCCGTTCTGGCTGGAAGACCAGAAGACCTGGGCCGAAGCCGGCAAGATCAAGCCGGGAGCAATGCTCCGCACGTCGACAGGCACGTGGGTCAAGGTCACGGCGACGCGCGCGTGGACCGCGGTCCAGCAGGTGTTCAACCT
This sequence comes from Streptomyces aureoversilis, assembly GCF_042657885.1. Classification (NCBI taxonomy): domain Bacteria; kingdom Bacillati; phylum Actinomycetota; class Actinomycetes; order Kitasatosporales; family Streptomycetaceae; genus Streptomyces; species Streptomyces aureoversilis. The sequence continues at coordinate 86,453 of NZ_JBHSKJ010000007.1, forward strand.
GTCGGTCAGCTCGATCCATACGTACTATGTGCAGGCGGGAACCAAGCCCGTTCTGGTTCACAACTGCAACGTGGCGCTGGGGCAGAAGGCCGAGGGGACCTATTCGTGGGCAAATAAAGAGGGGTTCAAGCACTTCGGTGACTACGGCCCTGATGCATGGCAGGGCCCGGTAGAGAATGCGATCAGGGACTCATCGGTGACGCTTCACGTAAATCTCCGCGGCCTGGGCAACTTCACCGATTCAGCAAAAGCCGGACTCCAGCCGGGCGCACACGCCACTGATACAGAAATGGGATGGATCGCCAGGGCTGTAGCTAATGGCGAACGCTCTTGGTCCTCGGTCAATTTCTATCGACCTAACGCAAAAGGCTCCCTCGAAAGAGTTGATGTCCCGGAACCGGACTGGGCAGGCTTCGGAAGACTCCGACCCTTCCTATCCGATGCACGGAAGTTCTGTGGCTGTTAGTGAAACACCCTGAAAGGGGTTCGCGAATGGATCCGCTTGAGACCGGCCTCTACCCAGACATTGTTGCGACAGGCAGCCTTATCTCGGTCATGGAACTGACTGCCGGCAAGAAGAACCTAGACCTGGGGCGAGTCTACAGTCACTACGCTTCGGGACCTGGCCAGGTCACCACGGCCGAGCTGGATTCGAGCCGCGGAAGGATCTCCATTCAGATCGGCAGCCAGAGCAGGACCTTCTATGTGGCAATCCAGGGACAAGGATTCACTTGGGCCGAGGGCGCCACCGATGATCTCGACAATCTTATTGAGGCATTGACATCTTGGCGGGCCGGCATTTCGGTGGATGATTTTGCCGGAAGGTTCCCCTACATGACGCCAGGACGTCTGGCAAGAGCCCACGAGTCGGGCGATCCAGCATTGACCCAGTGGAATTGGCTGCGGACTGCCGAGGAGTTCTCCGAGGAACGTTCACTCGTTGAAGCAGCCTATGTGGACGGCAGATTCGATGGCCTCTTCCCGACGCTGAGTCACGGAACGCTGCGGCTGAGTTCAGCGCAACGATTGCAGAAGGCTCAGGAAGTTTGCATCACTCCACTTTCCGGAGGATCCTACCGCGTGGAGAATGTCCGCTTGCCTGTTCCGAAGATCGTGGATTCCTTGAGGGAAGCCTTTACCGCGGCTTCCAAATCTCTCACCAATGACGCATGAGATCTTCGCGTCAGTAAATGAGGAGTCCCGTCGGCCTTGGTCCGGCGGGACTCCTGCCTGGAATGGGCTACGGCAGCAGTCGACAGCAATGTCAGCGGACCAGGGCCGTGCAAGTCGGCAGGCGGATTCGGGCCGGGGACAGCCCAAGAGCGCTACATCTGCTGTTTCCTCAACCTGAAGCAAAGAGGCCGCCGGGGTGGACAGGCAGTTCCTGTACATCCCGGCGGCCCTTCGGCATTGAGCAGGTTGGTCGGCGTCCCGACATAGGCGAACGTATTTACACCCGCCGCCACTCGCCTAGGGCGAGCCCCCGCTCGCCTGTGCGCTGGCGGGCCACGCGCAGGTGCCCGTCAACGCCCAGCACCGCGACCGTCACCCGGTCGTTCCCGTCGACCGCCAGCGCCGGGGCGCCCGCGAACTCCTCGCCGGTCTCGGACCACTGCGCGGCCAGCACCTCGTCCCCGCTGGGGCATACGGCGACGGCCGGGAGGCCGGAAGCCGCGCGCTGGGCGAGGACCGTGCACTCGTGCCCGTCGAGGACGGCGTGCAGCACGGCGACCGCCCCGCTGCCGGTGCCGCCGACCGAGGCTGTGGCGGGCTCGGCGTCGGCAGCGGCCTCGTCAGCCACAGCCTCCGGCGCCAGCGTGTGCAGTTCGCCGTCGACGGCGTCACGCCAGAAGTGCGTGATGCGGTCCTCCCCCGTCACTCCGGCCGTCGCCGAGCAAGCCCCCGGCTTGGCGGGGACGTTGCGCACGCGCCGCACCGGGCCGCCCGGCTGCTCCTGGCGCCAGCGCAGCACGAACTCGGACGCGGGGGCGAGCAGTTCGATGCGGCCGGAGGGGGTCGCGGCGGCGGTCAGGCCGTCGAGGACGTGACTGCCCTTCATGTCGGTCCAGGGGCCCCAGATGCCGCGGGCGTCCTGCCGGCGGCCGCAGACGCCGCCGCCGGAGTTGCGGACGAAGACCTGCAGGCCGGTGGAGTCGACGGCGGCGGTGGGGACGCCGAGCTGGGCGGAGCGCTGCCGGTCCGGGCCGTGGGGAGAGCCGATCGACCGCCAGTTCGTGGGCGGGCGGCCGGGCTGGAACTGGGTGGCGTAGACGATGTCGGTGTCGACCTCGCCCGCATCGGTCTCGCGCTGCCGCACGCCGACGAGGTACACGTAGCCCTGCGGACTCTGCGCTATGGACAGGCAGGCCTCCAGGCCGGGCACCGCGAGCAGCTCCGGGCCCGTCCACTCCGGGCCGCCGGGCCGGGTCTCGGTCCAGCGCACGACACCGCCCTCGGCCGGTGCGTAGGCCGTCAGGCGGCCGTCGCTCCCCCTCAGTAGCCAGCCGGTGACCGGGGTGGCCGTACGCACTGCCATGACTCGCTGCCAGCCTTTCTCGCATGCGGCTCTCGCATTCGGCCTCGGTCGCGCTGCGCTCGGAGCCCGTTTGTCGACCCTCGACAATAACATCGTGGCCGGTCAGGGCCTCCGCCCGCGGTTGGCGTGCGAGGCTGTGGGCATGAGCGCCCTCCTCCCCGTTCTCCTGGTCGTGGACTCCGCGAACGTCGTCGGCTCGGTGCCGGACGGGTGGTGGCGCGACCGCCGTGCGGCCACCGAAAGGCTCCGGGACCACCTCGCGGACCGCGCGGCGCGGGGCGAGGGGGAGCTGTTCACGGACGCCCCCGAGGTCGTCCTCGTGGTGGAGGGAAAGGCACGGGGTGCCGGCCCGGTGCCGGGCGTGCGGATCGAGGAGGCCGCGGGGAGCGGTGACGACCGGATCGTGGAGCTCGTGGCGGCCCGGGAGCCGGGCCGCCGGTGCGTGGTCGTCACCGCCGACCGCGAGCTGCGGGCCCGCGTGACCTCCTGCGGCGCGGAGGTGGCGGGCCCGAGCGCGGTACGTCCGTAGTGGTGGTACGTCCGCAGTGGCGGTACGTCCATCGTGGCCGTACGTCCGTAGTGAGCGTGGACGGCGAGCGGGCTACGGGACGCGGCTGTGCTGCCGCCCGTACACGAAGTAGACGACGACGCCTAGGACCATCCACGCGGCGAACCGCAGCCACGTCTCGGCCGTCAGGTTGAGCATCAGCCACAGCGAGGCCAGGACCGACAGGACGGGCACCACGGGCACGAGCGGGGTGCGGAAGGCCCGGGGCAGGTCCGGCCGCGTGCGGCGGAGGATGACGACGCCGAGGGCCACGACGACGAACGCGAAGAGCGTGCCGATGTTGACGAGTTCGGCGAGGACGTCGATCGAGGTGAAGCCCGCGAGCACGGCCACGACCACGCCGAGCAGGATCGTCGACCGGTACGGCGTGCCGTAGTGCGGGTGCACGCGCGAGAAGATCCTCGGCAGCAGCCCGTCGCGGCTCATCGCGAAGAACACGCGGCTCTGCCCGAGCAGCAGGATCATGCAGACGGTCGTGAGGCCGACGGCCGCGCCGAAGCTGATGAGCCCGGCCCAGAACGGGTGCCCGGTGGCCTTGAAGGCGTCGGCGAGGGGCGCGTCCGTGGACAGCTCGGTGTACTTCTGCATGCCGGTGACGACGACGGACACGGCCACGTAGAGCAGCGTGCAGATGGCGAGGGAGCCGAGGATGCCGCGCGGCACGTCGCGCTGGGGGTTGCGGGTCTCCTCGGCGGCGGTGGCGACGATGTCGAAGCCGATGAAGGCGAAGAAGACGACGGCGGCGGCCGAGAAGATGCCCATGACGCCGAAGTTCGACGGGGAGAAGCCGAACATGAGCTGGATGAGCGGGGCCTTGATGTCGCTGCCGGCCGTGGTGCCCTGGGAGTCCGGGATGAACGGGTCGTAGTTGGAGCCGGTGATGAAGAAGGCCCCGACGATGATCACGATCAGGACGACGGTGACCTTGATCGCGACCACGACGGCCGTCACGCGCGAGGACAGCTTCATGCCGAGGACGAGGATCGCCGTCAGCACCAGGACGAGGATGCAGGCGAGGAGGTCGAAGCCGAAGCGGCCCTCGTGCGTGCCCTCCAGGACGGTGGGCAGGTGCCAGCCCGCGTTGTCCATCAGGGAGCGGATGTAGCCGGACCAGCCGACGGAGACGACGGCGCAGCCCAGCGCCAGCTCCAGGATCAGGTCCCAGCCGATGATCCAGGCGGGCAGCTCGCCGAGGGAGGCGTAGGAGAAGGTGTACGCGGAGCCTGCGACCGGCACGGTGGAGGCGAACTCCGCGTAGCACAGCGCCGCGAGCCCGCAGACGATGCCGGCGAGGACGAAGGCCAGGGCCACCGACGGGCCGGCGTTCTCCTTGGCGACCTTGCCGGTGAGGACGAAGATGCCGGTGCCGATGACGACGCCGACGCCGAAGACGGTCAGGTCGAGGGCCGTCAGGGACTTCTTGAGGGCGTGCTCGGGCTCCTCGGTGTCCCGGATGGACTGCTCCACCGATTTGGTCCGGAAGACTCCGCGCTTGCCGCGGGGCTCCCCGAGAGGTTGCTGTTCGCTCGTGCTCATCGGCCCACCTCCACCTGTCCACCTGCTCGCGTGCTCACCATGAACTGAGCGAGTGTCCGCGATGATCCGGGCCGGGCAGGGGCCTGACCGGCCACCCCCAACAGGATTCACCCGATGGGACGCACCGGTCCATATGCAGACGGACCGGCCGGACCACCCGTATAGGTGGCCCGACCGGCCCGGAAGAGGAGCGCGGGGAACGACGCGCGCCCGATAGGGGGCGCGGGGAACTGCGCGACCGGCCACAGACGACCGGCAGCCGACCGACCGGGGCAGGGCGCAGCTCGCACGCCTATAGGGGCGCGAGGAACTGCGCGACCGGCCACCACACACGACCGGAGACCGGCCGACCAGGCCAAGGCGCAGCCCGCGCGCCCATAAGGGGCGCGGGGAACTGCGCGACCAGCCACACACAACCGGCAGCCGACCAACGGCCGACAAGCGGCAAAAGAACCGCGGCGCGACGAAGGCGAAGGCGCAGCCTAGTCGCGCGCCGGCTCCGCCGCGGCCTCGGGAGCCGCATCGGAGACCGCCGTCACCTCGGGCGCCTCGGACGCCTCGGGCGCGTCCTCAAGCCGCCCGTCGAGCTTGGCGACAAGCCCGGTGACCTGGCGCGCAATGTCCGGCGCGGTCAGCCCGATCTCGGCCATGACCTCCTTGCGGGAGGCGTGGTCGAGGAAGCGCGGCGGGATGCCGAAGTCACGCAGCGGCAGGTCCACGCCGGCGTCGCGCAGCGCCTGCGCGACCGCCGAGCCGACACCGCCGACGCGGCCGTTGTCCTCGACGGTGACGACGACGCGGTGCTCGGCGGCCAGGCCGGGCAGCGCCTCGTCGACGGGCTTGACCCAGCGCGGGTCGACCACGGTCGTGGAGATGCCCTGCTTGTCGAGGAGGTCGGCGATCTCCAGGCACATCGGGGCGAGCGCGCCGACCGAGACGAGGAGCACGTCCGGCCGTACGACGTCCTCGGCGGGACGGCGCAGCACGTCCATGCCGCCGATGGTGCCGACGGCCTCGACGGCCGGGCCGACGGTGCCCTTGGAGTAGCGGACGACGGTGGGGGCGTCCTTGACCTCGACGGCCTCGCGCAGCTGGGCGCGGACCTGGTCGGCGTCGCGCGGGGCGGCGATCCGCAGGCCGGGGACGACCTGCAGGATCGACATGTCCCACATGCCGTTGTGCGAGGCGCCGTCGTCGCCGGTGACGCCGGCGCGGTCCAGGACGAAGGTCACGCCGCACTTGTGCAGGGCGACGTCCATCAGCACCTGGTCGAAGGCGCGGTTGAGGAACGTGGCGTAGACGGCGAAGACCGGGTGCAGCCCGCCGGTGGCCAGGCCGGCCGCGGAGGTGGCCGCGTGCTGCTCGGCGATGCCGACGTCGTAGACGCGCTCGGGGAAGGCCTTGGCGAACTTGCCGAGGCCGACCGGCTGCATCATGGCCGCCGTGATGGCGACGATGTCCTCGCGTTCCTTGCCGAGCTTCACCATCTCGTCGGCGAAGACGGAGGTCCAGCTGGCGCCGGAGGAGGCGAGGGGCAGGCCGGTGTCGGGGTGGATCGCGCCGATGCCGTGGAAGCGGTCCGCCTCGTTCTGCTCGGCGTGCTTGTAGCCGCGGCCCTTCTGGGTCAGGCAGTGCACGAGGACGGGGCCGCCGAAGCGCTTGGCGCGCTGCAGGGCGGACTCCAGGGCCTCGATGTCGTGGCCGTCGATCGGGCCGACGTACTTCAGGCCCAGGTCCTCGAACATGCCCTGCGGGGCGATGAAGTCCTTCAGGCCCTTCTTCGCGCCGTGCAGCGTCTCGTACAGCGGCTTGCCGACGACCGGGGTGCGCTCGAGGATGTCCTTGCCGCGGGCCAGAAAGCGCTCGTAGCCGTCCGTGGTGCGCAGCGTGGCCAGGTGGTTGGCGAGGCCGCCGATGGTGGGCTCGTAGGAGCGCTCGTTGTCGTTGACGACGATCACGAGCGGGCGGTCCTTGGCGACGGCGATGTTGTTCAGCGCCTCCCAGGCCATGCCGCCGGTGAGCGCGCCGTCACCGATGACCGCGACGACGTGGTCGTCCTTGCCCAGGACCTGGTTGGCCTTGGCGAGGCCGTCGGCCCAGCCGAGGACGGTCGAGGCGTGGCTGTTCTCGATGACGTCGTGCGGCGACTCGGCGCGCGAGGGGTAGCCCGACAGGCCGTCCTTGGCGCGCAGCTTCGAGAAGTCCTGGCGGCCGGTGAGCAGCTTGTGGACGTAGGCCTGGTGCCCGGTGTCGAAGAGGACCTTGTCCTTCGGCGAGTCGAAGACCCGGTGGAGGGCGATGGTGAGCTCGACCACGCCGAGGTTGGGCCCGAGGTGTCCGCCGGTCTTGGCGACGGCGTCGACGAGGAAGGTGCGGATCTCCGCGGCGAGCCGGTCGAGCTGCTCCGGGCTGAGCCGGTCCAGGTCGCGCGGTTCCCTGATGCGGGTCAGCAGGGCCACCCGTGCCTCCTCTTCGTCGAGCTGTCGGCTTGTAGAAACATGTAGAAGTCTTGAGAAACCTCTAGATCCGTCGAGTCTAATGTTCCGCCCGCGGTGGCGATGAACGGGTGATGCGACCTGAGTCACCCGACCGGACGCATGAGCGACCGGCGACACGACAAAACGCCCTATAGGACGTGACTCGTACGTACGACTGTATGACTGCGCCATGCCGCGCTCCGAAAGGGGCGCGGGGAACTGCGCGACCAGCCACGACGCGCAGGCAGACGGCGACGGCGGGCGTGCACGGCCCGTGCACGCCCGTACGACGGGGAGGCTCATACGTACGGGTACACCCGTACGGCGGGCGTGCACGTACGCAAGGGCACCGCCGCCCGCCGCCCACTCGGGCCGGCGGGCGGCGGTGCCCCGCGGGAGAGCAGCCCGCAGGCGCAGGGCCTACGCCCGGCCGGCGGTCTTCTGGGTCTTCCGGGAGACCGAGTCGATCACCACGGCGGCCAGCAGCACCGCGCCCGTGATCATGTACTGGACCGCGGAGGCGATGCCCAGCAGCGCCATGCCCGACGCGATCGACTGGATCACCAGCACGCCCAGCAGCGCGGACCAGGTCTTGCCGCGGCCGCCGAAGAGGCTGGTGCCGCCGATGACGGCCGCGGCGATCGCGTTCATCAGCAGGCTGCCGGCCCCGGAGGACTGGTTCGCGGCGTTGATCTGCGACGCCAGGAACATGCCGCCGACGGCGGCCATCGTCCCGGAGAGGGCGAAGACCGAGATCCGGACCGCGGCGACGTTGATGCCGGCGCGGCTGGCCGCCTCCACGCTGCCGCCGAGGGCGAAGACCTTCCGCCCGTACGCCGTGCGGCGCAGCACGAGGTCGAGCGCCACGACGACCCCGAGGAAGATCACCACGGCCAGCGGCAGGCCCTTGTACTGGTTGAGCAGCCAGGCCACCACGTAGGCGGGCACGGCCAGCGCCACCGTGCGCAGCACGATCTCGCTGAGCGGCCTGCTGGGCACGCCCGCGGCCTCGCGGCGCCTGCTGTCCCGGAAGGACACCAGGAAGAACGCGGCCACGGCGAGCGTTGCCAGCCCGTACGCGGCGGAGATGTCGGTGAAGTAGTGGTTGGTGAGGCCGGCGACGATGCCGGAGTCGTCGAGGTTGATGGTGCCGTTGGAGCCGAGCACCTGGAGCATGAGGCCGTTCCAGCCGAGCAGGCCGGCCAGGGTGACGACGAAGGCGGGTACGCCGATCCGGGCGAAGAAGAAGCCGTGCAGGGCGCCGATGAGGGTGCCCGAGAGGATCGCGAGGACGAGCGCCAGCCACTCCGGCATGCCGTGGCTCACGTTGAGCACGGCGAAGACGGCGGCCGCGAGCCCGCTGACCGAGCCCACGGAGAGGTCGATCTCGCCGAGGATCAGGACGAAGACGATGCCGACGGCGATCAGGCCGGTGCCGGCGGCGGTGACGAAGAGGTTGTTGAGGTTCTCCGCGCCGAGGAAGGCCGGGTCCCGCAGCTGGAAGACCAGCGCGATGACGATCAGGCCGACGATCACGGGGAGGGAGCCGAGCTCGCCGCTGCGGAGCTTGCGGAGGAACTCGCCCCAGTAGCCGGCGAAGCCTTCCTCGCGGACGAGGAGGCGGGGGTCGACGGCGGGGACGGCGTCGTGGGCGGGGGCCTGGCCGTTGCCATTGCCGTTGGCGTTGCCATTGCCGTTGGCGGCCGGCTCTGTGGGCGACGTGGACGTGGGCAGCTCGGTACTCATGCGCCCGCCTCCTTCTCGGGCTCGTCGGCGTGATCGGCGCGGTCGGCGTGATCAGCGTGATCGGCATGATCGGCCTGGCCGGCCTCGGCAGCCGGAGCAGCCGGAGCGGCCTGGGGGACATCGGCGGCACCGGCGGCACCGGCGGCATCGACACCACCGGCGGCCTTCGCCGCCTCCGCGGCCGACGCGGCCTCCGCGGAGCGGGCCCGGCGCCGGGTGACAGCGTTGTCGGTGGCACCCGTGATGGCGGAAATGATCTCTTCCTGGGTGGTGCTCGCCACCTCGAACGTGCCGTTGTTGCGGCCGAGGCGCAGGACGGCGACGCGGTCGGCGACGGCCTTCACGTCGGCCATGTTGTGGCTGATGAGGATGACGCCGAGGCCGCGCTCGCGCAGCCGCTCGACCAGGTCCAGGACCTGCGCGGTCTGCTCGACCCCGAGCGCCGCGGTCGGCTCGTCCAGGATGACGATCTTGGGCTCGCCGAGCAGCGAGCGGGCGATGGCGACGGTCTGCCGCTGCCCGCCGGAGAGCGACGCGATGGGGATACGGACGCTGGGGATCCGGATGGACAGGGTGGAGAGCAGCTCACGTGCGCGGCGCTCCATCTCGACCTCGTCGAGCACCCCGGCGCGGGTGATCTCGCGTCCGAGGAAGAGATTGCCGACGACGTCGAGGTTGTCGCAGAGCGCGAGGTCCTGGTAGACGGTCGCGATGCCGAGCCCCTGGGCGGCGTGCGGCCGGTCCACGGTGACCGGCCGCCCCTCCCACTCGATGACCCCGTCGTCGGCGGGGCCGACGCCGGCGATCGTCTTGACGAGGGTGGACTTGCCGGCGCCGTTGTCGCCGACGAGGGCGACCACCTCGCCGGCGTGGATCTCCAGGTCGACGTCGGTGAGCGCCTGGACGGCACCGAAGCGCTTGGAGATCCCGCGCAGGGCGAGGACGGGGGCGGCGCCGGATCCGGCCGTTGCGGCCGTTGTGGCGGTGGTGGCGGACATCTGCGGAATCCCTACTTGATCCCGGCGGAGTCGCACTGAGCCTTGTACTTCTCAGTGCAGATCTCGTCGCGGTTGAAGAAGCCTTCCTGACCGACGTACTTCCCGATGTCAGCCTTGGTCAGCGCGAAGGGGGTGACGATGATGGAAGGAATCTTCTTCTGGGTGCCGCTGTCGACGGTGGACTTGGCGATGCCGTCGAGCGACTTCCCCTTGGCGAGCGCGACAGCCATCTCGGCAGCAGCGTCGGCCTCGGGCTTGTACGGCTTGTAAACGCTCATGAACTGCTCGTCGGAGAGGATCCGCTGGACGGCGGAGAGCTCGGCGTCCTGGCCGGTGACGGGCGGGAGCTTGTCGAAGCCCGCGCTCTTGAGGGCGGTGATGATGCCGCCGGCCATGCCGTCGTTGGCGGAGTAGACGCCGACGATGTTCTCCTTGCCCAGCGAGGAGATCGCGCCCTTCATGTTCTCGTTGGCGTTCTCCGGCTTCCACTCCTTGGTGTCGTACTCCTTGCCGACCTTGACCTTGCCGTCGAGCACGGAGTGGGCGCCGTCCTTGTACATCTTGGCGTTCGGGTCGGTGACCGACCCGTTCATCATGACGATCTGGCCCTCGGAAGCCTTGTCGCCGAGCTCCTTGAGCAGCGACTCGCCCTGGATCTTGCCGACGCGCTCGTTGTCGACGGAGGTGTACGCCTTGATGGGGCCCTCGGCCAGGCGGTCGTACGCGACGACGGGAATGCCCTTGTCGTTCGCCTTCTTCACCGAGGAAGCTATCGACTTCGCGTCCACGGAATCGACGATCAGCGCGTCGACCTTCTTGGTGATCATCGTGTCGACCTGCTGCTGCTGGACGGAGGCGTCCTGCTTGGCGTTCTCGTAAAGGACGACGGTGTCGGCGCCCGCCAATTCCTTGATCTTCTTCTCGATCAGCGGCTTGTCGAAGCGCTCGTAGCGCGCGGTCTGGTTCTCCGGAAGGAGGAGCCCGATGGTGAGCGGGCCCTTCTTGTCCTTCTTGGTATCCCCGCCGCCGGCCTCCTTGGCACTGCCACAGGCGGCGAGACCGGCCGCCATCGACATGGCCGCCACGGCCACGGCTGCACGACGCAGATGCGTGTTCACTTGCAGAAACCTCCCTGACGAGGCCGCGTCGTTGCGGCCGAGGTGGCTGGAAGTCAACTCGGCCGCAAAGGGGCCGTCAAGAAGTAAATCCTTAACGAGATGGCAACGGTGCCATTCGTTATCTACGTGAACTCAAGGAGGGAGCTTGACCCAAAAGCGGGATGAAGCCACCAGGAACCGGCTGGAACGACTGGAACTGTTGGAGCTGCTGGAACTGCTGGAACTGCTGGAACCGAACTCGGGCGGGCCTCGGGCGGGGCCTCAGGCGGACAGCGGAGCACCCACCGGAGCATGCCCCTCCAGCAGGGTGGAATCACCCATCTCGCTCAGCACGAGGGCGAGCGCACCGAGCACCTCGGCGCGACCGCCGAGCGCACCGGGGACGACCTCCAACTGCCGTGCGGCGCTGGGGATCGCGTAGCGCGAGACGGATTCGCGGATGGGCGCGAGGACGAGCTCGCCGGAGTCGGCGAGATCGCCGCCGAGCACGACGCGGCGGGGGTTGAGGAGGTTGCAGAGGTTGGCGACACCACTACCAATATGCCGCCCGACGTCCGAGATCACCCGTCGGCAGCCGGGGTCGCCTTCGCGGGCGAGCTGGACCATGCGGGTGACGGTGAGGTCGGTGCCGTGGGCCGAATGGAGGAGCGGCAGCACGTAGCGGGCAGCCGTAAAGGTCTCAAGACACCCACGGTTGCCGCAGCGACAGACGGGCCCGGACTCGTCCAGCGTAATATGCCCGATTTCACCCGCAGTGCCCCCAGGCCCGCGGTAAATCTGCCCGTTGATGACGAGGCCCGCCCCGACACCACTGGCGACCTTGATGTAAGCAAGATCGGCGGCCCCGCGCCCGGCACCCCACACGAGCTCGCCGAGGGCCCCGAGATTCGCATCATTGTCCACGTGAACGGGCACGCTGAGCCGCTCCGCGAGCTCATCCCGCGGATTGGTCCCGGCCCACCCCGGCAGAATGGCGGTGGACCCCAGGGTGCCGGTCTCGACGTCGATGGGCCCGGGCACGCCGAGCCCCACGCCAATGATCTTCCGAGGATCGATCCCGACGTCGTCGATCAACCGCCTGACCAGCTGCTCAGCCCGGTCGAGCCCCTGGGCGGCGGAGGCATCCACATCAAGGGGCTCGGCATCCTCGGCAAGCACGCGCTGGGCAAGGTTCCCGACCGCGACCCGCAGGTGGGTGTGCCCGAAATCAACACCGACGACGATCCCGGCATCCCCGGACAGGGACACACTCCGCGCCCGCCGCCCCCCGGAAGAGGTGGGCGTGACCTCGACGGTCCCGCCGTCCTTCAGCTCCCGAACGATGTTGGAGACGGTAGCGGCCGACAGCCCGGTAGCCCGGGCGATCTCCGCCTGCGTGAGCGACCCCGCCCTGCGCACCGCGCGCACGACCCGCTCGAGGTTGGCCCGGTGCAGCGACGACTGCGACCCCGGAGTCTCCACGCCCATCCACTCCCGCCTAGCCGGACACGGCACGCCGGCCGTCCCCTCAACCGGACCACAACCCTGGAGCCCGGCCATCCATACAACATATGAACTCTAAGCTGAGCCGCCAGGCGGATCCCCCGTCAAGACCTCGAACCACATCGAGGCCGCATCGTATGGAGAGCGCCTGACGACACCCCACCAGAGACCCACGGCCTCGAGTAGACCAGAGCCAACGGCACGCGCCTGTTGCGGGAGACGTTCGAGGAGACGCTTCGGCCCGCCGGGTATCCCGGCGGGCCGAAGCGTCAGAATTTGAATCCGGCAATTGGATCTTACCTCGGCGAGGAGATCAGTCTTCGATTACCGGTCGACACGGGGAAAGGAAAGGATCGAGGCGATACTGCACTACACCTCTTGCCATGACACGAACACGGAAAGCCCCAGGCCCAGGCGGGTCGGTAAAATCGTCCGAACGCTCATAGAGGAGACCCCACGCACCCCGGAATCGATCGGCGACATACCCCAAAAGGGCATCCAGCTCCTGAGCTTCGTCCCTGCGACGATTAACCAGGCCATCGACAGCGAGAAAATACTGCCCATTATAGGCAGCCAGCTTGACCTCACCCGTCACCCAGCGAATCCCAGAGATGCGATCCCGCAGATCAGCCAAACCCTCCGAGAGCGAACCCGCATCAGCCTCTTCGGGCGACTCGGCAATACCGAACCACCCATGAAATTCGTACATTCCCATCACCCCAGCGGTTCCACGTCAATTACAGGCTCAACGCCATAGCGACGCCCGTACTCCTGCAGTTTGCCGATGACGCCGGCCTCTGGAGGCCCTTCAAAGTGGAAGTAAGGCTTCCGGTTGGACTGAAGGGCCGCCTCAAAGGTCGCCTTTGCCTGGTTTCGAAACGCGCTTCCCATGCGGAAGCCTGTCGGCTTCGACTGCGCAACATACAGGTCACTGATCGCGTCATACTCCCTCCCGGATGGATCGTTCGCAAAGCGGACTCGCGACACACCCCCAAGTCGTTGGGCAAGAGCATCAGCGGCAGGGTCCGGCTTGGTCACGCCGACCAACGCGCCAAGTCCACCATTACTCTTCCCAGCCCGCGATGCCTTGACGACACCTTCGACCCCCTCAGCGGCAATCTTCTCAGCCTTCAATGCCTTGCCCATAGGCAGGGCCATAGCGACGGCCGTCGCACACTTACCCAGCGATGGATTCTCGATGCAGTCTTTGATGTCGTTGAGACCGGTGACCGTCCAGACGACTTTAGTCAGCGTCGGGTCAGGCAGCTCCTTGTCCACGGTCCATTCACCCGGCCCACGCATACAGGCAAGGCCGCTCAGCTCGTTACCGGCGCGGAGCGGGGTCGTGTGACATACCCTCTTCTCTCTTTCTTTCCGTTCTTTCTCCAGCTGCTTGCGCTTCTCTTCGGCCAGACGCTGCGCTTCGGCCTGCTCTGCTTGCCGTTTCTTCAGGACGTCTTTCCACGCCTCGGAAGCAAAGGTTTTGGCTTGCTCGGCGTCCTTCCCAGCATCCAAGGCAGAGTCGCGAGCGTCGTTGGCATACCCCGTCGCCTCTCTGGCCGAGTCCCTGGCGTAGTTGGCAGAGAACTCCGCCTGTGTTGCGGACTCAGTCGCCGCGACTGCGTCACGGTCAGCAGCGTCCGCGGCGTTGCGTGCGGTGGTGGCGGATTTCGCTGCCCTGGCAGCGTAGTTCTCCGCCTGACGGGCCGACCTGTCAGCGTCTGCGGCATAGCCCTTAGCATCATCGGCCGACTTCTGAGCCTGTTCGGCGGCCTTCTGCGCGTCGGCGGACGCACCCTTGGCGACGGCTGCAGCCTTGGCCGCGATCCAACGGTTCTCCTGGGCCTTTGCCGCGACCCTGGAGCCCTGGTCGATCAGGACCTGGAGCTGCGCAATATGGGTGGCAGCCAGCTGATCCTTGCGGTCGGCCATGTATTGGCCGGCCTGGACGAAATAGTGCAGCTGATCCGCCGGTCCTGACAGTGCGATCTTGGCAGCGGCCTTCACCTCAGGGCCACTGTCGTTGAAGAGCCCGGCGGCCAGGACGCGCTCGTCGTCGTTCTGGGCCACGTACTGGCCGTTGGCGATAAAGGCGAGCAGATCCTTAGGGTCCTTGCTGCCGAGAGCAGTCTTCGATGCCTCCTTCACTACAGGCCCACCGGCGGAGTTGATCTGGGCGACACGGACTCTGTAGTCCGTAAATCCCGCCGTGTACTGGCCGGTGGTGTAGAAGTCCCTGATCTGCTGATCGCTGCCCTTGAGCGCTTCCTGGGCAGCCGTGCGGACGGATTGGTAGGGGCTCTGGAGGGACAGGTCAACGACCTGCTGACGAGTTTCGTCCTCACCCGCCTTCTCCCAACCGCTCCTCAGGTATTCCAGGACGCCGGCATCACTGCCGGCCAAGGCGGAGCTGGCAGCCTCTTGCATAAAGGGGCCACGGGTCTTCAGCGCCTGCAGAGCGAGCTCCCGGCCCTTGGCCACAGTCGCCTTGACATCGACATCCGGCTTGCCCGCTTCCGCGGCCAAGGCCTTGGCTGTGACATCAAGCCCCCTGGCCTCCACCGCCTGGGCAGCGACGGCAGATGTGAACTTCTGCGCCTGTTCCTTGTCGGACTTGGCGCGCTCGATGGCAGCCGCGGTGCGGGTGGCGAGGTCTTCCGCTTCGACTTCCCGCGCGATCGCGAAGACGTTCTTAGCAGTGGCGACTGCCGTAGCGGCGGCCTCCGCTGCTTCCTTCGCCGCATCGGCCTGTTTGGCGGACTCAGTGGCCGCGTCCTTAGCCTCACCCGCATGCTTGGCGGCATCTTCTGCAGCATCCGCGGCCTTGTTTGCATGGCCCGCCGCCGAGTTGGCAGCGTCCCGAGCCGCATAGGCGGCGTTAGCGGACTTGCGGGCCAGTGACTCAGCAGCACTGGCGGCGCGGTTGGCCTCCCGCGCATGCCGGCGAGTCTCCGCGGCCGCCGCCTTCGCCTCACCCGAGTGAACACCTGCCGCGTCCGCATATCCACTCGCCTCATCGGCGGCATCGGCTGCGGCATCGGCATTGGCGCTGGCGCTCCGTGACGCCTTCGCCGCTTCCCCGGCAGCCCAGGACGCCTTACCGGCCTGCTGAGCAGCATCAGCCGATTTCTTCGCAAGGCCAGACGCTTCACGTGCCTGCTTTGCGTAGTTCTTGGCGTCCTCGGCCTTGCCGGCGTCGCCGGCCGCGGCAATCGAGGCGTTGTACGCCCGGGTAGCAGCCTCAGCCGCGGCGTTGGCCGCGCTCGCGGTCTGGGCTGCGGCAAGGGCAGCAACACGGGCGGAGCGGTTGGCAGCACTGGCCGCGCCGATGGCCTGCTGGGCAGCGGCGGCGGCGGCCCGTGCCGCGTCCGCGGCCTGCTGGGCCTTGACGGCGGCCTTTTTAGAGTCATTTTTAGCCGCCTTGGTTTCCCTGGCTGCCGTCTGTGCGGACTCCTTTGCCTGTTCGGAAGCCGTCACCGCGCGTGCAGACGCCTTCTGGGACGCCTCAGTCGCCTGCTCAGCCCGCAGCCCCGCCTGCTCAGCCTGCTTGGTGAGATCCGCGATGGTGGCGTGCTCCTGATCCCGGTTACGGGCCGTGAACTGGCCCACCTCAAGGAACTCGACCCTGTCCTCAGGCGTGCCCTGCATCGCGAGCTTGCCCGCAGCCTTCACATTCGGTCCGCCCTCACCGATGATCGACGCGACGAGCACCTTATCGTCCGTCTCGCGGGCCTCGTACTGCCCGACTTCCAAAAACTTGGCGATGTCGGCAGGGGTCCCATTCAGCGCAGCCTTACCGGCCTCCTTGACCCCATAGCCCCCGAAGTAGATGACCCGAGCGGCCTCCACCTTCTGGTCGTCCTCCAGAGGGGCTTTCCAGCCGTCCTTCAAGAACGCCCGCAAGTCTTCCGGGGTGCCTTGCAGTGCCTTCTTCGCAGCCTCGCGCACTGCGGGCCCACCCACACCGAAGACGCGGCTTACATCGATGCGGTCATCATCGTGCTCGATGCCGTCCTTGGCCGCGAGAAACTTCTTGACGTCCTCGTCCGTGCCCAGCAGCGCATCCTCAGCTGCCCTCTTGATGCCGACGCCACCAGTCGTCCACAGACTGACCGTCAGACCGCGTTCCCATAACCGACGCCACTGTGATTCGTCTGTGTCATCAGCCGCAACGGCCGGAGTACTGCCGAGAAGGCCAACAAGAAGCGCAATGGGAAGCGCCGCGGCACAGGCTTCACGCAGCCGTAACGACTTCTTTCCCCCGGCCCGCGCGCCCCCACCGTCTCCTGGTGCTCCGACACCGGAGCTCAGTCTTCGCCTCATCCAGGCGGTCCCTCTCTCATCGATTCGGGCTCGGCGCAGCTGGCACACAGTTGAGCGCAGTCACGAATCGGCAGGTGTCCACCAGGTAGACCGCCTGCCCCCATCCCGCCACAACTCCCCCCGTTGTAACGCCAACTGACGCTATGTTGACGGCATCATACATACACTTTACTCGCGGGCGTCACGGGGCGTAACATCAGCATCACTCCCGAACCGGAAGGTAATCATGGCAATACCCCATGCCCGAAAGATCCTCACCGCCAGCACCATTGCACTAATTGCCTCATGTGCCGGATTTGCACCAATATCGGTCGCACAACCTGCGCCTCCCCGGACCGCACCCACGGCAGCCGGCGACGATGAGATGCCATTCGCAATCGAAACGTTCCAGTACCCCGACGGTGCAAAGATCTCCCAGGAAAAGGGCATCGTCCTCGGCAAGGGCGATGGCCGCATCCTGCTCACCGACTGTGCGGCCTACGACATCAAGATCGATTCTCTCGTCGGCCAGAAGGACTTCTGCTTCAGCGTCAAGGGCCGCCAGGGCTACCTCGCCGTCGAGATCGCCGATGCCTTCGGCATCTGGACAAAGGACCACCCCGTCAAGGCCACGATCAGGTCTGACGGCAAGGACTCTTCCATCGACGTCGCGAAGAACGAATTCCAGCCGTTCGGTCAGGCAGGCAAGACCCGCCAGCGCGCCCTTCTGCTAGAGCTACGCGTCACCGGCTGACGGGCGCCGACATCAAGCCGTGCGCGTCATGCCCGACAACAAACGATGTGCCCGCCGGCAGGCGTCATACGGCTAGAAATTCTCAGCCAGAGCAAGCCTTCCTTCCGGCCTGTCCCGCAGGACGAGCCGCGCATCACGACCAAGGAATACGACATGTCTGCCAGACGTCCGCGCGCCACGTGGATACCAGGTCTGCTGTTAACAGCCGTAGCGGCGAGCACGCTGACGGCCACCCCCGCCCACGCCGTCGTGGGCCAGCCCGTCAATGATTCATTCGCCTTCACGGCCAAGATCGACATAGACGGCCAGCGCAGCTGCTCCGCCGCGCTCGTGTCGCCGCAGTGGCTGATCACCGCGGCCAGCTGCTTCGTCGAGAACCCCGCTCAGGGCACGAAGGCCCCGGCCGGCAAGCTCGAGAAGCCGAAGCCCGCCGTCATCGGCCGTCCCAACCTGGCTGACGACGCCGGCACCACCGCCAACGTCACCGAGCTCGTCCCCCGCGAAGACCGCGACCTCGTCCTCGCCAAGCTGGACAAGACGGTCACCGGCATCGCCCCCGTCGGCCTCGCCGCGAACACCACCATCGAGGGCCAGGACGTCTGGGTCACCGGCTACGGCCGTACCAAGGACGAATGGGTCCCCGACCGCCTCCACTACGCCAAGTTCACCACCGGGGCGGTCAAGCCCACCACGGTCGGCCTCGCCGCCAAGACCGACGGCGCAGCGATATGCCAGGGCGACACCGGCGGACCCGCCTTCCGCGACGTCGGCGGGCGTTTCGAGCTCATCGGCGTCAACAGCCGCTCCTGGCAGGGGGGATGCCAGGGGACCGACGCCAAGGAGACCCGGACCAACGCCATCGACGCCCGCACCGACGACCTCACCGGGTGGATCCAGGGCATCACCTCCCCTCCCGCGCCTCTGCGCGGGAAGGACTGGAAGAAGGCCACGAACCTGGTCTCCGGCTACTTCACCGGTGGCTCGCCCGGTGGCAACCGGCGCATGGACCTCTTCGTGACCTGGGAGGACGGCACGGCCAGCCTCTTCCAGGGCGCCGATGGCAAGGACCCGGAGCACCCGTTCACCGCCGAGCACAAGATGCCGGGGAAGAGCTGGTTCTACGCCAAGTCCATCGCAGCAGGCAACTTCAGCGGCAGTGGTTCGGACGGCCTGGTGGTGCGCTGGAAGACCGGACAGGTGACGTCGTTCGCTCACGTCGACCAGAACGGCTTCAGCAAGGAAGAGGAACTCAAGCCTGCCAGCGCTTCATGGGCGGACAACGTCATGGAGATGACGGTCGGCCGGTACACCGCCAACGCCCAGCGGGATGACCTGCTCATCCGCTGGAAGGACGGCTCCTTCGCGCTCCACACCGACGTCGGCACCAATGGCCTCAAGCGCGAGGTCCAGCTGCTGAAGGCGACCCCCGCCGCGACGAAGATCATGCAGATGACCGCCGGGGAGTTCACCGGCAAGGGCACCGCAGACCTCCTGGTCCGCTGGGAGAACGGTTCCGCCAGCATCTACCGCGGCGTCAGCACCACCAAGCCCTTCGACGACGAGATCAAGATCCGTCCGGAGAACTCCGCCTGGCGCTTCACCAAGGCCCTCGCCGGCGGAGCGTTCGTCGACAACGCCCGTCCCAACGACGTTCTCGTCCGCTGGGAAGACGGCAACCTCAGCCTGTACCCGGCCGTCGACGCGAGCGGCACGCACGGCGAGGCCGAGCTCCTCAAGTAGGACGGCTCGACGACCTCCGCCCGGCCGGCCGGAACAGCGCGCCGGCTGTCATGCCAGCAAGACCTTCCCTGTTCGGCCGCCGACGATCTCGGCCGGCTTGCCCGTGGGGCTTGCCGCGGCTCGTACCGCGGCAAGCCCCCGGCCGAACGGGCCCACTCCTTACCCGGAGCCCCCTCCAATTCGTGTGGACGGGTCCTCCCGTGTCCCCGCGCCAGAATCCGCTGTTCCGGCCGGGGAAGCAGACGACAGAAAGCCATTTTCTTGCTCACGAAAACCCACCGCGCGCTGACTGCGTTACTGACCGCGGGCGTGCTCACGGCAGGCACACAGCTCGCCTTCGCCGCGCCCTCCACGCCACCGCCGCCGGCGGCACCGTCGCCGTCGCCGGGGCCGCAGGCTCCCAGTCAGCCGCCGGCCGCCGCCTCCGCGGGCACCGCCGTCGCCAAGAACTGGAAGGTCCCGCGCCTCGCCGTGATGCCCCTGGGCGACTCGATCACCCACGGTGCCCGCAGCTCCAACGAGGCCGGATACCGCGCCGACCTGTGGAACCAGCTGGCCCCGCACGCGGGCAAGCTGGACTTCGTGGGCTCCGAGCGGCACGGCACGTTGCCCGACGGTGACCACGAGGGGCACTGGGGCTGGAGGATCAGCGGCCTCACCGCCAACATCGACCAGTGGTTGCCGGCGGCGGCGCCGAACGTGGTGCTCCTGCACATCGGCACGAACGATTTGCACGACGACTATCGCCCGGACACGGCCCCCCGCCGCCTCGGCGAGCTCATGGACAAAATCACCGAGCAGGCTCCCGGCATGACCGTGCTGGTTTCTTCCCTGGTCCCCTCCACGGACGCCAGGGCGCAGAAGCACATCGAGCGGTTCAATGCCGCACTCCCGCAGCTGGTCGCCGAACGGCAGAGCAAGGGTCGGCACGTCGGATACGTCGACATGGGTGCGGTCACCACGAACGACCTCGCCGACGACCTCCACCCCAAGGACAGCGGCTACGCCAAGATGGCCGACGCCTTCGCCGCCGGCGTGGCCCGGGCGGCGGAGGACGGCTGGATCCAGCAGCGCGTGGACATCAAGCCGGCCCCGGACCGCCCGGCTCCCCCGCCCGGTGACTACAGGGTCGACATCGACGGCGACGGCAGGGCCGACTACCTCGTCGTGCAGGACAACGGCTCCGTCAAGGCCTGGATCAACAACGGCGGCACCGGCCACGGCAGCTGGACCGAGCGCGGCGTGTTCGCCAGCGGCGTCGGAGAGCCCGGCAGCAAGGTCCGCTTCGCCGACATCAACAACGACGGCAAAGCCGACTACCTCGTCCTCCAGGACGACGGAACCGTCCAGGCATGGATCAACAACGGCGGGAACGACCACGGCGGCTGGATCAAGCGCGGCACCTTCGCCACCGGCGTCGGCCAACCCGGCAGCAGAGTCCGCTTCGCCGACATCAACGCCGACGGCAAAGCCGACTACCTCGTGGTCGAGAAGTACGGGGTCGTCAAGGCCTGGCTCAACAACGGCGGCACGGGCCAGGGCAGTTGGCTCGAACGCGGCACCTTCGCCGGCGGCGTGGGTGAACCCGAGGACAGGATCCGCTTCGCCGACGTCAACGGCGACGGCAAGGCCGACTACCTCGCCGTCCAGGACGACAGCTCCGTCAGGGCCTGGATCAACAAGGGGACCGACGGGCGCGGCAGCTGGAGCGAATACGACGGCTTCGCCGGCGGTGTCGGCGAAGCCGGCAGCAAGGTCCGCTTCGCCGACATCAACGCCGACGGCAAAGCCGACTACCTCGTCCTCCGGGACGACGGCGTCATTCAAGCCTGGATCAACGACCTCGGTGACGGCCGGGGCAGCTGGACCGAGCGCGGCACCTTCGCCACCGGCGTCGGAGAGCCCGGCAGCAAGGTCCGCATCTGATGCCTGCCACAGAACGCTGTGAACAGATGTCTCCCCAATCGACAAGACACTGCTGATTCAAGTCAGCTCTAGGTAGGAACGCATGTTTTTCGCCAGACGAGGCGAACCCGATCGCGGGCCGGCAGAGGACCCGCGGGCGAAGTCCAGGCTTTACGCCCTGGACGGGCTGCGTCTTATCGCGGCTCTGATGGTGGTCGCCTTCCATCTCCTTGCCTATGACGGCACCGGCTGGACGACCTCGGTAAAGGAACACTTCCCGAGCACTTATCTCTTCAGCTACTACGGATGGCTCGGGGTCCAGCTCTTCTTCCTCATCAGCGGCTTCGTCATATGCATGAGCTGCTGGGGCAAGAGCGTGGGCGACTTCGCGATCTCGCGGATGACGCGCCTCTACCCCGCCTACTGGTTCGCCGTCCTGGCCACCGCCTTCGCACTCTGGTTGTCTCCGGGCGTGCGGGACGTGCCCACCCTCAGCAACCTCGCCGTCAACCTGACGATGCTCCAGGACCCGCTGAACGTCGACCGCGTGGACAGCGTCTACTGGTCCCTGTGGGTGGAGGTGCGGTTCTACCTCCTCTTCATCCTTGTCGCTCGCAAGGGGCTCACCTACCGGCGCCTGGTGATCTTCTGCCTCGTCTGGGTCGTGGCCGGGCTCTTCGCCTCCAAGGTCCACAACAACCTGCTCGATGCCGTCGTCATGCCCGAGAACTGCTGGTACTTCATCGCCGGCATCGCGCTCTACCTCATCTACCGGTTTAAGCCGAACGCACTGCTGTGGTCCATCGTGCTCGGCTGCTTCCTGCTCGGCCAGCACTTCCTGGTCGCCGCCCACAAGGCGAATCAGTACTACGCGGGATTCAAGGCACCAGTGTGGCCCGCCCTGATCCTCCTCGCCGTCATCTTCGCCGTCATGGCGGCAGTCGCAACCGGTCTCACCAATTGGATCACCTGGGGTTGGCTGCCCACTGCCGGGACCCTCACCTACCCGCTCTACCTGCTCCACGAAGACATAGGCTGGATCTTCATACGGCACACGGAACGCCGTCTCCACCCCTACGTCATCCTGGCGATTCTGCTCACGGTGTTGCTGATCGCTTCATGGCTCGTCCATCGCTATGTCGAACGCCCGCTGGGGCTGTGGATGCGTAAGAAACTCAAGGCGAGCCTCGAAGAAGTACGCATGTACAGCCACCCGGACAGCTACAACATCGCGGGCAAGCTCTCGGCGCTCGAATCCCTCACCAACCCGTACAGCACGCGTGCCTCCGCGCGTACGGCACCCCAGCACAAGGGGCCGGGCTCATCGGAGTGACGCCGACCGAGCCGCACATTCCCAGGAAGGAATAACGACATGTCTGCCAGACGTCCACGCGCTGCGTGGGTCGCCGGACTGCTCATAACCGCCACCGCTGCGGGCACGTTGACGGCCGCTCCCGCCCATGCCGTCGTGGGCCAGCCCGTCAATGATTCATTCGCCTTCACGGCCAAGCTCGACATCACCATCGCCGACACCACCGACGGCACCGGACAGAGCCTCAAGCACAGTTGCTCGGCCGCCCTCGTTGCGCCGCAGTGGCTGGCAACAGCCGCCAGCTGCTTCGTCGACAACCCTGCTCAGGGCGTAAAGGTTCCTGCCGGTCCTCTTGGCTCGAGTCTCAAAGCGGCTGCCGTCATCGGCCGCCCCGACCTCAGCCGTGGCGCCGGCACCACCGCCGACGTCGTCGAACTCGTCCCCCGCGAGGACCGCGACCTGGTGCTCGCCAAGCTGGACAAGCCCGTCACGGGCATCGCTCCGGTCAGCCTCCCCGCGAACGCCCCCGTGGAGGGCCAGGACGTGTGGGTCACGGGCTACGGCCGCACCAAGAGCGAGTGGGTCCCCGACCGTCTGCACTACGCGAAGTTCGCCATCGGAGGGATCAAGGCCACGACGATCGGCCTCGCCGCCAAGTCCGACGGTGCCGCGATCTGCCAGGGCGACACCGGCGGACCGGCCTTCCGTGACGTCGGCGGTCGCTTCGAACTTGTCGGCATCAACAGCCGTTCGTGGCAGGGGGGATGCATCGGCACCGACCCCAAGGAAGCCCGGACCAACGCCGTCGACACCCGCACCGACGACATCGCCGACTGGATTCGTCAGCGCGTCACCCCGCCGGTGAGCACCGAAGCACCCGTCGATTCCCACATCGACATCGACGGCGACGGCAAGGCCGACTACATCGTCCTCGAGGACAGCGGCGCCGTCCGCGCCTGGATCAACAGGGGCGACGACGCCAAGGATAAATGGGAAGACCGCGGCATCATCGCCACCGGCACCGGCGCACCCGCGAGCAAGGTCCGCTTCGCCGACGTCGACGGCGACCGCAAGACGGATTACCTCGTCGTGGATGACAAGGGTGCCGTGCGGGCGTACATCAACAAGACTGCCCCTGGTAAGGACGACTGGACCAACCGTGGCGTGATCGCCACGGGTACCGGGGCTCCGGGGAGCAAGGTCCGTTTCGCCGACATCAACAACGACGGCAAAGCCGAC
>NZ_JBHSKJ010000007.1:110262-376055 GCF_042657885.1 Streptomyces aureoversilis
GACTACCTCGTCGTCGAAGACAACGGATCCGTCCACGCCTGGATCAACCAGACCGACAACGCCAAGGACGACTGGCGAGACCGCGGCATCATCGCCACCGGCACCGGCGCACCCGGAAACAAGGTCCGCTTCGCCGACATCAACAACGACGGCAAAGCCGACTACCTCGTCGTCGAAGACAACGGATCCGTCCACGCCTGGATCAACCAGACCGACAACGCCAAGGACGACTGGCGAGACCGCGGCATCATCGCCACCGGCACCGGCGCACCCGCAAGCAAAGTCCGCATCTGACCTTGCCTTCGTCTCGATCCGCCGGCTCGACCGGCGGATGCGACCGAGCCCCGCGCCTCCGTACAGGCGCGGGGCTCCGCATTCACCCCGGCTGCCTCCCGGCGCAACGGCGGCGGCCCTCATGGAACTCATGGAAAGTCCCGGCACGATGCCCCTCGCTCAAACCCGTCGCCGCTCGGCGGCGCGGATTCTCCTACCTGCACTGGCGGCGATGCTGTCGACGCTGACGACGGGCCCGGTGGGAACAGCCGCCACCGCCGTCGCAGCGCCGTCCCCGCCTGCCCCGGTCGCCGGCCCGGTCGCCGCCCCGGAAGGCCAGCAGAAATGGAAGGTTCCCCGGCTGGCGGTGATGCCCCTGGGCGACTCGATCACCTGGGGCGCCGGTAGTTCCACCGGCAACGGCTACCGCATCGCCCTGCGCGACAAGCTGGCCCCTCACGCCGACACCCTGCAGTTCGTGGGCTCGGTCCGCACCAACGGCGCGGACCACGAAGGACACTCGGGATGGCTGATCTCTGGCCTCTCCGAGAACATCGAACGATGGCTGCCGGAGGCAGGCCCGAACGTGGTGCTCCTCCACATCGGTACCAACGACATGGACCTCAACAACGACGTTGACGGCGCTCCCGCCCGGCTCGGCCGTCTGATCGACCAGATCACCCGTTCCGCTCCCGATATGACGCTGCTCGTCTCCTCCCTGGTGCCGTCACAACACGCAGAGGTGCAGAGACGCGTCGAGAAGTTCAATGCCGAAGTGCCGCGCCTGGTCGCGGAACGGCGGAACAAGGGCTTCAAGGTGGGATACGTCGACATGAGCGCCGTGACTCCCGGCGATCTCAAAGACCGCCTCCACCCCAACGACAGCGGCTACGCCAAAATGGCGAACGCCTTTTACGAAGGCCTGGCCCGGGCGGCCGGAAGCGGCTTCGTGCGCGAACGCGTGGACATCAAGCCGGCCCCGCACCGGGAGGCCCCACTCGGCGACTACGAGGTGGACATCAGCGCCGACGGCAAGGCCGACTATCTCGTCGTCGAGGACGACGGCTCCGTGCACGCATACGTCAACAAGGGGGGCGACGGGCACGGAACGTGGACCGACCGCGGGATCATCGCCACCGGCACCGGCGCACCCGGAAACAAGGTCCGCTTCGCCGACATCAACAACGACGGCAAAGCCGACTACCTCGTCCTCGAAGACAACGGGTCCGTCCACGCCTGGACCAACAACGGCGGCGACGGGCAGGGAAGCTGGGACGACCAAGGCATCATCGCCACCGGCACCGGCGCACCGGCAAGCAAAGTCCGCTTCGCCGACATCAACGGCGACCGCAAAGCCGACTACCTCGTCCTCGAAGACAACGGATCCGTCCACGCCTGGACCAACAACGGCGGCGACGGGCACGGAAGCTGGGACGACCAAGGCATCATCGCCACCGGCACCGGCGCACCCGCAAGCAAAGTCCGCTTCGCCGACATCAACGGCGACCGCAAAGCCGACTACCTCGTCCTCCAGGACAACGGCGCCGTCCATGTCTGGACCAACAACGGCGGCGACGGGAACGGAAGCTGGATCGACCAGGGCCTGCTCGTCACGCGTACCCCTGAACCCGGCACGAGCATCCGCTTCGCCGACATCAACGGCGACGGCAGGGCCGACCACCTCGTCGTCCACGACAACGGCGCCATCGACGTCCTGGTGAACCCGGGCGGTGACGGCCGCGGCACATGGGCCGACTACGGCCGCATCGCCACGGGCGCCGCACCCGGCTACAGGGTCCGGATCTAGCAACGTATCGGCGCTGGACAGCCGAGGCCCGGCCCGCCGCCCTTCAAAAGTCACATTTGACGCCTAGCGCACCACATTACGCATTCGTGTGGTTTGGTGCGGATAGGTCACAGATGGTCGTCTTTCCTTCGACATCGTGGTTCACCCGGGGTCGTGTGACGGCGCGGCCCATCGATGAGTGAAGGGCGATCCGATGCGAAATATTGCGCGTGCAGCGCTGGTGGTCCTGTGTGCGACCGGTGCTGCGCTGCCCGTCATCCCGGTGGCGCAGGCGGCGGCGTCTGCGGCACCCCTCGACTGCCGGTACGTGTACTCCCACGGGCGTCCCGGGCCCAGTGGGGAGAGCAGAGGCAGCGGCGTCTACGACGAGGGGGACCGTGACGCCGAAGGCCGCGTCTGTCACAACGGCTGGTGGGTGCACCCGTACGAGATCCACCGGCACGACGACGACCACCATGGTGACGACCACCACCGTGGCGACGACCACGGCTGGAACGACGACCATCGCTGGGACGACCACCGTAACGACGGCGACCACCGTCACGACGGCGACCACCGCCGGGACGATCACCGCCGCGACGACGACCACCGTCGTGACGACCACCGCCACGACCACGGCGACCGTCACGACAACGACCACCACCACGGCGACCACGACTACGGGCGCCGCTCGTAGTCGTCCCGCAGTCGTCCGGGCGCCGGACGGCAGGCCGTCCCCCGGTGTCCCGGCACCGGGGGACCGGATCGGGCCCTCGCCGGCGCGGCTCTACTTCAGTGCCCCCGCCGTGAGCCCCGCCTGTACCTGCCGCTGGAAGACGATGTACGCCGCCAGCACCGGCAGCATCGCGATGACCAGGCCCGCGAAGAGGCCCGACCAGTCGCCCTTGTAGCCCTGGCTGACGGCCAGCGCCACCAGGCCCTGCGGGAGCAGTTTCTTGTCCTCGTCGCCCACGTTCAGGACCGCCGGCAGCAGGTACTGGTTCCACTGGCCCAGGAAGTTGAAGATCCCGACGCTGATCAGGCCCGGCTTGGCCATCGGGAGCATCACCTGGAAGAAGGTCCGGGTGTGCGAAGCCCCGTCGATCATCGCGGCCTCGGCCACCGAGCTGGGGAGGGTGCGGAAGAAACCGCTGAGGAAGAAGATCGTGAAGGGCAGCGAATAGGCGATGTAGACCAGGATCAGTCCGTGGTACGTGTCCAGCAGCTGCATGTTCTTCAGGACGAAGAACAACGGCACCAGCGCGAGGATCACCGGGAAGCTCATCCCGCCCACGAAAAGGTAGTAGACGAAGCGGTTTCCCGGGAATTCGAAGCGCGCCAGCACGTATGCCGCCATGGAGCCCAGCAGCATCGTGCCGAACAGGGAACCCGCTACCACCACCACCGAGTTCATGAAGTACTCGCTCATGTGCGCCTGCGACCACGCCCTCGACCAGTTGTCGAAGTGCAGGCTCGTGGGCAGCGCCCAGGGCGACGTGAAGATGGCCTTGTCGTCCTTCAGGGCGCTCATCACCGCCCACAGCAGCGGCAGCGTGACCATCAGGGCCCACAGGATCAGCACTCCGTGCGAGAAGACGTTGAGGACTCTTCCCTCGGTGCCGATGCGGTCCTCGGTACCGATACGGTCCTCGGTGCCGTTCCCCTCCACTGCGGTTTCGCTCTCTGCGGCGCTCATCTCAGAACTCCAGCCGTTCGCGCCGGCCCAGCTTCATCACGATGCCGGCGAAGATCAGGGTGACGATGAGGAGGGCGACGCCCAGCGTGGTCGCGTATCCCGCCTGCCCGTCGCGGAATGCCTTCGTGTAGAGGAAGTACGCGAGCACCTCGGTCGAATAGTCCGGTCCGCCCGGGCCGACCGTCATGATCTGGACGACCGCGAAGCCGTCGAGCGCCATGATGCCCATGTAGACCCAGCCCGTCTGGACGGTGTCCCAGAGGAGCGGGAGCGTGATCCGGAAGAACGTCTGGACGCGGTTCGCACCGTCCAGCAGCGCGGCCTCGTAGAAGTCCTTGGGGATGGAGCTCATACCGGCCGAGAAGAGCACCACGTAGAAGCCGACGTTGCTCCACACCATCACCGCCATCACGCACCACAGTGCGAGATCCGGGTCCCCCAGCCAGTCCGGGCGGACGGAGTCCAGACCCACCGCGTCCAGGAACGAGTTCAGCGCGCCGCTGTTCGGGTTGTACGCGAACTGGAACAGCAGGGCCACGATCGCGATCGACAGCACCTGCGGGAAGAAGTAGACGACCTTGTAGAAACCGGAGCCGCGGACGCCCGCCACCGCCGCGTTCTTCCTCCTCCGCCCGCCCACGTTCAGCATGAACGCGAAGAAGAGCCCCAGCCCCAGCGTCACCAGCGGCAGGACCAGCAACAGCAGGACGTTGTGGCCGACGGACTTCCAGAACACGTCGTCGGCGAACATCTTCCGGTAGTTCTTGAACCCGACCATCTTGAAGTCGGGACTCAGTCCGGTCCAGTCCGTGAAGGAGTAGTAGATGGCCTGGAGGAACGGTGAGATCACGAACACCGCGTAGATCGCCAGGGGTACGGCCAGGAACCCCACGATGAACCGGTACTTGCCGTGCTGCATTGCTTTCGACCCCGATCTCCCGCAGATCTCCCGCGGATCTCCCACGGATCTCCCGCAGACGCGGAGCGGCGGGCGCGCACGTGGCCGCACCGCCGCCGGTGACCTGACCTGCTGACCTGCTGACCTGCTGACCTGCTGACCTGCTGACCTGCTGACCTGACCTGATCGGAACTGATCCGATCCGATCCGGCCTGCCTCAGTACGTGAACGCGTTCCGTACGGGCTACCTGTGCCGGTACTTCTTGATCGAGTCGTCCGCGCGGGCCTCGTCCGAGAACTTCTGGATCTTCGCGACCGTCTCGTCCGGGGTCATCCGGCCCGCCATCATCTCGCCCAGCGCGGCCACGCCGATCTTCTCCTTCTGCAGCGCGGTGTACCAGTCCCCGATCCGCGGATTGATGACGTTCTGACCGGCCTTGGCGAGGGCCTCCTGCGAGGAGCTGAGGCCCGGAGGCAGGGTGAGGCCCTCCGTGCCGCCGTTCAGCGACGTCAGCGACGAGACCTGCTTGATGAAGTTCTGCGAGGACTTCTTGCCCAGCATGATGCGGAGCAGTTCCATGCCGCCCTGCGGGTTCTTGGCGTTCTTCGGGACGATGAAGGGCTCGCCGCCCGAAGCCCAGATCGTGCCGAAGGGCATCTTGTCGCGCTTCGCGTCCAGGCTCGACGGCGCCCCGACCGACATCTTGAAATCGGCGGGCGTGGTCTTCTTCGACTCGTTCTCCACCCACGATCCGTTCGGGATGAACAGCGCCTTGCCCTGGTTCCAGGCCGTCTGCGCCTCGATGTGGGTGAGGCCGGGGGTGCCCTGGAGGATGTAGCCCTTCTTGTGGAGCTCGTAATAGGCCTCGAAGGCGGCCTTGACGGCCGGGTCCTTCCAGGCGTTCGGCTCCAGGTTGTCGATCCGGTCGATGACCTCTTTCCCGCCGATCTTCGCGATGAACGGGTAGAGGCTGAACGGCAGGTAGTACGGGTGCTTGCCGGGGTACGTCCAGCCGGCGATGCCCTTCTTCTTCGCCTTCTCGCAGACGGCGAGCATCTCGTCCCACGTCTCGGGGTACTGCGCGTCCAGCTTCTCCAGATTGGTCTTCGAATACCAGACGCCGTAGACGGTGTAGGCGTAGAAGAGGACCCACGTCTCCCCGCCGTCGAACTGACCCATTTCCACGACGCCCGGCCGCAGCGTGTCCCGCACCTTCTTCGACGGGTCGTCGATCGACGGCGCGTCCAGCAGGGCGTTCAGATCGGTCAGCTGCTTCTTCCCCACCAGGGTGCCCATGTCCATCTGCTTGGCACCGGAGTTGTCGATCAGGTCGGGCGGGGTGCCGCCGTTGAAACGGGGCTGGAGCTGGGTCTGGATCTCCTGCGTGGCCGCGTGCTGGACCTTGGCATTCGGGAACGCCGCCTTGTACTCGGCCTCGGCGTCCTTCGCGTACTGCTGGCCGAAGCCGCCGTCGAAGATGACGACGTCGAGCGGCGCGGAATCGTTCACCGCGAGCGGGTTCTTATCGGTCTTCGTCCCCTTGTCGACCTTGTTGTCGCTGTCGCCGCCCCCGCTGGCGCAGGCGCTCAGCACGCCCATCGACGGCACCGCGATCAAGCCCAGTGCAGCCGCTCTCCTGATCAGGTCGCGCCGGCCGAATTCCCCTGTGGATCCCGTGCTCGATCCCATGCTCAAGTCCTCGCCTTCTCCAGGACTCAGGCGGTGCACCGGTACTTCCCCTTGTTCACAAGAGTTGACGAAGGGCCCGACACCGCGGGTCAGTTGAAGCTGGATGTGCAGGAAGTGCTGGGTATACAGGAAGTGCTGGGTATACAGGAAGTGCAGGAAGTGCTTGGCGTGCTGGGGGTGCGTGCGCCGGGAGCGGTGACGTGCCCGCGGCGTTCTCCCCCGCCGCTCTCCCCCGGGTCCGCCGTGGCGGCCCTCAGGACCTCCCCGGTAGCCGACAGGTATAGTCCACTTCTCACCAACTGGGCAAGATCGGAAGCAGCTTTGGGCTTCAGTCTTTCCCTAGTTGAGACCTCCTACGGCACGAGGCCCCACCCGCCTACGACCCCGTACGACCCCGTACGGCCACATGCAACCGCGACACCAACCCCGGGGCCCTTGACACCACCCACCTCTCACGCCCTACTTATCTCTGCGCGACTCACTTGACAACGTTGTCGGTTTCGTTGGGAGACTTGAGATGCGGCAGGGCAGGCAGCGGCACGGACCCCGGCACCGATGGCCCAGTCTCACCCGTTCGCTCACGCTGCTCCTCTCCTTCCTCCTGGCCTCCAGCCTCATGACGGCCATTCAGGTGACTCGGACCCACGCCGCCCACGCGGCACCGGCCGCCCCCACCGACCGCGAGGCTCCCGCCTCCTCCTTCGCCTCCTCCTTCGAGCCGGGCCAGCCGCAACCCGACTGGCGCAACACCGTCGAGACCGCCCCCGGCGGTCACAAGCGGTCCTCCGGCATCGACGGCAACGACGAGCGCGGCATCCCCGGCAACGTCACCGAGACCGTGACAGCCGTCAGGGCGAGCGGGGAGAACGCGGGCTCGGGCGAGGTCAAGGAGAACCTCTTCGACGGCGAGAGCACGACCAAGTGGCTCGACTTCGAGAAGGCGGCCTGGCTGGAATTCGAGCTCTCCGAGCCGGTCACCGCCGTGCGCTACGCCCTCACGTCCGCCAACGACTCGCCCGGCCGCGACCCCCGGGACTGGACGCTCCAGGGCTCGCAGGACGGCCGGACCTGGACGCCCCTCGACTCCCGCAAGGGCGAGACCTTCGAAAAACGCTTCCAGACCCGCGAGTTCTCCTTCCTCAACTCCACCCCCTTCCGGCACTACCGGCTCGACATAGCCCGTAACAGCGGTGCGGACATCACCCAGCTGGCCGAGGTGCAGCTGGCGCCGCTCTACACCGGACCGCCGCCCCCGTCCGACATGCGCAGCTACGTCGACAGCGGCCCCCCGGGCTCCCCCACCGCCAAGGCCCGCGCCGGCTTCACGGGCACGCACGCCCTGCGCTACGGCGGCGTCCACCAGAGCAGGGACCGCGCGTACTCGTACAACAAGGTCTTCTCGATCGGGAGCGGCGGCCTGCGTGTGACCCCGAAGACGGTCCTCTCGTACAAGGTCTTCCCGTCCATGCCCGAGGTCGACCGGCGCTATCCGGCCACGCACGTCGCCCTGGACCTCGCCTTCACCGACGGCACCTATCTGAGTGACCTCGGCGCGGTGGACCAGCACGGTGCGCCGCTCACCCCGCGGGGCCAGGCCGAGTCGCGGACGCTGTACGCCAATCAGTGGAACAACAGGGAGTCGCGCATCGGAGCCGTCGCCGCGGGGAAGAGCGTGGCGCGGGTGCTCGTCGCGTACGACTCCCCGTCCGGTCCGGCGAAGTTCCGCGGCTGGGTGGACGACGTCTCCCTCGCCCCCGCGCCCGCCGAGCGGCCTCCGGCGCACCTGGCCGACTACGCCGTGACGACGCGCGGCACCCACTCCAGCGCGAGCTTCTCGCGCGGCAACACCTTCCCCGCGACGGCCATACCGCACGGTTTCAACTTCTGGACGCCGGTGACCAACGCGGGCGCCATGGACTGGCTCTACCAGTACGCCGCCGCCAACAACGCCGACAACCTCCCCACCATCCAGGCGTTCAGCGCGAGCCATCAGCCGAGCCCCTGGATGGGCGACCGGCAGACGTTCCAGGTGATGCCGGCGGTGATGCCGCGGACCGCCGCCGCCTCGGACGCTCCCGACACCGGGCGCACCGCCCGGGCGCTCCCCTTCCACCACACGAACGAGACGGCGCGCCCCCACTACTACGGCGTGACCTTCGACAACGGTCTCAAGGCCGAGATCGCGCCCACCGACCACGCCGCGGTCATGCGCTTCACCTATCCGGGGGACGCCACGGACACCGCCGCCCTCGTCCTCGACAACGTCCGCAACGAGGGCGGCCTCACGCTCGACCCCGGGAACCGCTCCTTCACCGCCTGGTCGGACGTGCGCAGCGGGCTGTCCGTCGGCGCGAGCCGGCTCTTCGTCTACGGCGTGCTCGACGCGCCCGTCACGGCGAGCGGCAAGCCGGGCCCGGGCGGCGAGGAGGGCACGACCGGCTACCTGCGGATGACCCCCGGCCGGGACCGCACGGTGACGCTGCGCATCGCGACCTCCCTCATCGGCACCGAGCAGGCGAAGGCCAACCTGGAGCAGGAGGTCCCGGAGGGCGCGGGCCGCGCCGCCTTCGGCCGCGTCCACGACCGCGCCCGTGCCGCGTGGGACGCCGTCCTGGGCCGGGTCGAGGTCGAGGGCGCGACCCGGGACCAGCTCACCACGCTCTACTCGAACCTCTACCGGCTCTACCTCTATCCCAACTCCGGCTTCGAGAACACCGGCACCCGGGCCCGCCCGCGCCACCGCTACGCGAGCCCCTTCTCGCGCCCGGAGGGCGAGAGCACGCCCACCCGGACGGGCGCGCGGGTCGTCGACGGCGAGGTGTACGTCAACAACGGCTTCTGGGACACCTACCGCACCACCTGGCCCGCCTACTCCCTCCTGACCCCCAAGCAGGCCGGCCGGCTCGTCGACGGCTTCGTCCAGCAGTACAAGGACGGCGGCTGGATCTCGCGCTGGTCCTCCCCCGGCTACGCCGACCTGATGACGGGCACGAGCTCCGACGTGGCCTTCGCCGACGCCTACGCCAAGGGCGTCTCCTTCGACGCGGAGGCGGCCTACGAGGCGGCGCTCAAGAACGCGACGGTGGTGCCCACGCAGCCCGGGGTCGGCCGCAAGGGCATGGACACCTCCGTCTTCCTCGGGTACACGAGCACCACGACGCGCGAGGGCATGTCCTGGGCCCTGGAGGGCTACCTCAACGACTTCGGGCTCGCGACGATGGGCAAGGCGCTCCACGAGCGGACCCGCAAGCCGCGCTACCGGGACGAGGCCGCGTACTTCGCCAACCGGGCCCGCAACTACGTCAAGCTCTTCGACCCCGCCGTCGGCTTCTTCCAGGGCCGCAACGCCGACGGCTCGCGGCGGCTGCCGCCCGGGCGGTACGACCCGCGCATCTGGGGCCACGACTACACCGAGACCAACGGCTGGAACTTCGCCTTCCACGCCCCGCAGGACACCCGCGGGCTGGCCGGGCTGTACGGCGGCCGGGCGGGCCTGGCCGACAAGCTCGACCAGTTCTTCGGCACGCCGGAGACGGGGGCGCCGGAGTTCGCCGGTTCGTATGGCGGCGTCATCCACGAGATGACCGAGGCGCGGGACGTCCGCATGGGCATGTACGGCCACAGCAACCAGGTCTCGCACCACATCGCGTACCTCTACGACGCGGCGGGGCAGCCGTGGAAGACCCAGGAGAAGGTGCGCGAGGTGCTGTCCCGGCTCTACCTGGGCAGCGAGATCGGCCAGGGCTACCCGGGTGACGACGACAACGGCGAGATGTCGGCCTGGTACCTGTTCAGCGCGCTCGGCTTCTACCCGCTGGTGATGGGCGGCGGCGAGTACGCGGTGGGGTCGCCGCTGTTCACCAAGGCGACGGTCCACCTGGAGGGCGGCCGCGACCTGGTGGTGAAGGCCCCGCGGAACAGCGCCCGCAACGTGTACGTGCAGGGGCTGCGCGTCAACGGCAAGGCCTGGCGGTCCACGGCGCTCCCGCACTCCGTCCTCGCGAAGGGGGCGACGCTGGAGTTCGCCATGGGCCCGCGGCCGTCGTCCTGGGGCAGCGGCAGGAACGACGGGCCGGGCTCGCTGAGCAAGGACTTCGAGGCGCCCGTCCCGGACGGCGACGTGACCCTGCCCGGCGTCTCCCCCCTCACCGACGACACCTCGCTCACGGAGGCCCCCTTCACGACGGCCCTGCTGCAGGTGCCGACCGGCGCCCGCGTGGCCTCCTACACGCTGACCTCGGCCGACCGGGCCAAGGCGCCCGAGGGCTGGGTCCTGGAGGGTTCGCCGGACGGCGAGCAGTGGCAGGAGGTGGACCGGCGCACGGGCGAGGTCTTCTCCTGGGACCGGCAGACCCGGGTGTTCTCGGTGGCCCGGCCCGGTTCGTACCGCCACTACCGGCTGCGGCCGGCGGGCGAGAGCACTCTGGCGGAGATCGAACTATTGGGGCCGAGATCCGCATAACTGCACCGTTGACATGTAAAGAGAGTGTGAAACGATCACGTGGATCCAGTGGCGTGCCCCTGTCAGGGGCTCCTGACGGGGGCACACCGCTCTTCGCTGAGACCCTCTTGGAGAACCCACGTGGCTCACCTTCCCGGCCGCCCGCGCTCCCGCGCGGTGCAGCGCGTCGCCACCGCCGCGATAGCCGCCGCCCTGGTCGGCACCACCGCCGGCACGGCTCTCGCCGACGGCCCCAGGCCCTCCCGCGTCACCGGCGCCGCCGAGCGGGCGGCCGAGCTGCCCGCCGGCACGTCGTTCAAGCACCGCTCCGAGGCGCTGCGCGGCGAGGCGAAGTCCGGCGACTACCCGAAGTCCGGCCCCCTCGCCCCCAAGGCCCCCTCGGCCGCCCCCGCCCCGGGGCTCGCGGCCCCGCGCAAGGGTGCCAAGGCCGACGGCCCCTCCGCCGAGGCCCCCTTCCTCCCGCTGAGCGCCGTCAACAACGACGACCTGTACTTCTACTGGCCCGACGGCAAGGGCGGCATCACGCCCAAGGAGTACGTCACCGACGGCTGGAACGCGATCAACGCCGCGGCCCGCGTCGACCACGACCGGGACGGCATCGCCGACGGCCTGTACGTCCGCGACAACGACCAGAACATCATCTTCGCCCCCGCGGGCAGGAGCGCGAGCATCGTGGCGGACGACTGGGGCCAGTACGACCAGTTCATGTCGCCCGGCAACCTGGGCGGCGGCAAGGAGTCCGACATCCTCGTCCGCGACCGCGAGGGCGTCCTGTGGCTCTACCTCGCCTACCCGGACGGCACGCTGACCGGCCGCAAGAAGGTCGGCCCGGGCTGGGGGCAGTTCACCGAGATCGCCGGCCGCGGCGACCTGACCGGTGAC
The DNA here is from genome assembly GCF_042657885.1 of Streptomyces aureoversilis. Taxonomy (NCBI): domain Bacteria; kingdom Bacillati; phylum Actinomycetota; class Actinomycetes; order Kitasatosporales; family Streptomycetaceae; genus Streptomyces; species Streptomyces aureoversilis. The sequence goes on from NZ_JBHSKJ010000007.1 coordinate 121,950, forward strand.
GGCAAGGCCGACATCGTCGCCCGCGACAAGGACGGCGTGCTGTGGCTCTACAAGGGCACCGGCGACTACACCAAGCCCTTCGACTACAAGCAGCGCATCGGCGGTGGCTGGAACCAGTTCAACAAGCTGGTCGGCACCGGCGACGTCGACCTGGACGGCAAGGCCGACCTGATCGCGCGCGACAAGGACGGCGCCCTGTGGCTCTACAAGGGCACGGGCAAGGCCGCCCAGCCGTACGACTACAAGGTGAAGATCGGCAACTCGGGCTGGAACCAGTTCCGCATGATGTACTGACGTGACGTGATGCAGCGCGACGTGATGTGACGAAAGGGCCGCCCCCCCCGGGGGGGGTGCGGCCCTTTTCTCAGCCCGCCTCTCAGCCGCGCCCGCACGTGGCGCCGAGGGCGGCGAGCAGGAACTCCTGCCAGGCCTTCTCCACGGCCGGCGGACCGCTCACGCCCGGCACGCTCACCGTCCAGCCGAAGCTCACCTGACGACGGCCGTCCGGCGAGCTGAAGGTCATGGACCGGTAGCCGAAGCCGTTGCCCCGGTTGCCCCACAGCAGTTCGCCGGGCTTTGCGGGACACAGGTCGCCGCCGGGCATCAGGCCCTGCGTGTAGTACGGGTACTTGCCGTCCTGCTTGCGCATCTCGGCCAGCCCGGCCGGGGAGAGCAGCGTGCCGTCGGACAGCGCGCGGAAGAACCGGTTGAGGTCGGTGCTGGTCGACACGACGGCGGCCGCGGCGCCCCACACCGACGGGGTGTAGTCCGTGGCGTCGAAGAGCGGCCCGCTCTCCGGCTTGATGTACCCGTGCACGTGCGGTCCGCTCAGGAACGGGTTCACGGTCGGGTACGAGGTGTCGCGCATTCCGGCGGGCCGGAACACCCGGCGCGTCAGCTCGGTGCCGAGGGACTTGCCGGTGACCTTCTCCACCACCAGGCCGAGCAGTGCGTAGTTGGTGTTGGAGTAGGGCAGGTCCGGGCTCGCCGGGTCCGCGAGCGGCTTCTTGACCGCGTTCCTGATCACGCTCTGCGGAGCGAAGTACCGGAACCTGTTCTTCTGGTGCTCCTCGAGCGAGCCGGTCGGATACAGGTCGTCGAGGTAGTCCGGGATGCCGCTGGTGTGGTTGAGCAGCTGCCGCAGCGTGATGGGCTCCTTGTAGGGGAGCACGCCCGGCAGGTGCTTCGAGACCGGGTCGTCGAGCTTCAGCCGCCCCTCGTCGGCGAGTTGCATGACGACGGTCGCGACCATCGACTTGGTCACGCTGGCGACGCGGTAGCGGTCACCGGGACGGGCGGACTGCTTGGTCCGTACGTCCCGCACCCCGCTGGCGCCGGACCAGCGCTGGTCTCCGACCCGCACCTCGGCGAGGGCCGCGGGCGCACCGGCCGCGGTCAGCTTGTCCAGCGCCGCCTGCAGGGCCTTGGCGTCCAGCCCGGCCGGGGCGACGGCCGACGGCGCGGGGGCTGCGGGAGCGGCGCCCGCAGGGGCGCTGTCCGCGGCCACGGCCGTGCCCGGCGGGAGGGCGAGGCCGATGGCGAGGGCGGCCACGACCGCGGCCACACCGCGGCGAGCGCCGGAGCGGAGTCTCAAGGTCACACATTCCCCCAGGAGTTCGAATCCTCTCGATCCTAGGTGATCAATTCCGGCCCCCGACACGGCCTGGACCCCGTGCAGGTGCCTCATCCACGCAGCGCCCCGAGGGCCAGCCGGAAGAGCGACCGCACCGGCCTCCACAGAGCCAGCGTCAGGCCCGCCACCGGCAGCGTGAGCAGGACGACCTGCACGGCCGCCGCGATCAGGCCCAGCACCGGGAAGCCGTCGGCTCCCACGTGCCCCGCCAGCAGCGTGATCGTCTGCCAGTCCGTACGGAGCAGCTGCGGCAGGTTGGCCAGCACCATGCCCAGTTGCAGCGCGAGCGCGGGCACCAGGAACAGGACCCACGCCGCGACCACGATCTGCGGCCACCGCTTCAGCGCCTTCAGGCGCTCGTCCTCCGGGCGGCGCAGGACGACCCGCTTCAGGATCGGTGCGATGTACTTGAACAGGTCGGGGATCCCGACGAGATCGGCCACGATGTAGTAGCCGTCGAACCGCAGCGTGGGCAGCAGCTGCTGGACCATCTCCACGTGCACGGAGAAGACCGCCACCAGCAGGAGCGGACTCCCGGTCGCCTCGTACAGCGCCAGCAGGCCCAGCACGAACAGGGCGTTGAAGTAGACGCCGCCCAGGTCCGCGCGGATGCGCCCGGCCCGGCCGAGCCGGTAGGAACTGGTGATGTCGGTGTAGAAGGCGGGCCACACCAGGTAGATGCCGCAGCCCATCGCGCCGGGCCGCACGCCTCCGTAGCGGCAGGCCGCCCCGTGGCCCATCTCGTGGAACACGCAGGAGGCGACGGCCAGGAGGACGACGAGGAGGACGTCGGCCGGGGAGGACAGCACGGACTGCAGCGCGGCGCCCGTGTCCTGGGTCATCCACAGCCAGACCTCGCCGAAGGCGAAGGCGCCCAGGGCGAGCAGGACCAGCAGGGGCCGGAACAGCCACGCGAACAGCCCGGCCAGGAACCACGTGGCGCGCTCCGGCAGCACCGCCAGGCGGAACCGGAAGGCGAGGAACGGGTCGCTCTTCCGCGCGGGCGGGGGCGGCGAGCCGTCGCTGTAGGTGGTGATGCCGAGCGGGGCGAGCTTCTTGTCGATGACGTAGACGACGTGTTCCGCGGTGAACTGCCGGCCGGTCTCCCGGCTGACCTCTTCGGCCACCCGCGCGACGGGCCGGCCGTCCAGCGCCCGCGCGACCTGGTACAGCAGAGGGGGGAGCCGGACGATCTGCCCGTCGGGCCGGCAGACCAGGTGCGGCGGCTCGCGGTAGCCGGAGTCCTCGAACTCGCCGACCAGTTCCGTACCGGCCACCAGTGCGGGCAGTGTCATTCTGCGCTCTCCGTAGGGGGACAGAGGGCGGGGAAGGACCGGACGCTTCCGGCCGGCCCTTCCCCTGGTGCGTACGGCCGTACGTCAGTGGCTGGAGACGGCTGCCGGGATGCAGTGCATGCCGGTGGCCGGGTTCTGGGAGTTCAGGCCGAGGCCGCTCAGCAGGCCGGCGTTCTGCTGCCGGTCCACGGACTGGCAGGCCGACAGCATGGTGGTGCCGTGGTCGGAGGCGGGCGGAGCGTAGACGCCGCCGCCCGAGGCCGTCGCGGAGCTGCTGCTGGAGCTGCCGGCACCGGCGCCGGCACCGCCGTCACCGTCCCCGGCGGGGCCGTACGCGAGCGGGGCGGCCACGATGCCCATGACCGTGCGCTCGGGCAGGAGCTCGCCCGCGACGCCGTCGAGTTCCTCGAAGCTGATGGCGTTGTCCATTCCATTCCCCTTCTCTGATTACGGATTGCGGATCAGTGCTCAACGGGTGGAGATGGCCGCGGGAATGCACGTCGTCGTGTAGCCGGGGTCCTGGGAGGCGAGTCCCAGGAAGACGAGGAGCGGAGGACTTCCCGCGTTCTGCCGGTACTGGCAGGCGTAGGCGACCGTCGTGCCGTGGTCGGTCTTCACCATCGCCGGATAGACCGGCTGGTCGGTCCCCGCCGACAACATGCTCGACAGCGCGAGCCGCGGCGGGAGCTCTTCGCCCGAAAGGCGTTCGAGCTCCCCGAAAGTGACGGCGGATCCCATGGTTGTTCCCTCCCTAGGGGCGACATCGTCCCGGCGTCGATCCCCGCGGGAGGTTAACCAGGAGGGGAATGTCCGACACTTCACCAACACCCCTATCACCCGGTCGAGTTAGGGTTTGCCCCGTGAGAGTGCGGGGGCCGAACGCGCGTACCGGGCCGAGGGCGCACGCGAGTTGCGGGCCCCGGAACGCGGCAGGGCCGCACCCCGTACGAGACGGGGTGCGGCCCTGAACCGCTCGGCTGTGGCGCCGGAACCGCTTACTTGCGGATCAGCGAGCGCAGCACGTACTGCATGATGCCGCCGTTGCGGTAGTAGTCGGCCTCACCGGGGGTGTCGATGCGGACGACCGCGTCGAACTCCACGCCCGTGTCGGTGGTGACCTTGACCGTGCGGGGCGTGCGGCCCTCGTTGAGCTCGGTCACACCGGTGAAGGTGAAGGACTCCTCGCCGGTCAGGCCCAGCGACTCGGCCGAGGCACCCTCGGGGAACTGCAGCGGCAGGACGCCCATACCGATGAGGTTCGAGCGGTGGATGCGCTCGTAGGACTCGGCGATGACGGCCTTGACGCCGAGGAGCGCGGTGCCCTTGGCGGCCCAGTCGCGGGACGAGCCCGAGCCGTACTCCTTGCCGGCCAGGACGACCAGCGGGATGCCCTGCTCGATGTAGTTGCGCGAGGCGTCGTAGATGAACGACACCGGGGCGCCGTCCTTCGTGAAGTCGCGGGTGAAGCCGCCCTCGGTGCCCGGCGCGATCTGGTTGCGCAGGCGGATGTTGGCGAACGTACCGCGGATCATGACCTCGTGGTTGCCACGGCGCGAGCCGTAGCTGTTGAAGTCACGACGCTCGACGCCGTGCTCGGTGAGGTACTTGCCGGCCGGGGTGTCGGCCTTGATGGCACCGGCCGGGGAGATGTGGTCGGTGGTGACCGAGTCGCCCAGCTTCGCCAGGACGCGGGCGCCGGCGATGTCGGAGACCGGGGTGGTCTCCATCGTCATGCCCTCGAAGTAAGGGGGCTTGCGGACGTAGGTGGACTCGGTGTCCCACTCGAAGGTGTTGCCGGTCGGGATCGGCAGCGCCTGCCACTGGGCGTCGCCCGCGAAGACGTCCTGGTAGGACTTGTTGAACATGTCCTCGCCGATGGCGTTGGCCACGACGTCGTTGACCTCGGCCTCGGTCGGCCAGATGTCCTTGAGGAAGACCGGGTTGCCGTCCTGGTCGGTGCCCAGGGCGTCCTTGGTGATGTCCACCTTCATGGAGCCCGCGATGGCGTACGCGACGACCAGCGGCGGGGAGGCCAGGTAGTTCATCTTGACGTCGGGGTTGATGCGGCCCTCGAAGTTGCGGTTGCCCGACAGGACGGACGTGACCGCGAGGTCGTGCTCGTTGACCGCCTTGGAGACCTCCTCCGGCAGCGGGCCGGAGTTGCCGATGCAGGTGGTGCAGCCGTAGCCGACGAGGTTGAAGCCGACCTTGTCGAGGTAGGGGGTCAGGCCCGCCTTGTCGAAGTAGTCGGTGACGACCTTGGAACCCGGGGCGAGGGTGGTCTTGACCCACGGCTTGCGGGTCAGGCCCTTCTCGACCGCCTTCTTGGCCACGAGCGCCGCGGCGACCATGACGTAGGGGTTCGAGGTGTTGGTGCAGGAGGTGATCGCGGCGACGGTGACGGCGCCGTGGTCGATCTCGTACGTCGTGCCGTCGGGGGCCGTGACCGTGGTCGGGCGGCTGGGCACGCCGTTCGCGGCGGCCGGGGAGTCGGAGGCCGGGAAGGACTCCTCGCCCGCCTCGTCGGCGGTCGAGACGTAGTTGAGGACGTCACGCTCGAACTGGGCCTTGGCCTCGGCGAGGACGATGCGGTCCTGCGGGCGCTTCGGGCCGGCGATCGACGGGACGACCGTCGACAGGTCCAGCTCCAGCTTCTCGGAGAAGTCCGGCTCGGCGGCCGGGTCCAGCCACAGGCCCTGCTCCTTGGCGTACGCCTCGACCAGCGCGACCTGCTGCTCGGAGCGGCCGGTGAGCTTGAGGTACTTCAGCGTCTCGCCGTCGATCGGGAACATCGCGGCGGTGGAGCCGAACTCCGGCGACATGTTGCCGATGGTGGCGCGGTTGGCCAGGGAGGTCGCGGCGACGCCCTCGCCGTAGAACTCGACGAACTTGCCGACGACGCCGTGCTTGCGCAGCATCTCGGTGATCGTGAGGACCAGGTCGGTGGCGGTGGTGCCGGCCGGGAGCTCACCGGTCAGCTTGAAGCCGACGACGCGCGGGATGAGCATGGAGACCGGCTGGCCGAGCATCGCGGCCTCGGCCTCGATGCCGCCGACGCCCCAGCCCAGCACACCGAGGCCGTTGACCATGGTGGTGTGCGAGTCGGTGCCGACCAGGGTGTCCGGGTAGGCCTGGCCGTTGCGGACCATGACCGTGCGGGCCAGGTGCTCGATGTTCACCTGGTGGACGATGCCGGTGCCCGGGGGGACGACCTTGAACTCGTCGAAGGCGGTCTGGCCCCAGCGCAGGAACTGGTAGCGCTCCTTGTTGCGGCCGTACTCCAGCTCGACGTTCTGGCCGAAGGCGTCCTTCGTGCCGAACTTGTCGGCGATGACGGAGTGGTCGATGACCAGCTCGGCCGGGGCCAGCGGGTTGATCTTCGCCGGGTCGCCGCCGAGCTCCTTGACGGCCTCACGCATGGTGGCGAGGTCGACGACGCAGGGGACGCCGGTGAAGTCCTGCATGATCACGCGGGCCGGCGTGAACTGGATCTCCTGGCTGGGCTGGGCCTGCGAGTCCCAGTTGCCCAGCGCACGGATGTGGTCGGCGGTGATGTTCGCGCCGTCCTCCGTGCGGAGCAGGTTCTCCAGCAGCACCTTCAGGCTGTAGGGAAGGCGTGCGGAGCCCTCGACCTTGTCCAGCCGGAAGATCTCGTACGACTCGTCGCCCACCTGCAGCGTGCTGCGGGCGTCGAAGCTGTTCGCCGACACGACAGTCTCCTTCATGCATGAATTCGCGTACTGCGGCCATCCTGCCGCCCCACGGTCCCGCCGATCCGATAAGGTGTGCCTTAGTTAGGCATGCCTTACTGGCGCGACAGCGGTACGCCTCTCGGCAGATATCTCGATGTCGAGATAACTCTAATACATCGCCGGGGAACGGTCATGTCCTGGCGGGCCCCCAACCCTCCGCGACGGGTGCCCGCCTCCTCAGGCGTGCCCGCCCGGCGCGGCCTCCACCTCGCGCCAGAACTCCGGCACGCGGCTGTTCAGCGCCTTCACCGGAATGCCGTGCCCGGCACCGGGCACGATCTCCGCCCGCACGTCCGGGATCAGGCGGGCGGCCCGCTCCCGGGCGCGCTTCGAGTCCATGGCCCGGTCCGCCCCGCCCAGCAGGATCAGGGCGGGGGCGGTCACGGAGCGCAGTTCCTCGTCGCTCATGCGCGGCGGCGGCAGCAGGCGCACGCGGAAGCCGCGCATGGCCTCCAGCGACAGGGCCGTCTGGGCCTCGGCCTCCTCGGGATCCGCACCCGTGTCACCGATGAGCGCGGTGAACCAGCGGCGCTGGAACTTCTCCGATCCGCTCAGCATCGAGACGACGGCGCCCAGGACGAAGCCCGCCCGCAGCGGGGCCAGGGCGCGGGGCGGCTCGTAGGCGGTGACCGAGGCCACGCGGGCGGGCTTGCGGGCCGCGTGGTTGAGGGCGACCCAGCCGCCGTACGAGTGACCGACCAGGTGCGCCCGCTCCAGGCCGAGGCCCGCAAGGACCTCTTCCAGCCAGTTCGCGGTCTCCTCCGCGGTGGTGATGGGGGCGCTCTGCGTGCTGTACCCCGGCTCGCCGACCCGGTCGACGGCCAGCACGGGGCGGCCCTCGCCGAGCGCGGCCACGTGCGGCGCCCATTCGGCGGGGGTCGCGCTCTGGCCGTGCAGCAGGACGACCGGGGTGCCCGGGCCGCCGCCGTAGGTGTGGACGCGGGTGCTCCCGAAGGACGTCGCGACGTCCTGCTGCCCCCGAGGCTCCGGCCAGAAGGCCATGGCCGCGTCGTAGGCACCGAGTATCCGCGCCCGCGCGGCGTCGTCGGCGAAGGAACTGACCTGAGCACCCATGAGGTGACCTCCCCTGCGGCGGCACCCCCGGCCGCCGCGTCTTCGATCATGACAGGGGGCGGATCGGGGACTTCGGCTGGGTGATCCCTTCGCGGGCGCGCGCCCACCGGCCGCGCCCGGCCGGGCCTACCGCCCCGTCAGCCCGCCCCGGACGGCGTCGACGATCTCCTCGTCCGTCAGGCCCAGCGCGCGGGCGTCCTTGACGAGGGTGCGGACGACGTCGCCCAGGCGGGCGCGGCCCGGGGCGGCGGGGTCGGCCGTGACGACCGCGCCGCGGCCCCGCCGGAGTTCGATGAGGCCCTCCTCGCGCAACTGCTGGTAGCCGCGCAGGACGGTGTGGACGTTGACGCCGAGGGAGTCGGCGAGAGCGCGTGCGGCGGGGAGGCGCTCGCCCGGGCGTACGGCGGCGTCGGCTATGGCGCCGCGCACGGAGGCGGCGATCTGGTCACCGAGGGGCACCGGGGAGTTGTGGTCGAGGCGGAAGAGCATGTCAGCCGCCGCCGTTCGCCGTGCGGGCGCGCTCGGCCAGGGCGTTGAGGAGCGCGGCGGCGGTGACGGCGTCGTCGACGGTGACGACGAATTCGCTGCCGGTCGTCAGGCGGGCCACCACGGCGTCGCCGGAGCGCAGGGCGAAGCCGCTGCGGCCGGGGACGGCGCGGTAGCCCCAGCCGCCGAGGTCGCGCAGCGGGTCGACGTCGCGGTGGACGGCCTCCGCTATCCGGTCGAGGGGGATGCGGACGCGGGGGCGGGGCAGGCCGAGCACGTTGACGGTGAGTCCGTGCCGGTCGACGGTGACGCGGACGCCGAAGCAGGCGCACAGCACGGCTCCGCCGGCCATCAGGCCTGCGCCCGCCGCCCAGCCGGCGAGCGGGGTGAGGACGGCGCCGGCCGCCACGAGGGCCCCGCCGCCGACGAGCAGGGGGCGCGAGCCCGCGCTCCGGGTCCAGATCGCGCTCTCGCCCTCGCGGAGGTCGAGGCGGGGCACGGCGGCAGCGCCGGCGGCCGCCCGGGCCGGGGCCGTTGCCGGGGCGCCGCGCCCTCCGGCGAGGGCGCCGATGCCCGCGGCCACGGCGGCGACGGCCGCGGCGACGCCGAACGTCCCCAGGGTGAGGTGCGCCTGATCCGCCGTTTCCGCGCGGGCGTTGCCCAGGACGACGCAGACGGTGACGGCGCCGAGGAGCCCCGCGACACCGCAGCCGAGGGCGACGAGCACCCGCGCGCCGCGCGCCGCGTACACGAGTCCGCCGAAGAGCAGCGCCATGACGAGCAGGAGGCCGAGCGCCTGGTAGGGGAAGGAGCCGAGCGCGGTGAACCCGTCGGCGCCGCCGGAGCCCGAGAAGTGCGTGGCGACGGGGTCGGGCAGGCCGTCGCGGCGTTCCAGAAAGACCGTCAGGAAGGCGGCGCAGGCCAGCAGATGCGCGGCGGCCACGACGAGGGGCGCACGAAGGCCGCTCACCGGGCGCGGGGTCACAGTCATGGCTCCTCCGTGGCACCTCCGAGTTGTACGCATCGTAATAGAACAACCAATGGCCAGAACCGCCATGCGGATGAAATCTCATATGTGAGATAACGTCTACGGCATGACAGACGCATACCTCGCCCGTATCGGCAAGCTGATCCGCGATGCCCGTCAGCACCGAGGCTGGACCCAGTCGCAGCTCGCGGAAGCCCTCGGCACCAGCCAGAGCGCCGTGAACCGCATTGAGCGAGGAAATCAGAACATCAGCCTTGATATGATCGCCAGGATCGGTGAGGCGCTGGACAGCGAAATCGTCTCCCTCGGTTACGCGGGGCCCATGCACCTCAGGGTGGTCGGCGGACGCCGGCTCTCCGGTTCCATCGACGTCAAGACCAGCAAGAACGCGTGTGTCGCACTGCTCTGCGCCACCCTGCTCAACGCCGGCCGCACGACCCTGCGCCGGGTCGCCCGGATCGAGGAGGTCTACCGGATCCTGGAGGTGCTGGGCAGCATCGGCGTCCGGACCCGCTGGATCAACGACGGCAACGACCTGGAGATCGTGCCGCCCGCGGAGCTCAACCTGGCCGCCATGGACACCGAGGCCGCCCGCCGGACGCGCAGCGTCATCATGTTCCTGGGCCCGCTGCTGCACCGCATGGACCACTTCAAGATTCCGTACGCGGGCGGCTGCGACCTCGGCACCCGCACCGTGCAGCCGCACATGACGGCCCTGCGCCACTTCGGCCTGGAGGTCACCGCGACCGACGGCACCTACCACGCGCAGGTCGACCGTTCGGTCGCACCCACCCGGGCGATTGTGCTGACCGAGCGCGGGGACACCGTCACCGAGAACGCCCTCCTGGCGGCCGCCCGGCACGACGGCGCGACCGTCATCCGGAACGCCAGTTCGAACTACATGGTCCAGGACCTGTGCTTCTTCCTGGAGGAGCTCGGCGTGCGCGTCGAGGGCATCGGCACGACCACCCTCACCGTGCACGGCGTCGCCACCATCGACCGCGACGTGGACTACGCCCCGTCCGAGGACCCGGTCGAGGCCATGAGCCTGCTGGCCGCCGCCGTCGTCACCGAGTCCGAACTGACCATCCGGCGCGTACCGGTGGAGTTCCTGGAGATCGAGCTCGCGGTCCTGGAGGAGATGGGCCTCGACCACGAGCGCAGCCCCGAGTACCCGGCGAACAACGGCCGCACGCGCCTGCTGGACCTGACCGTCCGTCCCTCCAAGCTCCGGGCCCCGATCGACAAGATCCACCCCATGCCGTTCCCGGGCCTCAACATCGACAACGTGCCCTTCTTCGCGGCCATCGCCGCGGCCGCCCAGGGCCAGACCCTCATCCACGACTGGGTCTACGACAACCGCGCCATCTACCTCACCGACCTCAACCGCCTCGGCGCGGACGTCAAGCTCCTCGACCCGCACCGCGTCCTCGTCGAGGGCCCGACCCGCTGGCGCTCGGCGGAGATGATGTGCCCGCCGGCCCTGCGCCCCGCCGTGGTCGTCCTGCTGGCCATGATGGCCGCCGAGGGCACGTCCGTCCTGCGCAACGTATATGTCATCAACCGCGGTTACGAGGACCTGGCGGAGCGCCTCAACTCGATCGGCGCCCAGATCGAGATCTTCCGCGACATCTGACCCCGGCAGCCCTTCCCTCCCCCTTCCTCCCTCCCGCCGGGACCGCGGCGAACCGCCGGTGGACGTTTCGCCGTGGTGAACCGGGTCATCACGAGTGATCCGGGACAGGATGGGGGGATGGGATTCCATGTCGATTCCGAGGCCGGGCGGCTGCGCCGCGTCATACTGCACCGCCCCGGCCTGGAGCTGAAGCGGCTCACGCCCTCCAACAAGGACGCTCTCCTCTTCGACGACGTGCTCTGGGTGCGGCGGGCCCGCGCCGAGCACGACGGCTTCGCGGACGTGCTGCGCGAGCGCGGGGTCGAGGTGCACTTCTTCCAGGACCTGCTGGAGGAGAGCCTGGCGGTGCCGGAGGCCCGGGCGCTGGTGCTGGACCGGGTCTTCGACGAGAAGGAGTACGGACCGCTGGCCACCGGCCACCTGCGGGCCGCGTTCGAGCGGCTGCCGGCGGCGGAGCTGGGCGAGTGGCTGGTCGGCGGGATGACCAAGCGTGAGTTCCTGGAGCGCTGGAGCGAGCCGGTCTCGGTGCGCTTCCACGCCATGGAGCTGGACGACTTCCTGATCAACCCGCTGCCCAACCACCTGTTCACCCGGGACACCTCCGCCTGGGTCTACGACGGGGTGTGCGTCAACGCGATGCGCTGGCCCGCGCGTTGGCACGAGACCGTGCACTACGAGGCCCTCTACCGCTACCACCCGCTCTTCTCGGGCGGCGGCTTCCACGTCTGGTCCGAGGGCCAGGCCGCCTACCCGTCCACGATCGAGGGCGGCGACGTGCTCGTCATCGGCGAGGGCGCCGTGCTGATCGGGATGAGCGAGCGGACCACCCCGCAGGCGGTGGAGATGCTCGCCCACCGGCTCTTCGCGGCCGGGTCGGCCCGCACGATCGTGGCGCTGGACATGCCCAAGCGGCGCGCGTTCATGCACCTGGACACCGTGATGACCATGGTGGACGGGGACACCTTCACCCAGTACGCCGGGCTGGGGATGCTCCGCTCGTACACGATCGAGCCGGGCGCGGGCGAGCGCGAGCTGAAGGTCACCGACCACCCGCCGGAGCACATGCACCGGGCGATCGCCGCCGCCCTCGGCCTGGACTCGGTGCGGGTGCTCACCGCGACGCAGGACGTGCACGCGGCGGAGCGGGAGCAGTGGGACGACGGCTGCAACGTGCTGGCCATCGAGCCGGGCGTGGTGGTGGCCTACGAGCGCAACGTGACGACCAACACCCACCTGCGCAAGAACGGCATCGAAGTGATCACCATCCCGGGCAGCGAGCTGGGCCGGGGGCGGGGCGGGCCGCGCTGCATGAGCTGTCCGATCGAGCGGGACCCGGTGGCCGGGCCGCCCGCCGGACCTCCCGCCCCGGGCCCCGCCGCGGCGCCCTCCGCCGCCTCCGCCCCGGGTGGCCCTTCGCACATTTGATTGCATAGCAATGCGGAAGCATGTATAGAATTCCATCTTTCCGCAGTCGTGAGCCCCGCGAGCCAGAGCCAGCTAGGAGTCCATCCCCATGACGACAGACCTCAAAGGCCGTCACTTCCTCAAGGAGACGGACTTCACCGCCGAGGAGTTCCACGGCCTCGTCGAGCTCGCGGCCGAGCTCAAGGCCGCGCGGCAGACCGGCACCGAGGAGCAGCGGCTCCTCGGCCGGCACATCGCCCTGATCTTCGAGAAGACCTCGACGCGCACCCGCTGCGCCTTCGAGGTCGCGGCGGGCGACCAGGGGGCCCGCACGACCTACCTCGACCCGGCGGGCTCCCAGATCGGACACAAGGAGTCGGTCAGGGACACGGCACGCGTGCTCGGCCGGATGTTCGACGCCATCGAGTACCGGGGCCACGGCCAGGACGTCGTGGAGGAGCTGGCCGCGCACGCCGGGGTGCCCGTCTACAACGGCCTGACGGACGAGTGGCACCCCACCCAGATGCTCGCCGACGTCCTCACCATGTCCGAGCACACCGCCAAGTCCCTGGACCACGTCGCCTTCGCCTACCTCGGCGACGCCCGCTACAACATGGGCAACTCCTACCTCGTCACCGGCGCGCTCCTCGGCATGGACGTGCGCATCGTGGCCCCTGAGGAGCTGTGGCCCGACGCGGACGTCATCGCGATGGCGCGGCGGCTCGCCGAGACGAGCGGGGCGCGGATCACCCTCACCCCGGACGTCGCCGAGGGCGTGAAGGGCGCGGACTTCGTCGCCACCGACGTGTGGGTGTCGATGGGCGAGCCCAAGGAGGTGTGGGACGCCCGCATCGCCCTGCTCGCGCCGTACGCCGTCACCATGGACGTGCTGCGCGCGACGGGCAATCCGGCGGTGAAGTTCCTGCACTGCCTGCCCGCGTTCCACGACCTGGAGACCTCGGTCGCCCGCGAGATCCACGAGCGGCACGGGCTGACCTCCCTGGAGGTCACCGACGAGGTCTTCGAGTCGCAGCACTCCGTCGTCTTCGACCAGGCCGAGAACCGGATGCACACGATCAAGGCGGTGCTGGTGGCGACGCTGGCCGGCTGACGCCGGGCCGCTTCGGGCGGGCGGCGGCCGGCCGCCGCCCGGGGCAACTCCCCTTCTATCGCGCACTCGTGACGACAGTCACGCACCGGTGATAACTTCACAGCGCAGGCACGCACCAGCCCCCCGGCTGAAGGAGGCCGCGCTCCATGAGTCCTTTCACCGGCTCCGCGTCCCGTACCGAGGAGTGGCGGCACCTGCGCCTCACCCTCGACGCGGGCGTCGCGACCGTCACCCTCGCCCGCCCCGACAAGCTCAACGCCCTCACCTTCGGCGCCTACGCCGACCTGCGCGACCTCCTGCCCGAGCTGGCCCGCGACGGCTCCGTGCGCGCCCTCGTGCTCGGCGGCGAGGGCCGCGGGTTCTGCTCCGGCGGCGACGTCGACGAGATCATCGGCGCGACCCTGGCCATGGACACCGGGCAGCTCCTGGACTTCAACCGGATGACCGGCCAGACCGTACGGGCCCTGCGCGAGTGCCCCTTCCCGGTCGTCGCCGCCGTGCACGGCATCGCCGCGGGCGCCGGGGCCGTCCTCGCGCTCGCCGCCGACTTCCGCGTCGCCGACCCGACCGCCCGCTTCGCGTTCCTCTTCACCCGGGTCGGGCTCTCCGGCGGCGACATGGGCGCCGCCTACCTGCTCCCCCGCGTCATCGGCCTCGGGCACGCCACCCGGCTGCTGATGCTCGGCGAGCCCGTACGCGCCGCCGAGGCCGAACGCATCGGCCTGATCAGTCACCTGACCGACGAAGGGCGGGCGGGCGACGCGGCGCAGGCCCTCGCCCGCCGCCTCGCCGACGGGCCCGCCCTCGCCCACGCCCAGACCAAGGCCCTGCTCACCGCCGAGCTCGACATGCCCCTCGCCGCCGCCGTCGAACTCGACGCCGCCACCCAGGCCCTGCTCATGAACAGCGCCGACTACGCCGAGTTCCACGCCGCCTTCACCGAGAAGCGGCCCCCGAAGTGGCGGGGGCGATGACCGCCGCCGCGCGGGTCGCCGTCATCGGCGGCGGGCCGGGCGGCCTCTACGCCGCGGCCCTGCTGAAACGTCTCGCCCCGGAGCGCGAGGTCACCCTCTGGGAACGCAACGCCCCCGACGACACCTTCGGCTTCGGCGTCGTCCTCTCCGACGAGACCCTCGGCGGCATCGAGAGCGCCGACCCGGAGGTCTACGCCGCACTGCGCCGCGAGTTCGTCCGCTGGGACGACATCGACGTCGTCCACCGGGGCACCACGCTGCGCTCCGGAGGCCACGGCTTCGCCGCCCTCGGCCGCCGCCGGCTCCTGGAGATCCTCCACGAGCGCTGCCGCGGGCTCGGCGTCCGGCTCCGCTTCCGCACGGAGGCGCCGCCCGCCGAAGAACTCGCCCGCACTCACGACCTCGTCATCGCCGCCGACGGCGTCCACAGCCGCACGCGCGAGACCCACGCGGAGCACTTCCGGCCCACGCTCACCACCCACCGCTGCCGCTACATCTGGCTCTCCGCCGACTTCGCCTTCGACGCCTTCCGCTTCGAGATCGCCGAGACCGAACACGGCCTGATGCAGCTCCACGGCTACCCCTACCGGCGCGACGCCAGCACCGTCGTCGTCGAGATGCGCGAGGAGGTGTGGCGCCGCGCGGGCCTCGACCGCGCCGACGAGGACGGCACTCTGGAGGCCTGCGGCAAGTACTTCGCCGACGCCCTCGGCGGCCGCCCCCTGCGCTCCAACCGCTCCGCCTGGACCGCCTTCCGCACGGTCGTCAACGAGCACTGGCACCACGGCCGTACGGTCCTCCTCGGCGACGCCGCCCACACCGCCCACTTCTCCATCGGCTCCGGCACCAAGCTCGCCGTGGAGGACGCCCTCGCCCTCGCGCAGGCCCTGGAGCGGCACCCGGGCGTCCCCGCGGCGCTCGCCGCCTACGAGGACGAGCGGCGCCCGGCCGTCGCCTCCACCCAGCGCGCAGCCCGCGCCAGCCTGGAGTGGTTCGAGGACCTCGCCGTGCACGTGGACCAGCCGCCGCGCCGGTTCGCCTTCAACCTCCTCACCCGCAGCCGCCGCGTCACCCACGCCAACCTGCGCCTGCGCGACGCGGACTTCGTCGCCTCCGTGGAGGACGAGGCCGGCGTCCCGCCCGGCACGCCCCCCATGTTCACCCCCTTCCGGCTGCGCGGCCTGACCCTGCGCAACCGGGTCGTCGTCTCCCCCATGGACATGTACTCCGCGGCCGACGGCACCCCCGGCGACTTCCACCTCGTCCACCTCGGCGCCCGCGCCCTCGGCGGGGCCGGGCTCGTCATGGCCGAAATGGTCTGCGTGAGCGAACAGGGCCGGATCACGCCCGGCTGCTCGGGGATGTACACCCCGGAACACGAGCGGGCGTGGCGCCGCATCACCGGCTTCGTGCACGACCGGGCGCCGGGCACGGCGATCGGCCTCCAGCTGGGGCACGCGGGCCGCAAGGGCTCCACGCGCCGCATGTGGGAGGGCATCGACCAGCCGCTCCCGGAGGGGAACTGGCCGCTGGTGGCCCCCTCGGCGCTGCCGTACCGGGCCGGCGTCAACCAGACCCCGCACGCCCTGTCGGTCGCAGAAATGGGTGCCGTACGGGATCAGTTCGTACGGTCCGCGGAGGCCGCCGCCCGCGCCGGGTTCGACCTCCTCGAACTCCACTGCGCCCACGGCTACCTGCTGTCCGGCTTCCTCTCCCCCCTGACCAACCGCCGCGACGACGCCTACGGAGGCGACCTCGGCGGGCGGCTGCGCTATCCCCTGGAGGTCTTCGACGCCGTCCGGGCCGTGTGGCCCGCCGACCGGCCCATGACCGTACGGATCTCCGCCACCGACTGGGCCGACGGCGGCACCACCGCGGAGGACGCCGTCGCCGTCGCGCGCGCCTTCGCCGCCCACGGGGCCGACGCGCTCGACGTCTCCACCGGCCAGGTCGTCGCCGACGAGCGGCCCGCCTTCGGCCGCTCGTACCAGACGCCCTTCGCCGACCGCATCCGCCACGAGGCGGGCGTCCCCGTCATCGCGGTGGGCGCGATCTCCTCCTGGGACGACGTCAACTCCCTGATCCTCGCGGGCCGCGCCGACCTCTGTGCCCTCGGCCGGCCGCACCTGTACGACCCGCACTGGACGCTGCACGCGGCGGCCGAACAGGAGTACGCGGGGCCGGGGGTGCGGTGGCCGGAGCCGTACCGGGCGGGGAGCCGGCGCCCGCCGACGGGGCGCGGGGCTTAGCGCCACTGTCTGGTGACCCCGCCGTTGCACGGGGCTCCGCCCCGGACCCCGGCCCTCAATCGCCGGACGGCTCTGTTTTGTTCTGAGCCCCCCTCGATTCCAGTGGGCCGGCCGTCAGGCCAGCTCCCCCGCCACGAACCGCGCCCCCGCCTCCCGCAACCGCGAATGCAGCGCGGCGAACACCCGCGCCGCCCGCACCCCGGGCCAGTCGGTCGGCAGCAAGCCGCCCGGCAGGCCGGGGTCCGCGTACGGCAGGTGCCGCCAGGAGTCCAGCGCGAGGAGGTAGTCGCGGTAGGCGTCGCGCGGCGGCACCACCCGCCGCCGCGCCCAGCGCCGCAGCACCGGCTCGTGGGCGTCCAGGAAGGCGTGGTGCTGCCCGGCCAGGGACTCGAGGTCCCACCAGCGGCCCACGGCCTCCGCGGTCGGTTCGAAGCCGAGGTGGGAGCCCCTGAACAGGTCGACGTAGGAGGCCAGTCCGAGCCGTTCGAGGGTGTGCCGCGTCTCGTCGTGGACGTGTGCGGGAGCGATCCACACGCCGGGGGCGGCGGTCCCGAAGCCGAGCCGGGCCAGCCGCGAGCGCAGCAGGTGCCGCTTGTGCCGCTCCTCCTCGGGTACGGAGAACACGGCCAGCAGCCAGCCGCCGGCCGCCCGGGTGGAGGCCCGGCCGTAGATGCGCCGGTCGCCGTCGTCGAGAAGCTGCCGCGCGGCTTCCGAGAGCCCGTAGCCCGCGGCCCCGTCGGGCGTGCGGTCCGCGACGAGCAGGCCGCGTCGTTTGAGCCGCGAGACGGCCGACCGCACCGAGGGCGAGTCCACGCCGACGGCACCCAGCAACCGGATCAGGGCCGCGATCGGTACGGGCCTGCCGCCCGTATGGCGGGCGGCGCCCCCGCGGCCGTACGCGCCGTAGAAAGTGACGATGAGGGACCGAGGAGTATGGAGTGGTTGCTGGTCAGTCACGGGGAAACTGTAAAGCGCCGTGACGCAGCCGGAAGCGCTGCAATTTGCCGGTGGGCGTACGGGGAAGGGCCTCCGGGAACTCGATCTCGCGAGGGCACTTGTAGGGGACGATCTCCTTTTTGGTGAACTCCCGCAGCGCCGCCGCCGTTTCCGCGGTGCGCGGCACCCCCTCCCGGAGCACCACGTGGGCCACGACGATCTCGCCGCGCCGCGCGTCGGGGCGCCCGACGACGGCCGCTTCCAGGACGTCGGGGTGGCGCAGCAGGGCCTCTTCCACCTCCGGGCCCGCGATGTTGTACCCGGCCGAGATGATCATGTCGTCGGCGCGGGCGACGTAGCGGAAGTGGCCGCCCGGCTCGCGGACGTAGGTGTCCCCGGTGAGGTTCCAGCCGTCGCGGACGTACTCGCGCTGCCGTTCGTCGGCGAGGTAGCGGCAGCCGGTGGGTCCGCGCACGGCCAGCAGGCCCGGTTCGCCGTCCGGCAGCGTCCGGCCGTCGGGGCCGACGACGCGCGCCTCGTAGCCGGGGACGGGCAGGCCGGTGGTGCCGGGGCGGATCGCGTCGTCGGCGGCGGAGATGAAGATGTGCAGCATCTCGGTCGCGCCGATGCCGTTGATGACGTGCAGCCCGGTGGCCTGCCGCCAGGCGTGCCAGAGGGCCGCGGGCAGGTGTTCGCCGGCGGAGACGCAGCGGCGCAGCGACGAGACGTCGTGCGGGCCGGGCTGTTGCAGTGTCTCCAGCATCGAGCGGTAGGCGGTGGGGGCGGTGAAGAGCACGGAGACGCGGTGGTGCCGGATGTCGGCGAGGAGGTGTTCGGGGCCGCGCCAGTCGGTCAGCAGGGTGGCTGCGCCCGCCCGCAGCGGGAAGATCACCAGGCCGCCGAGGCCGAAGGTGAAGCCCAGGGGCGGGCTGCCGGCGAAGACGTCGTCGGGGCTCGGCCGCAGGACGTGTGCCGAGAAGGTGTCGGCTATGGCGAGCACGTCGCGGTGGAAGTGCATGCAGCCCTTGGGGCGTCCGGTGGTGCCGGAGGTGAAGGCGATGAGGGCGACGTCGTCCGCGGACGTGTCCACCGCCGCATACGATGAGGGTTTGTCCGCGGCCAGGCGCAGCAGGTCGCCGGGGGTGTCCCCGCCGTACGGGGTGATGTGCAGGGGTTCCGGGGCCTGTGCGAGGGCGTCGAGGCCGTCGAGCGAGCGGGCGTCGCACAAGGCGTGCCGTATGCGGGCGAGTTCGCAGATCGTGGCGAGTTCGTGCGGCCGCTGGGCGGCCAGGACGGTGACGGCGACGGCGCCGGCCTTCATCACGGCGAGCCAGCAGGCGGCGAGCCAGGGGGTGGTGGGGCCGCGCAGCAGGACGCGGTTGCCGGGGACGACGCCGAGGTCGTCGGTGAGGGTGTGGGCTATGCGGTCGACGTGGGCGGCGAGTTGGCCGTAGGTCCACCGGAAGCCGGAGTCGTCGTGCACGGCGGGGCGGTCCGGGCCCAGCCGGGCCACGGTGGCGTCGAGGAGTTCGCTGCCGCAGTTGAGGCGGGGCGGGTAGGCCGGCAGGGCGCCGCTCTTGTACGGGAGGCCGGGCCAGTGGCGGGCGGGAGGCAGGTGGTCGCGCGGGAAGGTGTCGACGTGGGCCGACGGCTGAAGCTCGGTCGCTGCCATCGCTGATGCGCCCCCTCGCGCCGGTGACATGGAGGTGAACGGGGGTCTTGCCAGCCGTGCGGATCCGCTGTCAGCGTAGCGACTTGGTGACGGCAGTCAACACAGCGCGATAGGCGGCACCGCGCGGTCGGAAGCGACCGCGACAGACAGCGACAGACAGCGGAAGACACGGAAGACCACGAAGGGGCCGCCCATGGTCACCCCGTTCGCCCTCGACCCGCAGCAGCGCGCCTGGTGCGACGACCTGCGCACCCTCGCGGCGGAGCGGCTGCGCCCGCTCGCGGCCGGCGGCGAGCCGGGCCGCGTCAACCGGCCCCTCGTCGCGGCCCTCGGCGAACTCGGCCTGCTGGCCCGGCTCTTCCCCGCCGAGGGGCCGGTGGGCGCGACGGACCTGTGCCTGCTGCGGGAGTCCCTCGCGCGGGAGTGCACGGAGGCCGAGACCGCGCTCGCCCTGCAGGGGCTCGGTGCCTACCCCGTCGTACAGTCCGGGACCGCGCGGCAGCGCGCCCGCTGGATGCCGGAGGTGATCGCGGGCCGGGCGGTGGCCGCGTTCGCGCTGAGCGAGCCGGCCGCCGGGTCCGACGCGGCCGCGCTGGAGCTGAGCGCCGAGCCGGACCCCTCCGGCGCCGGGGACGGCTGGCGCCTCTCCGGCGAGAAGACGTGGATCTCCAACGCCCCCGAGGCCGACGTCTACACCGTCTTCGCCCGCACGGGGCAGGCGCCCGGCTCGCGGGGCGTGACGGCGTTCCTCGTACCCGGCGACAGCGCGGGACTGTCCGGCCGCGGCCTGGACATGCTCAGTCCGCACCCCATCGGCACGCTGGTCTTCGACGGCGTGCCGGTCGGCGCCGGGGACGTCCTCGGGGTACCGGGCGGCGGCTTCCGCGTCGCCATGCGCACGCTCGACCTCTTCCGGCCGAGCGTGGGGGCCTTCGCCGTCGGCATGGCCCGGGCCGCGCTCGCGGCCGCCGTCGTCCACGCCGGGGAGCGGCGCGCGTTCGGCGGCCCCCTGAAGGACCTGCAGGCCGTCTCCCACCAGCTCGCCGAGATGGCCACCCGTACGGAGGCCGCGGCGCTGCTGGTGTACGCGGCGGCCGCGGCGTACGACGCGGGCGAGCCCGGCATCGCGGCCCGCTCGGCGATGGCCAAGCTGTTCGCCACCGAGACCGCGCAGTACGTCGTGGACGCGTCCGTCCAGCTCCACGGCGCCCGCGCGCTGCGCCGGGGGCACCTCCTGGAGCACCTCTACCGGGAGGTGCGCGCGCCGCGGATCTACGAGGGCGCGAGCGAGGTCCAGCGCACGATCATCGCGAAGGAGCTGTACCGGTGAGCGGGACGACTGCGTCGGGCCACGGGGAGACCGGGGAGGCCGCCGGTGCGGACCGCTCCGTTCCGTCGCACGGAACCGGCGGGCTCCGGCGGGTCAACCCGCCGGAACTCTCGCCGCCGGCAGGCTTCTCGCATGCCGTCACCGTGACCGGGAGCCGGCTCGTCCTCCTCGCGGGACAGACCGCCCTCGACGGCGCCGGCCGCATCGTGCCCGGCGGGCTGCCGGAGCAGTTCGAGCGGGCCCTGGGCAATCTGCTCGCCGCCCTCCGCGCCGCGGGCGGCGGGCCGCAGCACCTCGCGCGCGTCACCGTCTACGCCACCGACGTCGCCGCCTACCGCGCGCACGCCCGGGAACTGGGCGGCATCTGGCGGCGGCTGGCCGGGCGGGACTACCCGGCGATGGCCGTCATCGGCGCGGTGCGCCTGTGGGACGAGGCGGCGCTGGTGGAGCTGGACGGGATCGCGATGCTGCCGTGAGCGGAACCCGCGCCGTGAGCGGCACCCGGGGCGAGGGGGTCAGAAGCCGCTGCAGGTCGCCGTCGCCTCCCGGCCGGACGCCGTGGCGGTCCACGGCCGGCGGTCGTCCACCGTCACCGAGCAGGAGACCGTACCGCCGCCCTTCCCGGTCGTGACGGCCAGCAGGCCGCCCTTCTCGAACTCCGTCGTCTCCAGTTCCTTGCGCCAGGGCAGGTCCCGGGGGGCCTCCTTCTGCGTCACGACGGCCCCGTCCCGCCAGGTGCTGTACGCGATGGACACGCCCCTCGCGTCGCCGGTGACCTCGTACCGCACCCGGACCGTTTCGCTCTGCCCGGCGAGCACGACGACGATCGCCGCGCACCCGGCGGCCAGCAGGAGCACGGCGGCGAGCAGCACCCACGGCCACTTCCGGTGTCCCCGGTGGCGGACGCGCGGCGGCGCACCGTGCGCGTAGTCGTCGCCCCAGTGCTGCGTACTCATGCGGCCAGCATGCCGCCGCGCCCGCGGACCGGCGAGCGGGGGCCGCCCGTACGGGCGGCGGACCGTGCCCCGCTGCGCACCCGCAGATGCGCGGCGGTCCCCCGCCCGCGGCGCCTACAGCCGCGGGTCCACCGGCTCCGACTCCAGGGCGAGGACCCCGAAGACCGCCTCGTGCACCCGCCACAGCGGCTCGCCCGCCGCCAGCCGGTCCAGCGCCTCCAGCCCGAGCGCGTACTCGCGCAGGGCGAGCGAGCGCTTGTGGCCGAGGTGGCGTGCGCGCAGCCGGGCCAGGTTGTCCGGGCGGGTGTACTCGGGACCGTAGATGATCCGCAGGTACTCCCGGCCGCGGCACTTGACGCCGGGCTGGACGAGCCGCCCGTTCGCGGTCCGTACGAGCCCCTGCAGCGGCTTGACGACCATGCCCTCGCCGCCGGCGCCGGTCAGGTCCAGCCACCACTGCACGCCGGCCGCGACAGACTCCCCGTCCTCGGTGTCGACGACGAGCCGGCGGGTCGGGGCGAGCAGGCGGTTGACGTACACCGGGGTGTACGCGCAGAGGCCGTTGTTCGCCTCGGCGTCGTACATCTCCGCCTCGATCATCCGGTCGATCAGGGCGAGCTGCTCGTCGTGCGGGAGCGCGGCCAGGCTGCGGCCCTGCACCGCCAGGATCTGGAACGGTGCCATCCGGATACCGTCCAGGCCGTCCGTGCCCTTGGCACCGACCCTGCGCGGGGACTGCGTCTCCGCCTGCTCCCCCGGCCAGCCCTGCGCGCTGTCCCCGGTGGTCCAGCAGTAGCGCCGGTACGCCTCCGTGAAGGCAGCCGCGTCCGCGGCCCGCTCGCGCTGGCGGTCCAGCAGCCCGGACACGTCCACGCCGCGCTCCGCCGCCGACTCCAGCGCGGCGAGCGCCGGCGGGAAGACCGCCCCGGACGCGGCACCCACGGCCGCGTACTGGTGGCGCAGGAGTCCCTGTGCCTTGAGGGACCAGGGCATGAGCTCGGCGTCCAGCAGCAGCCAGTCGGTCTCCAGCTCCTCCCACAGCCCGGCCGAAGCGACCGTCCTGCTCAGCCGGCGCAGGACGCGCTCGGTCATCGCGGGGTCGTCGAAGAACGGCCGGCCGGTGCGGGTGTACAGCGCGCCGCTCGCCCCGCCGGCCGCGCCGAAGCGCTCCCGCGCCACGTCCGCGTCGCGGCACACGAGGGCCACGGCCCGCGAGCCCATGTGCTTCTCCTCGCACACCACCTGCCGCACCCCGTCGGCCCGGTAGGCGGCGAACGCCTCGGCCGGGTGCTCCAGGTAGCCCTCCTCCTGGGAGGTCGCGCACGGCGCCATGGTCGGCGGGAGGTAGGGCAGCAGCCGCGGGTCGACGGAGAAGCGGCTCATGACCTCCAGGGCGGCCGCGGCGTTCTCCTCCTTCACGGCGACCCGGCCCATGTGCCGGGTCTCGACGACGCGGCGGCCGGTGACGTCGGACAGGTCCAGCGGGCGGCCGTCCTCCCCGCCGGGCGCCCCGCTCGCCAGCGGCCGCGCCGGCTCGTACCAGACCCGCTCGGCCGGTACGTCCACCAGCTCGCGCTCGGGCCAGCGCAGCGCGGTCATCTTCCCGCCGAAGACGGCGCCGGTGTCCAGGCAGATCGTGTTGTTCAGCCACGTGGCCGACGGGTTGGGGGTGTGGCCGTAGACGACGGCGGCGCTGCCGCGGTAGTCCTCGGCCCACGGGTAGCGCACGGGCAGGCCGAACTCGTCGGTCTCGCCGGTGGTGTCCCCGTACAGCGCGTGCGAGCGCACCCGGCCCGAGGTGCGGCCGTGGTACTTCTCCGGCAGGCCGGCGTGGCAGACCACGAGCTTGCCGCCGTCGAGGACGTAGTGGCTGACGAGCCCGTCGACGAACTCCTGCACCTGCGCGCGGAAGGCGGGGTCGCGGGCGTCCTCGCGCTCCAGCTGCTCGATGGTCTCGGCCAGCCCGTGGGTCGGCTGGACCTTCTTGCCCTTGAGCCAGCGGCCGAGCTTGTTCTCGTGGTTGCCCGGCACGCACAGGGCGTTGCCGGAGGCGACCATGCCCATGACGCGGCGCAGTACGCCGGGGCTGTCCGGGCCGCGGTCGACGAGGTCGCCGACGAAGACGGCCGTGCGGCCCTCGGGGTGGACGCCGTCGGCGTAGCCGAGCCGGCCGAGCAGGGTCTCGAGTTCGGAGCTGCAGCCGTGGATGTCGCCGATGATGTCGAAGGGGCCGGTGAGGTGCCGCAGGTCGTTGAAGCGGCGCTCCAGGACGACCTCGGCGGCCTCGGCCTCTTCGGCGCTGCGCAGGACGTGCACCTTGCGGAAGCCCTCGCGCTCCAGGCCGCGCAGCGAGCGGCGCAGCTCGCGGCGGTGGCGCTGGATGACGTGGCGGGGCAGGTGGGCCCGGTCGGGGCGGGCGGCGTTGCGCGCGGCGCACACGTCCTCGGGCAGGTCGAGGACGATCGCGATGGGCAGCACGTCGTGCTCCCGGGCGACGCGGACCAGCTGCCGGCGGGCCTCGGCCTGGACGTTGGTCGCGTCGATCACGGTGAGGCGGCCGGCGGCGAGGCGCTTGCCCGCGATGTAGTGCAGCACGTCGAAGGCGTCGCCGCTGGCGCTCTGGTCGTTCTCGTCGTCGGCGACGAGGCCGCGGCAGAAGTCCGAGGAGAGCACCTCGGTGGGCTTGAAGTGCTTCCGGGCGAAGGTGGACTTGCCCGAACCCGTCGGGCCGACCAGCACCACGAGGGAGAGGTCGGTGACGGCGAGGGTGCGCTTGGCGGCCGCGGGGGCGGTTGCTGTGGTCATGCGGCCTTCTCCTGCTTCTTCTCGCTCTTGTCGTTCTGGTCGTTCTTGCTGGTCTTGTTGTCCTTGTTGTTCTTCTCGTCCCCGGCACGGGTGAAGACGCCCATCTGGGTCGGCGGTCCGACCTCCGGGTCGTCCGGCCCCACGGGCGCGTACGCCACCTCGTAGCCGTACCGCTCCGCGACGCCCGCGGCCCAGGCGCGGAACTCCTCGCGGGTCCACTCGAAGCGGTGGTCCGCGTGCCGCACGTGCCCGGCGGGGAGGGTCTCCCAGCGCACGTTGTACTCCACGTTCGGGGTGGTCACGACGACCGTCGCGGGGCGCGCCGCGCCGAACACCGCGTGCTCCAGGGCGGGCAGCCGGGGCAGGTCGACGTGTTCGATCACCTCGCTGAGCACCGCCGCGTCGTACCCGGCCAGCCTGCGGTCGGTGTACGCGAGCGAGCCCTGGAACAGTGCGACCCGCGCCGACTGGCGCTCGGTCATGCGGTCCAGGCGCAGCCGCCGCGCGGCCACCGCGAGGGCGCGCGCCGACACGTCCATGCCGGCCACCTCGGTGAACCGCGGGTCCTTCAGCAGCTCTCCCACGAGCTGCCCCTGTCCGCAGCCGAGGTCGAGCACGCGCGCGGCCCCCGAGGCGCGCAGGGCGCCCAGGATCGCCTCGCGGCGCTGCACGGCCAGCGGGACGGGCCGCTCCTCGGTGTCCGTCTCCTCGTCGACGGCGTTGTCGAGCTCCTCGGCCTCGCTGTCGTCGGCCTCGGCGAGGCGGGCGAGGGCCAGGCGCTCCAGGGCGTCCCGCGTCAGCGACCAGCGGCGGCCGAGGTAGCGGCCGGCGATCAGGCGCTGCTCGGGGTGGTCCTCCAGCCATCCCTCGCCGGAGCGCAGGAGCTTCTCCACCTCGTCGGGCGCCACCCAGTAGTGCTTGGAGTCGTCGAGCACCGGCAGCAGGACGTAGAGGTGGCGCAGGGCGTCGGCGAGCCGCTGCTCGCCCTCCAGCACCAGCCGTACGTAGCGCGAGTCGCCCCACTGCGGGAACTGCTCGTCCAGCGCGACCGGCTCGGCGGACACCGTCCAGCCCAGCGGGGCGAACAGCCGCTCCACGAGCGCCGCGCCGCCGCGGGCGGGCAGCACCGGCACCTCGATGCGCAGCGGGCGGGCCGCTCCGGGCAGCTCGGGCCGGGCTGTGCACTGGCCCTTGAGGGCGGTGGAGAAGACGCTGCTGAGGGCGACGGCGAGCAGCGAGGACGCGGCGTACGGGCGGTCGTTGACGTACTGCGCGAGCGCGGAGTCGGGCGCGCCGCCGCGGCCCTTGCCCTTGGAGCGCCTCACCAGTGCCACCGGATCGATCTCCAGCAGCAGCGCGGCGGTGCAGCGCTCGGCCGTGGCCTCGGGGTAGAGGACGTGCGCGGTGCCGTGGGAGGTCGAGAAACGCTGCGTCTTGCCGGGGTGCTTGTGCAGCAGGAATCCGAGGTCGGTCGCAGGGGATCCGGTCGTGCCGGTGGTGGATATCGTCAGGAACACGCGGTCGAGTATCCCCGGGAGCGCGTGCCTCCTGCTAATGCTTTTCGCCGGTGCCCTCGGCCGTATTCACCGGAAGGCCGCTCCCCGGGAGACCGGTCTCCGGCAGACCATCCGCCGGGAGACCCTTGCCCAGCAGGCCGTTCAACAGGGCGCGGGTGATGACCGCGATGGTGAAACCGCAGGCGATCTCCCCTGTGGCGACCATTTCCGCGACCTCCGGCCAGGGCCGGGGGACGATTCGCCGGATGCCTTCCGAGGTCTCCGGAGAACCGAAGCCGTCGATTCGGGCGGCGAACAGCTCGACGCGATCGGCGATCAGTCCGCTGTCGGGATGCATGTGGCCGAGGGAAATCAATTCGGTTGCGTCCGCTCCGATTTCCTCCGCCAGTTCCCGCACGGCGTTTTCCGCTCCGGTGGCGCCCGGGGCGCCCATGCCGCGGGGCACCTCCCAGTGCCAGGAGCGGGTGGCGTGGCGGTAGTGCTCGACGAGGACGACCTCTCCCGCGGGGGTGAGGGGGAGGACGACGGCGCCGGGGCTCGCGACCGTGGAGAGCATGCGGACGTAGAGCCCGGGGGCGCCGCCGGGAAAGCGGACGGCGTCCCGCACGAGGGTGACGAAGCGGTCGGCGTAGACGACGCCGACCGGGGCCGTGGCGCCCTCCGCCGCGGTGCTCTCCGTCCCGGCGTCCGCCGTCCCGGAGCTCTCCGCCCCGGTGTTCTGCGCCCCGGTGTCCGCCGTGCGCCGGGCTTCCTCGACGTCTGCGGGGTCGAAGAGGATGTCGATCCCGCCCGGGCTGTTGCCGAACAGCTCGGGACGGGCGGCGCGCAGCCGGTCGTAGGGGGTGGTGGCCGGGATCTCTTCTCGCACTGGCTCAGTACTCCGGGAGCTCGTCCTGCACGGTGGCGGAGCCGGTGGCGGTCGGGGAGCCGCCCTCCTCCCGGTACCCGGGCAGCTTGCGCACCATGTCGTGGAACCTTTCCCACTCCCGCGCGCCGTCGAACCGCACCGCGGCCATCTCCCGTGCGAACTTCTGCTCGCGCCGGCCCTCCAGTCTGTTGCGCAGCACCAGTTGCACGGAGCCGCCGTACCTGGCCGAGGCCCCGCCGAGGCTGCCGGCCACGCTCCAGGTCTCGTCCCCGGTGACGGCGGTGAAGGCGGCGCCGCCGACGGTGACGACGACCTCGATGACGGGCAGCCACTTGTTGGCACGGGCCCGGCTGTCGCCGCGGGCCCCGGCGAGGCGGACGATCTCGGAGTTGAGCCTGACGTAGCGGTCAAAGACGGGGCCGACGCGCTCGTGGAAGGACGCCGGGTCGGCGGTCAGCTCGTCGAAGGCGCGTATGTAGGCGTTCCACGGGTCGCTCTGCCGCAGGCTCCAGATGTCCTCCAGGGCGAGGGCGTCGACCGCGGCGGGGGTGAGGGCGAGCCGGTCCTGGACCGTGGAGAACGCCTGCCGCTGCAGGAAGAGCAGGAGCTGCTCGGGGTCGGTGACCGTTCCGGCGGGTGTCGTACGGACGTCGCGCCATTCCTGCAGGGCCACTCTTCGCAGGCTGCCGGCCGGGGTCAGCGGGTACATGCCGAGGGCGTCGGCGAGGTTGACGTTGTAGATGAGGTCGAGGAGTTGCTTGATCTCGGCCGCGAAGGGCTTGTTCCTGTCGTACCTGCCCTCGGAGACGGGCGTGCCCGGCACGGTCACGAACTCCTCGTAGAGCACGTTGCGCGTGACGAGGTCGCCGCGGATGCTGCGCTCGTTGCTGAGGCGGACCACTTCGCCGATCCGGGCGGCGAACGCCTCGTGCCGCCGCTGCGGGACGCCCACCTGCGCGGCGAGCAGGGGGATGTCCTTCGCGGTGAGCCCCTGCACCCGCGCGGCGAAGGCGTTGAAGAGGGCGCTCCTGGTGGCGTCCCGGTTCTCCTGGTCCTCCCAGGAGAACCGGACGCACTTGACGCGCTCGCCGGCCGGCATCCCCTCGAGCGTCTCCTGCCAGGCGGTGAAGGCCCGCTCGTCGAAGTCCAGCCCGGTGGTCGGGCGCTCGGCGGGATCGCGCTCGTTCAGCAGGTACGGCACGAGGGCCGCCTGCGCCAGCAGCTTCTGGTGCGCGCGGCGGGCCGCGCCGCCCTCGACGAGATCGCGGCTGACGGCGGCGTTGTTGTAGAAGAAGACGCGGTTGGCGACCACCTGGCGGGTGTTGATCAGACTGCGGAAGTACTCGGCCCGCACCTCCTTCGCCCGCGTGCCCCCGACCTCCCCGAGCGATCTCCCTCCTGCGACCATCTCCCTGGTCAGTTCCGCGGTCACCCACTGGTTGTCCAGGGACTGGGCGATCACCGCGCCCGGCGCCAGATCCGGCGGCCTCGCTCTGACGGTCGTCTCAGTGGATTCCTGGGACATTCCCCACCCCCGGTCCTGGATCCCCTACGACGCATCTCTCACGTCCGCCACCACGCTAGCGGTGAACCCGTGGCCCCCGCCCGGGCTTGCGTCAACCGGCCTGCTAGGGAACGCGGTTACGGCCGGGGCAGGGCGCGGGCCAGGGAGGCGATCTCGGCCGGGCCCACGCGGCAGCAGCCGCCGATGAGGCGGGCGCCCGCCTCGTACCACTCGGTGACGCGACCGGGCGCGAAGGCCGGCCGGCCCGTCCAGGACCGGGCCGCGGCATCCCACTGCTCGCCGCTGTTGGGGTAGACCACGACGGGCTTCCGCGCGGCCTCCGCCGCGAGCCGCACGGCGCGGCCGGCATCGGCGGGCGTGCAGCAGTTGACCCCGACGGCGACCACCTGGTCGTTCCCGGCGGCCGTCGCGAACGCCTCGCGCAGCGGCTGACCGGCACGGGTGTATTCGCCCTCCGCGCTGTAGGACAGCCACACGGGCACCCCGCAGCCCGCCACGGCCCGCAGCAGCGCCTCCGCCTCGTCCACGTCGGGCACGGTCTCCAGCGCGAGGACGTCGGGCCCGGCTTCCACCAGGGCCTCGATCCGCGGCCGGTGGAAGCGCTCCAGCTCGGCGACGCTCAGGCCGTAACGCCCGCGGTACTCGCTGCCGTCGGCGAGGAAGGCGCCGTAGGGGCCGACGGACGCGGCGACCCGGATCTCCTTCCCCGGGGCTTCGCGCTCCGCGGCGCCGCGCGCCAGCTCCACGCTGCGCCGCAGCAGCGCCGCGGCCCCGGCACGGCCCAGGCCGCGGCGCGCGAAGCCCTCGAAGGTGGCCTGGTAGCTGGAGGTGATGAGGACCTGGGCGCCCGCCCGCACATAGGCGGCGTGGGCCTGCTCGATCTGCCCCGGGTCGTCGGCCAGCAGCCGGGCCGACCACAGGGCGTCGGACAGGTCGCAGCCCTGCGCCGCCAGCTGGTTGGACAGCCCTCCGTCGAGGACGAGCGGGCCGCGCTCCAGCGCGTCGGCGAGAGGGGTGGTGGGGACGGGCGTCACAGGTGCTCCTCGGTCGTGCGGCGGCGCCGGGCCGGCGTCAGCCCAGCTGGGACTGGACCTCCGAGGAGATCAGCTCCAGGTGGTCGAGGTCGTCCAGGTCCAGGATCTGGAAGTAGACCCGGGAGGAGCCGACGGCCGCATAGCGGCCGATCTTGTCGACGACCTCGGCGGGCGAACCGGCCAGGCCGTTCTCCTTGAGCTCGGCCACATCGCGCCCGATGACCGCCGCACGGCGCGCGACCTCCGCGTCGTCCTTGCCGATGCAGGCGACGAGCACGTTGGAGTAGACGAGCTCGTCGCCCTTGCGGCCGGCTTCCTCCGCGGCCGCCCGCACCCTGCCGAACTGCCGCTCGCTGTCCTCGACCGAGGCGAAGGGGATGTTGAACTCGTCGGCGTACTTCGCGGCGAGCCGCGGCGTGCGCTTCGCACCGTGGCCGCCGATCAGCACGGGCACCTTCCGCTGCGCGGGCTTGGGCAGCGCGGGGCAGTCGGTGAGCTGGTAGTAGGCGCCGTCGAAGTCGAAGGTCCGCCCGGCCTCCGTCCCCCACAGGCCCGTCACGATCGCGAGCTGCTCCTCCAGGCGCCCGAACTTCTCCTTGGGGAAGGGGATGCCGTACGCCTTGTGCTCCTCCTCGAACCAGCCAGCGCCCAGGCCGAGCTCCACCCGCCCGCCCGACATCTGGTCCACCTGCGCCACCTGGATGGCCAGCACGCCGGGCAGCCGGAACGTGCCCGCGGTCATCAGGGTGCCGAGCCGGATGCGGCGCGTCTCACGGGCGAGCCCCGCCAGGGTGATCCAGGCATCCGTCGGCCCGGGCAGGCCGTCCGCGGAGCCCATGGCCAGGTAGTGGTCGGAACGGAAGAAGGCATCGAAGCCGAGGTCCTCGGTGGCCTTGGCGACCGTCAGCAGGGTGTCATAGCTCGCCCCTTGCTGGGGCTCGGTGAAGATTCGCAGATCCATGCCTCCCATCCTGCACTGCCGCACGCGCGTCAACCGACCGTGCCCTGCCCCGGTCCACCCACCCCGGTCGGGTGAAATTCCGCCGCCCCCGCCGGACGGGTGAGCCCCGGCCAGTGTCCGCCGCGGCCGGTGGTCGTTGGCTCGGGCGGAGCCGGACCGCCCGGCCCGCGCACCGGTGTGCTCTGCCGGAGGCGACGACCGCAACACCGCTCTCCCGCACCGGGAGGGCCGGGGCCGAGGAGGCCGCGATGACCCAGGAAGCCGTGCCCGACGAAACGGTGCCCGCCCAGCCCGCCGCCCGGCAGCCCGGCGCGCCCAAGGGCCTGCTGCAGCAGATGGAGGAGCTGATGGCCGCGCTCAACGCCGATCTGTCGCAGCTCGACGCCGATCTGCAGCCGCGCGACGGACGCCCGGCGTCCGTCGACGGAGGGGATGCCCGCTGACCGCCCGCGCCTCACGCGGCACCACCCTCCCGCTCGCGCGACGCGAGCCGTCTCTGTAACCAGCGGACTCTGTCGCTCGTCTCGTCGGCGGCGTCGATCGCCTCTATGCACTGCCAGTACATGGCGTCCTCGCCGGAGGAGCAGGCGACGCCCACCAGGGCGATGCCCACTTCGCCGAGGAGCCCGCAGAGCCCCGCCAACGCGCCCCAGGGGTCGCGCACTTCGGTGAGCTGCCCGGCCCGTATCGCTCCGGCGCGCAGCGTGTGACGCAGCGCGCCGGACGCACGGGCGCCGGCCTCGCTCAGACTTCCCGCGGCGGCGCGGGCCTCGAAGGGCCCGTGCACCGCGAGGTGCCCCCCGACCGCTCCCGCCAGCGCCTGCGTCTGCCACGCCTCCGTGACGATGTCGTGGACGGCCCTGGCCTGCGCCAGGGCCGTCCGGGTGGCTCCGATGAGCCGCACTGCATCCATGGCCTGAATCCCCATCTTCCCGACTGCGCCCTCGACTGCGCTTCCGACTGCGCCGTGCCCACACCTGCTCACTACCCAGAGTGATGACTAACCGCCGGAAACGCCAGGGGAATTCAGAAATCTGTGGATACCAGATGGGGTGTGGATAACTCAATCACTCCGGAGAGTGACGATCTGGTGTATCCGGCAGCGGGAACCGCTTCTCGTTGCGCTCGATCTTCGCGGAGAGAGCCGCCGCCGGGTCGATGCCCAGCGTCTGGCAGAACTGCAGGAGATACGCCAGGACGTCCGCGACCTCGTCCTCGACCCGTGCGGCGGTCCCCGGACTGTCCATCACCTGCGCCGATTCCTCCGGCGTCAACCACTGGAAGATCTCGACGAGTTCGGCCGCCTCGACGCTCAGGGCCGCGACGAGGTTCTTGGGCGTGTGGTAGGGAAGCCAGCGGCGCGCCGCCGCGAAGTCGGCCAGGCGGCGCTGCAGCACCCGCAGCTCGCCCTCTCCGCCGCCGCGTCCCTCTTCTCGGTGTTCAGGATTCACCCCCAAGATCTACCACCGAGATCCCCGCCAGGGCCGGATCCGCTGCGGGATCCGTGCCCCCTTGCACCGCCGCCACCAGCCGGACGTGCCCCCGCTCCCCCATCCGCACCGCCAGGGCGAGCAGCTCGCGCGCCTGCCGCGCGTCCAGGCAGCGGTCGAAGCCGTCCGCCAGGACGGTGAGGGTCTGCCGCGCCTGCAGCACCTCGGCGGCCGGGTCCATGTCCAGCACCCCCGGGCCGGTCATCAGCACGAGGCAGAGGGCCAGGTAGCGCAACTCGCCGTCCCCCAGCCGCTCCAGGGGCGTCGCCGGCCCGGACCGCCGCTCCAGCAGGGCCCGTACGAGGCCGTCGCCCAGCTCCCGTACCGCCAGTTCGTCCACGGGCACCCGGCATCCCGCGCCCACCGCCGCCACGAGCGCCGCGTGGCGGGTCGCGCACTCGTGGCGCGTACGGCCGAGGACCGCGGCGGCGTTGTCGCAGGAGCCGCGCAGCAGACCGTCGCCCGCCGCGACGGGCATCCGCATGAACTCGGGGCGGGGGTCGCAGGCGAAGACGGAGCGCAGCGCCACGACGGCCTGCTCTGCGGCGTCGAGGACCAGGCGCTGCCCGGCGGTCTTGCCCGCGACGCGCAGGGGCAGCAGGGCGGTCCCGAGCCGGTCGTCCGGCAGGGGTGCGCGGGTGACGGGAACGGCGCCGGCCGTGTGCCAGGCGGCTTCCACGGCGCGGCGGCCGGGGTCGCGCAGGGCCGTGGAGAGCAGGGTGCGGCCGGCGGCCGTCATCCGTTCGCCCACGATGCGCAGCTCGGGTTCGGCCTGGACGGCGACGTCGAGGCGGACGGGGCCCAGGGGCCCTCCGACGGTGCAGCCGATGCGGAAGCCGCGCCGGCCCTGCGCGTCGGGGCGGGCCTGTTGCGGGACGCAGGCCGCGGGGCCGCCGTCGACGACGGCGAGGGCTTCCTCCAGGGTGTCGCCTCCGGCGAGCCGCGCGAGGGCCTCGTAGGCCTGGAGGGCACTGGATTTGCCGCTGCCGCTCGGGCCCCGGAAGAGGGTGAGCGGGCCGAGCGCGAAGACGGCGTTGCGGTGGGACTTGAAGGCGGAGAGCCGTAACTCGGTCACCGCGGGGCGCTGCCCGCCGGGAGGAACGGGGGCAGGAGTGGGAGAGACGGAAGCAACAGAAGGAGCGGAAGCAACGGCAGCGACGGAAGCGACGGCGGGAAGAGCGTCCGGTCGGGCACAGCGTGTGTCCATGCCCGGACCGTATGTGACAGATATTCAGCCAAACCGTTTCGGCTGATCACTTTTCCTACGATCGGGGTATCCCGACGCCACCTCCGTCCCTTCCGGGGCCAGCAGGAAGACGTTCGTGTCGACCCGGTGCATGCCGCTGCCCAGGCCGAAGACGACGCCGCTGGAGAAGTCGAGGATGCGCTTGGCGACATCCGTGTCGGCGCTGGTGAGGTCCAGCAGGACCGGCACCCGGGCCATCAGGTGCTCGGCGACCTCGCGGGCGTCCGCGAAGACCTGGACCCGCAGCACGACCATGCGCCGCTGGTTCGGATCGGGCTGCTGCTCGTCCTCGGGCAGAGCCCTGTGGTTGGGCCAAGACGGCCATGCGTGGTGACCTCGGAGCGGGACGACCTCGGCCAGACCCTCCCACTGCTCGTCGGTGGCCTCGGACCTGTTCACCGGCTCACCCCTCCGGGGAACGTGCTCGCTATATGCATCCCACAATCCTAGGGACAATCGTCACCCGTCGGGACCAATGACACGCCTGAGCGCCGGACGGGCCGTCACGGCCCGTCCGGCGCACCCTCATGGGGCAGGCGGGTCGGCCCGGTCAGCCGGTCAGCCCTTGTAGACGCTGAAGCGCTTCGTCAGCGCCCGGATGCCGGCGTCCTCGCCGACGACGCCCACCGCGCAGATGCCGAGCTCCCCGGAGGAGGCTCCTTCGACCATGGCCCGGTAGTCGTCGAAGCTGTTGCTGAGCGCCTGGCCGCGGGTGGTGAACACCACCGGGGCGAGCCCCTCCGCCCGCGCGGCCTCGGCCAGTTGGAGGAGGTGACCGGTGCGGCCCGAGAGGACGACGGTGTTGAAGCGGATGCCGGCGTGGTGCACCCCGTCGCCGTCCCGCACGTCGTCCGCGTAGATCCTGGCGTCGATACGGGCCAGCTGGCCCATCACGATGGCGGTCGCGTTGGCGACGGCGCCCGCTTCCAGGGACTTGTCGACGGCGATCACCGTACGGAGGAGTTCTGACATCCGGTTATTTTCTCCGCTCGAAGACGACGAAGCTCATGGGGGTGCCCGCGGAGAGCACCTCGATGACCTTCAGCCCGTAGTGCTCCGCACACGTGGCGTTGGTGATGGCGGCGGCACGGCCGCCTTGGGCCAGGGCGGCCTTGCAGGCGGCGCTGTTCGAGGTGGCGTGGAAGGACTCCCCGGTCCGGCCGCTCACGCGCGACTCGAAGAGCTTCCTGGTCGCCGGGTGGTAGTGGACGACGTCGAACCGCTCCAGGTCCGCGTCCTGCGGCGGGGCGGCGAAGACCATGTCCGGCAGCGGGCCGACGAACGCCTCCACGGCCCGCAGTTCGGGGTCGAAGAAGAACGTGCGGATCTCCGGGTAGGCGCCGGCCACGAGCAGCGCGTCGTTCCGGCCGTCCTTCACCGACGCGGCGGCCTCCTCGAAGGAGGGGTAGCCGAGCAGCCGGCTCGCCTTGCCCGTCGCCGCCCAGCGCGTGCCCACGGTGACGCTGCAGGTGAGCCCCGCCGGGTCGTCGGCGAGCGTGGCCACCGAGGCGTAGCGGGTGGCCGTGTCGATGTAGGCGCTGAAAGAAGCCGCCGCCACTATTTCGTCGACGTCTGCGCCTGCATTCACGGCTGCATTCAGGTCCAAAGTCTGCGTGGTCACGGCGTGTACTCCTCGGGGACGTCGTTCGGGTGAACCGTCAGGTGGACCTTCGGGTGAACCGGCGGACGGAACCGGTGGTCATCCCTCGAGTTCATAGAATCCCGCCCCGTCCAGATATCGGATCGTTCCCATGTCGCGCTGCACTACTTCTTCCGCCTCGTGCATCAGATTGATGATGACGGGGTATGTGGTGTCGTCCACGGTCGGCACAATCTCCTCCCCCGGCCGGACCAGCTCCCACATTTCGCGGAAGCTCTCCAGTGAACGGATTTCCTCGACGTTCCGGTACTTCTTGAGCCGGCCGGCGGCCGGTGAGATCAGCGCCACCCAGGCGAAGTACCGGTCGATCTCGTACGGCTCCCCCCGGCGCGCCAGGAAGCGCTTGGGCCGTACGTAGGCGTCGACGGCCCAGTCGAGCTGGGACTCGCCCGCCGCCAGCCGCGCGTAGTGCGGCAGGTCGCCGCCGGACAGCCGCGCGCCGGCCTCGATGAGGCACGGGCCGTCCGGAGTCATCTTGAGTTCCACGTGGGCCGGACCGTGCCGGATGCCCAGCGCGTCGAGCACCCCGAAGGCGTACTCGACCAGCTGGTCCTGCACCTCGCCGCGGCGCGGCACGATGTAGCAGGCGCCCGACAGGTCGCGGATGCCGTTGACGCTGAAGCGTGAGCTGCGCCAGATCTCGGCGGCGTGATGGGCGCCGTCCAGGCTCGCCGTGTTGACGATGTACTCGGTGCCGACCAGGTACTCCTGGGCCAGCACGGCGGTGTTGGGCCGCGAGAAGATGTCGTCCGCGCCGACGATGCGGCGGAACGCCGCCGCCGACTGCTCGGGGGTGTCGCAGAACGCGACCCCGTCGCCGCCCGCGCTGGAGAGCGGCTTGACGACGATCCGGCCGCCGAGCTTGCGGTGCCAGTCCACGAGCTCCTGCTCGCTCTCCGCCCGCAGCTGCTCCGCCGTGCGCAGGCCCGCCCGGCGTACGGTCTCCGCCATCTCGGCCTTGTCCCGGCGGGCCCGGCTGAGGGCGGTCCCGTTGGTGGGCAGGCCGAGGGCCTCGCTCAGCACGTCGGCGAACGCCACGCCGTACTCGCCGCCGGGCACCACGGCCACCGGGTCGTACGCGCGCAGTTCCGCGACCGTCCGGGCGAGGTCGCCGTCGTGCACGAGGTTGGCGACGTAGTTCTCCAGCGCGGGGCGCGAGGACGCGTAGACGGCGGGCGGATTCGCGGAACTCTGGACGCGCACGCACGAATATCCGGCACGGATGAAAGCCGGGGCGATGTGACGGGCCGTCTGCGGAACTCCGTGCTCGGCAGTCTCGTAACTGTCGACCAGAATCACGTTCCGCTGCCGGCGCACATCCTGGTGGGTGCCCAAGGAATCCTCCCGTACCGATCTCCGTGCATTCGCACCTGTATTCACCAATCCTTGATCGACTTTCCGGAATCAGTCAACGGTGTCGGACGTCACAAGGAAGGTGCTTCTTTTGTTTTCGGGCAGGCGCGTTCCGGCCTGCGGCAAATAATGCGGGCAGCAGGCCGGAACAAGGAGAAGGGAAAAGGATTCCCCGGAAATGCGGGCCTGCTACAGGCCCTGTGACTCCTTACGGAAACGCTCGGCGACGTAAAGGAACCGGTCGTTCGCGGCGGGCTCCCCCAGGCTGACGCGCGCGCCCTCGCCGCTGAAGGCCCGCACCAGGATCCCCTCCTGCTCGCACAGGGCGGCGAAGCCGTCCGTGTGCTCCCCCGTGCGCAGCCAGACGAAGTTGGCGTGCGACGGCTCCGGAGTCCAGCCCTGTTCCGTCAACGCCGCGCCGACCCGCTGCCGTTCGGCGGTGAGGAGCGCCACGCGCTCCCTCATCCCGGCCTCGGCCCGCAGCGACGCGACGGCCGCATCCTGCGCGAACTGCGTCACGCCGAAGGGGATGGCCGTCTTCCGCAGGGCGGCGGCCACGGGTTCGTGCGCGACGGCGAAGCCCACGCGCATGCCGGCCAGGCCGTACGCCTTGGAGAAGGTGCGCAGGACGCAGACGTTGGGACGTTCGCGGTAGACCTCGATGCCGTCCGGGAAGTCCTCGTCCGCGACGAACTCGATGTACGCCTCGTCCAGGACGACGAGGACGTCGGAGGGCACCCGGTCGAGGAAGCGCTCCAGTTCCGCCCGGCGCACTATGGTGCCGGTCGGGTTGTTGGGGTTGCAGACGAAGACGAGGCGGGTGCGCCCGGTGATGGCCGCGGCCATGGCGTCGAGGTCGTGCACCTCGCCCGCGGCCAGCGGCACCTCCACGGGGCGTGCGCCCACGATGTGGGTGAGGACGGGGTACGCCTCGAAGGACCGCCAGGCGTAGAGGACTTCGTCGCCGGGCTGCGCGGTGATCTGGAGCAGCTGCTGGGTGACGCCGACCGAGCCGGTGCCGGTCGCGATGTGCGCCTCCGGCACGTCGAAGCGCGCGGCGAGCTCGCGCGTCAGCTCCCCGCACCACAGGTCCGGATAGCGGTTGATCCCCTGCGCGCCGGCCACGGCGCGCTCGATCACGCCGGGCAGCGGCGGATACGGATTCTCGTTCGCGGACAGCTTGTACACCGGCTGCGCCGCGGCAACTCCCGCAGGAACTCCCCCAGAGCTCCGCGGCCTGCTCGCCGGCACCCCCTCCAGCGCCGCCCGCAGCTTGGGCCCTGACTCCCCCACGTGCTTCCCCCTCCTTGGACACGACGCGGTCCCGGCCGCCCCTCGCCCGGCACGAGGCACAGGACGGGGCCGTGGCCGAAGGACCGCACGACCAAGATCAAGATTACGTGAACACGGAGGGTGACCGAGGCCCGGGCGACCCCCGGGTGTCGCAAAGAAACGTAAAGATCCGCAGGTCAGCGAATAGGCTGGGGTTTGCGGGTGAAAACCGCGCCGCCGGAAGCCTCCGGTCCGCGGGCCCGCGGCGACCTCCTAGCGCCGCTTCAGCCGCCCCCGTACGGCCTTCAGGAGCTCCACCCGCCCGACGCGCAGGGTCAGCGCGTCCCGCCCCGGCAGCGGCTTCG
Source organism: Streptomyces aureoversilis (assembly GCF_042657885.1). Lineage (NCBI taxonomy): Bacteria > Bacillati > Actinomycetota > Actinomycetes > Kitasatosporales > Streptomycetaceae > Streptomyces > Streptomyces aureoversilis. The sequence continues at coordinate 159,542 of NZ_JBHSKJ010000007.1, forward strand.
CGTACCAGGGCATACCGAGCCGCTGCCAGCGCGCCGGCTTCAGCGACGCCTGCGGCGGCACGGGGACGGACCACTCCTTGCCGGCCACGGCGAGGCGGAGCGTCAGCTCCCACTCTCCGGCGGTCGTACAGGGCACCTGCACCGTGAACGTGCCGTCGGAGGCCGAGGGTTCGACCGGAACCGTCTGCTCGGCGCCCTTCGGACCCTTGGCGCGGACCGTCAGCGCGCCTCCGGGCCAGCTCTCCAGCGTGCAGCGCCCGCTCACCGCGAGGGTGGCGGGGCCGGCGCCGGCCGCCCACGCCGCGCCGGTGACGCGCAGGCGCGGCAGCACGCGGTGGCGGGTCTCGCCGACGTCCAGCGTGAGGTTGCCGTAGGGCTTGGTGGTGAAGAGGGCGACCGCCGTGCCCGCGTCCGTGACGAGTGTCGTCGTCGCGGTCGTCACGGACTCCGCGCGGCTGCTGCCGAGGCGGGCGTTCTTGACGATGCCCTGGGCGCCCACGGCGAGCGAGATGTCCCACATGCCGGCCGTCAGCGACGCGAGGTCGATCGTCGCGTCGTACCCGGCGACGTCGTAGTCGTGCAGGCCACCGTCCTCCTCGGCCCCCAGGCCCGGGGTGGCGGTGTGATGAACGGGGAGGCGGTGCTCCGTGTCCGTGCCGCGCTTGCGGAGGACGAGCTCGGTGGTGACGTCGCGCGTGGCTATGCGGTGGATGTACGCGTGCCCCGTGAGGCGCAGCCCGGCGGCGTTGATCTCCGCGGAGTCGACGCGGTGGCGGGCGCGCAGCTCGTCCGTGATGTCGTAGCAGTCGTCGGGGATGTTGAGCGTGGAGTCGCGGAAGTAGGGGTGGAGCGCGTAGGCGCGGCCGCCCTCGACCAGGAGGTCCGGGAGTGCGGTGGCGGTGGCGGCGAGGGTGGTGATGCCGTAGCTGGCGGCGCCCCGGTCGAGCTCCCAGCGGACGAGGGTGAGGAGCTCGTCGAGGAGCCTGTGGCGGATGAGGTGGCAGCGCAGGCGGACCACGGCGGGCAGGCGCGCGGCCAGGCCCTCGCTCCAGTGCAGCGCGACCAGGTCGGACAGCTCGTGCAGCAGCTTGTCCTGGACGTCCCGCTGCGGCTCGCGGCTCAGCTGGAGGACGGCGTCGCGCAGTTCGACGGCGAAGTGCCGGTGCATCAGCGTGTCGCGTTCGGGGCCGGCCGGCACGTGCTCGGCGACGAGGCCCGCCATCATCCGGAAGAGGTCTATTCGCATCCGCGCGCCGTGCTCCTGCGCGGTGATGTTGTTGCCGTCCTCGCGCGCGACCCAGTAGAGGCAGTCGTAGTCGGCGACGACGGATATCGCGGCGGCCTGGAGGTAGGCGGTGGCGACGAACGGCTGGTCCTCACCGATCGACAGCCCGGTGTCGAAGCGCAGCCCGAGCCGGTCTATCAGCTCGCGGCGGAACAGCTTCATGGGGTTGAGCGTCCAGTAGACCCGGGAGGTGAAAACATCGGTTCTGGGCTGGTTCCGCCGGAACATCGACTGAGGCGCCCGGCGCCCGCCCTCTCCCACGATCCGCCCGAGCACGACGTCGGACCCGTTCTCGTCCGCCGCCGCGACCATGCGCTCCAGGGCCTCCGGCCCGATCCGGTCGTCCGCGTCGAGGAAGTACACGTAGCGCCCGGTGGCCTGCTCGAGCCCAAGGTTCCGCGGCCCCGCGGGCCCCCCGGAGTTCGGCTGATGAACGACCCGCATCCCCGGCCCCGCCTGCTCCGCGAGCCGGTCCAGCTCGGCAGCCGTACCGTCCGTGGACCCGTCATCGACGACGATCAACTCGATCCGGTCGGCGCCGAGCGACTGCTCCAGAACGGAACCGACGCTGCCGGTCACGTACGGCATGGCGTTGTACGCGGCGATGATGACCGTGACGTCGGGCCGGGGCCGGGACATGGCGGAGTGCTCCGTTCCTGCAGTACAAGGTGTCGTTTCAGGGTATAGGAGACATCGAAACGGTGTTCGTTGAAGCGTGCCGAAGGCGGGGGATCGCCGAAGGGGCCCGGCACGGACACGAGGCGCAAGGACGCCGATGAGTGACGGCCCCGGCCATCAGGAACCGGGGCGGGCTCCGCCGCCTCGGTGGAAGGCGAGGTACGAGCAGAGGGCGAGGAACTCCCGCTGGTACTTCGTGGAGCCCAGGAGCTCGACGGCGGGTCCTGCCTCGCGCAGCCGGCGCTCGGCCCCGCGCAGGTTCCGCGGAGCCGTCCGCAAGTACAGCCAGGACACGGCCAGGCGCAACCGGAGCCAGAGCTTCAGGTCGCCGCCGGCACAGGTGAGTTCGGACATCGCCTGTTCGAGGAGCAGGACGGCCTCGGCGTGCCGCTCCTGGCGGACGCGCACCGTGCTCGCCGTCCACAGGGCCTCGACCCTCAGGCGGGCCGGCAGTTCCGCCACGAGGGCGAGGAACTCGTCCGTGTGCGCGGCGGCTTCGGCGAGCCGTCCGGCGTCGGCCTCCAGGGGAACGAGCACCAGGAGTGCACGGGCCGTGTCCAACTGGGGCATCGCCCGCTCGGCGGTGACGGCGTGGGCCCTGCCGGCGGCATCCAGCGCCTCCCCGTTCCGGCCGCACGCCTGCAGGTACCGCGCGAGCTGGACGCGGGCGCGGACCTCCAGGCGGGGGTTGCCGATCTCGGCGCCGAGTGCGATCAGGGCCCGCAGGGTCTGCTCCTCCTGCTCCCCGTCGCCCTGCGTGCGGTAGGCCTCGGCGAGGACCCACAGCGCCTGCCAGCGCACGGCCGGGTCCATCTCGGCGGGCCGCTCCAGGCTTTCGAGCAGCAGCGGCACGACGTCCGCGTCCTCGGCGACGCTGCCCGAGAGCACCACGGCGAGCCGCTGCGCCGCTTCGTCGGGGTACTCCTGCCGGAAGACCTCGGCGGGGACGCCGAGCTTGTCGCAGAGGTAGGTGAGGGCCCGCTCCGTCGGCGGACGGTTGCCCGATTCGAGGCGCGAGAGGTACGCGGGCGACATGCCCGGGCCGGCGAGCTCCGCCTGCATCATGCCGCGCGCCTGTCTGATCTCCCTCAACCGGGCGCCGAATCCCGGCTGTTCCGGGAGATACCTAGCTCGCTGTCGCATGGCCGTCATGGTGCCACTGCCGGGCAGTCGCCCTCCTTCGCGTCACTGTTCCGCGGCCGATGCGCACGGGCGCCGACGCCGGCCGAGCCGTGAGGGAACCTACTCGATCCGTACGCCGGCAACCACCCCGGCCAACGCTTGACAAACCTGGCAATTGATCTTTGGGTGAGGGCCGACAGGGGAGGCGTGGGGCGCTGCCGCACGTGAGCGAAGGGGGGCCTGCGTTGTCGAAGACGCACGCAGGGGCGGAGAATCTGTCGGTGATGCCGGGGCCAGGACTGCGGTCCCTGCCGTACCCGGTGAGCAGGGTCCCGGTGGACTCCCTGCGCAGCGGGGACTCGCCGCGGCTCGGCGGCATCGACCAGGAGCACGTCGAGGCTCTCGCCCAGTCCCCCCGGGAGTTCACCCCGATCCTGGTGCACCGCGGCACGCGCCAAGTCGTCGACGGGATGCACCGGTTGAGGGCGGCGGTGCTGCGCGGCGAGCGCGAGATCGCGGTCCGCTACGTGGACGGGCCGGCCGACGAGGTGTTCGTCCGGGCCGTCGCGGCGAACATCGACCACGGCCTGCCACTGACCCTGAAGGACCGCAAGGCGGCGGCCGAGCGGATCCTGCGTACGCATCCCGCCTGGTCGGACCGGGCGATCGCCCGGATCACGGACCTGTCGCCGAAGACCGTGGGCGCGGCCCGCAGGCGTTCGTGCGAGGAAATTCCTCAGCCGAACGCCCGGGTGGGCCAGGACGGCCGGGCCCGGCCGCTCGACCCGGCCCGGCGCCGGGAGGCCGCCCGGGCCCTGCTGGCCGCGCACCCCGGGGTCCCGCTGCGCGAGGTGGCGGCCCACGCGGGGATCTCCGTCAGCACCGCCCATGACGTGCACCGGCGCATGCAGTGCGGCGAGCCCGAGTCGGCCGCGGCCCGCCGGGCCGCCACCCCGGCCGGACCCGCGGCCGGGCCGCACGACGTGCGCCGCAGCCGGGCGACGGTGCTGCGGAGGCTGGTCAACGACCCTTCGCTCAAGCTCACCGAGTCGGGGCGCGCGCTGCTGCGCTGGCTGAGCACGCAGGCCCTGGACATCGAAGCCGGCGAGCAGCTGCTCGCCGCCGTGCCGCCGCACTGCGCGGTCACCGTCGCCGACCTGGCCCGGTCCTACGCGCAGGAGTGGGAGCGGTTCGCCCGGGAGCTCGGCCGTACGCAGGAGTCGGCGGGCGCCTGGCGCGCCGGGTAGCAGGGGCCGCGGGCGGCAGGGACCGGGGCACCGGGCACCGGGCCGGCTCAGCCGCCGAAGCGCGGTTCGCGTTCGGCCTCGATGAGGACCCGGCGGAGCAGGTCCACCAAGAGCTCCCGCTCGGCCGGGTCGAGGGCCTGCAGGATGCGGTGCTCCTCGCGCCCCTCGGTCTCCAGGGCGGACTGCCAGGCGGTCCGCCCCGGGCCGGTGAGCTCGACCGTCACCTTGCGCCGGTCCGCCACGGACGCCTCGCGACGGACGAAGCCGCGCCGCTCCAGGCCGTCGAGACGGCTGGTCATCGCGGACGGGGAGAGCTTGATCGCGGCCGCGAGCTCCGACGGCGTGGCCCGGCCGCCGCGGCCGGCGAGGGCGTGCAGCGTCAGGTACTCGAAGCTCTGCAGGCCGTGCTCGGCGAGGGCGGCCTCCTTGGCCCGGCCCAGGTGCCTGACGAGCACCGACATCCGGGTCACCGCGCCTTCCACCACCGGATCGAGGGTCGGCAGGATCTCCTGCCAGCGGGTGACGTGTTCGTCCACGGAGTCGCGCTCAGCCATGGACACATTTTACTTCGCCGCCATAAAGTGCGTTGTCAAATATTGCGACGTCGAATTAATCTCGCCGGATGACCCATCCCCTGCGGCTACGCAACTTCCGGCTGCTCTTCATCAGCCGGACCATGTCCACGCTCAGCGACGCCCTGGTGCCGACCGCGCTGAGCCTGGCCATCGTCCAGGTCACCGGCTCGGCCACGCTGCTGGCCGTCGTCCTGGGCTGCGCCCTCGGCACCCGGCTCGTGCTGCTGCCGGTGGCCGGTGCGGTCGCCGACCGGTTCAACACCCGCCTGGTCGCCCTCGTCGCGGACCTCACGCGGATGGTCACCCAGGCCGTGGTGGCCGTGGAACTGCTCGGCGACGACCCCAGCGTCACGCACATCGCGATCGCCCAGGCCGTGGCGGGAGCGGCGTCGGCGGTCGGCCTGTCCAACCTCTCACCCCTGGTCACCAAGATCGTGCCCGCCGCCGGGGAGCAGCGGATCAAGGCCAATTCCCTGATGAGCGTGGCCAAGAGCGTCTCCCTGCTGGCCGGTCCCGCCCTGGCCGGAACCCTGATCTTCGCGGTCGGCTACGGCTGGGTCTTCGTGGTCGACGCGACCGCCTTCGGCATCAGCGCCGCCCTGATGCTGACGGTCCGCCTGACCGAGGCCGCCCCCGCCCCCCGGGCGCGCACCTCGATCCGGGCCGACCTCACCGAGGGGTTCGCCGAGGTGCGGGCCAGGGACTGGTACTGGACCAGCCTGATCGCGCACGCCGTGTGGAACTTCGTCGCCAACATCCTGCTCACGCTCGGCCCGCTCATCGCCGTGAAGCGCCTCGGCGGCGAAGGCGCCTGGGTCGCGGTGACCCAGGCGGGCGGCATCGGTCTCCTCGCCGGCTCGCTCCTGTCGGGCTGGGCCCGCCCGAAGCGGCCCGTGCTCGTCGGCAACATCGCCCTCGCCAGCTACGCGCTGCCGCTCGCCCTGTTCGCCGCCGGTGCCCCGGTGCCGTTGCTGGTGGCCGGCTACGGCGTCGCCCTCGCCGCGCTCGGCTTCCTCAACCCCACCTGGGACACCACCGTCCAGACGGTCATCCCGCAGGGCGTGCTCGCCCGGGTCAGCTCCTACGACTGGCTGGTGTCGCTGGCCGCGCAGCCGCTCGGCGTGGTCCTCGCTCCGGTCGCGCTGTCCCTGTGGGGCGAGCGGGTGCCCTTCGCGGCCGCCGCGGTCCTGGTCGCGGTGGTCTGCGTGGGCACGGCCGCGGTCCCCGGGGTGCGGAACCTGCGCCTGGACCGCGAGGCCCCGGCCCGCTCCGGGCCCGCGGCGCAGGAAGCCGGCGCTGCGGCGGGCTCCGGCGGGGCGGGCGGGGACGGCGGCGAAGGCGCCCGGGAGAGCGGGGAGGGCACCAAGGCGCCCGTCTGAGCCGCGAGGCGCCCTAACTCCCGTTCGGCGGGGATTCCTTGACGGGAAAATGCGTACCTCGGAGTATGCATGCACGGTCGGCTCCGGCACTCAGCCGCGCGGTCCCGCGCACTGCACGAGCGAGCGCTGTGCGCGAGCCGGCACCGCGCGAGCCCGCCGGGCCGCCATCACCCCTGCATCCTCCGGCTCCGCACGGGCGGAGTCCACGGCCTTCCGAGCCGCCCTGAACACCGGCCACCGGTGCCCGGGCGCGGACCGGCACGCCCCGAAAGGAATCCCATGAGCACCGCCGCACACGACCTCCTCGAAGAGATCCGGCTGATCTGGGCCGAGGTGCTCGACCAGGAGGACGTCCCGGTCGACGAGAACTTCTTCGAGGCCGGCGGTGATTCCCTGCTCTTCATCGTTCTCCTGGAGCGGATCAACCGCCTGACCGGCCGCGAGATCGAGGCTGCCGAGCTGTTCGACCACGCCACCGTGGAGGCCCAGGCCGAGTTCCTCGCGGGCCTCGCCGCCCCGCAGGCCGGGGAGGACGCCGCCGGCGACGCGGCCGAGGGGCGCGGCCGGCTCCTGGCCCGCGGCCGCTGAGGCGGGGTAGCGAAGGCGTGAGCCGCGACACCGACATCGCCGTCGTCGGCGCCGGGTGCCGATTCCCCGACGCGTCGAATCCGCAGGAGTTCTGGCGCAACCTCGAGGACGGCACCGTCTCCGTACGGGAGCTCTCCGACGCGGACCTGCTGGCCGCCGGGGTGGAGCCGGAGACCTGGGCCGATCCCGGGTTCGTCCGGAAGGCCGCCCGGCTGTCCGGGGCCGCCGACTTCGCCGGGGAGTTCTTCGGCTACTCCCGGGCCGAGGCCGAGGCCGTCGACCCGCAGCAGCGGCTCTTCCTCGAAGTGTGCTGGGAGGCCCTGGAGTCCGCCGGTCACGGAGCCCGTTCCGGCACGGCCACCGGCGTCTTCGCGGGCAGCCACGCCGGGCCGTACTCGGCACGGCTGCTGGCCGCCACGGCGCAGCGGGACGGCTGGCCGGCGGCGCTCGGCGACCTGCCGCTCCACCTCGGGGGCCTCGGGGACTTCATGGCCGCGCGCGTGGCCTACAAGCTGGGCCTGCGCGGCCCCACCGCCGGCGTCCAGGCGGCCTGCGCCTCGGCCCTGTACTCCGTGCACTACGCGGTCCTGAGCCTGCTCGCGGGCGAGTGCGACCTCGCGCTGGCCGGGGGCGCCACGGTCCTCGAACCGGAGACGGGCTACCGGCGCCGCCCCGACGGCAGCCTGTCCGCGGACGGCTACTGCCGCTCGTACGACGCGAGTTCGTCGGGCACGTTCTACAGTTCGGGCGTCGGTGCGGTGGCGCTGCGCCGGCTGCCGGACGCCCTGGCGGACGGCGACCCGGTCCTCGCGGTCCTGCGCGGCACCGCCGTGGGCAACCACGGCTCGGATCGCGCCGGCTTCACCGCACCCAGCGCGGCGGGGATCGCCTCCGTGGTGCGCCAGGCCCTGGACGTCGCCGGGGTGAGCGGCCACCAGGTGGGCTACGTCGAAGGGCACGGCGTCGGCACGCCCATCGGGGACCGCCTGGAGATCCGCGGGCTCACCGCGGGCCTGGGCCCCGGAGTGCCGGCCGGCCGGATCGCGCTCGGCTCGGTCAAGGCCAACATCGGGCACACCGGGCCCGCCTCGGGCCTCGCGGGGCTGCTCGGCGCCGTCCATGTGGTGCGCACCGGCCGGCTCGTGCCGCACCCGCTGTTCAAGGAGCCCCGCGAGCCCCAGGCGTTCGCGCAGAGCCCGTTCCACGTGACGACCGAGCCGCGGCCCCTCGCCGGGGAGGAGCGGTTCGCTCTGGTCAACAACATCGGCTTCGGCGGCAACAACGCGGTCGCCGTGGTCGCCGCGCCGCCCGCACCGGTGCGCCCCCCGGCGCCGGAGCGGCCCGTCGTGCGCCTCGTCCTCTCGGCCCGCAACGGCGCCGAGCTGGACTCCGTGGCACGGCGGCTGGCCGACGTCGCGGAGTCCGGCGCCGTACCCGCGCAAGACCTCGCCCACACCTTGCGCACGGGCCGCCGGGCCTTCCCCGAGCGGCGCGTGGTGGCCGTTCCCGCAGGCCGCCCCGCCCGCCTCGCCGCCGCCCTGCGCGACGCCACCGACCCGGCCGTGCGCTCGCGGCGGGCCGGTCCCGCAGGCCTGTTCGCGGTCGTCGTGGCGGCCGGTGACGCGCCCGGGGCGGACACGCTCCTCGACCTGCTCGCCACCGTCTTCCCGCGCCGCAGCGCCCGCTACGACACCGTCGCGGACGTGCCCGAGCGGGCCTTCACCGTCCTGGTGGGCGACGGCCTCGACCCGGGCGGCCGCACCGGCCCGGTCGCACGGCTGGCCGCCTGCCCCGCGGACCTCGCGGAATCCGTCGAGGAGCTGGCGCACGAGGCCTGGCTGCACGGCGTCGACGTCGACTGGGCCGCCCTCGCGGGCCGCCGCGGCCGGCGCGTGCCCCTGCCCACCTACCCCTTCCCGCGCGAGCGCTACTGGGCCCTCGACCACTTCCCTGCGCAGGCGGGCCGCCAGGCGGCCGCTCCCCTGCCGCCGGACGGCGGGTCCGGCCCCCACCCAGCACAAGGAGAACCCGCATGACCGCCCGTACGCTCTACGCCTGGTTCCAGGAGGCGGTGGACCGGTACCCGGACCGCACCGCCGTCGAGGTGCAGGACGCCTCGTACACCTACCGCGAGCTCCACGCCCAGGCCGAGGCCCTGGCCGAGCTCCTGGTGCGCGAGCACGGCAAGGCTCCCGAGCGGGTCGCGCTGCTCGCCATGCGCAGCCACGTCGCCTACGCCGGATACCTCGCCGCGCTGCGCCTGGGCGCGGTCGTGACCCCCCTCAACCCGCGCTTCCCCGTCACCCGCAACCAGGCCACCTGCGACCTCGCCCGGGTCGACGTGGTGCTCGTCGACGAGTCCGGCGCGGCGCAGGTCACCGACCCCGGGGGCTGGTCGGGGCACCAGGTGATCACGCTCACCGCCGCGGATGTGGCCGAGGCCAAAGCCGGCGGCGGCCTGCCCGCCTACCGCGGCGACCCGGACGACGTGGCCTACCTGCTGTTCACCTCGGGCTCGACGGGCCGCCCCAAGGGCGTGCCGATCCGGCACCGGAACGCCTCCGCGTATGTCGCCCACTCCGTGGAGCGCTACGACGTGCGGCCGGGCGACCGCGTCTCGCACACGTTCGACCTCACCTTCGACCCCTCGGTCTTCGACCTCTTCGTGACCTGGGCGGCGGGCGCGACGCTCGTGGTGCCGCAGCGCACGGAGCTGCTCACGCCGGTCGACTACCTCATCGGCCGCCGGATCACCCACTGGTTCTCCGTGCCCTCGGTGGTGACGGTCAGCCGCAGCCTCGGCAAGCTGTTCACCGGCGTGTCGGACACGCTGCGCTACAGCCTCTTCATCGGTGAGCAGCTCACCCTCGAACAGGCCGCGGCATGGCGGCGGATCGCGCCCGGCGCTGTGATCGGCAACGTGTACGGCCCCACCGAGCTCACCGTGGCCTGCGCCGGCTACGAACTGCCCGCGGACCCGGAGCAGTGGCCGTCGACCTCCAACGACACGGTGCCCATCGGCCCGGTGTACCCCTTCCTGGAGTGGCTGGTCCTGGACGAGGACGGCCGCCCCGCCGAGGACGGCGAGCTCGTGGTGCGCGGCTCCCAGCGGTTCGCCGGCTACTACGCCCCGGAGGACGACGCGGGCCGGTTCGTGTCCGTCGAGGAGACCCCCGGCGGCCCGGTGGCGACCGTGTTCGACGGCTCGGGCGAGCTGACCGACGCGCACTACTACCGCACCGGGGACCGGGTCCGCCTGGAGAACGGCGCGTGGGTGCACCTGGGCCGGCTCGACAACCAGGTCAAGATCCGCGGCTACCGCGTGGAGCTCGGCGAGATCGAGACCGTGCTGCGCCGCCACCCCGGCATCGACCAGGCCGTCGTCGTCGTGTCGCCGCAGGGCCCGGGCGCGGGCCTCGTCGCCTTCCACACCGGCCCCGAGGAGTTCGGCCGCGGCGCGCTGAGCACCTGGCTGCGCAAGAAGCTGCCCGTGCACATGGTGCCGCAGCAGTACGAGCACCTCGACGCGCTGCCGCTGAACACCAGCGGCAAGGCCGACCGTCCGGCACTGGTCCGGATGCTCGCCGAGCGCGCTACCCGGGACGAAGGGTGACGGAACCGATGGACTTCAGCCTCTTCTACTTCGCCAACGACAGCGCGGGCGAGGACGGCGGCAACCGCTACGAGCTCCTCCTGGAGGGCGCCAGGTTCGCCGACCGCAACGGCTTCACCGCGGTGTGGACGCCGGAACGGCACTTCCACGCCTTCGGCGGCACCTACCCCAACCCCTCGGTGACCGGCGCGGCCCTCGCGGCGATCACCGAGCGCGTCAAGATCCGCGCGGGCAGCGTGGTGGCCCCACTGCACCACCCGCTGCGCATCGCCGAGGAGTGGTCGGTCGTCGACAACATCTCCGGAGGCCGCGCGGGCATCTCGGTCGCGTCCGGCTGGCACGCCACGGACTTCTGCCTCAACCCCGGGGCGTACGAGAACCGGAGGGAGAGCCTCTTCGACCGGGCGGCACAGGTCCGGAAGCTGTGGCGCGGCGAGCCGATGACCGTCACGGGCGGCACCGGCGACGAGGCCGACGTACGGATCTTCCCGCCGCCGGTGCAGCCCGAGCTGCCGGTGTGGATCACCAGCGGCGGCGACGCCCGCACCGTGCAGGAGGCCGGCAAGGGCGGGTACGGCCTGCTCACCCACCTGCTCGGCCAGGACCTCGACCAGCTCGCCGAGAAGATCGCCCTGTACCGCAAGGCCGTCGCCGAGCGCCCCGGCGCGGACGGCTGGCCCGGCCACGTGGCCCTCATGGTGCACACCTTCCTCGCCGAGGACGACGACGCGGCGCGGGAGCTGGTGCGCGCCCCCATGTCGGCGTACCTGCGCAGCTCGCTCGGGCTCATCCTCGGCGGCTCGAAGCTGGAGAACGCCCGCAGGATCGACCCGTCCAAACTGCGCGAGAAGGACATCGACTTCCTCGTGGAGCGGGCCTTCGAGCGCTACTACGACGACGGCGGCCTGCTCGGCGGCGTCGACAAGTGCCGCGCGGTGGTGCAGCGGCTGCGCGACATCGGCGTCGACGAGATCGCCTGCCTCATCGACTTCGGCCTGCCCACCGCCGACGTCCTCGGCGGCCTCGACCACCTGGACCGGCTGCGCCGGCTCAGCTCCGACGACACGGAGGGACCGCGATGACCACCGCGCACGACGGCGGGGAGCACGCGGTGCGCCCCCTCCACGAGACCTTCGCCGCCGCCGCGGCCACCTGGCCCGGGCGCATCGCCGTCAGCGACGGCGAACGCCGGCTGACCTACGCCGAGCTCGACCGCGCGGCCAACCGGCTCGCCCACCGGCTCGTGGCGCTCGGCGCGGGCCCGGAGCAGCTGGTCGCCCTCTCCTGCGCGCGCACCGTCGACCTGGTGGTCGGGGTGCTCGGCATCCTCAAGGCCGGCGCCGGCTACCTGCCGCTCGACCCGCGCTACCCGCTGGAGCGGCTGCGCTCCACCGTGGCCGACGCGGGCTGCCGCCTCGTGGTCGGCGACGAGGTGCCCGAGCTGGGCCTGACCGTCGTCGCCCCGGCGCGGGACGACCTCGCGGACGAGCCGGACACCGCACCCGCCGTCGGCCTGCGGCCCGAGCACGTCGCGTACGTCATCTACACCTCCGGCTCCACCGGCAGGCCGAAGGGCGTCGTCGTCAGCCACGCCAACGCGGCCCGCCTGTTCACCGCCACCGAGGCGGAGTTCGGCTTCGGACCGGACGACGTGTGGACGATGTTCCACTCCATCGCCTTCGACTTCTCCGTGTGGGAGCTGTGGGGCGCCCTGCTGTACGGCGGCCGGGTCGTCGTGGTGCCCTACGAGCTGAGCCGCGACCCCGAGGCGTTCGTGCGGTTGCTCGTGGCCGAGCGCGTCACCGTGCTCAGCCAGACGCCCTCCGCGTTCCGGCAGCTGGCCACGGCCGCCGAGGCGCTCGGGTTCCCCGGGACGGCGCTGCGCACGGTGGTCTTCGGCGGCGAGAAGCTGGAGCCGGCCACGCTCAGGCGCTGGGTGGAGCAGTACGGCGACGACCGGCCCCGGTTGATCAACATGTACGGCATCACCGAGACGACCGTGCACGTCACCCTGCGCCGCATCACCCGCGCCGACCTCGACGACCGGCGCAGCCCCATCGGCACCCCGCTGGCCGACCTCACCCTGTACGTGCTCGACGAGGAGCTGCGGCCCGTCGCCCCGGGCGTGCAGGGCGAACTGTACGTGGGCGGGGCCGGCGTCGCGCGGGGCTACCTGAACCGTCCCGAGCTGACCCGGGAGCGCTTCCTGCCCGACCCGTTCACCCCCGGCGGCCGGCTCTACCGCACCGGCGACCTGGCCGAGCCGGGCGCCGACGGCGAGGTGTACTACCACGGGCGGGCCGACGGCCAGGTCCAGCTGCGCGGCTTCCGCATCGAGCTGGGCGAGATCGAGGCGACCGTGCTCGGCCACCCCGACGTCCGCGAGGCCGTCACCGTGGTCCGCGAGGACGAGCCCGGGCAGCAGCGCCTCGTGTGCTACTGGGTCGGGCGCGGCGGCGCGGGGCCGTCCGGCGGACTGCCCGCCGACGGACTGCCCGCCGCTCTGCGGGAGTTCACCGCCGGGCTGCTCCCCGCTCACATGGTGCCGTCCGCGTTCGTACCGATGACCGCGCTGCCGATGACCCCCAACGGCAAGCTGGACCGCGACGCGCTGCCCCGTCCCGAGACACGGGTCATGCCCCCCGCGGGCCCGCTCCGGGCCCCCGCGGACAGCGTCGAGGAACAGCTCGCGGCGATCTGGGCCGAGGCGCTCGGGGTGCCCGCGGTGGGCACCGACGACAACTTCTTCGCCATCGGCGGCGACTCCATGCGCGCCATCCCGATGGTGGTGCGGGCCAAGGAGGCGGGCCTGCCGGTCACGGTGGTGGCGCTCTTCGCGCACCCGACCGTGAGCGCACTGGCCGCGTACTGCCGTGCCCAGGAGGCGACCGCCGCGCAGGCCGAGGAGAGCGGAAGCGCCGGGGAGAGCGGGAGCGCCGGGCAGGCCGGAGGTACCGGGGACAGGGGGAGCGCCGGGGAAGCCGGAGGCACCGCTCCCGAAACCGCCGAGGACCGCTTCCTCGCCGGTGCCCCCGACGACGTCGAGGCCGCCTACCCGGCCTCCACTCTCCAGCAGGGCATCATCTTCCACTCCAAGATGAGTGGCGATCCGACGCTCTACCACGACCTCGAGAGCGTGCGCGTGCACGGACCGCTCGACCTCGGAGCGCTGCGGCGCGCGCTGGACGCCCTCGCGGGCCGGCACGAGATCCTGCGTACTTCCTTCGACCTCGGCAGCCACCGGCAGGTCGTCCAGTACGTGCACGCCGCGGCGGAGATCCCGCTGACCGTGGTCACGCCCGCCGCGGGACTCGACCCGGACGCCGCACTGCGCAGCTGGTGGCAGGAGCAGTGGCAGGAACGCTTCGACTTCACCCGGGCGCCGCTCCTGCGCTGCCACGTGCTCCGGCACGGGGACGAGGACTTCCACCTGGCGGTCTCCACGCACCACAGCATCCTGGACGGCTGGAGCTTCGCGCTCCTGATGACCGAGCTGCTCACCGGATACGACCGGGAAATGATGGGCCTCACCGCGTACGCCGACGACGCGCGCCCCCTCCCCTACCGGGAGTTCGTCGCGCTGGAGGCCCGCGAGGCCGGTTCGGGCACGGCCCGGGAGTACTGGACACGGCTGCTCGACGGGGCCACCGCCACCCGGCTGCCCGCCCCGTCCGGGGCGCCTGCCGCGGGCGGGGCAGCCGACGGCGGCGGCCGCGCGCCCGAGCGGGACGTCACCGTGATCCTCCCGCCCGAGCTGGTGGCGCGGATCGGCGAGCGGGCCGCCGCGCTCGGCGCCCCGGTCAAGAGCGTCTTCCTCGCCGCCCACCTGCTGGCCCTCGGCCGGGTCGCCGGAACCGAGGACGTCGTCACCGGCGTGGTGTCGGGAGGCAGGCCCGAAGCCGCCTCGGCGGAGGAGACCCTCGGCCTGTTCCTCAACAGCGTGCCGCTGCGCGTGGACCTGGCGGGCAAGGACCCCGCCGGCCTGGTCGGGGCGGCCTTCGCCGCGGAGCAGGAGATGCTGCCGCACCGCCGCTACCCGCTGTCCCGGATCACCCGGGACGTCAAGGCCACGCCGTTCGAGGTCCTGTTCAACTTCACCAGCTTCGGCGTGGTGGACACCCTGGACGACCTCGTGCTCCTCAAGACGGCGGACTGGTGGCTGAGCGACCGCAACAGCTTCCCCGTCTCCGTGGAGATCGGCCGCCACACCGGCAGCGACCAGTGGCGGCTCGACATCACGACCGACCCCGCGAAGGTGGCCGCCGGGGCCGCGCAGGAGCTGGCCGTGGCCCTGGAGGCCGCGCTGTGGGAGCTCGTCTCCCCGTGACCGGCCGATGGATCCGCACCCTGGGCACGGCGGCCGCGGACGCGCCGCGGCTGCTGTGCCTGCCCCACGCCGGCGGGTCCGCCGGCTTCTTCCGGCCGCTGGCCGGGGAGCTGGCGGCCCGGGGGGCGGCGGAGGTGCTGGCCGTGCAGTACCCGGGCCGTCAGGACCGGCTCGCGGAGCCCGCGTTCACGTCCCTGCACGACTGCGCCGACGCCCTGCACGCCGCGCTCGCCCGGGAGGTGCCCGACGCCGCCGGCCGGCCGCTGGTGCTCTTCGGGCACAGCATGGGCGCCGTACTCGCCTTCGAGCTGGCACTGCGCCTGGAGGCCTCGGACGGGCCGGGCCCCGCGGCCGTGGTCGTCTCGGGGCGGCGCGCCCCCTCCGTGCACCGCGAGGAGACGCCGCCCGGCGACGACGAGCTTCTCGGCGAGATCCGGGCCATGCACGGCACCGACGCACGCGTCCTGGAGAGCGCGGAGCTGCTCCGCCTGGTCCTGCCGGCCCTGCGGGCCGACGTCCGGGCCGCGCTGACCCACCGCCCGGACCCCCGGGCCGTCGTGGCCGCTCCGCTCGCCGCCTTCACCGGGGCCTTCGACCCCACGACGACGGTGGCGGACGCGACGGCCTGGCGCGCCCACACCGAAGGCCCGTTCACCCTGCGGGTGTTCGCGGGCCACCACTTCTACCTCGGCGACCGGGTCACCGGCCCGGCCGCGGCACTCGAAGAAATCCTGGAGGACACCGTGCGCCACCGCACGAACACGGCCGCGCCCGAGACGGCGCGGCCATGAGCGGAATCGTCGATCTCGATGTGCGCTTCCCCCGCGGCCGCGCCACGGTGGAACAGATGCGGCTCGCTTCCGGGCTGCCCGCCGAGGAGATCCGCAAGATCACCCTGTGCGAGGAGATCCCGGTCCTCGGTCCGGACGAGACCGCCTGGGAGATCACCCGGGACGCGGCGGCCGCGGTCCTGGACCGGACCGGCGTGGACCGTGCCGCGATCCGGCACGTCCTGTACGCGGGTTCGGGCGTCTGGGACCGGCCCGCCTGGTCCCCCGCCGCGAAGATCGCACACGAGCTGGGCATCGACCGGGCGCACTGCTTCGAGGTGGGCAACTTCTGCAACGCGGGCATGACGGCGCTGCAGATCGCCTGCGAGAAGTCCCGGTCGCACGGCGGGTACGTGCTCGTCCTGCTCGGCGACCGGCTGGGCCGTCTCGTCGACTACCGCGACGCGACCACCCTGCCCCTGTTCAACGCGGGCGACGCCGGTGGCGCCGTCCTCGTCGGGCCCGACGGCTACGCGTACCGCCACTTGCACGCGGCCATGCGCACCGACGCGAGCTGGGCCGACTTCTGGGGCGGGGAGCAGGGCCCGGACGGGCCTTCGTTCCGGTACCAGGGCGGACGCCAGGGCCTGTCGACGGCCTACATGGAGAACTTCGAGGCCCTCGCGCAGCAGACCCTCGACGCGATCGACCGCAAGCGCGGCGACATCGCCTACCTGCTCATCAACCAGGGCGACCGCAACATCCAGTCGCGCCTGCTCACCGCGCTCGGCCTGACCGAGGAGCAGAGCGTCTTCACGTACGGCCGGCTCGGCCACATGGCGAGCAGTGACACCGTGATCTGTCTGAAGGAGCTGGCTGCACGTGAGGAACTGCAGCACGGCGATCTGATTCTGGTGGCGTCCAGCGGCATGGGCTTCAGCTTCGGCGTCACCGCGCTCGAATACTGTGCGGAGGGTGCCCGATGAGCACGGCCCGGACCATAGCGGTCGTCTACGACAAGGGCGCGGTCGCGCCCGCCCAGTTCGCGGCGGGCCTGTCCGGCCTCGGCGAGCTGCTGTTCCTGCTGCCCGGCTCGGCGCACAACGAGGAGATGCGGCCCCTGCTCGAACAGGTCGGGCGCACCCTCCGGCTGACCGGCGACCCGGAGACGGACATCGCCGCCGTCCGGGCCGAGAACCCGGCCGCGGTGCTCACCTTCGCCGAGTCGCAGCTGACCACCACCTCGGCCCTGACCTCGGCGCTCGGCCTGCCCGGCCACTCCCCCGAGACGACGCTGATGCTCATCGACAAGGCCCGCCAGCGGGCCCGCCTCGCGGAGACCGGGGTGGACCGGGTCCGCAGCATCGCGCTGACCTCGGCCGACGAGTGGCCGCGGGTGGCCGCCGAGGTGGGCCTGCCCGCCATCGTCAAGCCGCTGCGGGGCGAGGGCAGCCGGGGCGTCTTCGTCGTCGCGGACCCGGAGGAGGTGGAGCGCCTGGTCGCCGAGGTGTTCGTGACCGCGGACGCGACCGGCACCACCGTGGTCGCCGAGGAACTGCTCCAGGGCCGGACCGGCCTGGACTTCGGCGACTACGTCTCGGTGGAGAGCCTGTGCGGGCCGCAGGGCATCACGCACCTGGCGGTCACGGGCAAGCTCCCGCTCGCGCCGCCGTTCCGCGAGACCGGCTACTTCTGGCCGCCGGCCCTGCCGGACGGGCTGGAGGACGATATCCGGACCCTGACGGGGGACGCGCTGCGCGCCCTCGGGGTCACCAACGGCCTCACCCACACCGAGGTCAAGCTGACCCCCGACGGGCCGCGGATCATCGAGGTCAACGGCCGTATCGGCGGCCACATCCACCAGCTCGGCCAGGAATCGTCCGGCGTCGACCTGGCCCGGGTGGCCGCGCTCCTCGCCCTCGGCGAGCAGGTGCGGCTCCCCCCGCTCCGCCCGGACCGGGTGCACTTCGTGTTCATCGGCCTCGCGCCGGTGGAGCCCGCCCGGCTCGTCGCCGTCCACGGCGAGGACGACGTGCGCGCCCTGGACGGCATCGCGGGCTACCGCGGCTTCACGCGCATCGGCGAGGAACTGCCCGGGGGCGTCAACACCCAGATCCTGTACCTGGTGTGGGGCAGCGGCGCCGACCACGCGGAGATGGCCGCGCTGTACGACAAGACGCTGTCCGCACTCGCCTACGACTTCGCGTTCGCCGACGGGACGACGCGCAGGGTCACCCCGGCCGAGCTGCTGCGGTGAGTTCTCACAAGACGTTCCGCTGGGAGGAGACCCCGTGACCACGCCGACGCAGACGGCCCGGGCACCGATCGGTGCGGCCGAGTTCCGCGACGCCATGGCGCACCTGGCGGCGCCGCTGACCATCATCACGACCGCGGACGCGGCGGGGCGCCGCTGGGGGTTCACCGCCAGCGCGGTCACCTCAGTGTCCATGGAACCGCCGCTGCTGCTCGTCGGGATCGCCCGCACGTCCAGCTGCCACCCGGCCCTGACCTCGGCCCCCGAGTTCGTGGTGAACCTCCTGGGCGCCGAACACGCCGCCACGGCGAGGACGTTCGCCCGCAGCGGCGTCGACCGCTTCGCGGCCGGCGGCTTCGAACCGTGGCCGGGCTCGGACCTCCCACTCCTCACGAACGCCCACGCGGCCTTCCTGTGCCGCCGAGCGGACGTCCTCCCCGCCGGCGACCACGACCTGCTCATCGGCGAACTCCTGGAAACCCGCTCGGGGGGTGGCGGCGAGCCGCTGCTGTGGTACCAACGAGAATTCCGCACACCTGCGGGGCGGCCGGCTCAGTAGCCCGCAGGACCGCCTGACCGGGGCCGGGAGCCCTGGGCCCGGTCAGGCGTCCTTCGCGGCGGGTTTCAGGATGGCTACGCGCTCCGCGTGGTGGGTCATCGGACGACATGAAGACGGAAACGATCAAAGAATTCGCAGGTCAAAAGCACACTGGCAGCACCGGCCAGACGTACGTGCGTCAGACGTGCGTCAGCCTCCCCGTCATGCGACGGCCAGATACCCCACGCTCAAGCTGGCTGGGCGAGCAGTACTGCACGGCCGTTTTTTCCCCCCCGCTCGGCCCCCCCTGCTGTGAGCGACAGACTTCCGTCCAGCCGCGGCCCGCAACAACATTTCGATAGCGCCATCAGCACCGTGAGGTGGGATGCGCGACAGTATGTGATGCACGCCGCCCGGTCCCGGAGCGGCCGTCAGCGACGCTGAGCATGAGTGGATGGGTGCTCAGCAGCTACGAGGAGCCGTACAACCCTACCGAAGGCCGGGATGCCCTGTCAGTGGCGGCTGCGAGACTGACACAGCACGGCGGCACGTCCCGGCGCGGTGCATGCCCGGGTCTGCGTCCCGGAGAATGACCTACGAGAAGACCCATTCACCGAGTCCACCGAGACAAAGAGATCAGGAAGGATCGGGAAGAAAGCCCCATGACGACCGACCTCGCCGACCTGCTCGGCACTCAGGAGACCTCCGGCCTGGAGTTCAAGCGCAGCGCAAAGAAGCCCGAGGTGATTCGGCGCGCCGTCTGCGCGATGGCGAAACGACCTGGCCGGGGTCGGGGGCGGCGACATCCTGGTGGGGGTATCCGACAGCGGGGACCCGGTGGACGAGGTCGATACACGCGACCGGACGCTGCTGGCTCTCACGGACATGAGGGACGACGGCCTGATCCTGGATCGACCTTCCATGACCGTCTCCGTGGCGGTCTACCGAAGCAAGCCTGTCGTCCGAATCCGGGTTGAGGCGTCGTCGACCGCACCCGTCCGCTTCGACGGGATCGTCTGGGTACGTCCTGGGCCCACCACGCGCAAGGCGAACCGGGACGACGAGCGAGTGCTCACCGAGCGACGCCGCGCAGCCGACGGCCCCTATGACAGCCGCCCAGCAGCCGGTTCCGGACTGCGGGATCTGGACCTGGAGCTGTTCCGGTCGGCCTATCTGCCGGCAGCCGTCGGGCCCGAGGTATTGGAGGAGAACGGGCGACCGGTGGAACAGCAGCTCGCCTCTCTACGGCTCGCCACGCCCGACGGCACGGCGACCGCGATGGGACTGATCGTCGCCGGGTACGATCCGACCGCCTTTCTGCCTGGCGCATATGTGCAGTTCGTGCGCTACCAGGGGAGCGACCTGGACGCACCGATCGCGGACGAGCAGGAGCTCCGGCACAACGTGATGGCGGTCGCAGACCGTCTGGAAACGGTGCTCCGCGGTCACCTCCATACGAGGATCGTCGAGGCAGGAGGCTTCCGAGAGGAGCAGCGACCCGACTACCCCTTGGAAGCTCTTCGGGAGCTGTGCATGAACGCCATCATGCACCGCAACTACGAGACGTCCTACGCCCCGGTGCGGGTGGCCTGGTTCGATGACCGGATCGAGGTGACCAACCCCGGAGGTCCGTATGGGCAGGTCCGCAGCGACAATTTCGAACGTGTCAACGACTACCGAAACCCCTCCCTGGCCGCGGCGATGAAGTCCCTCGGCTACGTGAACCGCTTCGGCCGCGGTATCGGGCGCGTGCGCGCCGCACTCGCCCGCAACGGGAATCCGCCGGCGGGGTACCTGATCGACGACTCGTCCTGGTCCGTCACCCTGAGGAGCGCGCAGTGATCTCGATCGCCCTGTTCAACAACAAGGGGGGCGTCGGCAAGACCACCCTGGCCTACCACCTGGCTCACATGCTCCAGCGGCAGGGAGCGCGGGTGCTCTCCGTGGACCTGGACCCGCAGTCGAATCTCACTGCGGCCATCCTGGACGAGGAGGAGCTGGAGCAGCTGTGGGGCAATGACTCAGAGCTGTTCGCGCAGAACGGCTATCCGGAGCAGCGCAAGCTGTTCACCCGCACGGAGAACCAGCGCACCATCGCGGACGCCGTTCGTCCCATCCTCGAAGGCACGGGCGACATCTCACCGGTCGCCCCAGCTCTGGTGAACGAGGGGTTGTGGCTCCTGCCTGGAAATCTCGAGCTGAGCTCGTTCGAGGACAAGCTCTCCGCCGCCTGGCTCAGTGGATACGCGGGCGACGTCGCAGCGATCCGCACCACAACAGCCTTCCACCGCATCATCGAGCACGCCGCGGCCGCCGTTGAAGCAGACATCGTGCTCATCGACGTCGGCCCGAACCTCGGCGCCATCAATCGGGCTGCCCTGCTCGCTGCCGACGCCGTACTCACGCCCATGGCCGCCGACCTGTTCTCGTTGAAGGGTCTTCTCAACCTGGGGCCCACCCTCCGCGAGTGGCGTGCGAACTGGCAGGGGTTGGTCAGTCCGAAGATCCCCGCAACCATCTCGGCCCCTCGGGCGACCATGGCTCCGCTCGGCTACGTGATCAGGCAGCCTGAGATGCGCCTCGACCGTCCGGTCCGGGCCTTCCAGCGCTGGCTGGCGCGGATTCCGTGGGTGTACGGCACGGCCGTGCTCGGCCATGCATCCTGGCCTGACGAGGACCGGTCGTACGAGATCGCGACCCTGCGCAACTACCGTAGCCTGATGCCACTCGCACACGACGCCCGCAAGCCCATGTTCGACCTGCGAGCCGCCGACGGCGCCCTGGGGAGTACGCAGAAATACGTGCAAACCTGCTACCAGGAGTTCAAGTCACTCGCCGAGCAGGTCCTCTTGCGAGTTGAGTCCCTGCCGCGCGCGTAGCCTCGCTCGTCCCAGGTCACCAACCTGTAGAAGCCAGACTCCCGTGCCGTGATCCGCCCCGTCACCACGGCAACCCGCGTCAACCTCCCCATCCACCCCAAGGAAGCGACGAACGGCGGGCACGGCACACTCCCGCGCGCCAGCGGCTTAGCCCGTCCGGCGAGTCGAATTTCAGGCTCTCCTGCGGATGGATCCGTGGCTGGCTTTGCCCATGGCCCGTCGTGCCACCCTTGGCTAACACGGATTCCACAGCGCGCTCGGCTCATATCGCAACTGGTAGGAACGAACCCCAGCTCCGTTCATGCGGTAGATGGTGATCGCGCTCAGGAATTGTGACTTGATCTCCGAGGTGCGCTGCCGCTCTTTTTCCTCGACTCCGCTGATCCACTGCTCGATGTGCTCCGGCAACTTAAAGGTAAGCCGGTAGGCACCCTCATCAGCGCCCCATGGAGACAGAGTCCACTCAGCAGCCTCACCATGCCCAGTCCGCCGGAGCCGAACCGAGTGGTCCGGACTGGCATCGGCGTACTTCAAGAACTGCTGTTTGTCATCGGCGGCCAGTGGCAGGATGAACGGAGCAGCGGGGAATCCCAACAGCAGCTCGGCCTCACTGTGCTCCTCGAGCACAGCAACGAAGTCCGCGAGGAGCTGGCTGGCCACGCCCTCGAACTGCGTCGCGCTGGTACCCACTTCAGGCAAGAGGTCGGCGGGGCCCATACCCAGAGCTTTTCTCAGCTCGTTCCGCATCCAGGACACGGGGAAGGACCTCAGGTGGTACGTATTCTGGGCGTCGAACAGCGCACGCGCCGTTGCGTAGAGCGCGTTGCGGAGCCAGTCGAAGGACTCACCCGACAGGTCTACGAGTGATATCTGGTGAGCCAGGGCATACTTCTGGGCGTCGGTGGTGAAGCCGTTGGCTGAGAACAGGGCGTACGAATATTGGTAGCGCTGGCGAGGACGGGTACTCGGCAGGGTCATGAAGTTCTCGTTGACGTCGTGAAGCACTCCGTGGGCATTGCGCACGACCTCCAGCCGACATGGCGTGCGGTAGAACTTGGCCTCCAGGAACAGTCGGATCGGCAGCGAAAAGGCCGGCGTGAAGGCGAACTCTCCCAGCACATCCACCTGATGCAGAGCACCACGCCCACGGACCCGGAGCGTGTTCCCTTCTGAAACGAGCTCTACCGGATCCTGTTTGGCGTCGACCAACAGCCGGTAGCCGCTGTGCCGAAGCAACCAGGCCAACGACTCTTCCAATAGATAGCCCCTCAACGTGGCACGCGTGGCCATGTCGCCTTCCTCCAGTCAGTCTGCCGAGTAAACGGGGAATCAGTCCGTGATCATCTCATCCTGCTACTCCTGCGCCGCGCCAGTCTTGTCAATGGACACCCGCCCTCTACCAAACCACTGACACTAGACAGTGCAGTCCGAGCTGGACGCGTTCACAAGCTCAGTTCTGTGAATCGGCGGGGTATGGGATTGTCAACTCGTGCTCCTCCAGGCTGCGCAGAACCGCTGTGCCATTTGCTATCTGGTTGAGCAAGAACAGTTCCCGCGTCCGGCAGTCCGGACACAAACTGACCATCGCCAATGGCCATAGATCAATCGGTTCGCCTGGCGGAGTGCCGTCGACATAGACCCTCTCCGGCCGCAGGGGATGGTTGATCGGCCGACTCAACGGCTCCCAACTCGGGTGACTCCCTCGTAGCCTCAGGCCCACAGCCTGGAAGGACGACTCGTCGAGGTATTCGCAGCGCTCGACCCAAAACCAGTCGGTGCTCGACAGCCAGTTAACCGAGCTGAGAGCTGAGACCACAGGCGGTTCGAGTTTTTCGACGTCCTCGTCGAGTTCGTGGTCCCTACGCACCCCGTGAGCGTGGTGGAAACCGTTACGAAGGTCCTTGATTTCCTTCAGAAGTGATTGCGTGACGTTGTGTTCGTGGAGTGCGATGAGTTCCGGCAGCTGCGGAGCGGGGACCTCATCCAGGAATCTTTGAATGAGCGTGGTCCAGGTGCCAAAGGTCGCCCCTTGACTGAACGATTTGCGTAGAGATCTGGTGAAGCTCCCGTGGTGCGCAATG
Source organism: Streptomyces aureoversilis (assembly GCF_042657885.1). Classification (NCBI taxonomy): domain Bacteria; kingdom Bacillati; phylum Actinomycetota; class Actinomycetes; order Kitasatosporales; family Streptomycetaceae; genus Streptomyces; species Streptomyces aureoversilis. The sequence continues at coordinate 182,878 of NZ_JBHSKJ010000007.1, forward strand.
AGTTCACGCAGGACGAGGATACCCAGGGTGCGTGCCGTTCCTTCGCCGAGCTTGAGCAGTCCGTCCTTCCGCTCGGCTGAGTGGGTGCTCACGCGGTAACGCCGCGCGAGAGCGGCTACGTGAAATGGATAGCTCGCCTCCGCCCGCCACACAGGGTCGTCGAAAGGGCGCGCCAATTGTCCCGCGAGGTGCGCCTCGCGGGCGGAGGTGTGAAAGGCAGGCAGGTCGTCGGCCTGGCCCCGGGCAATCCGGCTATGAACTTGGCAACCCTGGCGGTTGTTCATCAACTCGGCGAAGGCCCGCGCATTCCAGCGGCCCGGTCGAGTTGAGGGCAACGGGCGAGAATGCCGATGAGCTGTTGGGCCTGGTCGGTACTCACGCTGTCGGGGTGGCGGGTGATCCAGTTGGTGACGTCTCGCACCGAGGGCTGCTTGCGGGGTGCCTCGTCGTGAGGAAAGGCTTTGCGGAGCTGTCGGACGTACTTGCGGACAATGGTGCTGTCGCCCTGGTAGCCGCGGTCACAGAGTTCGGCGAAGAGAGGGGCGGCGTTCGAGCAGCGCTCACTGCTGGCTCTCCTGGGCGGGAGGGAATCACGACGCCCTCCGTCCTCAGTCCGGCAGTGCCGACGGTACCGGCCCGGTCGCTTCGTTGGAGGCGCTGCGGTTCAGAGGGGACCACCCGTACGACAAGAGCCGCGACGGGGGCGATCTCTGGGCTAGATCCCGCGATCCACGAACAGTGACCGGCGCCGCACTCACTGGGCATCGACCCCACAACGGAAGTCGGTGGGGTTTCGCCGCTGAGTGCTTCTTCTCCCGCCGTGGGTACGCTGAGAGTGGGTGTTCTTCATGGAATGGCTGACACGGCTGCCTGTGATCGCACGGCTGATGCGTACGCACGTGTGGCGATCGTACGAGCGGCTGGCCACGGTCCACTGGGCCCGGCTCGCCGCCGCCATCACGTTCACCAGTTTCGTCGCGCTTTTCCCTCTGATAACCGTCGGGGCGGCTGTGGGCGCGAAGCTGCTGAGCGAGGACCAGCTCGGGAAACTCCAGGACAAGATCGCCGAGCAGGCGCCGGGGCTGTCCGGCCTGCTGGACCTGGACAGTCTCGTCGCTCACGCCGGAGCCGTCGGGCTGATCGCGGGCGTGCTGTTGCTCGTGGTCGGCATCAACTGGGTCGGCGCCCTGCGCGGGTGCCTGCGCGCGGTGTGGGAGAGGGAGCAGGACCCGGGGAATCCGTTCCTGCTCAAGCTCAAAGACGCCTGTGTGCTGGTGGGTCTCGGCGTGGTCGGGCTGGTCGCGATCGGCAGTTCGGTGTTCGCGAACGCCGCGGTCGGCTGGGCCGCCGGCAAGGTCGGGATCGAGGGCGGGGCAGGACGGGCGCTGCTGTTCCTGGCCGGCCTGGCCATCGCCCTGCTCGTCGACTTCCTGCTGCTCGTCTACCTGCTCACCCGGATGCCGCGGGTCCATCCAGGCCGACGCGAGGTCGTGTTCGCCGGGCTGATCGGTGCGGTCGGCTTCGAACTGTTCAAGTGGTTGCTGACCGGCTACTTGCAGGGTGTCGCGGCGAAGAGCATGTACGGCGCTTTCGCTGTACCAGTCGCCGTGGTCTTGTGGATCAACCTCATGGCCAGGCTGCTGCTGTACTGCGCCGCTTGGACGGCGACAGCGGTGCCATCCAGCGAGCCCGCGGATGATGAGAGCCCCGGGCTCGGAGGCAGCCCCGCGGTCGGCGGCGCACAGCGGACGGAGTCCAACGACCGCGCACCAGCCCCGCGCCACGCGCCGCCTCCAGCGCACGGCCCGTGATGCCGAGCGCGGTAGCGGGCCAGCGCAGCTGGCTGATGTGTTCGACTTGACCTCACCTGCGCCCCTTCAGCGCATGTGACAGGCGCGGCAGCTCCTCGTGCAGAACGCGGCCGGCCATCGCACCGCCGAAGGCGACAATGCCTACGCCGACCAGCCAGAACTGGAGGGCCAGGACAATTCCGAACGCGCCGTAGGGAACCGCATTGGATGCGATCAACGGCGAGAAGACCATCCGGGAGAAGGCCCTGAGACCGAGCTGCCGGCCACGGTGACCTCCGCGCCGGGCAACAGGGCACGCCACCGAACCCGCACGCCGAGCAGCGTGCGCTGCGACCACCAGACGAACAGGACGGCGCTCGGGGACTCCTGCCGCAGCGTGGTGGTCGCGGAGGCGAAGAGGTATGCGACGAGGACGACGAGCCACACCACGTGCCGCCATCTGGCCCACCAGCGGGCCGCGGAGACAACGATCAGCAGCGGCACCAGCGTGAGGAATCCCAGCGCGGCGAAGCCCAGAGAACGCCGGCCCAACTGGAGATCGCTGCTCCGCCTCCAGCCTCGTCCGACAGGTGAACAGCTGATCACGGAGCGCAGCCGTCCGGACAGAGTTGGACGGCCGGCAGCGCTGGAAGGCTTCATCGGCATGCCCGTCGACTACCACGGTCGATACCGTCACCGCGCGAGGGCGCGACGCAGAGGTTCCCCGATAGCCTGGAAGGGCAAGAGGCCACCGGCCCCAGCGGGCAGCGACTGCTCGTGGGACGGCCTCGCACCGGCCCGGGTGAACGGCTCAGGAGGGCAAACCCATGATCCGTGCAGCCGATATCCGCGAGTGGCGCAACCGTAGCGTCGTCGACCCGAAGGACCACAAGATCGGCGTACTCGAAGCGATCTACGTGGACACCACCACCGATGAGCCGGCCATGGCCACGGTCCGGATCGGACTCCCCACTCGTCACCAGCTGGCCTTCGTCCCCCTCGACAACGTGATCCTCGGCCCGGACTACGTCAAGGTCTCCTACGCCAAGGCACTGGTGAAGAAGGCACCCTCAATCGGCATGGACGACATCCTGCCCGCTGAGGCAGAGGAAGCGATCTTCCAGCACTACGACATGACCTACCAGCCGGGCACAGGCGGCGAACGCCAACTCGCCCGCCGCTAACCGACCACGCTCAGCCCAAAAGAGGTGTTCGCGCCATGGCCTTCTTCCTCTTCCTCGCCCTTGTGGCCGTCTTGCTGGGAATCATCGGCGTGGTAGCGGAGGGGCTGTTCTACCTGCTGATCATCGGCATCGTGCTTTTTGTGGTCACAGTGGCCTTCTACGGCGCCCACTGGTCCCGGCGCTCGGCCCGGCGCCCCCTACGCTGACGGAGGACTGTGGCCTGCGCAGACCATCCAGGACCTCTGGGAGAACCGGGACCAGGCCGTCGCCATCCTGGAGACGGGCGGGATCGGCGCGGCCTCCGTCCTGACCATCGGCGGTGTCGCGTACAGGGTGCTGATCCGCGAGCGCCGGGAGCTGATGCGCGAATGGGTCATCCCGCTGCACAAAGCGATCGCTCGACCGCTGGGCCGGTGGCTACGTCAGGTCGTTGCGAATGGGCGCAACCGCGCCGACGGCAGCGGGCTCGCGCCCTGGCCTCTGCCTCTCAGTTTCGACTATGACTACGACAAGACCCTGAAGGACTTCCTGATCGGCCAGGCCAAGAATCCGGACTCGCCCTTCGAGATCCATGACTGGTCGATCAAGGAGGCATCCCCTGACTGGAAAGACAAGGCCCGCGCCGGAATCCGGACGCCGCACGTCGTCATCGTCATCTGTGGCGAGCACACGGACACAGCTATCGGTGTGGGCATCGAGCTCAAGATCATCCAGGAGGAAGGAGTCGACCACTTTCTCCTGAACGGATACAGCGGCAAGAACGGCAGGAAACCGACCACGGCCAAGCCCGCCGACAAGATCTACAAGTGGACGTGGGAGAACCTCAAGCTCCTCGTCGGAGGGGCCCGGTGACGACGCCCCCTGAGGGCCAGCGGCCGGAGGGCCTTCGAGCTCTACAAGCTCGCCGTGGAAATGGCCGACGCCGGCATCACTCTGTCGGCTGCCTGGTGGATGCAACTGCGCAGCTACCGGGACCTCAACACCGCGAAGTTCAAGGTCATCAACAAGCTGGAGGAATGCCTCCCTGTCCACATCTGCGCTGACGAATGGGAGGCACTGAAGAGCGATCCGATTCCAGGCTGGCGCAAGCGCTACGCCGAGCTGGGGACGTCCGAACGCATCGTGCGCTGCTGCAGGCCAAGGGGGAGCAGGTACAGGTGGGGCATCGGCGTGCGCAGGCCCGTTCTGCTGCTGGTCTTCACCTGTCGGGGCTGGTGGCACCCTTTTGCTCCGCGGTCCCATGGGAGCTAGCTGCCCAGCACGCCGGGCCCTTCTCGCCGGGCTGTCATCGCCCCACTACTGTCGCCTTCGCCAGAGCACCACCACGAGGGCAGGCGAGCGACCACCAGCATCCCGGCCTCCGGTGACTGGCGCCCGCCCACGGCAACGGCGCGAGGCCAACATGGCCCGCTACGGCCATCGGGGACCTTCGCGTCCACCGTCAGCACCTGGTCGGCGCCAGTGAGCGCTAGGACCCGCTGCACTGCAGCCGACACCCGGTCAGGACCAGACGCCTTTGCAGCCGCATGCCTGTGCCACCACAGCAGCTCGTGCAGCCCGGCAGAGTCGAGGAAGTCCGCCCCAGCCATCTCCAGTGCCAGCCGCTGACCGGCCGACTCGGGCAGCTGACAGGCAGCAACGCAGGCGGGCGGCCATCGAGCTTGGGGCAGTCCCTAGTACAGATTTCCAGTGCTGGAGACTGACAGAGAAGGCATCTCAGCCGTGTAGAAAATCTGTCGTGGCGAGAGTAGACATGGGCCGTGTGAGGGGGTTACGGTTTTGTCCGAAGCCACGAGATCGAGTAAGGCGCGGCAGAGGACGAACTACCGCGCATGCAAGTCTCAGCAGGAGCGGCACGGCGGCGGAGCGGTGGGGCCGGAAGGTAGACAAGGTCCCGTCACTGGCCCCCGGCCCGGGCGGCTCACGGGGCCGCGAGCAGTACCGAAGCTCCAAGCAGCACGAAGAAGAAGGAGGCAGACGCCATCAGGATCGCCCGGGCGAGGAAGCTGCACGGCCCGGGTACCGCAAGACCCCGGATTGGAAGGTGGTCCCCGGTCACGCAACTGCGATCCCCGCATGCCCGGCCTTTCAGGCCCGGCCGCGGAACAAGAAGGCCGGCCCCGTAGCAGGCTGGCAGATGGTGTTGAAATCCCTCGGGGCCCTGGTTGCCGCACGGCAACCAGGGCCCCTCGACCGCGTTCCCGCAAACGAAGGCGCAGATGACCACACAAGACCCCCTCGACCGGCTCGATGACGACGACTACCCCGCCTACACCATGGGCAGAGCCGCCGAACTCCTCGGCACCACCCCCGCCTTCCTGCGCGCCATCGGCGAAGCCCGCCTGATCACCCCGCTCCGCTCCGAAGGCGGACACCGCCGCTACTCCCGCTACCAGCTACGCATCGCCGCACGCGCCCGCGAACTCGTCGACCAGGGCACCCCCATCGAGGCCGCCTGCCGGATCATCATCCTCGAAGACCAACTCGAAGAAGCCCAGCGCATCAACGAAGAACTACGCCACACCGCGCCCCAGCAGCCCCACCACACCACCGACTCCTGAAATCCACGGTCTGTCGGCAAACCCGGCGACAGCCCTGGGCAGCCGCGAGCCCGCCTGCCTTGGACGCCCTAGCGGGCGCCTCCTGCTCCGGCGCCAGCGGCACGACGTCGATCTCTGCAGGAGCCGACGCTGCGTGTCGGCGACGCGCGAAAATCGTGGCCCTGTCTCACATTCCGTGCCAGAGCCACTTTTATGCCCACAAGCGACGGCCCCATATCCGAGCGGCAGGAGCGGTGCCGGACTCCTGGCACCAGCAACCGCTCTGACTCGGGTTGCCTACTTGAAGCCTTTTCCAGTGATGTGAAACGCCTACTCCAGCCAACGCAACCGCCCGCCGGCGGACCCTAGCGGCCCCGCTGGCGGGCGGATTCACGACCTCTGGCCGCCCTCCTGCGAGCGTCACGAGCGTCATTTCAGCGTCAGAATTTCTCCCCTAACGCTCATAGCGCACATAACGCACGCCAGGTAAAACCGCAGGTCAGACGCGGTCTCCCGTGGGCTTGAGGATCGCCACGCACTCCACGTGATGGGTCATCGGAAAGAGGTCGAAAGCCCGGAGCTTCACCGGCTTGTAGCCGGCCTCGGCGAAGTAGTTGAGGTCGCGGGCCAGGGCGGCCGGGTCGCAGGCCACGTAGGCGATGCGGCGGGCGCCGAGGGAGGCGAGGTGGTGGACCGTCTGCTTGCCGGCGCCGGCGCGGGGCGGGTCGAGGACGATGATGTCGGCCTCCTTGATGCCCGTGCGCGGGAGGACCTGCTCGACCTTGCCCTGTTCGATGCGGACGCGGTCGAGGTCCTGGAGGTTGTGGCGGGCGTCCTCGACGGCGCGCTTGCCGGATTCGATGCCGAGGACGGCGCCCTTCTCGCCGATGCGCTCGCCGAGGGCGCCGGCGAAGAGGCCCACGCCGCAGTAGAGGTCGAGGGCCATGTCGCCCTTGCGGGGCATGAGGCCCTGCATGACGGCCTTCACCAGCATGTCGGCCGCCTGCGGGTGGACCTGCCAGAAGCCGCCCTCGCCCACGCGGTACGTGCGCTCGTCGGCGCGCTCGCGGACGAAGGGGCGGCCGTGGACGCGGTGGACCTGCTTGTCGCCCCGGCGGTTCTCGCCGACGCGCATCACCGAGACCGGCTTGTCCAGTTCCACGATCGGGAGGCGGCCGCCCGGCTTCGGGGTCAGGATGACCTGGCGGTCCGCCGAGCCGCTCGCCGCGATGGCCTCCACCGAGGCGATCTGCGGCCACTCGCGCTTCTCGATGCCCAGCTCGCTCACGCCCGGCGCGGCGATCATGCAGTGGTCGATGACCTGGACGTCGTGCGAGCGGTGCTTGCGCAGGCCCGCGTGGCCCTCGGCGTCGATCGCGTACTGGACGCGGGTGCGCCAGGCGGGGACCTCGCCCGCGGGGAGCTTGTCGCCCTCGGCCGGCATCACGGTGCCGTCCCAGCCGGCGTCCTCGGGGGTGAGGCCCGCGAGGCGCTTCAGCTGCTCGGCGATGACCTCGCCCTTGAAGCGGCGCTGGGCGCCGGGCTTGGCGTGCTGCCAGTCGCAGCCGCCGCACTTGCCGGGGCCGGAGAAGGGGCAGGGGGCCTCGACGCGGTCCTTGGACGGCGTGAGGATCCGCACCGCGTCCGCGCGCAGGAAGCGGGAGGTCGCCTCGCCCTCGGTGATCTTCGCGATCACGCGCTCGCCGGGGAGCGTGTGGCGGACGAAGAGGACGCGGCCCGACTCCGTACGGGCGACGCAGTGGCCGCCGTGGGCCACCGGGCCCACCTCGACCTCGTACTCCTCGCCGACCAGCGATTCCTGCGGTGCGTTCTGCATGGTGGTCGGCTCCAGAGCGTAAAGGGAAAGGTGAGGCGGGACAGCCGTCCAGTCTACGGGCCGTCCCACCCCACCTGCGAATTCACCGGGTCGGCGGTGCTGCTTCCGCGCTACTTCTTCGTCGACGCCTTTTCCTTCTTCTGCTCCCCCACCGGGCCTCTGCGCACCGAACCCGGCGCGTTCCACTCGGCGCGCTTGCGGGCCCGCAGCTTGGCCGCCTCGGAGGAGTCGAGCTGCCAGGGCACCGAGGTGACCATCACGCCCGGCGTGAAGAGCAGGCGGCCCTTCAGGCGCAGGGCGCTCTGGTTGTGCAGCAGGTGCTCGTACCAGTGGCCGACCACGTACTCCGGGATGTAGACGCTGACGACGTCGCGCGGGCTCTCCTTGCGGAGGCTCTTGACGTAGTCGATGACGGGGCGCGTGATCTCGCGGTAGGGCGAGTCGAGGATCTTCAGCGGGACGTCGACGCTGCGGCGCTGCCACTCCTCGCGCAGCGCCTTGGTCTCGGCCGGGTCGACGCTGATGCTGAGCGCTTCGAGGGTGTCGGAGCGCATGAGCTTGGCGTAGGCCAGGGCCCGCAGCGTCGGCTTGTGGATCTTGGAGACCAGGACGATCGAGTGGACGCGCGAGGGGCGGACGGTGTCGTCGCCCGGGCCCTCGTCGGCCGCGATCTCCTCGGACACCCGGTCGTAGTGCTTCCGGATCGCCGTCATGGTCGCGTAGAAGATCACCATGCCGAGCAGGGCGACCCACGCGCCGTGGGTGAACTTCGTCAGCAGGACGACGACGAGGACCAGGCCGGTGAGGAAGGCGCCGAACATGTTGATCGCGCGGGAGCGGACCATGCGGCGGCGCTTGGCCGGGTCGGTCTCCGTGCGCAGGTGGCGGTTCCAGTGCCGGACCATGCCGGTCTGGCTCAGGGTGAAGGAGACGAAGACGCCGACGATGTAGAGCTGGATCAGCTTGGTCGAGTCCGCGCCGTAGATGTAGACCAGGACGGCCGCGGCGCCCGCGAGCAGCACGATGCCGTTCGAGAAGGCCAGGCGGTCGCCGCGCGTGTGCAGCTGGCGCGGCAGGTAGCGGTCCTGGGCGAGGATCGAGCCGAGCAGCGGGAAGCCGTTGTACGCGGTGTTCGCCGCGAGGAACAGCACCAGCGCGGTGGACGCCGCGAGGATGATGAAGAGGAACGATCCGCTTCCGAAGACGGCCTCGGCGACCTGCGAGATCACCGGGTTCTGGGTGTAGTCCTCGCCGACCGGCGTGCCGTTCTTGAGCAGGTCGGTGGCCGGGTTCTCGGCCATGCGGACGTTCGTCGCCATGGCCAGGCCGATGATGCCGCAGAACATGGTGACGGCGAGGGCGCCCATCAGGGCGAGCGTCGTGGCGGCGTTCTTCGACTTCGGCTTGCGGAAGGCGGGGACGCCGTTGCTGATGGCCTCGACGCCGGTGAGGGCCGCACAGCCGGAGGAGAAGGCGCGCAGCAGCAGGAAGACGAGGGCGACACCCGCGAGGCCCTGGTGCTCGGCGTGGATGGTGAAGTCGGCGGTGGGGGCCTTCATGGTCTCGTCCATGAAGAGGCCGCGGGCCGCACCCCAGACGATCATGATGAACACGCCGCCCACGAAGACGTACGTGGGGATCGCGAAGAGCTTGCCCGACTCCTTGACGCCGCGCAGGTTCATCAGGGTGAGCAGCACGATCACGCCGACGGCGCACGCCGTCTTGTGCTCGATGACGAAGGGGACGGCGGAGCCGAGGTTCTCGATGCCGGAGGAGATGGAGACCGCGACGGTCAGGACGTAGTCGACGAGCAGGGCGCTCGCGACGGTCAGGCCGGCCTTGGGGCCGAGGTTGACGTTGGCGACCTCGTAGTCGCCGCCGCCGCTGGGGTAGGCGTGGACGTTCTGGCGGTACGAGGCGACCACCGTGAACATCAGCACGACCACGGCGACGGCGATCCATGGGCTGAAGTGGTAGGCCGACACGCCTGCCGCGGAGAGCACGAGGAGCACTTCGCCCGGCGCGTACGCCACGGAGGAGAGCGGGTCGGAGGCGAAGACGGGCAGGGCGATGCGCTTCGGGAGAAGGGTTTCTCCCAGCTTGCTGCTGTGCAGCGCCCGGCCGATGAGGATCCGTTTCGGCAGGTCGGTCAGTTTGGACACAACAGAGGATCGTAAGCGCTCGCCCGGAGCGCCGCCCACCCGCCACCCGCCGGAACGGAAATGTGGCGCACGCCGCACCACCCGTTCCGTGGTGCGGCGAGAACGCTCAGTCGCCACGCCTGACGCAGAGTCGTCGTGCCGCACGTTCGGTCGCGTCGTGCGGCACGGCGGGGCCGGTCGTGCCGGCGGGCGGATCAGCCGTGCAGCAGGGCCGGCAGCGCGCGGTGGCCGTTGGAGATGAAGGACTCCACGGGCCGCAGGTCGCCCGGCTCGACGGCGAGCCGCATCCGCGGGAAGCGGTCGAAGAGCGCGGGCAGGGCGATCGCGGCCTCCAGGCGCGCGAGGGGGGCGCCGAGGCAGAAGTGCACGCCGTGGCCGAAGGCGAGGTGGTCCTTGACGGTGCGGGTGACGTCGAAGCGGTCCGGTTCCGCGCCGTGCAGCTCCGGGTCGCGGCCGGCCGCGGCGTAGGCGGCGAGGATCGCGTCGCCCCGCTGCAGCACGGTGCCGTCGGGCAGCGCGATGTCCTCGGTGGCGTAGCGCAGCGGGAGGCTCGCCACGGGGGACCGGTTGCGCAGGGTCTCCTCGATCACGTCGTCCCAGCCGGCCGTGCCCGCGCGGACGAGGGCCAGCTGGTCGGGGTGGGTGAGCAGGGCGTGGATGGCGTTGTCGAGGAGGTTGACGGTGGTCTCGTGCCCGGCGCTGATCACCAGCAGCAGGGTGTCGAGGAGCTCCTGCTCGCTGAGGCGCGAGCCGTCCTCCTCGCGGGCGGAGATCAGCACGCTCGTCATGTCGTCGGCGGGGGCCGCCCGCTTGGCGGCGACGAGGGCGCCGAGGAGCTCGTAGGTCCGCGCGTACGTGGCCGTGACCTCGGCCGGGTCGGCGGAGGTGTGGAAGATGCTGTCGACGCAGTCGCGCAGGCCCTCGCGCAGGTCCGGGTCGGTGACGCCGAAGAGCTCGCAGATGACCTGGATGGGGATCGGGTAGGCGTACACCTCGCGCAGGTCGACGGGCTCGCCCGGATCCGTGGCGGCCAGAGCGTCGAGGAGCTCCGCCGTCATCGCCTCGATACGGGGGCGCAGGGCGGCGGTGCGGCGGGCGGTGAAGGCCTTGGCCACGAGGGCGCGCAGGCGCTTGTGGTCCGTGCCGTAGGCGGTGAACATGTTCCGCACGGCCACCCAGGTGAACAGGGGCCACTCGGGCGAGATCTCACCGTTGATCCAGGCCGGCCAGTGCTGGTGCGGGTCCTTCGAGACGCGCGGGTCCGTCAGGAGCTCCTTCAGCAGCGGCTGGGTGGTCACTGCCCACGCCACCACTCCCCCAGGAAGCTCCACGGGCGTCGCGGCGCCCCGGGCCCGGATGCGGGCGGCCTCGCCGTGGATGTCGCTGCCGGTGGCGTCGATCCGGAAGGGGGCGGGCTGAACCGGGACGGTACTGGGCTTGCGTTCCATCGGCTGTCTCCAGGGAGGTCGGCCTGCTGCGGGGAATGAGCGGACTGATCGGAGCGGGGCTGCTCGTACGGCGGCACGGGGCCGGGACCGGGACCGAGCCTGGGGCCGGGACCGGGTGCAGACCCGGAACCGGGCCCGGGCCCAGGCCCTGGGCCGCGTACGGCGGACGCCGAGAGGTCGTGGACGGGCGCCGGACGCGCGCCGGACGGCGGCGCCGGGGGGAAGCGCACCGGCAGGGCCGTCAGCGCGCGGTGGAAGGGGCCCGGGCGCCAGACGAGGCGGTCGGCCGGGATCGCGAGCTCCAGGTCGGGCAGGCGGTCGAGGAGCTTCTCGACGGCGACGGCGGCGATCAGGCGGGCCGAGTCCTTGGCCGGGCAGTGGTGGGGGCCCGCGCTCCAGGCGAGGTGGGCGCGGTTGCCGGTGCGCCGGCCGGAGAGCAGCGCCGGGTCGGTGTTGGCCGCGGCGAAACTGACGACCACGGGCTCGCCGGCGGCCAGCGGCACGCCGCCGAAGTCGACGTCCTGGACGGGGTAGTGGACGCCGTAGTTGGCCATGGGCGGGTCGAGCCACAGCACCTCGTCCAGGGCGTCCTCGACGGGCATGCTGCCGCCGGCGAGGTCGCCGGCGAAGCGGTCGTCGGAGAGCAGCAGCCGCAGGGCGTTGGCGATGAGGTTCTGCTGGGGCTCGGTGCCGGCGCCGATGAGGACGACGTGCTGGTGGATCAGCTCCTCGTCGCTCAGGCGGGCGTGGTGCGCCATCAGCCAGGACGTCATGTCCGCGCCGGGCTGCTCGCGCTTGAGGGCGATGAGCTCGACGAGGCTGCTGGTGATGAGGGCGTCGGCGCGCTCGGCGTCGACGCCGTCGAAGATGCCCGAGAAGCCCTCGACGAGCCGGTCGCCCAGCTCGGGCGGGCAGCCGAAGAGCTGCTGGAAGACCAGCAGCGGCAGCACCTTGGCGTACGCGCCGAGGAGGTCGGCCTCGCCCAGGCCGGCGAAGCGGTCGATGAGCGTGTCGGCGCTGCGCTCGACGTAGCCGCGCAGGGCGTTGGGGTCGATGCGCGCCAGGGAGTCGGTGACGGCCTGGCGCAGCCGCGTGTGGGCCTCGCCGTCGGAGAACAGGCAGTTCGGCCGGTAGGCCATCATCGGCACGACGGGGTTGTCCGGGGCGACCCGGCCGTCGGCGAGGGCGCGCCAGCGGCGGGCGTCCTTGCCGAAGATCTCGGGTGTCCGGAGCACTTCGAGGGCGGCCCGGTAGTCGGTGACGAGGGTCGCGTGCGCGCCGGGCGCCAGCTCCACGGGGGCGGCCGGGCCCTGGGCACGCAGGCGCGCGTAGACGGCGTGCGGGTCGGCGGCGAAGTCGGGGCCGTACATGGGGGTGGGCGCGGGGGCGCCTACGGGGCATGTGGAGGGCGTCGGGCCGGCGGGGCTTGCGGGACCGGCGGGGCCTCCAGGGCCGCCGAAGCCTGCGGGGCCGCCGGGGCCTGCCTGGCCCGTCGGCCCCGCGGGGGGCCAGGCAGCGGGCGGGGCCTGGTGGGCGGCACCCGGGTCGGCCAGGGGCTGCTGCGGCATGGGGCCCTGGTGGGCAGGGTTCCGCTGGGTGTGGCTCTGGTGGGCGGCGCCCGGATGAGCGGAGTCCTGCCGCATGGAGCCGCGGTGCGCGGGCGGCTGCTGCATGGAGGCCTGGTGCGTAGGGTCCTGCTGCAGGTGGCCTTGATGCACGGGGTTTTGGTGGGCAGGGTCCTGCTGCAGGTGGCCTTGATGCCCGGAGTTTTGGTGCACAGGGTCCTGCTGGATGTGGCTCTGGTGGCCGGGGCTCGACTGTCCGGGGCCCTGATGGGCAGCGGCCGGGTACGCGGAGCCCTGCGGCATGGTGCCCTGGTGCACCGCGTCCTGCGGCATGAAGCCCTGGTGCGCAGGGTCCTGCGGCATGGGCTCATGGATCCCCGAGCCCTGCGGCGCAGGGCCCGGTCGGGTCGGGCCCCGGTGGGCCGGGCAGCCCGGTGGGGGGATCGGGGCGGGGGTGGGTTCCCCTCCCGTCCCCCACGCGTCGGGACGGTGGTTCACACGTGCTCCCGTACTACGGTGCGCCGCTGCAGGTACTCGACGAGGGAGATGAGCGCGCGGGTGGAGGACACCCGGTCGCGGGCGTCGCACGTGACCAGCGGCGTCTCGGGGAGCAGGTCGAGCGCCTCGCGGATCTCCTCCTCGGGGTACACCGGCGCGCCCTCGAAGTGGTTGACGGCCACCGCGTACGGCAGGCCGAGCTCCTCCAGGAGGCCCATGACGTCGAAGGACTGCTCCAGGCGGCGGGTGTCGGCCAGGACGAGCGCGCCGAGCGCGCCGTGGGTCATGTCCTGCCACAGCCGCGTGAAGCGCTGCTGGCCGGGCGCGCCGAAGAGGTAGAGCACGAGGCTGTCGCTGAGGGTGAGCCGGCCGAAGTCCATGGCGACCGTGGTGGTGGTCTTGCCCTCGATGCCGGCGAGGTCGTCGACGCTCGCACCGGCCTGGGTCATGGTCTCTTCGGTGCGCAGCGGCCGGATCTCCGACAGCGAGCCGACGAAAGTGGTCTTGCCGACCGCGAAGTGGCCGACGACGAGGAGTTTCGCGGCGGTGCGCACGGTGCGGCGCAGATAGAGGTCTCCGTCGGGAGCTGGCTCAGAGGCGAGCGCGGAGTCCATCCAGCACCTCCTGCAGGATCTGGGCCTCGGGGAGTTGTGCCGAGGGGATGGGGGCCCGGGTGATGAGGTGGCCGCTGTCGACGAGGTCGCCGAGCAGCACCTTGGTGACGCTGACGGGCAGCATGAGGTGCCCGGCGATCTCGGCGACCGACAGCGGGCCGCCGAGGCAGAGTTCCATGAGCCGGCGCTTCTCGGGGCTGAGCCCGGTGAGCGGCCGGTCGTACTGGGCCAGGACCAGGGTGACCAGGTCGAAGGTGTTGCGGGTCGGGTGGGCGCGGCCGTCGGTGACGACGTACGGGCGCACTAACCCTCGCTCGTGCCTCGGCGTGGGCGGGGTCATGCCGGGGCGCCCGAGCCCTGCCAGTTGCCCGCGATGCCCGCGTTGCCCGCGCGGGGCGGGCTGGTCAGCTCCTTGCCGAGCCGGTCGACGAGCTTCTGCATGCGGTACGTGACCGCTTCCATGTCGACGTGCTCGGTGGCGGAGACGGCGAGGTAGGCGCCGGGTCCCGCGGCGATGAGGAAGACGTAGCCGTGGGCGAACTCGACGAGCGTCTGCCGCCACGGGTTGTCCTGCTGCGCCTGGTGGGTGCAGAACTCGGACGTGGAGCGGCTGATCGACTGCAGGCCCGAGAGGGCCGCGGCCTGGCGCTCGGCCTCGTCGCGCTCGATGCCCTGGGAGCGGGCGCGCAGCATGCCGTCCGAGGACAGGAGGATCGCGTGCCGGGCTTCGGGCATCTTGACGACCTCGTCCAGCATCCAGCCGAGCTCGTTGTTGAGGTGGTCGTTCACGCGTGGGGGTTCCCTTCGTCGTCTACGGGGGCGGGGGCCTGGGCAAAGGGGTGGGCGGCGTCCGGTTCCGGGGCCCCGTGCGGCGGGCCGACGGGGGTGCCTGCGGCGGGGGTGCGGCCCGCGCGGGTGCCGCGCGCGAAGGCGCCCATGCGGCGGGCGGTCTCCTCGGCGGTGCGCTCGGGGGCGGCGGGCCCGCTGCCGGGGGCGCCCGGTGCGGGCGACTCGGCAGGCAGGGGCGCGGGGCGGCCACGGCGGCCGTCGGGGGACGGCTGCCGGCGGCGGCGCTTGGGGAGGCCTCCGGCGGTGGAGCCCACGGAACCGGGAACGGGTGCCCCTCCGGGGAGGGAGCCGTCACCGGAGGCGGGGGCGCCGCCGGGGAGGAAGCCGCCTCCGGAGACCGCGCCGCCGTCGGCGCCCGGGCCGGCACCGGCCACGGGACCGCCGCCGGGGACGGGGCCACGGCCGGGGACGGGGCCACCGCCGAGGGGGCCGTCGGAGCCACCGCGGCTGCCGCCGGGCATGCCGGGGAAGCCGGCCTCCGCCTCGGGGCTACGGGCGGAGGTCTCCGGGAAGCCGGTCGGCGCCTCGCGGTTGCGAGCGGAAGCCTCCGGGAAACCGGCGGCCCGTCCCTCGCGGTTACGAGCGGAAGCCTCCGGGAAACCGCCGGGGGCCTCGGGCCCGCGGACGGAAGTCTCCGGGAAGCCGCCCTGCCCCTCGGGCCCTCGCGCGGAGCTCTCCGGGAAAGCGGCGGCCGAGGCCTCCGGGAAGTCGGGGAAGTCCGGGACGGGCGTACGTCCGGGGGGCCGCGTCGCGGCGGTGCGGTCCGCCGCGTACGAGCCCGCGCCCGCACCCGCGCCCGGGGGCCGCAGCGGCGTGGTGCCGGGCCCGTCGATGTCGAGCTGGGTGAGCAGGGTGCTGGGGAGGAACAGCACGGCCCGGACGCCGCCGTAGGGCGAGCGGGTGTCGACGGAGACGCTGAACCCGTAGCGCGCGGCGAGCACGCCGATGACGGGGAAGCCGAACTGCGGCGGGTCGCCGAGGCGGGAGACGTCGACGGCGGCGCGGCCGGACAGCAGGGCGCCGGCCCGCTGGGTCTCCTGGCCGTCCATGCCGACCCCGGCGTCGTCGATGACGATGCAGGCGCCGTTGTGCACGGGCTGCAGGCCGACCTCGACGGTGGTGTTGGGCTGGGAGTGGCGGGCGGCGTTGTCGAGGAGCTCGGCGACGGCGAGGACGACGGGCTCCACGGCGCGGCTGACGACGGCGAGGTCGGCCTGGCTGTGGACCTGGACGCGCCGGTAGTCGCGGATGCGGGACGTGGCGCCGCGGACGACGTCGGTGAGCGGGGAGGCGGCGCGCTGCCGGCCCGGCCAGGAGCCGCACAGGACGGCGATGGCCTGGGCGCGGCGGCCGAACTGGGAGTTGGCGTGGTCGATCTGCAGCAGGTCGCGCAGCACGTCGGGGTTGTCGTGCCGGTCCTGCATGTCGGAGATGGCCAGCTGCTGCTCGTGGGCGAGGCCCTGGAGCGCGCGCATGGAGGCCTTGAGGGCGGCCTTCGCGGACTGGTCGGCGCGGGCCTGCGCCTTGTCGACGGCCTGGGTGAAGGTGTCCATCACCGACTGCAGGCCGTGTGCGAAGACGGTGCCCGTGAGCTGTTCGTCGAGCAGGCCGGGCAGCGGCACCGGCTGGTTCATGGAGGCCGTGACGGCGGGGAGCCGGACGGTGACCAGGTGCCCGAGTTCGCTGTCGCGCGCCCGCTGCCCCTCCTCCAGCGTGGTGGCGCGCAGCCGCAGGGCCGCGGCGATCCCCCGCTGGCGCACCAGCAGGACCGCGACGGCGATCAGTGCGGCGGCCAGGCACCAGGTCACTACGTCCGGTATGTGATGTGACATCAATTCCTCGTGGACGCAGGGGGCATGCGGACGGCTGGACGGGGCCGTGGTCCCTGACGTCCCGTCCAGAAGCGGAATACGCCGATCATCCTAACCACGGCGCTGCCCGCTTGGCCGATCTTCGCCCGTGGATGACCGAACACGCATCCGCCTTCCGCGGGCCTCGGGTGAGGGTACGGAAGGCGGAGGAAAAACGCAGGTGATTCGCGTGATGTGTTGTCAGGGCCACAATGCGCGGTCCACCAGCGGGCCTGCGGCGCCGGTGTAGTCGGCGGGGTCGCACAGGGCCGCCAGTTCGGCCGCGGTGAAGTGACCGTCCAGTAATGGATTCTCGGCGAGAACCGCCTGCAGTTCCCGGCCACCGGCGGCCGCTTCGGCCGACGCCTCCGTCAGCAGCCGCCTGGCCTCGGCCCTGCCGATGCGCGGCGCGAGGACCGCCGCGAGCCGCTCCGAGACGATCTGTGCGCCCGTCAGGGCGAGGTTGGCGCGCATGCGGTCCGCCCGCACGTCCAGGCCGCCGGCCAGTTCGGCGGCGGTGCGGGCGGCCCCGCCGGAGAGGCGGAGGCACTCGCGCAGCAGCTGCCACTCCGCGTGCCAGGCGCCGGCCGACCGCTCGTCCTCGGCCGCCAGGCACTGCGTCAGGGCACCGGCCAGCGCGGGGACCTGCAGCGCCGCGCTGCGGATCAGGGTGGCGAGCACGGGGTTGCGCTTGTGCGGCATGGCAGAGGAGCCGCCGCGCCCGGCCGGGCCGCCGCCCGGCTCGGCGACCTCGCCGACCTCCGTGCGCGCCAGCGACTGCACATCGGCCGCGATCTTGCCGAGGGCGCCCGCGGTGAAGGCGAGGGCCGCGGCGAGGTCGGCGACCGGGGTGCGCAGCGCGTGCCACGGCAGGGCGGGGCGGGCCAGGCCCGTCTCGGCGGCGAACGCGTCCACGAGCCGGTCGGCGTAGCTGCCGTCGCCGGTGCCCGCGACGCCGTCGAGCCGGGCGTGCTCCAGGTAGCCGGCGAGCGTGCCCGCCGCGCCGCCCAGCGAGACCGGCAGACTCTCGTGCACCCGGCCGAGCCGTGCCTCCGCGTCGAGGACGAGCTGCCGCCAGCCGGCCGCCTTCAGCCCGAAAGTGGTGGGCACGGCGTGCAGGGTGAGCGTGCGGCCCGCCATGACGGTGTCCCGGTGCCGGGCCGCGAGGACGGCCAGCGCCTCGGCGGTACGGGTCAGGTCGGCGCGGGCGATACGCAGGGTGCGGTCCGCTACCAGCATGGCGCCGGTGTCCAGGATGTCCTGGCTGGTGGAGCCGCGGTGCACGTAGGCGGCGGCCTCGGGGGTGTCGGCGGCGACGAGACGGGTGAGCGCCTGGACGAGGCCGACGACGGGGTTGGCCGTCTCACGGGCCGCCAGGGCCAGGGCCCGCACGTCGAGCCGCCCGGCCCGCGCGCACCGGGTGACGGCCTCCGCGGCCACGGCGGGCACGGCCCCGAGACGGGCCTGCGCCCGGGCGAGAGCGGCCTCGGCATCGAGCATGGCCTGCAGCCAGGCGGTATCGGCGGTGACCTCCTCGACGGCTGTGCCGACCCTGACGGGCGAGAGGAGCCCGGCGTCGATGACCGGGACGGCGGCGCCGTCGGGCGGCGCCGAACCGGTCCCGGCGGATAGGGATACGGCGGATACGGATGCGGTCCCGGCGGATGCGGATACGGCACCGCCGGGCTCCGTCGCGGGGGTTGCGCGCCGTGGCGGCGGGTTCGTGGGGGCGGGCGCTGACTGGCCGGGCCCGGCTGCCGTCTCACGAGCGGCCGTATCGCCACCGCCGCCGCGGCGGCGACCAGCCACAACGGCGGCGCCCGGCGGCGCCCAACCGGCGGCCGCAGCAGGCACGGCACCGCCGGACTCCACCGCCGGGGTTACGCACCGTGGCGGCGGATTCGTGGGGGCGGGCGGCTCTTGGGCGGGGGCGGCTGCTGGCTCGTGGGCGGGCGCAGGTCCGCCGGCGACGCGGCGGTCTTGGGTCGGGCTCGTCCGGGTCGTCTCGCGAGGGGCCGTGTTCCCTCCGGTGCCGGTCATACGATCACTCCTTCCGGGGTCGCGTCCGGGGTCGGGGGGCGGAGAGCCGGGGGGACGTGGGCTATCGGGGGGAGGGACAGGACCGCGCGGGCGATGGCGTCCGCGTCGCCCAGGGTCACCGAGTCGACGCCCGGGCGGATGCCCGCCGCCGTCACCCAGTGCACGGACTCCGTGGGCACCCCGTAGGCGAAGCGGCGCGGGTGGGGCCGGCCGCGGCCGTCGAGGACGTGGTACGGGCGCTCGGTGACGGCCAGCCCGCCGGTCTCGTAGCCCGTGCCGGTGGCCGTGGGGATGCGGTAGGTGGTGATCTGATCGGTGTTCAGGAGGTGGCGCAGGAGGGGGTCGGCGGTGCGGCGCAGGTCCGGTTCGGGCAGCCGGGCCTCGATGAGCACGCGGGAGCGGACGGGCGGCCCGGGCACGGCCGGGCAGTCGGCGGCGAAGGCGGGCCCGTCGGGGCCGGCGACCTCCAGGCGGACGACGGTGCCGGGGCCGGTGACGACCAGGACGCCTGCCTCGATGAGGGCGGCCATCTCCTCGATGCGGGAGGCCGGCGGGCCGATGGAGAGGAAGGCGTTGAGGGGGGTGTACCAGCCTTCGAGGTCGTCCCGGTGGGAGTCGCCCTCGAGGCCGCCGTGGTCGACGGCGAGCCGGATCTCGTTGCGCAGGTCGCGCAGGACGTCCAGGGCCGCCTTCAGGGGCCCGCTGACGTTGCCCTCGCGGGCGGCCCGCACGTCCGCGCGCAGGTACTCCAGGAGCCAGGCGTGGAAGTCGGCACGGCCGGTGAACGCGCGATCCCCGTACGGTCTGGCGAGGCGCTGCCAGTCCCAGCGGTCGGCGGGGGCGATGCCGAAGGCGTCGAGGAGCTCCGCGCGCTCGTCGTCCTTCTCCAGCGCCAGGTAGCGCCCCGTGAACTCCTTCCGTTCGCCCGCCCGGCCGAGCCGCTCCAGCAGCGTGCCGTAGTAGACGCTCTCCACCTCGCCGGCGATCAGCGGCCACAGGTCGGTGCCGAAGCGCACGGGGCCCCCGCGCCCGGCGCGCTCGCGCAGGCCGGCGATGTAGCGGGCGGTGAGCAGCCGGGGCCGGTGGCGGCCGTGGGCGCCCTTCTCGTTCTCGCCGCGCGCGTGGTACGGGACGCCGCGCCGGGAGAAGGCGTACAGCCGCGGCTCCGCGCCCGACGGGCGGTAGACGACCCGGCCCCGGCCGCCCTCACGGACGAACGTACCGCCGCGCCCGGCGGTGAACAGGGCCATGTAGTCGAAGAAGTTCAGGCCCAGGCCGCGCAGCAGGACGGGCTGCCCGGGCGCGATGTGCCCGAGGTCGAGGTCGGCGGGGTTGACGGGCGTGACGTAGTCGAGGTGGTGGATGCGGGCCAGCGACGCCGTACGGGCCTCCCGGGCGGACAGCTGGGCGGGCACGTGCCCGAGCGCCATGACGACGGCGTCGAGCCGGTTGAGGCGCGTGCCGTCCTCCAGGCGGATGCCCTGGGGGCCGCCGGTGATGCCCTCGATGTCGGCCATGGCGACCGCGCGCGAACGGTGGACCTCGACGGTCACGTGCGCGGGGGCGCGGGCGGCGATCCGCCGGAAGCTGTCGTGGAGGTAGCGGCCGTAGAAGGCGCGGGTGGGGTAGGCGTCCGGCCCCAGGGCGCGGGCCTCGGCGAGGGTGGCGGGGTCGTACTGCCCGTTGTTCTCGCTGTCCCCGTCTGCCCCGTCGGCCCTGTCCGCCCCGTCGGCCCCGTTCGCCCCACCTGCCCCGTCGGCGGCGACGCCTCGCGCCCACTCGTACAGGCTGGGTCCCGGCTCGACCGGGCCCTCGATCCGGGCGCTGTCGTCCGTGTACACGGTGATCTGCGAGGCCACGGTGTTCATCAGCAGGTGGGGGGACTGGTCGGTGCGCCACACGGTGCCCGCACCGGGCGCGGAGGGGTCGACGACGTGCACGGTCACCGCGGAGTGCGAGGGCGCGGCGCGCTCGTTGGCGCACAGCCGCTCCAGAACGGACAGTCCCCGTGGGCCGGCACCGACGATGCCGACCTCGATACGACTGCTGCTGCTCATGCGTATGCTCCTCCGTTCTGAGGGGACTCCCGGGCGGGGATGCACGGCGGTGCGGCGGTGCGGGCGGTACGCGAACGGTTGCAGTAACGGGCGGTACAGGCGGTACGCGAACGGTTGCGGTGCGGCGGATTCCGCACGGTTTTCCTCTGGTCTCATCTGGCCGTCGGCGGACGACGGGGGTCAACGTGCGGGCACGCGGTCCGTCAGGTCTCCGCCGCCGGGACGGCGTGAGATGACATACCGTCAACAGCCCTCATCCGGCCCCCTCCCCCGCCCGCCGCCCCGTGCCACAGTGGGCGGCATGCGCGCCGCCTACATCGATCGGCTCGGCCCGCCGGAGGAGATCGTGGTCGGCGAGCTCCCCGCCCCGCGGCCCGGGCCGGGCCCCACCGACGTCCTGGTCGACGTCGCCGCCACGACCGTCAACCCCGTCGACGCCCTCGTCCGCTCGGGGCGCTTCCGGACGGCGCTGCCCTTCCCCTTCGTGATCGGCCGGGACCTGGTGGGGACGGTCGCCGAGGCCGGGCCGGGCGCGCCCGGGTTCGCCCCCGGCGACCCGGTGTGGTGCAACAGCCTCGGGCACTGCGGCCGGCAGGGGGCCGCCGCCGAACAGGCCGTAGTCCCCGCCGACCGGCTCTACCCGCTGCCGGCCGGGGCGCGGCCCGAGGACGTCGTCGCGGTCGCCCATCCCGCCGTCACGGCCTACCTCGCGCTGTTCACCCACGGCGGGCTGCGGGCCGGCGGGACCGTGTTCGTCGGCGGGGCCGCCGGGAACGTGGGCAGTGCGCTGGTGACGCTGGCCGTGTGGGCGGGCGCCCGGGTCGTGGCCACGGCCGCGGCACGCGACGCGGAGTACGTGCGCTCGCTCGGCGCCGGCGAGGTCCTCGACTACGCCGACCACGGGCTCACCGGCCCCGGGCTCGCCGGGCGCCTCGCGGCGGCCGCGCCCGGCGGCGTCGACGTGCACGTCGCCACCCACGGCGGGCACGACCTGGACGCCGCCGTAACCCTGCTCGCGCCGCGCGGCCGGATCGTGCTGCTGGCAGGCGTCGCCGCCCGGCCCGTACTCCCCGTGGGGCCGCTGTACCAGAAGGGCGGGGCGGTGGTGGGGTTCGCGATCTCCCACGCGTCCACTGCCGAGCTCGCCGAGGCGGCGGGGGTCGTGGGACGGCTGGCCGCCACGGGCCGGCTCCGGGCGCGGGCCGTCGAACGGCTGCCGCTCGCGGCCGCCGCCGAGGCGCACCGCCGCATGGAGGGCGGCGAACTCCGCGGGCGCAGGCTGCTCTTGACGATCTGAGGTCCGGCGCCACGAAGAACGGAAACGGAGAACGGAAACGGAGAACGGGGAGCCGTACGGGGGGGGCGCCCGGGACCTGACTCATCCGTCGGGCCGCCATTGCCCGGGGCCCGCAGGCCCGCGCACCCTGGTACCTATGACTCCCCCAGCCACCGAGGACACCGAGGCTGCCAAGGCCGCCGACGCCGACGCGATCCTCCGGGTGCAGGCCCGCATCCTCGTCGCGGCCGCGCCGGACGCCGTCTACGACACGGTCAGCGAGCTCGCCCGCAGCGGCGAGTGGAGCCGCGAGTGCACCGGCGGCCGGTGGGTGTCCGGGACGCCGCGCACGGTCGGCGCCGTCTTCCGCGGCGAGAACCACCGCGGAGCGGACGTCGTGCCCTGGGCGCCGATCGTCCGCGGCCCCTGGACCACCGAATCCGAGGTCGTGGCCGCCGAGCCCGGGCGCCTGTTCCAGTGGGTCGTCCGCGACAGCGCCGGGCGCCGCCAGGACAGCACCTGGACGTACGAGTTCGAGGCCGCCGGGGACGGTTGCCTGCTCGTCCACCGCTACCGGCTCGGCCGGCCCACCGAAGGGCTCGCGAAGATCTTCCGGCAGCTGGGCCCGGACGGGCAGCGGCGGTTCACCGCCGAGTGGAACCGCAAGCTCGCCGACGACGTGGCCGCGTCGCTGTCCCGCATCAAGGACATCGTCGAACGGGCAGCCGTCGAGCGGGCCGTCTGACAGGGTCGACAGGCCCGTCCCGCGAGGGCCGAGGGATGAGGAGAGATGTCGAACCGAGCGGCGCCGTCACCCCCTTGGGCCGAGCAGTGGGACGCCGACGACCCGGGCTTCTGGGCCCGGGGCGGGCAGCACGTGGCCCGGCGCAACCTGCTGCTGGCGGCGGTCTGCGGGCACCTGGGGCTGTCCGTCCGCGGCATGTGGCCGGTGATCGTGCTGTTCCTGCCGGCGGGCGGCGGGGCGGTGGCCGGGCCCGGTCCGGGCGAGAAGTTCCTGCTGCTCGTGACGCCCGTGGTCGCCGGGGCGGCGCTGCGCCCGGCCGCCGGGCGCGCCTTCGCCCGGCTGGGCGGACGGGACCGTACCGCCGTCACCACGGCCGCCCTGGCCCTGCCCGGGCTCGCCGCCGTGTACGTCCTGCAGCGGCCCGGCGCGCCGCTGTGGCTCCTCCTGGCCGCCGCCGCGACCGCCGGCGCCGGTGACGCCGCCGCGGCCTCCCCGGCCGGCGCCGCCGCCTCCTACCCGCGGCGCGCCCGGGCGCGGGCCCTCGCCCTCGCGACCGCCGGGGGCGACCTCGGGCTCGCCTCCGCCCAACTCGCCGGGCTGCTCGCCGCCGTGACCGCGGGCGGCTCCTCCCCCGCGCTGATCGCCGCCGTCCACATCCCGCTGACCGTACTGGCGGCACTGGTGGCCGCGCTGCGGATGGACAACCTGCCGGGGCGAGTCGCCGACGCGGACGCCGGGGCGGGGGCGCGGCGCAGGGCCGGTACGGATCCGCACTCGGTGTGGCTGCCGCTGCTGTTCCTCGCCACCGTCGGCTCGTTCACCGGCTACGGGCTCGCCTTCGGGCTGGTGCTGCGGCACGAGTTCGGCGTCTCCGCCCTCGTGGCCCTCGCCTGCGCGCTGCCGGCCACGCTGCTCGGCGCGGCCGCCCGGCCCTGCGGCGGGTGGCTGGCAGGGCGGTGGGGCGGGGCACGGGTCACGCTGGGGAGCCTGTCGGGGATGGCGGTGGGTACGGCCGTGCTCGCCGCGGCGTCCTCGCGGGGCTCCGCGGGGGTGTTCGGCGCCGCGTTCGCGGTGCTCATCGTTCTCGGGGGCGTGGGTGCCGGTGCCGTCGTGACGGTCGCCCCCGCGGTGTTCGCGGCGCGGGCCGGAGAGGCCATCCTCTCCGGCCAGGACGCGAGGACCGCCTTCGCGGCCGCCCGCCGGCGCACCGCCGGCGCCGCCGCCCTCACCGGCCCGGCCGGCGCGCTCGGTGCCGCCGCGATCGGCCTCTCCCTGGGCGCCGCCTACGACGCCGGCTCCCCGGCTCCCGCCCTCTGGGGCCTCCTCGGCCTCTACGCCCTGTGCGCGGCGATCACGTGGACGGCGTACGCCCGCCGCGAGACGGCACCGACGGCCCGGCGGTACCGGGCGGGCTCGGGTGAGCCCGTACACCCTTGACCAGGCGCGGGGTGACGGTGCCGAACAGGGTCACGGGGTGAGCTCGGCACCGCCGAACGCCACCGCCGTGGCCGATCACCGTCGCGGCGGAAAGAAGGGTGCGGACAGCCCCTTCACCCGGCCACGGCCGACCGGGCAAGCGGCGCCCGCCCCCCTTGAACCCGCCGCCGCGGCGAACAACCACCATGGCGCGGACCGGCGGTGCCGAACCGGCCGGCACAGGTGGGCTCGGCACCGCCGGACACCAACGTCGTGGCCGATCACCATCGCGGCGGAAAGAAGGGCGCGGACAGCGCCCTTCACCCAGACCGCACCCCAACGGCCAGGGGAACGTCCCTCCTTCACCCGGCCACGGCAGACCACAGCCGACCGGGCAAGCGGTGCCCACAGCCCTTGAACCCGCCGCCGCGGCGAACAACCACCACGGCGCGGACCGGCGGTGCCGAACCGGCCGGCACAGGTGGGCTCGGCACCGCCGAACACCAGCATCGTGGCCGATCGCCGTCGCGGCGGACAGAAGGGCGCGGGCAGCACCCTTCACCCGGCCACGGCGCACCACGGCCGATCGGGCAAGCGGTGCCTGCCCCCCTTGGACCCGCCGCCACGGCGCGGGCCAGCGGCACAGGTGGGCTCGGTGCCGCCGGGGGCCACCGTCGTGGCCGATCGGCGTCGCGGCGGGCGGAAGAGGGCGAGTGGCACCCTTCAAGCCGGCTGACCGTGGGGCGCCAAGGGGACCGTACCCCTGAACCGTTGCCGTGCCGGACGGCCCCGGTCAGGGGGAAGGCTCCGTGGCGTGGGCCAGCTCTGTCTGCAGGTTTGGGGTGTCGTGGGCGTGGCCGTGGGCCGCTATGTGGCCGTCCGGGCGGATCAGGTAGTAGCCCGGGTGATGGCAGTGGGTGACCGGGGCTGTCGTGGCCAGGGGAAGGTGGTACGGGCGTATGCGGCGGTGGGTGGAGGCCAGTTGGGTGGCCTCCACCGCCCACGCCGGGGGCGTTCCCGGGCGGAGGATCAGGGCCAGGGCCCACTCCGACGGGTCCGTGGCCGGGCCGCTGATGCCGTGGGCGAGGGCGACCCCGCGGGGGAACAGGGCCCCGGCCCGTACGCCGCCCCGCAGGCGGCAGGCCGCCGGGCGGGCCGGCTCCTGCGTGGCGCGCCGCGGCCGGTACGCGAGGCGGTGCCCCGCCATGACGGGCGCGTAGAAGCGCGTGACCACCCCCGTCCGATCCAGGAGCCGGAACGCGGCGTCGCGGGCCGCGACCCGCACCCGCCCGTCCGCCATCCACGCCCGCGTCTGCAGGTCCGTGTCGCGCACGATGCGCCGGGTGGCTTCGGCGCGCTCGGGGCCGTAGTCGGCGAGGACGGAGGCCGGGGAGTCGCCGTGGAGGACCGCGGCGAGTTTCCAGGCGAGGTTGTGCGCGTCCTGGAGGCCGTTGTTCA
Source organism: Streptomyces aureoversilis (assembly GCF_042657885.1). Lineage (NCBI taxonomy): Bacteria > Bacillati > Actinomycetota > Actinomycetes > Kitasatosporales > Streptomycetaceae > Streptomyces > Streptomyces aureoversilis. Next base: position 208,207 of record NZ_JBHSKJ010000007.1, read on the forward strand.
TGCCCTGGCCGCCCGCGGGGCTGTGGATGTGCGCGGCGTCGCCGAGGAGGTGGACGCGGCCGTGCCGCAGGCTGCGGGCCCGGCGTGCGTGGACGCGGAAGACGGCCTGGTGGACGGGCTCGGTGATGCGTACGCCGCCCCCGCCCGGCCCGCGCGCGTCGAGCAGGGCTTGCACGGCGGGGACGCCGGGGGCGGACGCTCCGGCAGACACTCCGGCGGGCAGGGCGGTCAGGATGCGGAAGACGCCGCCGGGCAGGGGCACGATCACGAGGGTGCCGGACGGGGCCTGGTAGTAGTGGATCTCGCCGGGCGGCAGGTGTCCTTCGACGCGGGTGTCGAGGAGGGCGAAGGACATCGGGTAGGTGGTGCCTTCGAAGGGCGTCCCGAGCCGGTCGCGGACGGTGCTGCTCGCGCCGTCGGCGCCCAGGAGGTACGGCGTGCGCCACGTCTCCTCGCGACCGCCGGGGTGGCGCAGGAGCACCCGCACCGTGTCGTCGTCCTGGGAGAAGTCCGCCAGCCGCACGCCCCGTTCGACGCTGCCGCCGAGCTCGTGCAGCCGCCGGGTGAGCAGCCGTTCCGTCTCGTACTGCGGAAGGTTGCGGGCCGCGCAGCCGGCGGGGAACGCGAAGGCGGCGAGGGGCCGGCCGCCCGTGAAGTAGCGGTAGGCGTCGATGCGTACGGACGCGGCGCGCACGTCGTCGCCGATGCCGAGGTCGTCGAGGATGCCGAGCGCGCGGGGCCACAGGGACAGCGCCCTGGGGGTGTGCGCGGGGTGCGGGGCGCAGTCGACGAGGCGCACGGGCACGCCGCGGCGCAGGAGTTCGCAGGCGGCGAGGAGCCCGGTGGGGCCGGCGCCGGTGACGAGCACGGCGGCACCGGACCCGTCCCCGTCCCCTGCCGGGGTCACGGCGTCTGCTCCGCACCCTCGCCCACGTCCACGCCCTTACCCACGTCCTCGCCCCCACCCAGCCTGCGGGCGAGTTCCAGGCGGCGCACCTTCATGGTGGCGGTGCGGGGCAGCGCGGACAGGGGCAGTTGCACGGGCCCGGCGAGCTGCGGCCACTCGGCGGCGGCGGAGGCCCAGCGGCCGGCGTCGAGGGGCGCGTCGCCGCGGGTGCAGACCACGGGGACGGGCTCCTTGCGGGGCCCGGGCACGAGGACGACCTCGGCGAGTTCGGGCAGCCGGTCCATCAGCCGGTCCTCGACTTCGAGGGTGGAGCCGACGGCGGGGAGGACGTCGACCTCGCGGTCGAGCAGGTGCAGGCAGCCGAACCGGGTGCGGTAGCCGACGTCGCCGGTGCGCCACCACCCGTCGTGCAGCTGGCGCGCGAAGCGCTCGGGTTCGGCGAAGTAGCCGGTGGCCCGGCCCGGGGCGCGCACCTCGATGGCGCCGGGGCGTTCTCGCGTGGGGCGGCGCCCGCCGGGGGCGGCGAGGCGCACGCGGACGCCGGGCAGGGGCAGGCCCAGGCAGCGGCCGTCGGCCCGGTGGACGGTGCGCGGGGTGTACCAGCGGCCGGAGAGCGGACCGCACTCGCTCTGCCCGTAGAACTGGAAGAACCGCGGGGAGGCGCGGCGCGAGGCGAGCAGCAGCCTGCGCATGGTGGGCGGGTGGAGGGCGTCGAAGGTGGAGCTGAAGTACCGGACCGTGGCGAGGGGTTCGCGCGGGTCGTCCGCCAGTTCCTCCCAGGCCACGAAGGAGTTGGGGTGGGTCTCGACGAAGCCGGGGCGGGTACGGGCGAAGAGGTCCGCGACGTGCGCCGGGCCGGGGTCGCCCACGATGACCAGGGGCATGCCCTTGGGCAGCGCGACGGCGAGCGCCAGGTACATCCGCGAGTGGACGGGGCTGAGGTGCGCCGCGTAGGTCTCGGGCGTGCGGATCAGGGCGGCGAGCGCGCACTGCGGTGCGTACCGGCCGTACAGGCCGGCCGCCGTGTGCACCACGAGCTTGGGCAGGCCGGTGGTGCCGGAGGTGTGGGTCATCAGTGCGGGGCGGTCCGCGGGCAGGAGCACGGGGGCGCGGCGCGGCGCACCGGCCAGGGCGGCGAGGGAGGTGCAGCCGGGGCGGGCGGGGCCGGTGGTGAGGACCGTGGCGGCGACGTCGGCCAGGTCGAGCGGCGCCAGGCACGTGCGCAGCTTGTCGTCGTCGGTGAGCAGGTGTGGGCGGTGCGGGCGATGTGGGCGGTGCGGGTGGTGCGGGCGGCGGGGGTTCTGCGAGCCGCACAGCCGGCGCAGCAGGGCGCCGGCCGTGGCGCCGTCGAGCTCCGGGGAGAGCAGGACGGGAACGGCCCCGATGCGGGCGGCGGCGCAGGCCAGCAGGTAGATGTCGAAGTTCGCGGCCTTGTGGACGGCGACGTGCTCGGTGGGGCGCACGCCGGCCGCCCACAGCCGGGCCGCCAGGTCGTCCACGTGCCCGGCGAGGCCGGTGTAGGTGAGCCGGCGGCCCGTGCCGGGCAGCGCGTCGAGGTCGTGGTCGAGCGTGACCGGCACGGAGCCGTGCGCGGCGGCCGCGCGCTCCGGGATCAGCCCGAGGCGGAGGCCTTTCATGAGGCCGTCCACGATGCGGCGTGCCGCTGCAGCAGGACGGACTCCTCGGCGGTGAGGACGATGCCGAAGGTGCCGCGCAGGACGGGGCCGACCTCGTCGGGGGCGAGTTCGGTGCGCAGGAGGCGGCCGTCGGCGTAGCAGGCGGCGAGGGTGCGGTCGGTGAGCGTGTGGCGGACGTGGTCGTCGCCGCGCTGGGCGACGAGGCGGCCGGTGAAGGGCGAGCGGGGGTGGTGGGACGTCCAGTGGTGGGCGGCCTCGAAGTCGTCGGGGACGTGGTGCTCCAGGCGCAGGGAGTAGACGTCGAACCAGCCGTCGGGGTGCAGGGAGCGCAGGACCCACTGCTCCGGGACGGCGGACGCGCCGCGGCCCGCCGCCGCCGGTTCGAGGTCCAGGCGCCAGGTCCAGTCGCCGGTGGTGACCGTGGCGCCGGGGGTGAGCGGTACGGGTTCGAGGGGGCCTTCGTCGCCGAAGCCGGCGTCGCAGAGCCAGGGGCGGCCGTCCGCCTCGACGACGAGCGTCGCGTGGGAGCGGCGGCGCACGCGGGTGCTGCCGCGGCGGACGCGGGCGAGGTGGCGGACGACGGGGAAGCCGAGGCGTTCGAGGACGGCGGCGAAGAGGAGGTTCTGCTCGAAGCAGTAGCCGCCGCGCCGCGCGCGGACCAGTTTGCGCTGGAGTGCGTCGGTGTCGAGCGGCATGTCCCGGCCGAGGAGGACGTCGACGTTCTCGAAACTGACGGCGGCGGTGTGGGCGCGCTGGAGGGCGCGCAGCGTCGCGGCGGTCGGCGGGAGGGGGTGGACGGGGGTGGGGCCGTTGGGGCGGGTGGGCCCGGCGAGGCCGGTCAGGTTGGCCGCCCCGGTCAGGTTGGTCAGACCGGTCAGGCCGGTCCTGGCGAGGTAGGCGTCCAGGTCGAGGGCGGCGGTGTCCCATGCGGCCGCGGCTGCGACGGGCGGCCCGACGAGTGGGCCCTCGGGGCCCGACCGGCCGGCGGAGGGGTCGGCCGGCCCCGCGGGGCCCTGGATGACGGCGGTGTTCGGCATGGGCCGCGTGCTCCTTACTCCCGTGCGGGGGGATGTGGTGCGGTGCGGTGCGGTTCCGGCAGGTGTATCGGGGGGCGCTGCCCTCGCGGACCGCTGCCCCGCAGATCGTCAGGTCCGCTGGTTCTGCCGGCCCGCCGACCCGCCGACCCGCCGACTGCTGACCGTCGGATCACTGATCCGCGGGCCGTTGGCCCCGCGGACCGTTGCCCCGTGGGCCTTCGTCCTGCGGGGACATTGCCCCGTGGGCCGTTGGCTCGGGGCCGGTGCCCCGGGGACCTATTGGCACTCGGACCATTGGCACTCGAACCGTTGACCCTCGGGCCGTGGGGCCGTTCCGGGGGTCTCCCCACGGCCCGGGTGCCTGCCATCCTGGGCCGTCCGCGCGGCCGGGCCAACGCGCGGCGGCGGAGTGCGTCAGCCCGCCCGCCAGTGCGTCAAGTCGGGTCCGTACGGGGCCGGGTGACCTGACAGACGGGCCCCGGGGCGGGGGCGCGCCGCCCTGCGTCGATCTACCCTCGGACCGTCCGGCAGGGCCGGAGGGCCGCCGTTCGCCGCGGCCCGCGCCGGCGCCGCGCCGGGGCCTCCGACGGAGAAGCGGGGACCGACATGACCAAGGTGGTACTGATCTCGGGCAGTCTGCGCGCCGCATCGGTGAACTCGGCGGCGCTCAGGGCCGTACGCCGCATCATCGGACGGACCCGTCCGGCCGCCTCGGTGGTCTCGCTGCCGATCGGCCGGCTGCCGTTCTACAACGGCGACATGGAGGGCACGGGGACGACCCCGGCCGTGGCCGCCGCCCGCGCGCTGGTCGCAGGCGCCGACGCCCTGATGATCAGCACGCCCTGCTACAACGGCGCGGTGCCCGGCGTGCTGAAGAACGCCCTCGACTGGCTCTCCCGCCCGGACGGTGCGAGCCCGCTCACCGGAAGGGTGGCCGCCGTCCTGAGCGCCTCGCCCGGCGGGCGGGGAGGCATCGATGCCCAGCCGGCACTGTTCGACCTGCTGGACAGCTGCGAGGCGATCACGGTCGAGCACCCGCCCGTGGCCATCCGCCGGGCGCACCAGCGGCTCGACGCCGCGGGTGAGATGACCGACGGTGAGGCGGTGCGGGCGCTGTGCGAGCTGGTCGACGCCACGTTCGAGGCGGTGGCCATCATGGAGGAGCAGCGCAGGTCGGTGCGGGAGCTGCACGCGCGCGTGGGCGAAGAGAGCGGGCCCGTACGCGCGGAGAGCGGGCTTGTACGCGTCGAGAGCAGCCCCGTAAGGGAAGCGGAGAGCAGCCCCGTGCGGGAAGAGGGCAGGCCGGTACGGGCGCCGCGCGGTCCCGTGCGGACTGCGCACGGGACCGTGCCGCCGGCGCCTCAGCGGGGCGCGGACGCTCCGTCGAGGGCCAGCGTGACCTCGTCCAGGAGCTGATGCCAGGCGTCGTTGAGCTCCTTGAGCGCCTCGGACTCCAGGCGCAGGGCCAGTTCGCCGTGGTCGATGCCGAACCACTCCAGGTGCCCGAGCAGCCGCCCGGCGGCGGCGTACGCACCGGCACCGGGCGGGGGACCGGCCGGTACCGCCCCCAGTTCGTCCAGCAGGTCCTCCGGGACGGCCGTCACCGTGCCGCGCGTCAGCAGCGGGGCGGCGTAGCGCGTGGGCAGGAGACCGGGGCCGGAGACGGCCGTCGCGGTCCACAACAGCCGCTGCGGGCGGGCCCCGTGGGCGGCCAGGGCGTGCCACCGGGGCTCGTCCAGCGTGCGCTCGTACTGTTCGTGGAGCTGCCGGGCGACCGCTACGGCGGTGGCGCCGCGCATCGCCCTGGCCTCCAGGGTGCCCTCGCGGTCGAGCAGGGCGTCGACGGCGGCGTCGATGCGGCTGACGGGGAAGGAGGCGACCGACGCGAGCGCGGGGAGGTGACGCCCTGCGGCGCGCGCCCGCTCCAGCCCCTCCAGGTAGGCCTCGCCGGCCTGCCGGTGGCGCGCGGCGGACAGGACGAGGGTGGCGTTGACGTTGATGCCCTCGGCGAGACAGGCGCTGAGGGCCGTGAGGCCGGCGGAGGTGGCGGGGATGCCGAGCATGGCGTTGCGGCGGTCGACGGCCCGCCACAGTGCGCGGGCCTCGGCGAGGGTGGCCTCGCTGTCGTGGGCGAGGCGGGGGTCGAGGCTCACGGAGACGAGCCCGTCGACGCCCGCGGTCGCCTCGTGGACGGGCCGCAGGATGTCGCAGGCCCACCGGATGTCGTGGACGGCCAGGGCCTTCAGGGCCCGCTCGGCGGGGATGCCGCGCTCGGCGAGGTCGCCGAGCTGGCCCGTGTAGTACGGGCCGCGGGTCAGGGACCGGGCGAGGAAGGCCGGGTCGGAGACGACACCGGCGATGCGCCCCTGCCGGGCCAGCGCGGCCAGCCGGCCGCTCGCCAGCCGCTGCCGGGCGAGCCCGTCGAGCCACACGGAAACCCCGGTCACCCCGGACCCGCCGACCACGGAGCCGCCGGCACGGGGCTCGCCCGAGGCGGCACGGGCAGCGCAGGACCCACCCGAAGCACCACCGGCAGTACGAGACCCGCCCGAAGCAGCACCGCTGGCACGGGGCCCACCCGAAGCCCGGGCCGTGCCACCGGAAACGTCATCGGCTGCGCCGGGCCTGCCCGGAGCCGCGGCCGGGCGCCGCCCGTGCGCAGCCCTGCCACTGTCCGCTCCCTCCGGAGACCGGGCCGGACCGCCCCGAGCGCCGTCGGCGCCGCGGGGCCTCACCGTGCCCGCGGCGCCTGCGTCGTCGGTTCCGTTCGGAGGCCGGGCCGGGCCCTGCCCGTTCGGACCCCCGTCGGCCCCGGCCGGGCCGTTCGCAGAACCCCCGGCCGGGCCCGGTCCGCGTGCAGGGGTCGACGGGGCGGCACCCACCCCCTCGCGGCCGCAGCCGCCGCCGCGGCCGTCCACGGGCGTCACGGCCGGCCTCTTCCCGTGGCGCGGGACAGGGCCGCCCGGGCCGCGGCCGCCACCCGTTCCGGGGTGAGGCCGTGGTGGCCGTACAGACCCTGGCCGTAGAGACCCTGGCCGTACGGGCCCTGACCGGGCGTGCCGGTGTCGAAGTGGTCCAGGCACACGTGCTCGCCGGTTCCGCCGAGGAGCTGGTACCGGCCCACTTCCGCGGCCGCCCCCACCGAGACGGTGGCGGGCGCGCCGGGCGGCAGGACGGCGTCGCGGTAGGCGCTGCTCTGCCGGTGGAACCAGGCGGCGCAGGGCATCGACACCACGCGGGTGGCGATGCCCTCGCGCTGCAGGATGCGGCGGGCGTCCAGGGCGGTCGGCACCTCGCCGCCCGCGGCGACGAGGACGACGTCGGGGGCCGCGGCGGCCAGGTCCGCGTCGTGGGCCTCGGCGAGGACGTAGCCGCCGCGGGCGGCACCGTCGCCCGCGGCGACGGGGACTTCGGTGATCTGGGCGGGGTTCATGCGACGGGCACCTCCGGAGCGAGAGCGGCGAGCAGTCCGCCCACGATGCGCGGTCCTCCTTGAGTGAGGACCGATTCCGCGTGGAACTGCATGGAGGCGAAGTGGGGCCCGCGCAGCGCGTGCACCTCGCCGGTGAGCGGATCGCGGCTGACGCCGACCGTGCCGATGCCCTCCACGTCCACGCTGTCGCGGTCGCTGCGTGCGGCGAAGGTGTTGTAGAAGCCGACGCGCTCGCGGCTGCCGAAGAGGTCGATCTCGCGCTGGACGCCCTGGTTGGGGACGTCCCGGCGGACGAGTTCGAAGCCGAGGGCGAGGGAGAGCACCTGGTGGCTGAGGCAGACGGCGAGGAAGGGCCGCCGCTCGTCCAGGAGGGCGCGGACGGCGCCCCGCAGATGGGCGATCTTGGGGTGGCGGCCGTCGCGCGGGTCGCCGGGGCCGGGCCCCATCACGACGAGGTCGTGCCCGCCGAAGACGTACGGCTCGTCGAAGCGCCTGACCGTCACCGTCAGCCCCATGGCGCGCAGCTGGTGGCCGATCATGGAGGTGAAGGTGTCCTCGGCGTCGACGACCAGGACGCGCCGCCCGGCCAGGCCGGGTGCGGTGAGCGCCCGGTCGGCCTCCTGGGCGAGCCAGAAGCCGGCGATGCTGTCGTTGCGCTGTTCCAGGGCGGCGCGGACGCTCGGGTGGCCGCCGAACCGGGCGGCGCCGCCGGACTCCAGGGCGGAGATCAGCCCGGCGGCCTTGGCGCGGGTCTCGGCGACCTCGGAGGCGGGGTCGGAGTGGCGTACGAGGGTGGCGCCCACCCCGATCCGCACGCCGCCGGTGCGGTCGATGTCCGCGGTGCGGATGAGGATCGACGAGTCCAGGGTGCGCTCGCCGTGCGCGTCGCGCCCGACGAGGGCGAGGATGCCGCTGTAGTAGCCGCGGCCCTGGGGCTCGTAGCGGTCGATGACCCGGCAGGCGCTCTCCAGCGGGCTGCCGGTGACGGTGGGCGCGAACATCGTCTCGCGCAGGATCTCGCGCGGGTCGCGGTCGGTGGTGCCCTCGATGAAGTACTCGGTGTGGGCGAGGCGCGCCATCTCCTTGAGGTACGGGCCCACGACGCGGCCGCCGCCCGCGCAGATGCGGGCCATCATCTTCAGTTCCTCGTCGACGACCATGTACAGCTCGTCGGCCTCCTTGCGGTCGGCGAGGAAGTCCATGACCTCGGGCAGGCTGGGCCCGGCGGCCGGGTAGCGGTAGGTGCCGCTGATGGGGTTCATCACGGCGGTGCCGCCGCGGACGCTGATGTGGCGCTCGGGCGTGGCGCCCACGAACGTGCGCTCGCCCGTGTGCACGACGAAGGTCCAGTAGGCGCCGGACTCGCGCTCCAGGAGGCGGCGGAAGAAGGTCAGGGCGTGGGCGGGGGTGTAGCCGTCGATGCCGGCGAGGAAGGAGCGCTTGATGACGAAGTTCGCGCCCTCGCCCTCGCCGATCTCGTCGGCGACGACCCGGCGGACGGTGTCCGCGTACGCCTCGTCGTCCATGTCGAAGTGCCCGCCGGACAGGGTGATCGGCGTCTCGGGGGTCCGGGCGAGGACCTCGGCGAGGGGCAGGACGGCCTGGTGGGTGACGGTCATGGCGAGCAGCGGGGCGCCGTCGTCCGCGCCGCGGAAGCCCCGTTCGGCGATCTGGCGGTACGGCACGATCGCCAGGACGTCGTGCGAGGCCCCGCGGGGTGCCGCCCCGGTGGGGGCGTCCTGCAGGGGGATGGACGCCACGGTCTCCGGCCGGGAGATCTCGCCCAGGAGGAGTTCGACGGCGCCCGGTCCGGTGGACTCGGGGCGGTGGAGGAGGGCGAAGGCGGGCGGCCGGGGGCCCAGCACCCGGGCGAGCAGGTCGCCGGCGGCGTTCGCGGTCGTGTCATCGGTCGTGTTCACGATCGGACCCGGTCCTTTCCTCTCGGCGCTCATACCGCCGCCCCCCGTACCGCGAGCGTGTCCGCAGGACCCCCCGCGTCCTGCAGCCGGCCCAGCATGTCCTCGGTGGTGGTGACCACCGCGCAGCGCGCCGCCGCGTACTCCAGGGCGAGGCGGTGGTACGCGGCGGAGAAGTCGGCCACGGCGTCCGCGACCAGGAACGGGCGGATGTCGTTGGTGAACGCGTCCACGGCGCTCATCAGCACGCCGACGTGGGCGTACACCCCGCAGACGATCAGCTGGTCGCGGCCGTTGGCGCGCATCCGCCCGAGCAGGTCGGAGCGGAAGAAGGCGCTGTAGCGCCACTTGGTGAAGACCCAGTCGCCGGGGGCCGGGGCGAGCGGCTCGACGACGCGCCGGTCGGCGGGGTCGACGCGCATCCCCGGGCCCCAGAAGTCCTTGAGCAGGCCGCGCTGTTCGTCGTCCATGCCGCCGGGCTGGGCCGTGTACGCGACGGGGATGCCGAGCGCGGCCGCGGCCTCGCGCAGCAGGGCCGCGTTGGCGACCAGTTCCTCGCGAGGGTGCTCCGGCAGGTGCCCGACGAAGTAGCGCTGCATGTCGTGGATCAGCAGGACGGCGCGGGCCGGGTCGGCGTCCCAGTCGGCGGTGTTCCCGGGCAGCTCGCCCGGGGCCGGCATCGGATAGGGCTCGATGGGGGGAATGCCTGCCATGGTGGATCAGCCCTCCCAGGCCGAGACGACGGAGATGGCCTGCTGCGGATTGAGCCGGGGGTCGCAGAAGCTCGTGTACTTGTCGCCCACGTGGTCGAGTTCGGACTCGTTGCGGACGCACTCGGTGACGTGCTCGGGAGTGGTCTCCAGGTGCAGGCCGCCCGCGATCCCCCCGGAGGTCCGCACGGCGCACTGGAAGTTGCGGACCTCGCGGATCACCGTGTCCAGCAGGCGCGTCTTGAGGCCGTCGGGCGCGGTGAGGGTGTTGCCGTGCATCGGGTCGGTGAGCCAGATGACGGGGTGCCCGGCATCGCGGACCGCCGCCACGAGCGGGGGCAGCTTCTCGCCGGTCCTGTCGGCGCCCATGCGGGCGATGAGGGTGAGCCGCCCGTGCTCCCGCCCCGGGTCGAGGAGCTCGCACAGGGCCAGGATCTCGTCCGTGGTCGTCGTGGGCCCGACCTTGCAGGCCACGGGGTTGGCGACGGCGGCCAGCAGGGCGACGTGCGCGCCGTCCGTGCGGCGGGTGCGCTCGCCGATCCAGGGCCAGTGCGTGGAGGTGAGCAGGGGACGGCCGTCCTCGCCCGCGCGGACCATGGGCAGCTCGTAGTCGAGCAGGAGCGCCTCGTGGCTCGTCCACACCGGCGGGCAGACGCCCGAGCGGCGGGAGGGGTCCAGCCAGCCGAGGTGCGTCATGGCCTCGCCGGCCGCCAGGTAGCCGGAGAGCAGGCGCTGCGGGTCGGGGCGGCGGCGCTCCGGGTGGGGCTCGGGGTTGTTGACCATGTGGCCGCGGTAGACGGGCAGTTCCGTCCCCGCGACGCGCTCGGTGGCGCTGGAGCGGGGTTTGGCGAACTGCCCGGCCATGCGGCCCGCGCGGACCACCGGCTTGTGGGCGACCATCTTCAGGACCCCGGCCAGGACGTCCAGGAGGCCGGCCTTGCGGGCGACGTAGCCCGAGGTGCACTCCGCGGGGTCCTCCGCGCAGTCGCCCGCCTGAATCACCTGGGCGGCGCCGCGGGCGACCTCGGCGAGGTGGTGGCGCAGGGTCCGTACGTCGTCGGCGCGGACGAGGGCCGGGCGGCGCGCCAGCTCCTCGCGGACCCGGCGCACCTGGGGGGCGTCGCCCCAATCGGGCTGCTGGAGAGCGGGTTTGTCCTGGACGTCGAGCAGAGCGTCGGTCATGGGGTTCTCCAAAAAACGCTTAAGTGACTGCTCTTGAGAACAAGCAAGCATGCAAGGCAAAGCAAGGGGCGTGCCCGGGTTCGTGAGCGGCGGCTCCCTGGGTTGCTGGGGCGAGTGGCCTGAGTGGTGCCGGTGGCGTGCGGGTTCGTCCGGCGCGCGGGCTTCGTCTGGTGTGCGGGTTCGTCCGGCGTACGGGCCTCGTCCGGCCTGCGGGCCTCGTCCGGCCGCGGACGCGGTCGGTTCTCGATCGTCCGAGAACGCCCCTGTTCCGCCAATGCCGCCCCGCTCACTCCGTCAGATGGAGCCCGACTCCATCAGATGGCTGTCAAGACTCCGTTTGCGCCAAGTTGACGGAGTACAGACAGGCTGTTCCCGCGGCGCCCCGGACCGGACCTACTGTCGTGCTCTCTGCCCTATGTGTTTCCGCGGCCGATCCGGAGAGGGGGCGACCCTGCCATGGGAGAGCGCACGGTGACGTCTGGTGGTGAGGTCCTGCGGGAGCTCCTCGCGGAAGGCGTCTCCCCCTGGCTCGACGGGCTGCGCCGCTCGCTCCTCGCCTCCGGCGCCCTCGCCCGGCTCGTCGCCGCGGGCGAGGTGCGGGGGGCCACGTCCGACCCCGGTGCCCTCGCCGCCGAGGTCGCCGGCGGCACCGCCTACGAGCAGCAACTGGACCACCTGGCCTGCCGGTCCGTCCCGCCCGCGACCGCGGTGCAGGCGCTGTGCGCCTACGACCTGCGCGCCGCGTGCGACGAGCTGCGGCCGGTTTTCGCCGCCACGCAGGGGATCGACGGGCACGTGTCCATGGGCCCGGATCCATGGCTGGCGGCGGGCGGCGCCCGCGTGACGGCCGGCGCCTTCGCCGACGCCGCGGCCGCCCTGCACCGGGCCGCCTGCCGGCCCAACGCGCTCGTGAAGATCCCCGCCACGGAGGAGGGGCTCGCCGCCACCGGAGCGTGCCTGGCCCGCGGCATCGGGGTGCACGTCACCGACGTCTTCTCCGTGCGCCGCTACGAGCAGGTCGTGGACGTGTGGTTCACCGGCCTGGAACGGGCCCGGGCCGCCGGCCTCGACTTGTCGGCGATCCCCTCGCTCGCCTCGCTGCCCGTGGCGCGGATCGACGCCGAGGTCGGGGCGCGGCTGCGGGCCTCGGGTGCGGGGCGTGCGGGGCGTGCGGCGGTCCCGGAGGTACGGGGCAGCGCCGCCCTGACCGTCGCCCGGCTCGTGTACCGGCGCTACGAGGAAGGGCTGGGCAGCGCGCGCTGGCGGGTCCTGGCCGCGGCGGGGGCCCGCCCGCAGCGGGTGATGTGGTCCGTCGGCTCCCCCGTGGAGACGGAGCCGCGCGGCGTGCCGTACGTGGAGTCGCTCGTGGCCTGGGGCACCGTCAGCGCGATGTCCGGGACGACGCTGGCCGCGGCGGGGCGGCGCGGGCGGCTGCGGGGGGACACGCTGACGGGGCAGGAGGGGGCGGCGCGGGCTGCCGTGGTCCGGTTCGAGGCGAGCGGGGTGTCGTTCGACGAGGTGGCGGGGGCGCTGGAGGCGGAGAGTTCGGTGCGGCCGGGGCGGGCGTGGGGGGCGTTGCGGGGGGCCGTGGCGGATCGGTTGCGCGGGGGGTCGGGCGGGTGAGCGGGTGGTGCGGGGCCGGGGCCTCCGGGGCAGGGGTCCGGGACCGTATATTTTCGGGTCCGCGCCCGGCGCCGTCCTGGCGCCCCCTGCCCCTCCGGACCCGCAAATACACGTCAGCGTCCCGGACCCCTGCCCCTGCGGCCCCGTCCCCTCCCGTCTCCTGCACCCGGTCCCCCGGTGAGGGGTCGGGCGGGCGGGCGCCTGCCCTACCTGTCCTTTGCTGTTCGTGGGTGGGCTCCGTCGGTCGCTCCTGGTGGGCGGGCGGGCGTTTGCCCCTTCTGTCCCTTGCCGCCTGTGGGTGGGCTCCGTCGGTCGCTCCTCGTGCCTGGGCGGGCCGGGCCCGACCCGCCCGCTTCGTCTCGTCAGATCGTCACCCTGTCCTTCGCCCCGTGGCGGTCCGGGAAGTCCGTGCACGTGAGTGCGGTGAGCGGGGCCGCCTTCACCGCCGTTTCCTCGTACTCCTCCTCCGGGTCGGACAGGGCGATGATCGCGCCGCCCACCCCGTACCGCACCCGGTCCGCCGTGACCACGGCCGTGCGGATCACGACGCTCAGGTCGACCGCGCCGCTGAGCGAGAAGTAGCCGATCGCGCCCGAGTACACGCCGCGCGGGCCCTGTTCCAGGTGTTCGATGATCTGCATGGTGCGGACCTTGGGCGCGCCGGTCATCGAACCGGGCGGGAAGGCCGCGCGGACGCAGTCCACGGGCGAGCGGTCCGGGCGCAGCGTGGCCCGTACCGTGCTCACGAGCTGGTGGGCCTTGGCGTAGCTCTCCACGCGGAAGACGTCCTCCGCCTCGACGGAGCCGACTTCGGCGCAGCGGCCGAGGTCGTTGCGGACGAGGTCCACGATCATCAGGTTCTCGGCCCGGTCCTTCTCGCTGGCGGCCAGGTCCGCGGCGAGCAGGGCGTCCTCCTGCGGGGTCGTGCCCCGCGGGCGGGTGCCCTTGATCGGGCTGGACTCGGCCCGGCCGTCCCGGTCGATGCGCAGGAACCGCTCCGGCGAGGTGCTGAGGACCGAGAGGCCGCCGAAGGACAGGAGGGCGCCGAAGGGGGCGGGGCTCGTGCGGCGCAGGAAGCGGTAGCCCTCCCAGGGGTCCAGGGTGCCGGCGGCCTCGGCCATGTTGGTCAGGCAGACCTCGTAGGTCTCCCCCGCCGCGATCTCCTCCCGGCACTCGTCGATCAGCTGCAGGTAGGCGTCGCGGTCGTGGCGCAGCCGCAGTTCGCCGAGCGCGCCGGGGCGGCCGGCGGGAAAGGGCCGCAGTCCGGCGAGGGCCGTGAGCTTGCGGGCGGTGGCGTCGAGCCACGAGCGGGCCGCGGTCTCGTCGCCGTCCTCGGCGAGTGCCAGGAGATGGGTGGTGCCGGTCGCGTGGTCCAGGACGAGGGCCCTGTCCGCGAAGACCGTGGTGGCGTCCGGCTCGTCGGGCCGGTGGCCCGCTTCGCCGCCGCACTCCGCCTTCAGGCCGTAGCCGAGGTAGCCCACCCAGCCGAGTGCGAAGTCGCAGGGCAGGGCGGGGATTTCCGCGGTGCGGGTCGCTTCCAGGTCCCGGGCCAGCCAGTCCAGGAAGCCTCCCGTCACCACCTCGGTGCCGTGGCGGCCGCGGACGGTGACCGTGCTGCTGCGGACGTCCGCCGAGGCGATCCGGGCGAGCGGCCCGGAGGCGTCCCCCATGACGGAGAACCGTCCGGCGGGGCCGTCGCGCCTGCTGCTGTCGAGCCAGTAGGCGTGCGGGCCCCTGCGGAAGAGGCGGTCGAAGACGACCTCGTCGTCCCAGCGGGTCGGCAGGGCCGCGGTGAGGACCCGGAGGCGGCGCCCGGGCCGCGGCTTCTCCGGCGTGCGGAGGGCCGCGGGGCGGGGCCCTGCGCTCCGCCGCACCCCGTGGCGCTCCGTCATGCGGCGGAAGTTGTCCAGAATGCGGTGCCCGTACGCGCTGCCGATCGACTCGGGGTGGAACTGGACCCCCCACAGCGGGAGCTCACGGTGGCGCAGCCCCATGACCGTGCCGTCGGCGGTGCGCGCCGTCACCTCCAGGGACGCGGGCAGCCTGCCCACGGCCAGCGAGTGGTAGCGCACGGCCGCGAAAGGGGACGGCAGCCCCTCGAAGAGGCCGGTGCCGTCGTGGTGGACGGGCGAGACCCGGCCGTGGCGGGGCTCGGGCGCCCGGCCGACTTCGCCTCCGTACACCAGGGCGATGCCCTGGTGGCCCAGGCAGACGCCGAGCGTGGGGAGCGTGCCGTGGCGCAGGATATCTGCGCAGATTCCGAAGTCGGCCTCGCGTTCCGGGGTTCCGGGTCCGGGCGAGAGGACGACATTGTCGAATTCGGCGAGCCGGCCGGTTTTCCAGAACGGGTCGTCGTTGGTGACGACTTCCGGTTCCCGGCCGTTGACTTCGGCCAGATAGTGGAACAGGTTGTAGGTGAAGGAGTCGTAGTTGTCGACTAATAACGTACGCACGTATCCCCCGTCTCGGCGTTATCGGACGACTTCCGGGCGGCGGGCGGAATCCGCCGCCGGGGTCACCTCCAGCAGCATGTGCTCGACTTCGTGCTCGCCTTCCCTCACGACGGTGCGGCGCACGACGTCCAGCCGGCGGCCGCACCGGTCCGCGATGCGGCGCAGGGCCGGCACGTCCCCCCGGCTGCTGAAGTGCAGCAGGACCGTGCCGCCCGGGGCCAGCAGGCCGGGCGCCCCCTCCAGGAAGCGGCTGTGCGCCGCATAGCCGGGGTCGATGTAGGCCCGCTCGTGCATGGTCCGGGGCCGGTACTCCGCCGGCGCCAGCACATAATTGGAGGACCAGAAGACCGTGTCGAACCTTTCCCCCGGATCCAGCCGGTCGAAGAGGTCGCTGCGGAGGGCGCGGACCCTGCCGGACACTCCGTGCCGGGCCGCGTTCATCGAGGTGTTCAGTACCGCCGCGGGATTGATGTCGGCGGCGACCACGCGGGTGCAGCCCGCCAGGGCGGCGGCGACGGCGACGACGCCGGTGCCGCTGCCGATCTCCAGCAGCGACCCCCGCCGGGCACCGGGTGCCCCGGGGAACCGCGGGGAATCCGTCTCCGCGGACGCCCCGGCGAGGCCGAGGAAGTCGAGTGCGATTCCCGTCGCGGGCGAGTAAATCGGAGCAAATACTTCCGGTAAGAGATCCCACTCGAGGCCGCGCATCGTGAAAGCGGCCGGCCGGTCCTCCCGCACGAGCGCTTGACGGCTGCGTTCGAGAGAGAGCCTGTAGTCGCGTACCCCCGTCATACCGAGCCCCCTGAATCGGCGACAACTCCCGGCCGCGCGCCGGGTGTTCATCAACCTTCACCTATAAGGGCACTTAACAGGAAGGTGATCCAGTAACACACCGTCGGGATTCGGCGGTGGTCCGGACACCACCGGACGCACCCCGCCGCGCCTGCTGCGGCCGCCACCGGCGTCTTGATCGGCTGCGGTTGACGCACCACTGCCCGTGTGCATAGCTTCCCCGCATACCGTGCCGCGGCTCTATCCGTGCGGCAGAGCGCACCGGACCCGGGGGGCATCGTGTCGCAAGGCATGTCCGAGGACGGCATATTCGCCGTGCTGGAACTATTGGCCGCCGGGGCGCCGGCCCAGGAATACGAAGCCCTCGTCGAACGGTTCCGCCGCGCCGGCGCGCAGCCGCAACTCCTCGACCGGCTCGGTGAGGCGGTCCAACTCGGCCTGACCATACGGACGTGGACGGAGCGTCAGCAGCAGCGCGAGGCCGGCATGTCCGCGCTCATCGACACCGCGCGCGACCTCGCGACCCCGCACGACCTCGACACCCTCCTGAAGGTCATCCTCCGGCGGGCCCGGCGGCTCCTCGCCGTCGACATGTCGTACATCGGGATGTACGCCGAAGGCGAGCGGTACGTGAGCATACGGGCCGCCGACGGCCACACCACCGCCCTCAACGTGGGCCTGCGGCTGCCCGGCGGCAGCGGGCTGGGCTCCGCGGTCATGGACAACCCCTCGCCGTTCTGGACCCCGGACTACCTCGCCGACGAGCGCATCCAGCACAGCGGCGAGATCGACTACGTGGTCAAGGCCGAGGGGCTGCAGGCCGTCCTCGCCGTCCCGCTGAGCCGCGGCGCGCGCCCCTTCGGCACCCTCTACGTGGCCGAGCGCAAGGTCCGGCACTTCACCACCGACGAGATAGCGCTCCTCAGCTCCCTCAGCGACCTGGCCGGCGTGGCCATCGAGAAGGCCGAGCTGCTGGACCGGACCACCGCCCTGGTGGCCGAGCTGGAGCAGCACTCGACCCGCGTCGAGGCCGGGCTGCGCAGCGCCCAGGAGCTGAGCGACGCCCAGCACCGGCTGATCCAGCTGGTGCTCGGCGACTGCAACCTGGACACCCTCGCCCGCGCCTCCGCCACGGAGCTGGGCGCCGCGGTCCAGGTGTGCGCCGCCAACGGCACCGTCCTCACCTCCGCGGGGCTCGTCCGGGAGGCCGCGAAAGCCGCGGAGGACGCGGGAGAGGCCGGAGACGCCGGAGAGGCCGAGTTCACCGGGGATGCGGACGAGGACGGGGAGGCGCCCCCGGCCGAGACGCTGCTGGTGCCCGCCGCCATGGACGCCCACGCCGCCCGCGAACCCGTGGCCCTCGCCGACGGCCTGTGGGCCGTGCCCATCTCCGCGGGCACCGGCAGCAACCTCGGCACCCTGCTGCTGCGCCCCGACCGCCCCGACGCGGTGCAGGACGAGCGGCTGCTGCGGCTGGTGGCCCAGGTCATGGCCGTGCAGCTGCTGGTGGAGAGCAGCCGGACGGCGATCGCCGAGGGGCAGGTGCGCGACGACTTCCTCGCCGACCTGCTGGCGAGCCCGCAGCGGCCGCCGCACCAGCTCGAACAGCACGCGCGGCGGCTCGGCATCAACCTGAGCAAGCCGCACGTCGTGGTCGTGGCGCGCCCCGAGGGCGACGCCCGCGGCAAGATGGCCATCTGGGCGTCCTCCTATGCGCACCGGCTCAGCGGGCTGAAGAGCATGCACAACGGCTGCGCGGTGCTGCTGCTGCCGGGCACGGACCCGGGCGGCGCGGGCCGCTCGGTCTCCGCGGAGCTGTCGCCGCTCCTCGGCCACCCGGTGACGGTGAGCTCGGCGGGCCCGGTCGCGGGCCCGGCCTCCGTCCACCACGGCTTCCAGGAGGCGCTGCGCTGCCTGGACGCGATGACCTCGCTGGGGGTCATCGGCCGTTCGGCGTCGGTGCGCGAGCTGGGCTTCCTCGGGGTGCTGCTCTCCGACAACCACGACGTCGAGGGCTTCGTCGACTCGGCCATCGGGCCGGTGATCGACTACGACCAGCAGCGGTTCACCGACCTGACGCGCACGCTGGAGACGTACTTCGAGGCGGGCGGCAGCCCGACGAACGCGGCCAAGAAGCTTCATGTGCACCCCAATACCGTGGCCCGTCGCCTGGAGCGGATCAGCGAGCTGCTGGGGCCGCAGTGGCAGCAGCCCGAGCGCGCCCTGGAGGTGCAGCTGGCCCTGCGGGTCTTCCGGGTGCGGCACAGCCTGCGGATGCGGGACCGGGCCGGGCCCGGCTCCGGCGGGGACACCCCCGGGGCTCAGGAGACGTAGCCGAGCGGGAGGCGCTCCTCCGGCCCGCCGGTGAGCGCGGCGACGGCGTGGGCCGCGGAGGCGAGCGTCACGTGCCGGTGCCAGCCGCTGAAGGAGCGGCCCGCGAAGTCCCGGACGCCGACGTCGTCGGCGATCTCCCGGAAGTCCCGGTCGACCCGGTCCAGGAGCTTGCCCAGCCGTACGAGGGCGGCGGGCGGGACGTTGACGAGGTCCGTCAGCCACAGCTCGGACGGCCAGCGGTGGCCGTTCTCGCCCACCCCCAGCAGGAGTAACTCCCTGCGCCGCACCGGCCCGGGCGCGGCCGCCGTGCGCAGCGCGGGCAGCCCCACGCGGACGGCCGCGGTCAGCGAGGTCCGCACGACCCGCGAGGGACCGTGGTCGCGCCACATCACCGGGCGGCGCATGTCGCGGGCCGCACCGAGGATCTGGTGGGCCGGCAGCGCCTCGGAACCGCGGCCGGGCACGGCCGGGTCGGACACGGTCAGCCGCAACGAGTTGCTGATGCGCACCAGGGCCGGAACCCCGGAGGCGCGCAGCCGCAGCAGGGCCGCGGGTGCGTCCATGTCGCGGGCGTCCAGCACCAGCGGGCGCAGCGGCAGCCCCCAGTCGCGCATCATCCCCGCGTACGCCTCCACCGTGCACTCCCCCAGGGTCTCGGGGCGGACGGAGTCGGGGATGCAGGCCTGGCTGCGGCGCAGCCCGTCCCGGAGCCAGGCGTCGGAGAGGTGCAGCCGCCAGTTGACGGGGGTGCTGCGCTCGGCGGAGGCGGCCCAGACGCCCACGGCCTGCTGCGCGTTGAGCACCTGGCCGACGGCCGGGCAGAAGCGCCGGTCGACGCCCACGGAGTTGTCCCCGGCCTTGGGGATGACCATCGGCCGGACGACCCACGCGTGCGGCGGAGAGACCCGGGTCAGGTAGTGGGCGAGGGCGCGGCGCACCGGGGCCCAGTCCCAGGTGGAGCTGGAGATGAAGTGGTGCAGGCTCTGCTCGGCGGCCTGGCCGCCGATGAGCGCCGCGATGTTGCGGATGGACTTGCGGCCCTGGGTTCCCAGCAGGCCGCGCACGTAGGCCTCGCCGCGCCGGCGCTGGTCGCTGCGCGGCAGCGAGGCGAAGAGCGCGGAGCACAGCTCGGCCAGGACGGCGTCCCGGGTCCCGGGGCAGGCCGGTGCGGGCGCCTCGTGCCGGGCGGTCCGCGGATAGAGAGCAACACCACTCATCGGAATCCCCCATCTCGGCTGCTGGTGGCACTGTCAACGGTGCGCTTGCGCACCCCCCGGCGCCCAGGTGTGAAGGGCACCCCCGTGGCCCCTCATTTGGTGGTCCCACCACCACCCGGGGCTCTCCCGGGGCCCTGCGGGAGGCTCCGAGGGCCCCTGAGGTGTGCCCGGACCACCACCCCGGCGGCGGGTCGGGGGGCCACTCGGCGGACGGGGTCGAAGCCGCGCGGGGCGTTGCGGATACGGTGGTCCCATGCACCGGTGCGGACCGCCCCTCGGGGACGTCCGCACCGATACCGCGGGCAGCATTCGGCCACGCGGGCGCAGCACACCGGAAAGGAACACGTGAGCAGGTTGTTGGTGCAGGTCAGCGCGGTAGTCCGGAGCGTGGGGTAAGCGTCGTGCACATTGTGATCATGGGCTGCGGGCGGGTCGGCTCGGCCCTCGCCCAGACCCTTGAGCAGCAGGGTCACACGGTGGCCGTGGTCGACCAGGACCCGACGGCCTTCCGCCGCCTGGGCTCCGGGTTCGGCGGCCGTCGCGTGACCGGCGTCGGCTTCGACCAGGACACCCTGCGCGAGGCGGGCATCGAGGAGGCGGGCGCGTTCGCGGCCGTCAGCAGCGGTGACAACTCCAACATCATCGCGGCCCGCGTGGCCCGCGAGATGTTCGGCGTGGAGAACGTGGCCGCGCGGATCTACGACCCCCGGCGTGCCGAGGTCTACCAGCGGCTGGGCATCCCGACCGTGGCCACCGTGCGGTGGACGGCCGACCAGATGCTGCGGCGGCTGCTGCCGTCCGGCGCGGAGCCGCTGTGGCGCGACCCGAGCGGCGGCGTCCAGCTGGCCGAGGTGCCCGCCTCGGACGCCTGGGTGGGCCACAAGATCAGCAAGCTCCAGGAGGAGACCGGCGTGCGGGTGGCGTTCCTCACCCGGCTGGGCGAGGCGGTGCTGCCGTCCTCCTCGACGGTGTTGCAGGAAGGCGATCTGGTGCATGTGATGATGCGCACCGACGAGATCGAGAAGGTCGAAGCGGCGTTCGCGCACGGTCCCGAGGAGGCGCACTCATGAGGGTCGCCATCGCCGGTGCCGGTGCCGTCGGCCGCTCCATCGCGGGCGAGCTGCTGGAGAACGGGCACGAGGTGCTGCTCGTCGACAAGGCCCCGACCGCCATCTCCGTCGAGCGGGTGCCGCTCGCCGAGTGGCTGCTGGCCGACGCGTGCGAGATCACCTCGCTCGACGAGGCCGCGCTGCAGCGCTGCAACGTGGTCATCGCGGCCACGGGTGACGACAAGGTCAACCTGGTCGTCTCCCTGCTGGCCAAGACCGAGTACGGGGTGCCCCGGGTCGTGGCCCGGGTGAACAACCCCAAGAACGAGTGGCTGTTCAACGAGTCCTGGGGCGTCGACGTGGCCGTGTCCACGCCGCGCCTGATGTCGGCGCTCGTCGAGGAGGCCGTGAGCGTCGGCGACCTGGTGCGCCTGATGCGGTTCAGCCAGGGCGACGCCAACCTCGTGGAGCTCACGCTGCCGCCGGAGTCGGCGCTGGCCGGCACCCGCGTCGGGGACGTGGCCTGGCCGGACGACACCTCGCTCGTCACGATCATCCGCGGCAACCGGGTGCTCACCCCCAGCCGGGAGGACTCCCTGGAGGCCGGCGACGAGCTGCTGTTCGTCGCGGCCCCCGCGCGCGAGGAACAGCTGGAGGACCTGCTGTCGGTGACGCGGGACGCCGACTAGCACCCGCACACACGAACGCCGGGCGGGCTCGAATCTCGAGCCCGCCCGGCGTTCGTTTTCGTCTGTGAGGGGGAGGTCAGCTCAGGGCCTTGCTGTTCTCCGCGCCTTCGGCGCTCTCCGCCTTCTCCGCACGCTCGGCCGCCTCCATCTCCGCGATCACGTCGATCGGCGGCGGGGCCTTGGCCAGGAAGATCCAGGTCAGGTAGACCGACAGCAGCATCGGCGGGATGCCGAGGGCCACCTTCACCCAGCCGAGCTGGGTGGCGTCGCCCCACCAGTACAGCGGGAAGAGGATCGCCGACTTGGTCAGCAGGATCAGGCCCCAGGCCCAGCTCGCCTTGGTGTAGGCGACCTTGCGGCCGGGGTTGCGGGTGCGCCAGGAGAGGTTCTCCTTGAACACCGGGCCGAGGATCAGGCCGAGCAGCGGATAGCCCACCATGGACGTGACGATGTACGCCACGGCCAGGCCCAGGGTGTAGAGCATGCCGGGCAGGTGGAAGTTCTTGGCGTCGCCGGTCATCATCGCGAAGACCGCGCCGATGGCGACCCCGAAGACGCCGCTGAAGGCGTGCTTGACGGTGTCCTTGCGCAGCAGCCGGGCGATGCCCATCAGCAGGGAGAGGCCCAGCGCGGCGATGGCCGCGGTGTGGATGTCCCGCTTGACCGTGAAGATCGCTACGAAGACCAGGCCCGGCACGGTCGTCTCGACCATGCCCCGCACCCCGCCGAAGGCCTCGAAGAGCGCGGCTTTGGTCGCCGCCGATGCGTCGGCGCCGTCACCGCCCGTCCCCTGCTGGTCCGTCGTCGGCTTGTCGAGAGACGTCACCCGCTACTCCTGTCCGAGCGGTCGGAGTTCGTACTTGGGATTGAACAGCACCCGGCGGCCACGGCTCATCGAGATCCGGCCGGAGGCGATCAGCTTACGGCCGGGCTCTATGCCGACGATGGAACGGCGGCCGAGCCACACGACGTCGAGCGCGGCCGAGCCGTCGAACAGCTCGGCCTCCAGCGCGGGCACCCCGGCACGGGGGCGGAGCGTTACGGTCCGCAGTGTGCCGGTGACCTTGACTATCTGCCGGTCGTCGCAGTCGCATATCCGCGTGCAGCCCGTGGCCTCCGCGTCCTGCTGCAGTTCTGCGTGGTGCAGCTCCTCCTGCGAGGTGGACAGCCGGTCGAGCATCCGGCGGAAACGGCCGGTCGGCTTCTCGGAACGGGGTACGGCACTCATGAACCCAGCGTACCGGGCGCCCTCCGGGCGGGTTCCTGCCCCGCGAGCGGGCTGCCGTTTCGTCCTACAGCTCGAAGCGGTACCCCATCCCCGGCTCCGTAATGAAGTGCTTCGGATGCGAAGGGTCACGTTCCAGCTTGCGCCGCAGCTGGGCCATGTACACCCGCAGGTAGTTCGTCTCCGTGCCGTAGGACGGGCCCCAGACCTCCTGGAGCAGCTGCTTCTGGCTGACGAGACGGCCCGTATTGCGTACGAGCACCTCCAGCAGGTGCCACTCGGTCGGCGTCAGCCGCACGTCGCGGCCCTCGCGGTTGACCTTCTTCGCCGCGAGGTCGACGGTGAAGACCTCGGTCTCGACGATCGCGTCGTCCCCCGCGGCCGCCGCCCCCGTCGGCTCGGCGCGCCGCACGGCGGCCCGCAGCCGGGCCAGCAGCTCGTCCATGCCGAACGGCTTGGTGACGTAGTCGTCCGCGCCGGCGTCCAGCGCCTCGACCTTCTCGTCGGAGGTCTGGCGGGCGGACAGGACCAGGATCGGCACCCGGGTCCAGCCCCGCAGTCCCTTGATCACCTCGACGCCGTCCATGTCGGGCAGGCCGAGGTCGAGGATGACCACGTCGGGGTGGCGCGCGGCGGCGAGCTGGAGGGCCGTCGCGCCGTCGGGCGCGGCGTCGACCTCGTACTTCCGCGCCTTGAGGTTGATCACGAGGGCGCGGACGATCTGCGGCTCGTCATCCACCACGAGCACCCGGTTCATCGGTAACCACCTCTGCTGTTCGTGCGGGCCCGCCGGCGGGGCCCGGGATCGGGGACTGCTGGACTGTCGGTGCGCGGGGGACGGCTCACGAGGTGGCCTGCGCCGGGAGGTCCGGGCGGACCGGGGCGACGCCGTCGGCGGCCCGCAGGGTGAGCACCATGGTCATGCCCCCGCCGGGGGTGTCCTCGGCGGCGAGGGTGCCGCCCATGGCCTCGGCGAAGCCCCGGGCGACGGCCAGGCCGAGGCCCACGCCGGCGCCGCGCGGCGCGTCCCCGTAGCGCTGGAAGGGCTCGAAGATGCGGTCCTTGGCGCTGTCGGGGACGCCGGGGCCGCGGTCGGCCACCCGCACCTCCACGCGGTCGCCCAGGGCGCTGGCGGCCACCAGGACGGGCGTCCCGTCGGGGCTGTGCTTGACGGCGTTCTCGACGACGTTGGCGACGCTGCGCTCCAGCAGGCCGGGGTCGACGGCGACCATCGGCAGCGTCTCGGGGATGTCGAGGGTGACGCTGCCCTCGGGGACGCCGCCCAGGGCCATCGGCACCACCTCGTCCAGGTCGATCTCGCGGATCAGCGGGGTGACGGTGCCGGTCTGCAGCCGCGACATGTCGAGGAGGTTGCCGACGAGGTGGTCGAGGCGGTCCGCGCCGTGCTCGATGCCGGCCAGCAGCTCGGCCTCGTCCTCCTCGGACCAGGCGACGTCGTCCGAGCGCAGGGAGGTCACCGCGGCCTTGATCGCGGCGAGCGGGGTGCGCAGGTCGTGGCTGACGGCGGCGAGCAGCGCGACGCGGATGCGGTTGCCCTCGTCGAGGCGGCGGGCCCGCTCGGCCTCGCCGACCAGCCGCTGCCGGTCCAGGACGACCGCGGCCTGCGCGGCGAAGGCGGCGAGCACCCGGCGGTCCTCGGCGGGCAGGACGCGCCCGGAGAGGGCGAGCGCCATGTTGTCGCCGACGGGCATGTCGACGTCGGCGTCCTCGGGCCGCAGCAGGGGCTTGCCCGAGTTGGTCACGACGGCGGCCGCGCAGGTCCACGGGTCGACGTCGCTGGTGCGCTCCAGCAGGGCCACGGACTCCATGGCGAAGGTCTCCCGGACCCGCTCCAGCAGGGCCTCCAGGCTGTTGTCGCCGCGCAGCACGCTGCCGGCGAGGAAGGAGAGGATCTCGGACTCGGCCCGCAGCCGCGCCGCCTGGTGGGTGCGGCGCGCGGCCACGTCCACCACGGACGCCACGGAGACCGCGACGAAGACGAAGGTCGCGATGGCGACGATGTTCTTGGGGTCGGTGATCGTCCACTGGTGGACGGGCTCGACGAAGAAGTAGTTCAGCAGCAGCGAGCCGAAGGCCGCGGAGGCGAGGGACGGCAGCAGACCGCCGAGCAGGGCCGCCGCCACCGTCATGCACAGGAACAGCAGCATGTCGTTGGCGAGGCCGAGGTGCGGCCCGATGTTCGTCAGCAGCAGGCTGAGCAGGGCCGGGCCGCCCAGGCCGACGAGCCAGCCGGCCAGGATGCGGCCCCGGCCGAGGCGGGCGCCGCGCGCCACGGGCAGGCCGCGGCCCTTGGCGACCTCCTCGTGGGTGACGATGTGGACGTCCAGGTCGGGCCCGGAGTCGCGGGCCACGGTCTGGCCCACGCCGGGGCCGAAGATGTACTGCCAGTTCTTGCGCCGGCTGGAGCCGAGCACGATCTGGGTGGCGTTGACCCCGCGGGCGAACTCCAGCAGCGAAGCGGGCACGTCGTCCCCGATCACGTGGTGGAAGGTGCCGCCGAGGTCCTCGACCAGGGTGCGCTGGACGGCGAGCTCCTTGGGCGAGGCCGAGGTGAGCCCGTCGCTGCGGGCGATGTAGACGGCGAGGATCTCGCTGCCGGAGCCCTTGGCGGCCATGCGCGCCGCGCGGCGGATCAGGGTGCGGCCCTCGGGGCCGCCGGTGAGGCCGACGACGATGCGCTCGCGGGCCTGCCAGATGGTGGAGACGCTGTGCTCCGTGCGGTACTGCCGCAGGTACTCGTCGACGCGGTCGGCGGTCCACAGCAGGGCGAGCTCGCGCAGCGCGGTCAGGTTGCCGGGCCGGAAGTAGTTGGAGAGGGCCGCGTCGACCTTGTCGGGCTTGTATATGTTCCCGTGGGCCATGCGGCGGCGCAGCGCCTGGGGCGACATGTCGACCAGCTCGATCTGGTCGGCGCGGCGCACGACCTCGTCGGGCACGGTCTCCTGCTGCCGGACGCCGGTGATCGACTCGACGACGTCGCCGAGCGACTCCAGGTGCTGGATGTTGACCGTGGAGACGACGTCGACGCCCGCCTGGAGCAGCTCCTCGACGTCCTGCCAGCGCTTGGTGTTGCGCGAGCCGGGCACGTTGGTGTGGGCGAGCTCGTCGACGAGGACGACGGCGGGGCGGCGGGCGAGGACGGCGTCGAGGTCCATCTCGGTGAAGACGGCCCCGCGGTAGGTGATCTCCCGGCGGGGCACCTCCTCCAGGCCGTGGAGCATGACCTCGGTGCGCGGCCGGTTGTGGTGCTCGACGAAGCCGACCACGGCGTCCGTGCCGCGCTCCACGCGCCGGTGGGCCTCCGAGAGCATCGCGTACGTCTTGCCGACGCCCGGTGCCGCGCCGAGGTAGATCCGAAGCTTGCCGCGTCCCATGGCCCCATTGTCTTTCAGGTCACGCGGCGGTGTCCGGGCGGTCCGCGCCGGCCGGATGTGCTGATGTGCTCGCACTGCCGCGTACGGTCGACCTTACGGCCAAAGTTCTGGACATATGGGGCGCCCGGGGATGCCGGGCGCGGTATTGACGCAGCTCTGACGCCCTGCCCCGTGACTTTTGCGCGACCCGTCCGGTCCGGACCGGGAGGCGGGCTGACAGCATGGCGGCATGACTGACGTACGCACGGCGCACACGTCCGGGCTGACCGACGCGGAACTCGCCGCGGTCCGCGCCCTCGTGGACGACGCGTTCGAGGGGGACTTCTCCGACGAGGACTGGGACCACACGGTGGGCGGCATGCACGCCCTCGTGTGGGAGGGCGGCGAGCTGATCGGCCACGGCTCGCTCGTGCAGCGCCGCATGCTGCACCGCGGGCAGGCCCTGCGCGCCGGATACGTGGAGGCCGTGGCCGTCCGCGGGGACCGGCGCCGGCAGGGCGTGGCCTCGGCCGTGATGGACGCCCTGGAGGAGGTGCTGCGCCGCGGCGGCTACGAGCTGGGGGCGCTGGGCGCGGCGGACGAGGCCGTGCCGCTCTACGCGGGCCGCGGCTGGCAGCAGTGGCGCGGCCCCTCGGCGGTGCTCTCCCCGGCGGGCGTGCGGCGCACCGAGGAGGAGGACGGCTGCATCTACGTCATGCCGCTGACGGCGAAGCTGGACCTGGACGGGGAGCTGGCCTGCGACTGGCGGCCGGGCGACGTCTGGTGACGGCCGGCCGCCTCCGGCGGTGAAGGCCGGGGGCCCGGTGGGCAAGGCCGGGAGACCGAAGGCCGGGAGCCTGGCGGACGAGGCCGGAGGCCCGGCGGCCCGGCGGCCCGGGTGAACCGCGCCCCCTCCCCCGCGCGCGTCAGCGCGGGCGGGGCACGGGCCTGCGGCCCAGCAGGTCGGCGAGCCCCTGCCGGGTGGCCGCGACGATGACGCGGTCCTGGCCGCCCAGGACGTAACGGGCGGGGAGGTCCTCCAGCAGGCGGGTCTCCTCCCGGGCGGAGGCCTCCAGGCGGCCGGAGGCGTCCAGGCGCCGGGTGGTCACCGCGAGCGCCCGCCACGCGCCGGGCACGAACGCCTCCCCGGCGGGCTGCCCGTTCAGCTCGGGGCGGCCCTCCACCTCCAGCGCCGCGATGAGGACGACCTGCCGCTCGACGGGGACCGCTCCCAGGATCTGACGCCCTATCATCGCGCCCGCGAAGGCCGGGGCGACGAGGAAGGAGACGCTGCGGCTGCGCGTCCACGCCCGCGGGTGGGAGGCGCGCAGGGTGCGGTAGACGGCCTTGGCGAAGCGGTCGTCGTACAGCCGCATGACCACCCGTACCCCGGGGTTGACCGCGCGCGCGTACAGCACGGCCTCCAGGTTGGTGATGTCGCTGCTGGTCAGCGCCAGGAGCGTGCCGCTCTGGCCGACCTTGGCGGCGTCCAGCACGCCTTCCTCGGTGACGTCGCCGATGATCGTGGGCACGCGCAGGGAGCGGGCGAGCGCGACGCCGCGGGCCTGCGGGTCGCGCTCCACGCACACGACGGGGATGCCGAGTTCGCGCAGCCGGGCCAGCACGCGGGTGCCGATCTTGCCCAGGCCCAGCAGCACCACGTGGCCGGACAGGCCGCGCCGCGGGCGGCGCAGCGCCGAGGCCGAGCGGAAGGTCCCGAGCCCTTCCAGGGCGGCGGCCACCAGCAGGGGCAGGAGCAGCAGTCCCGTGAGTCCGGAGAGCAGCTGGAGGACCTTCCGGCCGTGGCCCTCGCCGATCGCCGGGTCGTTGATGGCGAAGAGGTCGAGCAGCGAGAGGTAGACCGCGTGCGTCGGGTCGTCGCTGGTGACGCTCCAGGACGCCACGGCCAGCGCGCAGACGGCGGCGGTCAGCAGGCCGAGGGCCCAGCGCAGGCGCGTGGAGAAGAAGGAGCCGAGGGGCAGGCCGCGGACGGTCGGGCGGACCGGCGTGGGCTGCAGGGCGAAGGGCACCGCCTCCAGGACGACTTCGGCGCGCCCCTCGGTGCCCGGCGGCCGCGGGTCGTCCGGGAGCAGCAACGGGCCGTCGCCGTCGAGGGCTTCCGCGCTCCCGGGCCGCGGCGCCGCCGAGAGCAGGGCGAGGGTGCACAGCTCCCGCCCCCGCCCGCGCCCGGCGACCGCGTGGGACCGCTCGGCAGCCCGCAGCATCAGGCCGCCGGCCTCGATGACCTTGCTGTGCCCGGAGACGGCGGCGGTGACGAGGACGGGGGCGGCGGTGTCGGCGTCCGACAGGACGGTGGTGGTGGCGGCTTCCGTGTCGGTGACGAACGTGCCGTCCACGGCCGCGGCCACCTGGGCGGCCTGGTCGAGGAGCTTCGCCAGGTGCTCGCCGAGCCTGCGGTTGTAGAGGCGGATGACGAGGCGGACGCGCGGGTTGAGGCGGCGGGCCAGGAGGGCCGCCTGGACGTTGGTCTCGTCGTCGTCGTAGACGAGGGCGAGTGCGGTGGCGTGGGCCACCCCCGCCTCGGTGAACGCCTCCTCGCCGGGTTCCGCCGCCTCCAGCACCCGTACGAGGCCGCCGCCGGCCGCGGTGCCGTTCCGGTCGGGCGCGCCCGCGCGCCCGACGACTCCGGTGACGCGCCCGAAGAGCGCCGCGGCACGGCCGAGCGCGGGCGCGGGGCGCTGCCGGGCCTCGCGCGCCGGCGGCAGGACGACGGTGACGCGCTCGCCGTAGACGCCGGAGAGCTCGGCGGCGAGCCGGTGCACGAGCCCGTCGTCCCCGCACACCACCATGTGCGGTGCGGCCGGGGCGACATGGGGCTGCGGGTTCAATGTGACCACGTTCAACAGAGTGCCCTGCGGCGGTCGAACATTCACCGGATTTCCCACCCCCGGATGTAAGGGGTGGTGCACGAAGATGGACGGGGCCCGCCGGTCCGGCCGGCAGGCCCCGTCCGTGCTCCCGCGGGACGCGCTACTTCTTCGCGAGCTCCTGCAGCGCGATGTTGAGCTTCAGGACGTTGACGCGCTCCTCGCCCATGAAGCCGAGGATCCGGCCGTCCACGTGGTCCTCGACCAGCTTCTCGACCTTGCCCGCCGGCAGGCCGTTGGCCTCGGCGACCCGCTTGGCCTGCAGCCGCGCGTACGCCGGGGAGATGTCCGGGTCGAGGCCCGAGGCGGAAGCCGTCAGGGCGTCCACGGGCACCGCCGACGGGGAGACGCGGTTGAACGCGGCGACGTCCGTACGGCGCCGCTCGACGGCGTCCAGCAGGGTCCTGCTGTCGGCGGCGAGGTTCGAGGCGCCGGAGACGATCAGCTTGTACTGCGTGTTCTCGGCGTTCGGGCCGGCGGCCGACGGGCGCGGCTGGAAGAACTTCGGGTCGGGCAGCGGGTTGCCGTCCTTGTCCTTCTTGTCGAGGTCGTAGCGCTGGCCGAGCCGCTCGGAGCCGACGGACCTGCCGCCGGCCTTGATCTCGGAACCGTTGGCCTTGTCGTGGAAGGCCGCCTGGGCGATGCCGGTGACGACCAGCGGGTAGATCACCCCGCAGACCACCGTGAGGACGAGCAGGGCCCTCAGGCCCGCGCCCAGCAGGCGGGCCGTGCTGTGTACGGAAGTGTTCATGGTGACGTCACCCGATGCCAGGGATGAGGGAGATGAGCATGTCGATGATCTTGATGCCGATGAACGGGGCGACCAGGCCGCCCAGTCCGTAGATTCCGAGGTTGCGCCGCAGCATGCTGTCGGCGCTCATCGGCCGGTAGCGCACGCCCTTGAGGGCCAGCGGCACCAGCGCGACGATGATCAGCGCGTTGAAGACGACCGCCGAGAGGATCGCCGACTCCGGGGAGGTCAGGCTCATGATGTTGAGCTTGTCCAGGCCGGGGTAGGCCACCGCGAACATCGCCGGGATGATGGCGAAGTACTTGGCGACGTCGTTGGCGATCGAGAAGGTCGTCAGGGCGCCGCGCGTGATGAGCAGCTGCTTGCCGATCTCCACGATCTCGATGAGCTTGGTGGGGTCGGAGTCCAGGTCCACCATGTTCCCGGCCTCCTTGGCGGCCGAGGTGCCGGTGTTCATGGCCACGCCCACGTCCGCCTGCGCGAGCGCGGGGGCGTCGTTGGTGCCGTCGCCCGTCATCGCCACGAGCTTGCCGCCGGCCTGCTCGCGCTTGATGAGCGCCATCTTGTCCTCGGGCGTGGCCTCGGCGAGGAAGTCGTCGACGCCGGCCTCCTCCGCGATGGCCTTGGCCGTCAGCGGGTTGTCACCCGTGATCATGACGGTCTTGATGCCCATGCGGCGCAGCTCCTCGAACCGCTCCCGCATGCCCTCCTTGACGACGTCCTTGAGGTGGATGACGCCCAGGACGCGCGCGCCCTTCTCGTCCTCCAGGGCGACGAGCAGCGGCGTGCCACCGGCCTGGGAGATCCGGTCGGTGAGCTCGCGGGCGTCCTCGGCGACGCGGCCGCCGCGCTCCTCGACCCAGGCGATGACCGAACCGGTCGCGCCCTTGCGGACCTTGCGGCCCTCGACGTCGACGCCCGACATACGGGTCTGCGCCGTGAAGGGCACCCACTCGGCGCCGGTGAGCTCGCCCTCGTGGCGCTCGCGCAGGCCGTAGCCCTCCTTGGCGAGGACGACGATCGAGCGGCCCTCGGGCGTCTCGTCGGCGAGCGAGGAGAGCTGGGCTGCGTCGGCGACCTCGGCGGCCGTGGTGCCCTTGACGGGCACGAACTCCGCCGCGCGGCGGTTGCCGTAGGTGATGGTGCCGGTCTTGTCGAGCAGCAGCGTCGAGACGTCGCCCGCGGCCTCCACCGCGCGCCCGGACATCGCCAGGACGTTGCGCTGCACCAGCCGGTCCATGCCCGCGATGCCGATCGCGGACAGCAGCGCGCCGATGGTCGTCGGGATGAGGCAGACCAGCAGGGCCGCCAGGATGATCATCGACTGCTCGGCGCCCGCGTGGATCGCGAACGGCTGGAGCGTGATGACGGCCAGCAGGAAGACGATCGTCAGCGAGGCGAGCAGGATGTTCAGCGCGATCTCGTTCGGCGTCTTCTGCCGGGCCGCGCCCTCGACCAGGTTGATCATCCGGTCGATGAAGGTCTCGCCGGGCTTCGTCGTGATCTTGATGACGATGCGGTCGGAGAGGACCTTGGTGCCGCCGGTGACCGCCGAGCGGTCGCCGCCGGACTCGCGGATGACCGGGGCCGACTCGCCGGTGATGGCCGACTCGTCGACGGACGCGACGCCCTCGACGACGTCGCCGTCGCCCGGGATGACGTCGCCGGCCTCGCAGACGACGAGGTC
Organism: Streptomyces aureoversilis; assembly: GCF_042657885.1. Classification (NCBI taxonomy): domain Bacteria; kingdom Bacillati; phylum Actinomycetota; class Actinomycetes; order Kitasatosporales; family Streptomycetaceae; genus Streptomyces; species Streptomyces aureoversilis. The sequence continues at coordinate 239,111 of NZ_JBHSKJ010000007.1, forward strand.
GCCCACGCGCAGCTCGGTGCCGGGCACCGACTCCTCGGTGCCGCCGTTCATCCGCCGGGCCACCGTGTCGGTCTTGGCCTTGCGCAGGGTGTCGGCCTGGGCCTTGCCGCGGCCCTCGGCCACGGCCTCCGCCAGGTTGGCGAACAGGACCGTCAGCCACAGCCAGACGGTGATCGCCCAGCCGAACCAGTCGCCCGGGTCCTTGACCGCCAGCCCGGTGGTGACCACCGAGCCGATCAGGACCACGAACATCACCGGGGACTTCACCATCACCCGGGGGTCGAGCTTGCGGAACGCGTCCGGCAGCGACCTCATCAGCTGCGCGGGGTCGAACAGGCCGCCGGAGACGCGCCCGGGCGCCTGGGATCCGTGGGACGGGGCGTCCTGGGGTTCCTCGGACGTGGGCCGGACAGGGGTGGTCGTGCTCATGAAAGTCCCTCCGCCATCGGGCCAAGGGCCAGGGCCGGGAAGTAGGTCAAGCCGGTGATGATCAGGATCGCGCCGACGAGCAGGCCCGCGAAGAGCGGCTTCTCGGTGCGCAGGGTGCCGGCGGTCTCGGGGACGGGCGTCTGCTCGGCGAGCGAGCCGGCCAGCGCCAGCACGAAGACCATCGGCAGGAAGCGGCCGAGCAGCATGGCGAGGCCGATCGTGGTGTTGTACCAGGGCGTGTTGGCGTTCAGGCCCGCGAAGGCCGAGCCGTTGTTGTTGGCGCCCGACGTGAACGCGTAGAGGACCTCGGAGAAGCCGTGCGCGCCGCTGCCGTCCACCGAGTTGCCCTTGACGTTCAGGATCGACTCGGGCGGCGAGGACAGCGCCATGGACAGGGCGGTGAAGCCGAGCACCAGGGTCGGGGTGATGAGGATGTAGCACGCGGCGAGCTTGATCTCGCGGGTGCCGATCTTCTTGCCGAGGTACTCGGGCGTGCGGCCGACCATCAGGCCCGCGATGAAGACCGCGATGATCGCCATGACGAGCATGCCGTAGAGGCCGGAGCCGACGCCGCCCGGCGCGATCTCGCCGAGCATCATGCTCAGCAGCGTGATGCCGCCGCCCAGGCCGGTGAAGGAGGAGTGGAAGGAGTCCACCGCACCGGTGGAGGTGAGCGTCGTCGTGGTCGCGAAGATCGCCGAGGCGCCCACGCCGAAGCGCTGCTCCTTGCCCTCCATCGCCCCGCCCGCGGCCTGCAGCGCGGCGCCGTGGCCCGCGTACTCGGTCCACATCATCAGCGCGGTGAAGCCGAGCCAGATCACGCCCATGGCCGCGAGGATCGCGTAGCCCTGCTTGACGTTGCCGACGAGCTTGCCGAAGGTGCGGGTCAGCGAGAACGGGATGAGCAGGATCAGGAAGATCTCGAAGAGGTTGGAGAAGGCGTCGGGGTTCTCGAACGGGTGGGCGGAGTTGGCGTTGAAGTAGCCGCCGCCGTTGGTGCCGAGCTCCTTGATGACCTCCTGCGAGGCCACGGCGCCGCCGTTGACCTGCTGGGTGCCTCCGGTCAGCTGGCCGATCCCGTGGATCCCGGAGAAGTTCTGGATGGCGCCGCAGGCCACCAGCACCAGCGCGCCGATCACCGAGATCGGGAGCAGGATGCGGACGGTGCCGCGCACCAGGTCGGCCCAGAAGTTGCCGAGCTCGCCGGTGCGCGAGCGGGCGAAGCCGCGGACGAGCGCGACGGCCACGGCGATGCCGACGGCCGCGGAGACGAAGTTCTGCACGGCCAGGCCGAGCGTCTGGACGGCGTGGCCCATGGCCTGCTCGCCCGAGTACGACTGCCAGTTGGTGTTGGCGACGAACGAGGCGGCGGTGTTGAACGCCTGGTCCGGGCTGATCGCGGTGAAGCCCAGCGACAGGGAGTCGGGGAGTATGCCCTGGATCCGCTGCAGCAGGTAGAGGAAGAGGACGCCGGCGACCGAGAAGGCCAGCACGCCGCGCAGGTACGCGGGCCAGCGCATCTGGGCGTCCGGGTCGGCGCCGATGGTGCGGTAGAGCAGCTTCTCGGCGCGCAGGTGCTTCTCGGAGCTGTAGACGCGGGCCATGTAGTCGCCGAGCGGGCGGTGGACGAGCGCCAGCGCCGCGACGAGCGCGGTGAGCTGGAGGACTCCGGAGAGAACGGGGCTCATATCTGTACTCAGAACCTCTCCGGGAAGACGAGGGCGAGGATCAGGTAGCCCAGCAGGGCGACGGCCACGACCAGGCCGACGATGTTCTCGGCGGTCACAGCTTCGTCACCCCCTTGGCGACGAGAGCCACCAGCGCGAAGACCGCGATCGTGGTGACGACGAAGGCCACGTCGGCCATCGTGTGCTCCTAGAGAGGGTTCGGATATGAACGGACCATCACAGGAAACCGCCCCCGGGAGCCCTCGCACGCTCCGTTGACGCGCTCTATACGGCCATTAGCGCCCCCTTGACGCAATCCATACGGGCACCTCTTTGACCTGCAAAAACGCCGCTGGGCCGCAACCCCTGATCGGGGTTGCGGCCCAGCGGAACGCAGCAATCCAGCCGTCGGCGGACGACGGCGGACCGTTCTTCGGCAGGCTGCCGTCAGCGCACTTCGGTGATCTCCGGACCGCGCTCCAGGCGGTCCACGCCGCCCGCGAAGCGCGAGCGGTCGTCGTCCGGCTGCTGCAGGCCCTCGGCGACCATCTGGGCGTCCTCCGGCAGCTTCAGCACGATCGGGTCGCGCGGGGCCATCGGGGACTCGCCGCGGACGACGACGGTGTCCCGGAAGATCTGCTCCAGCAGGCCGGCGGTCTGCGGCTGCACCGCGCCCTGGCCCGAGATCACACCGCGCAGGAACCAGCGCGGCCCGTCGCACCCGATGAAGCGGACCATCTGCACGCCCTGCGTGCCGTCCGGCAGCGCCACCGGCACCTGGGCCCGCAGCTCCCAGCCGAGCGGGCCCTCGACCTCGTCCACGACGCCGCCCTGCTGGGTGATGCCGGAGGCGATCTCCTCGCGGACCTCGACCCAGATGCCCTCGCGCTTGGGGGCGGCGAAGGCCTGCAGCTGCACGGCGCTGTCGCGCAGCACCACGGTGGCGGCGACGATCGCGTCACCCGCGACCTCCACGCGCAGCTCCATGCCCTCGACGCCGGGCACGAACAGACCGCCCAGGTCCACCCGGCCCTCGGTGGCGTCACGGACCTCGGAGAGGTCCCACGGCCCGTCGGGGCGGGGCTCCGGCTCCAGCCGGACGCGGCTCTCGGCCGCGGAGTCCTGCGCGTCCGACGCTGAGTCCTCAGCCAACTCCTCGGAGGTCACGTCGTCGAGATGACCGGCATCCTCGACTACGTCCTCACTGCGCTTGCGGCGACGACCGAACACGTCACTGTCCTTCCCGGTCGCTGGCGACCGAAGCGAATCCATACCCCACGGCAGCGTGGCCACCGGTGGACCCGAAGCCCCCTTCGGCCCGTGCCGAGCCCGGAAGCTCCGCGACCTCGTGGAAGCGGACCTTCTCTACCTGCTGGACGACCAACTGGGCGATGCGGTCGAACCTCTCGAACCGAACGGTCTCCCGCGGGTCCAGATTGACCACAATCACCTTGATCTCTCCACGGTACCCGGCATCGATGGTCCCCGGGGCATTCACCATGGAGACTCCGCACCGGGCGGCGAGGCCCGAACGCGGGTGCACGAACGCCGCGTAGCCGTCCGGCAGCGCGATGGACACGCCCGTCGGCAGCACCATGCGCTCCCCCGGGGCCAGCTCGGCGGCCTCGGTGGTCACGAGGTCGCAGCCGGCGTCACCGGGGTGACCGTAGGAGGGGAGGGGCACCTCGGGGTCCACACGGCGGACGAGGACGTCCAAGGGTTGACGCGTCACGGGTTCACCTCGAAAGCTCGCGCGACCTTCACCTGGTCGGGGTTGGCCAGCGTGGCCTGGATCTCTGCGGGACGGCCGTTCTCGATGAAGTGGTCGACCTTGACCTCGACGAACACCGCCTCGGCGCGGAGTGCGAGCGGGCCCTCGGGCCCGCCGATCCGGCCGGTGGCCGCGGCGTAGATCTTACGGCCGTGCACGGCCTTCACCTCGGCCTGCAGGTGGAGCACGGTGTCCACGGGCACGGGCAGCAGGAAGTCGGTCTCCAGCCGGCCGGTCACCGCGATCACCCGCAGCATCCAGCCCAGCGAGCCCAGCGTCTCGTCCAGCGCCGTCGCCAGCACCCCGCCGTGGGCGAGGCCCGGGGCGCCCTGGTGCGCCTCCTTGACCCGGAACTCCGCGGAGACGCCCACGCCCTCGCCGGCCCGCACCTCGACGTGCAGCCCGTGCGGGACGCCGGGGCCGCAGCCGAAGCAGTACTCGTAGTGCGACCCGATGGTCTCTCCGGGCGCGGGCGCGTCGGGGTGCCGCACCGGGGGCACGGCCCCTTCCGGCGGCGTCAGCGCTGTCGTTCGTCCACTCACAGGGGCTGACCTTACCCGCGACGGCCGGGCCCGGTCCCGCTCGTGTCAAGCTTGGGCCCATGCAGGCTTACGAAGAACGTCTCACCGTGCCCCGTTCCTGGTGGTTCATCGCGGTTCTGGCCGGGGTCGCGATGGCGCTGATCCTGCTGCCCCTGGGGACGGTTCCCATGCTCGGCGGGCTGGTGGGCGGCGGGGCCCTCGCGGCGGTCGCCGTCAGCTCCTACGGGTCCGTGCGCATCCGCGTGGTGAGCGGCGCGCTGGTGGCGGGCGACGCCCGCATCCCCGTCGAGGCGCTGGGGACGCCGCAGGTGCTGGACGCCGACGAGGCCCGCGCCTGGCGCACGCACAAGGCGGACACCCGTGCCTTCATGCTGCTGCGCGGCTACGTGCCGACCGCGGTCCGCATCGAGATCACGGACCCGGCCGACCCCACTCCGTACGTCTACCTCTCCACGCGCTCTCCCCAGCGGCTGGCCGAAGCGCTCGCGGCGGTACGGGCGTCCTGACGCCGCGGACGCCCCCGCGGGCGGTGCGGATACCCTGACGGCCCTCTCGGGGGCCCGGGGCGGGCCCGCGTGGCTCAGGGCAGCCACGGAGGGCCTTCAGGGCCCTCCGGGAGCGCCTCCCACGGCACCTGCCGGGCACGCAGGTCGATGCGGACCTTGGCCGCGAGCCTTCTGGTGTCGCGGCGGTTCATCACCGCGCCCACGGTCGCACCGATCATGAACGGGGCGAGGTTGGGCAGGTTGCGGAACGTCCGCTTGAGGATCTGCTGGCGCAGCTCGCGCCGGAGCTGGCCGCCCAGGGCCGCGTTGACGGTGGTGGGGGACGTGACGTCGATCCCTCGCTCGTCCGCCCAGGCGGCCAGATAGGCCAGGGAGCGCTGGCGCAGCGTGCCGGGGGCCCGCAGGCCGTACACCTCGTGGAGCTCGGCGATCAGCTTGAGCTCCACGGCTGCCACGCCGGCGATCTCGGCGGCCAGTTCGGCGGGCATCGCGGGCGGCACCGGCAGCATCGCCGCGGCCCCCACCCCGGCGCCCACGGTGGACGTGGCGTTGACCGCGCCCGTCACCAGCTTGTCGGCGAGCTCCTCCGGGCCGAGGCCCGGGAACTGGGCCCGCAGTGTCGCGAGGTCGCGCACCGGGATGCGCGGGGCGTTCGCGATGATCCGGTCGACGAGGGCGGAAAGGCCCGCCCGCGCTCCCCGGCCGCCCTTGGTGGCACCACGGCCGACAGCAGCGACGAGCGAGGCCGTGCGGCCTCGCTCGACGTGGGTGCCGACCGTGTCGCCAGGGGCAGGGACGCCGTCGCCCTGCCGTGCGGCCTCCTGGCCCGGCCCGGTGGTCAGCTCGGGCTGCCGGGAGCGCCGCTTCCGGAACGGGGTCGAGCCTGCCATCGCAGACCCGATCCTCAGTCGCAGTCGCGGCAGATCGGCTGGCCGTTCTTCTCGCGCGCCAGCTGGCTGCGGTGGTGCACGAGGAAGCAGCTCATGCAGGTGAACTCGTCGGCCTGCTTGGGCAGGACCCGGACGGCCAGCTCCTCGTTGGAGAGGTCCGCGCCGGGCAGCTCCATGCCCTCCGCGGCCTCGAAGTCGTCCACGTCGACGGTCGACGCCGACTTGTCGTTCCGGCGGGCCTTGAGCTCTTCAAGGCTGTCCGAGTCGACGTCGTCGTCGGTCTTGCGTGGGGTGTCGTAGTCCGTTGCCATGTCGCTCTCCCCCTCTGGGTGTCTGCGGTGTCTCCAGCGCACGTAACGCGTGAGAGGCCGGACTTGTGCCCGACCCGAGGCGGAGATTTTGCCTCACATCAAGGTCTGTTACTCAATCGACACCCAACCGCACACCTGAAGAGGTGATGGGGTTGGATGGCGAACCGGACCGTACACGGTCCGAATGCCGCATGCGGATGCGCCATCACGTGTACTTCCCGTGATCAGGACCAGCGGAAACCCCCATTTTTCCGGCGTTCCGGCGCGCCCGCTGATCACGGAGAGTGGATGGCCGGAAGTTTGCCTGTGTGAGCGATTACACACACCCACAGCAAGGGTCGGAACGTGAAAATTCCGCCCAAAGCGAACCTACGGCCGCCCTATTCTCGCAGAAATTTTCAGGTGGGCAGGACCACTCTCATGATCAACCCGCCTCCCTCGCGCGGCTCCGCGGTGATCCGCCCGCCGTGCGCGCGGGCCACCGAGCGCACGATCGACAGCCCCAGGCCGACGCCCTTGTCGCTGCCCGTGCGCTCCGTGCGGAGCCGGCGGAACGGCTCGAAGATGTTGTCCAGCTCGTAGGCGGGGACCACGGGCCCGGTGTTCTCCACCACCAGCACCGCCTGACCCGGCTGCGCCTCGGTGGTGACCTCGACCCAGCCGTCCGGGGTGTTGTACCGCACGGCGTTCTGCACCAGGTTCAGCGCGATCCGCTCCAGCAGCACGCCGTTGCCCTGGACGACCGCGGGCTGGCGCGTGCCGCGCAGCTCCACGCCCTTGCCCTGGGCCTCCGAGCGCGTCTGGTCCAGCGCCCGGGAGGCCACCTCGGCCAGGTCCACGGGCTTGCGGTCGACGATCTCGTTGTCGCTGCGGGCGAGCAGCAGCAGGCCCTCCACCAGCTGCTCGCTGCGCTCGTTCGTGGCCAGCAGCGTCTTGCCGAGCTGCTGGAGCTCCGGGGGCGCACCGGGGTCGGAGAGGGTGACCTCCAGCAGCGTGCGGTTGATCGCCAGCGGCGTGCGCAGCTCGTGCGAGGCGTTGGCCACGAACCGCTGCTGCGCGGTGAAGGCCCGCTCCAGCCGGTCGAGCATCTCGTCGAAGGTGTCCGAGAGCTCCTTCAACTCGTCCTCCGGCCCGTCCAGTTCGATCCGGCGGGAGAGGTCGGTGGCGGCCACCCGGCGGGCGGTCCGCGTCATCCTGCCCAGCGGCGAGAGGACCCGGCCCGCCATGGCGTAGCCGAAGGCGAAAGCGATCACGGCCAGGCCGAGGAGGGCCAGCAGGGAGCGCTTGAGGAGGCCGTCGAGGGCCATGGCGCGCTGGTGCTCCATGCACAGCCGCAGGCCGTTCATGAAGGTGTCGCTGTTGGTCGCGGAGCCCTGGGGCAGGCTCCGGCAGCTGGCGCTGGTCTCGACGTTGGCGTTGAGGATCCGGAACGGCAGCTGGTTGCCCTGGGTGAGGGCGTCGGCCGCCAGCAGATAGATGATCGTCAGCAGCAGCACGCCGGCCATCAGGAACATCCCGCCGTACAGCAGGGTCAGCCGTATCCGGATCGTCGGGCGCAGCCAGGGGAACGGGCGCACGACGGGCTGCCGCGGGTCCCAGGTGGGCTTGGGAGGGGTCGCGGGGGGCGTGGGGGTGGGGGCGGAGGCCATCGGGGGATCAGATCCGGTATCCGGAGCCGGGCACGGTGACGATCACCGGGGGCTCGCCGAGCTTGCGGCGCAGGGTCATGACGGTGACCCGGACGACGTTGGTGAAGGGGTCGGTGTTCTCGTCCCAGGCCTTCTCCAGCAGCTGCTCGGCCGAGACGACCGCGCCCTCGCTGCGCATGAGGACCTCCAGGACGGCGAACTCCTTGGGCGCCAGCTGCACCTCCCGGCCGTCGCGGAAGACCTCGCGGCGGTTGGGGTCGAGCTTGATGCCGGCGCGCTCCAGGACGGGCGGCAGGGCCACGGTCGTGCGGCGGCCGAGGGCCCGCACGCGCGCGGTGAGCTCGCTGAAGGCGAAGGGCTTGGGGAGGTAGTCGTCGGCGCCGATCTCCAGGCCCTCCACGCGGTCGCTGACGTCGCCGGAGGCGGTGAGCATCAGGACGCGGGTGGGGATGCCGAGCTCGACGACCTTGCGGCAGACGTCGTCGCCGTGGACGAGCGGCAGGTCGCGGTCGAGGACGATCACGTCGTAGTCGTTGACGGCGATGCGCTCCAGGGCGGCGGCACCGTCGTACACGACGTCGACGGCCATGGCCTCCCGGCGCAGTCCGGTGGCGACGGCATCGGCGAGCAGCTGCTCGTCCTCGACGACGAGTACGCGCACGGCGTTGATCCTTCCCTTTGGGCCCGGGCGGGCAGGCTGGAGGTACCCCTGTGGGTGTCTCCATCCTGCCTCGAACGTCGGTAAACCGGCTGTAAGGGGTGCCGGGACCGACCTGCCGGCAGGCCATTCCGGATCGCCGCCGGGACGGGGCCCGGAGCGGTTTCCGGTCGGGCGGGGGGATTGGTTCCGGTCGGGAGGTTTCCCCGCGGACGGCGTTGGGGAAGACGTCTGCACACCCGCGATCACGCCCAGTGGCGGCACGCCACCACGGCCCGTCCGCCCGCGCCGGGGCAGGGGCGCGATCGATTCGCCGTCGGCACACCCCCGTGCCATCGACCCACGACGAGGGGGCGCAGCACCATGGACGCGTTCACCGCTGGCATTCTGCAGCGCATAGAGAGCACCCGCAGCGAACGGGACCAGGCCCGCAGGCTGGGCGACGAGTACACGGCCGAGGTGGAGCAGTCCGCCTTGGACGACCTGCACCGTCTTGCCGCCGAACACGGCGTCGAGGTCTCCGCGGCCTGAGCCGGATCCGACGGCAGTGCCCCGGCGCCGAGCGGCGCCGGGGCACTGTCGTGTCCGGGAGGGGGCGGGCGGCGGGGCTCAGCCCTGCCAGGCCCCCAGCTCCTCCAGGCGCCCCTGCAGCGTCTCGAAGAGCACCGGCGGGGCCGCCACGGTCAGCTCCGGGGAGACGGGCTCGCCCGGGCGTCCGCCGGTCAGGGCCCCGGCCTCGCGGGCGATCAGCGCGCCCGCCGCGTAGTCCCAGGGGTTGAGCCCGCGCTCGTAGTAGCCGTCCAGCCGGCCGCAGGCCACGTCGCACAGGTCGATCGCCGCGGACCCGCCGCGCCGGATGTCGCGCACCTGCGGCAGCAGGGAGCGCAGGACCTCGGCCTGGGCGGCGCGGCGCGCGGTGAGGTAGCCGAAGCCGGTGCCGATCAGGGCCTGGTCGAGGCCGGGCGCGGGCCGGACGGCCAGCCGCCGCTCGCCTTCGTAGGCGCCCTCGCCGAGCACGGCCCGGTAGGTCTCGCCGCGCATGGGCGCGGCCACGACGCCGACGACCGCCTCGCCGTCGAGCTCGGCCGCTATGGACACGGCCCAGGACGGCAGGCCGTAGAGGTAGTTCACGGTGCCGTCGATCGGGTCGATGACCCACCGCACGCCGCTGGTGCCCTCGCTGCTGGCGCCCTCCTCGCCCAGGAGGCCGTCCTCGGGGCGGCGCTCGGCGAGGAAGCCGGTGATCAGCTTCTCGGCGGCGATGTCCATCTCGGTGACGACGTCGATCGAGCTGGTCTTGGTCGCGGCGACCCCGAGGTCCGCCGGGCGCCCGTCGCGGAGCAGGGCCCCGGCGCGGTCGGCGGCCTCGAGGGCCACGGCCAGGAGTTCTGCCTTCAGGGTGTCGCTCACGGTGCTGGTGCTCCTTTACGCGTACGGGCTGTCGGCTCCGGCGGCGGCCGGGCGCGGGGCCCGGGCCGGGCAGCAGCCGACGGGACAGAGGTCGTGCGAGGGGCCGAGGGCGCCCAGGGCGCACCGCTCGGGGCGCTCGCCGCGCTCGCTCGCGGCCCGCTCCAGGACCAGCTCGCGGACGGCGGCGGCGAAGCGGGGGTCGGCGCCGACGGTCGCGGCGCGGGCGACCGGCAGGCCGAGCTCGGCGGCCTTGGCGGCGGCCTCGGTGTCGAGGTCGTACTTGACCTCCATGTGGTCCGAGACGAAGCCGATGGGGACCATGACGACGGCGGGGACGCCGTCGCCGTGCGCGGCAGCCAGGTGGTCGCAGATGTCGGGCTCGAGCCAGGGGATGTGCGGGGCGCCGCTGCGGGACTGGTAGACGAGCCGCCACGGGTGCTCCGTGCCGGTCTCCGCGCGCACCGCCTCCGCGACGGTGCGGGCGACGTCGAGGTGCTGGGCGACGTAGGCGCCGCCGTCGCCGTGGCCGTCCGCGGGGCCGGAGGTGTCCGCGGCGGCGGTGGGGATGGAGTGGGTGGTGAAGGCGAGGTGCGCGCCCGCGCGGACGTCCTCGGGCAGCTCGGCGAGGGCCGCCAGGACGGCGTCGGCCATGGGGCGGACGAAGCCGGGGTGGTTGAAGTAGTGCCGCAGCTTGTCGACGCGGGGCGGCGTGACGCCCTCGGCCTCCAGGGCCGCGAGCGCGTCGGCGAGGTTCTCGCGGTACTGCCGGCAGCCGGAGTACGAGGCGTAGGCGCTGGTGGCGAGGGTGAGCACGCGGCGCCGGCCATCGGCCGCGATCTCGCGCAGGGTGTCGGTCAGGTACGGCGCCCAGTTGCGGTTGCCCCAGTAGACCGGAAGGTCGAGGCCGTGCTCGGCGAACTCCTTGCGCAGGGCGCCGAGCAGCGCACGATTCTGGTCATTGATCGGGCTGACTCCGCCGAAGAGGAAGTAGTGCTGCCCGACCTCCTTGAGGCGCTCGCGGGGGATGCCGCGCCCGCGCGTGACGTTCTCCAGGAAGGGAACGACGTCGTCCGGGCCCTCGGGGCCGCCGAAGGAGAGCAACAGCAGGGCGTCGTAGGGGGCGTGCGCTGGCTGATCCGACATGCGTCCGATCCTGCCACCCTGCACGGACTGCCGGGAAATGACGGTGCGCCGAACAAACGCACCCCAGTAAGCTGTATCGGCCAGCTACGTCCCTTACGGCACCCTCGTCCCGTCCCCATAACGACCCCCTCGGGAGCCGTCTTGCCCAGTCCTTACCGCGAGATCTTCGCCGCTCCCGGCACCAAGGGGTTCTCGGCGGCCGGTCTCCTCGGCCGGATGCCGCTGTCGATGCTGAGCATCGGCATCGTCACGATGATCTCCCAGATCACCGGCCGCTACGGGCTCGCGGGCGCCGTCTCCGCGGCCGGGGCCGTCTCCGCCGCCGTCCTCGGCCCGCAGATATCCCGGCTGGTCGACCAGTACGGGCAGCGCCGGGTGCTGCGCCCGGCGACGCTGGTGGCCCTGGCCGCCGTCGCGGGGCTGCTGCTGAGCGCGCAGCAGCGCTGGCCGGACTGGACGCTGTTCGTCTTCGCGGCGTTCGGCGGCTGCGTGCCGAGCGTGGGATCGATGGTGCGGGCCCGCTGGGCCGCGATCCACGGAGGCAGCGGGCAGCTGCACACGGCCTACGCCTTCGAGTCCGTCCTGGACGAGGTGTGCTTCATCGTCGGCCCGATCCTGTCGATCGGGCTGTCCACCAGCTGGTTCCCCGCGGCGGGCCCGCTGCTGGCCGCCGGCTTCCTCGCGATCGGCGTGCTGTGGCTGACCGCCCAGCGCGCCACCGAGCCGGAGCCGCACCCGCGCGGGCAGGGCGGGGGCGGCCACGCGCTGCGCTCCCCCGGCCTGCAGGTGCTGGTGGCGACCTTCGTCGCCACGGGCATGATCTTCGGCGCGTGCGACGTGGTGACCATCGCCTTCGCCGAGGCCGAGGGCCACAAGAGCATGGCGAGCCTGGTGCTCGCGGCGTACGCGCTGGGGTCCTGCATTGCGGGGATCGTTTTCGGACTCCTGCGGCTGAGCGGGGACATGGCCCGCCGCTGGCTCGTGGGCGTGTGTGCGATGGCCGTGAGTATGATCCCCCTCCAACTGGTCGGGAGCCTGCCGTTCCTGGCCGTGGCGCTCTTCGTCTCGGGGCTGTCGATCGCGCCGACCATGGTGACGACGATGGCCCTCGTCGAACAGCACGTACCGCGCGCACAGCTGACCGAGGGCATGACCTGGACGAGCACGGGACTCGCGGTCGGCGTGGCACTGGGGTCGTCGGCCGCCGGCTGGGTGGTGGACGTCCACGGCGCCGCCGCGGGGTACGCGGTGTCCGGGGTGGCGGGGGCGCTCGCGGCGGCGGTCGCGTTCCTGGGCTACCGCCGGCTCCGCAGGCCGGCGCCGCAGCGGCCGGGGGGACCTGTGCCGCAGGCAAGGGGAGGGTCTGACGCACATGACGGAGACGACCGGAACGACGACCTCAGCAAGGGCATCGTCGCCTAGGGCGGCCGGGCCGGCCCGCTGGCGCAACTGGGCGGGCAACGTCACCGCGCACCCCGTGCGGACGGTGGCCCCCGCCTCCGCGGCCGAGGTCGCGGAAGCGGTCGTACGGGCCGCGTCGGACGGCCTGCGGGTGAAGGCGGCCGGCACCGGCCACTCCTTCACCGCCGCGGCCGCCACCGACGGCCTGCTCATACGCCCCGAGCGCCTCGGGGGCCTGCGCGCGATCGACCGCGCGGCGGGCACGGTGACGGTGGGGGCCGGCACCACGCTGCGGCACCTGAACGCGACGCTGTCCGCGCACGGCCTGTCGCTGGCCAACATGGGCGACATCATGGAGCAGACCGTCTCGGGGGCGGTCAGCACCGGCACCCACGGCACGGGCCGCGACTCGGCCTCGCTCTCGGCCCAGGTCCGCGCCCTGGAGCTGGTCACCGCGGACGGCACGGTGCTGACCTGTTCCGCGGACGAGAACCCGGAGGTCTTCGCGGGCGCCCGGCTGGGGCTGGGCGCACTGGGCGTGATCACCGCCGTCACCTTCGCGGTGGAGCCGGAGTTCCTGCTCCGGGCCCGCGAGGAGCCGATGCCCCTCGACCGGGTCACCGCCGAGTTCGAGCAGCTGGTCGCCGAGAACGAACACTTCGAGTTCTACTGGTTCCCCCACACCGGCAACTGCGTCACCAAGCGCAACAACCGCAGCGCGGGTCCCGCGGACCCGCCCGGCCGGGTCGCCGCCTGGGTCGAGGACGAGCTGCTGTCGAACGGCCTCTTCGGCGCCCTGTGCGCCGTGGGCCGCGCCGTCCCCGCCGCCGTCCCCGGCATGGCGCAGCTCGCCGGCCGCGCGCTGTCGGCCCGCACCTACACGGACGTGCCGTACCGCGTCTTCACCAGCCCCCGCCGGGTCCGCTTCCTGGAGATGGAGTACGCGCTGCCGCGGGAGGCCGCGATACCGGCGCTGCGCGAGCTGCGGGCCGCGATCGAGCGCTCGCGGCTGCGCGTGGCCTTCCCCGTCGAGGTCCGCACGGCTCCGGCCGACGACATACCGCTGTCCACGGCCCACGCCCGGGACACCGCCTACCTCGCCGTGCACATGTACCGGGGCGCCCCCTACCGCGCCTACTTCCGGGCCGCCGAGCAGATCATGACGGCGCACGGCGGGCGCCCCCACTGGGGCAAGCTCCACAGCCGCGACGCCGGGCACCTCGCGGCGGCCTACCCGCGGTTCGCCGCCTTCACCGCGCTGCGGGACCGGCTGGACCCGCAGCGCGTGTTCGGCAATGACTACCTGCGGCGCGTACTGGGCGACTGAGCCGACGAGGCCTGCACGCGCCCCGTAAGGGGCGCGGGGAACTGCGCGACCGGCCACGCACGGCCCGCAGCCGACCGACTGCTCCCGGCGGAGCGCTCAGGCCCGGGCGTGCGGAACCGGCGCAGCCGGCGCCGACCGTACGGGGCGCACGTCCACGAGGCCGGACGGGGCGCGCCTCTACGAGACGGCGCCCGCGGCAGGCGTACCCGCCCCGGCAGCCGCATTCTGCCCCTGCGTCGGCGGCCTGGGAGACGTCCCGCCCCCCGAGGCGCCCTGCCCGCCCGTGCTGCCGCCGCCCTTGCCGTCCCCGCCCGTGCCGCCGCCCGGGGAGGTCGAGGGGTTGGGCGTGGGGTCCGGCTTGGTGCTGGGCGTCGAGCCTCCGGAGGACGGCGTCGTCGACGGGTCCGGCGACTGCTTGCCCGTGTCGCCGCCCTGACGGGAGGCGTCCGGGTCGGGCGTGGGGCCGGAGCCGCCTCCGGTGCCGCGCTCCTCGCCGCCGTCGTACGAGCGCTCCGGGTCCGGTGACTGCTCGGGCGCCGGGTCCTGCTTCTTCTGCGGCTTCCCGCCGTCGATGATCCGGCTGACCGTGGTCCCCTTACCACCGTCCGCACTCGACCCCTTGACCAGCTCGACCGCGGTGACGGTGCCCATCGCGAGGACGAAGACCGCGCCGGCGGCGATGAGCGGGCCCTTCCAGCCGCGCACCCGGGTGCCGTGTGTCGTGGCCGGGGTGTACGTGTCCGTGTACGCAAAGGAGTGTTCATCGGCGCGTGCTCCAGGATGCGCGCCCGCGTATGCGCCTCCGGGCTCCGGCGACCGTGACGCCGTGTGCAACAGCCTCGTCGCCTCGTCGCCGGCCACCGGGAGCATCTGCGTGGCGTCCGCCTGCGGCAGCATCCGGGTCGCGTCGTCCTGCGCGGCGCGCCGTGCGGGGTCCTGTGCCGCGACCGCGGCGCGGCTGACGGCCCGGCCCGCGTCCCGCACGGGCACCTGGCGCAGTTTCGGCTTCGCCGCCTGCGTGGTCGCCTCGCGGAGCTGTTCGCCGGTCCGCTTGAACAAGTGCTGGAAGACCGTGCCGCCTGAGGTGGCCACGATGCTGACGACGCCGGCGCCGATGACCGTGCCGTACACCCCGAGCTTGCCCGCGAGCAGTGCGGCGATCACCGCCGCGAGGGCGCTGCCGGCGACCTGCGCGAGGCTCAGTTCCAGACGCTTGCTCTTCTGTTTTGCCTCACTTTCGCCTTTGTCGTCCATCTCCTGCCTCTGTGTAGCCTTGGGTCCGTCTTGCAGGTAGAAGAGACATTCGAGCGTAACGAACAGTTCCGATTCCGGCGATTCTGTGAACCTCGACACCCGCGCAACCGCCTTCGCGCGCGATAGGTACGATCAACTCCCTTCTCCCGCGTGAACTTCGATGGCGCGCCATTCCACCCCCAGTGGCCCGAATGGAGTACTGTGACGAGCCCTGGCCCCGGTGTCCCGTCCGGCTGCCTGGACCCAACGGGCGGGGCCCCACCGGCTCTCACCCCCGTCAACTCGGCAATGTTGTGGCAGGCTGCACCCGGGCAGGCCACACTCGACTAGCGGAAGCAGCGACGCACGTGACGTCGGCAGGCACCACCCGGGAGGTCCCCATGCCCGAACTGCGTGTCGTGGCCGTCTCCAACGACGGCACACGGCTGGTGCTCAAGGCTGCGGACAGCACGGAGTACACCCTTCCCATCGACGAACGGCTGCGCGCCGCCGTGCGCAACGACCGTGCTCGTCTGGGGCAGATCGAGATCGAGGTGGAGAGTCATCTCCGCCCCCGCGACATCCAGGCGCGCATACGTGCGGGAGCCTCCGCGGAGGAGGTGGCGCAGCTCGCGGGCATCCCCGTCGAGCGGGTGCGCCGGTTCGAGGGCCCGGTCCTGGCCGAGCGCGCGTTCATGGCCGAGCGCGCCCGCAAGACGGCGGTGCGCCGCCCCGGCGAGAACACCGGCCCGCTCCTCGGCGAGGCCGTGGCCGAGCGGCTCATACTGCGCGGGGCCGAGAAGGACACCGCACAGTGGGACTCCTGGCGCCGGGACGACGGCACGTGGGAGGTCCTGCTCGTCTACCGGGCGGCAGGTGAGCCCCGCGCGGCGAGCTGGTCGTACGACCCGCCGAGGCGGATCGTTCAAGCGATGGACGACGAGGCCCGCGCGCTCATCGGCGAGACCGACGACACGCCCGAGCCGAGCTTCCCCTTCGTGCCCCGGATCGCCCGGCTGCCACGGGACAGGCCCCTCGACCGGTCGCTGGACCGGCACCAGGCCGCGTCCTCCGGCCCGCCGTCCTCGTCCGAGGCGGACACCGAGCCGTCCGAGGAACCGCCCGCCAAGGAGCGGGATTCGCTGACGAGCCTGCTCGAAGCGGTCCCCAGCTTCCGCGGCGACATGGTCGTCCCCGAAACGCCCTCGGTCGCACCGGCGAATGACGAACCGTCCGACGAGCCGGAGGCCGTCGAGCCCCCGGCGCCGGCGGCGAGCGCGGGCGCCGCGTACGCGGACGTCCTCATGCCGCGGTCCGTGGCCGGCCACCGCGACCGGCTGGTCGGCACGACGGACCGTCAGGCCGAGGCCGACGGGGTCCGACCGGGCCGCCGGGCGGCGGTCCCCAGCTGGGACGAGATCGTCTTCGGCACCCGCCGCAAGAAACAGGAGTGACCACCACGCCAGTGACCATCCGTCAGTCCCCCGGCTCCGGCCGGGGGGCGACGACGGCAGCGCGCACCGGGCCGCCCGTGGAGGGCGGGCCCGACGGGAGCACGCGGTCATCTGCGCCCGCCGCCGCGGCGCCCGGCCACGACGGTGCTCTCCGGCGGTGCCGTCCCACCCCGGGCAGGGTCCCTCCACCCCGTATGCGGCCGGCTCGGCACCGCCGGACCGCACCGTGAGGGCTTCCCTCCGTCGCGGCGGGAAGCCAACCGCTCGACGGGCGGGACTACAGGCCGTCGGGCCTGCCTGCCCCGGTCCGCGGCCCGCTCCACGGGACGGCCGGTGAGCCGCCCGCAGGGCCGCCCCGCAGACCGGTCTGCGAGCTCAGCCCGGCTGCGGGCCCGTGGCCACCGGGCGCGAGGGATCCGAGGACCACTCGCTCCACGAACCCACGTACAGGGCCGCCGGGATGCCCGCCACGGCCATCGCGAGGAGCTGGTGCGCGGCGGAGACGCCGGATCCGCAGTAGACGCCCACCTCGGCGCCGTCCACCGCGCCCAGGGCGCCGAAGCGGGCGGCCAGTTCGGCCGCGGGCCGCAGCCGCCCGTCCGCCGCCACGTTCTCCGTCGTCGGCGCCGAGACCGCGCCCGGGATGTGCCCGGCGACCGCGTCGATCGGCTCGGTCTCGCCCCGGTAGCGCTCCCCCGCCCGGGCGTCCAGCAGCAGCCCGCGGCGGGCCAGCGCCGCCGCACCGTCCGCGTCGAGCAGCGGCAGCGCCCCCGGCGCCGGCACGAAGTCCCCCTCGCGCGCGGGCGACCGCCCGGCCTCGACCTCCCCGCCCTGCGCCCGCCAGGCCGCCAGGCCGCCGTCCAGGACGCGCACGGACGGATGCC
Source organism: Streptomyces aureoversilis (assembly GCF_042657885.1). Taxonomy (NCBI): domain Bacteria; kingdom Bacillati; phylum Actinomycetota; class Actinomycetes; order Kitasatosporales; family Streptomycetaceae; genus Streptomyces; species Streptomyces aureoversilis. The sequence continues at coordinate 256,386 of NZ_JBHSKJ010000007.1, forward strand.
CGGCCCAGCGCAGCATCCACCAGGCCCGCGCGGCCGCCCAGCCCTGCCCCCCGTCGTAGACGACGACGTCCCCGCCGGAGCCGACGCCCGCCCTGCGCATCGCCGCGCCGAACTCGCCGAGCCCGGGCAGCGGATGCCTGCCCTGCTTCCCCGGCGGGCCGGCGAGCTCGCCCTCGAGGTCCACGTAGACCGCGCCGGGGATGTGCCCCGCCTCGTACTCCGGCCGGCCGGGCGGGCCGCCGAGCTGATAGCGGACGTCCAGCAGGACGGGCGGCTGCCCGCCGGCCGACGCGTCCATGAGTTCGACTGCGGAGATGATGGCATTCATGGCCCCCATCCTGACGTAGTCCGGCGTGCGTCGAACGGGCCTCTGGCGAGGTGGCGCACAACTGATCGATACTGGGCGCCGCCGTTCGCCGGGGCGCGCTCGGGCGCCGGAACGGTACTGCCCCCGCGATTCCGGGCATTCTCCTGCGGGAACCCGGGAGTCCCGGCGCGGCCGGGGGGCGCGTGGCGGCAGGTGGTGCAACCATCTGGTCGTGCCCCGTCCCGTACCACCCCCGCGCGCCGCGGCCCGGCGCGGGTCGCGCGGCCACCACGATGGTCCGAGGAGAGAGTGACATGACCGAGGTTTGGGGCTCCCCCCGGCCAGGAGCGGGGGAGGTCCGGCAGGCGCCGGGCAGCCCGTGCTGGACGAGTCTCCTGGCGCACGACCTGGAGGCGATCCAGGACTTCTACGGCGGTCTGTTCGGCTGGGCCTTCTACAGCCCCGGGCCGCGCCGACTGGGCCCCTACGTGCGCGCCACGGTCGACGGCCGCGACGTCGCCGGCCTCGGGGAGATCACCCCCGGCCGCCGGCTGCCGACCGCCTGGACCACCTACCTCGCCAGTGACGACGCCGACGAGGCCGCGGAGTGGATCCGCTGCTGCGGCGGCACGGTGGGGGTGGGCCCGCTGTCCGCGGAGGACGCGGGACGGCTGGTGCTCGCCAGCGACCCGGCCGGGGCGCCCTTCGGCGTGTGGCAGGGCCAGACGCTGACCGGCGCCCAGCTCACGGGTGTGCCAGGCACGCCCGCCTGGCACGAGCTGGTGACCCGCCGGGCGTCGGCGGTCGCCGGCTTCTACCGGGCCCTGTTCGGCTACGACGTCAAGCCGGCCGACGCCGCGCGCTCGGCCCGCTCCCCGGTGGACTCCCCGGCGGACCCCGACCCCGGGGACCACCTCACCCTGCAGCTCGACGGCCGTCCGGTCGCCGCGATCCGGGGCGTCGGCGCGGCGCTGCCGCGCGAGCGGGGCCCGCACTGGATGACGTACTTCGAGGTCGCGGACACCGATGCCGCGGCCCTGCGGGTGGTGGAGCTGGGCGGGCGGGTGCTGCGGCCGCCGCACGAGGCGCCGGCCGGCCGGATGGCCACCGTCACCGACCCGGAGGGGGCGGTCTTCACCCTTCTGCGGACGTCCCGTTGACGGGGGCGGGGTCGACGGGCAGCACGTCGGGAGAGAGGGCGGCGGCGCGCGCCGCGGCGGCCGTCAGCCGGCGGCGGTGGTGGCGCCGGCACAGCACCTCGTAACCCACCACGGTCTCGGGCTGGTTGACGTCGCCGACGACCACCTGGGCGCCCTCGACGACCATCTGCCCGCCCACCGTACGGGCGTTGTGCGTGGCCCGCGCACCGCACCAGCACAGCGCCTCGACCTGCAGCACCTCTATGCGGTCGGCGAGTTCGACCAGGCGCTGCGAGCCGGGGAAGAGCTTGGTGCGGAAGTCGGTGGTGATGCCGAAGGCGAAGACGTCGAGTTCGAGGTCGTCCACGATCCGGGCGAGCTGGTCGATCTGGTCCGGCTCGAGGAACTGGGCCTCGTCGGCGATGACGTAGTCGGCGCGGCCCCCGGCGGAGAGGTGGGCGACGATGTGCGCGTAGAAGTCGAACCCCTCGCCCGCCTCGACGGAGTCGGTGACCAGGCCGAGCCGGGAGGAGAGCTTGCCCTCGCCGGCGCGGTCGTTCCGGGTGTAGATCATCCCTTGCAGGCCGCGGGTCGAGCGGTTGTGCTCGATCTGCAGAGCGAGGGTGCTCTTTCCGCAGTCCATGGTTCCGGAGAAGAACACCAGCTCGGGCATGGGGAAGCCAATGCCTTTCATAGGTCGGGGCGTTGAGGGGGCGCGGTCGTACGGGGGCTGCGGGCCTACGGGTTCAGGCACGCACTTCGAGGAGCGGGACCAGCTGCTCCACGGGCGTCATGGAGCCGTGCAGCCCCACCATCGCGGATTCGTTCGGCTCGGTCTCGGTGGCGACGATCGCGATGTCGTCGCGGGCGGCCGCGACCACGTCGCCGATCCGGCCGTGGACGCGGCCGTCCACGCCGTCGCCGGGGCGGCCGAACCAGCCCGCCTCGATCGCCTCGTCGCGGCTCGCGATCCACATCTGCTCGCCGAGCACCTCCCGCCACACCGCGAGGACGTCGGCGGCGGCGCCGGGCACGGCGTAGACGTGGCGGGCGCGGGCCTCCCCGCCGAGCAGGGCGACGCCCGCGCGCAGCTCCCAGTCCTCGTCGAAGTCGATGCGCGACTCGGGGTCGAAGGGGATGTCGATCATGCCGTGGTCGGCGGTGACGTACAGCGCCGAGCGGGGCGGCAGCTGCTCGGCGAGGCGCTGGGCGAGCCGGTCGACGTACATCAACTGGCCGCGCCACTCGTCGGAGTCGACGCCGAAGCGGTGCCCCTTGCCGTCGACGTCGCTGTAGTACGTGTAGACGAGCGAGCGGTCCGCGGCGCCGAGGCGGTCGGCGGCGAGGTCCATCCGGTCCTCGCCGGAGAGCCGCCCGTGGAAGGTGCCGCCGCTCAGCGCGATCTTCGTCAGTGGGGTGTGCTGGAAGTCCGGGGCGGAGACCTGGCAGGTGTGCACCCCGGCCGCGTCCGCGAGCTGGAAGACGGTCGGGTACGGCTGCCAGACGTGCGGGTCGGTCCAGGGCCGCCAGCGCAGCTGGTTCATCAGCTGCCCCGTGGCCGGGTCGGCGACGGTGTAGCCGGGCAGGCCGTGGGCGCCCGGCGGCAGCCCGGTGCCCACCGAGGCGAGGGAGGTCGCCGTGGTGGACGGGAAGCCGGCCGTCAGGGGCGAGCCGGTGCCGTTGTTCGAGCCGGTCATCAGCGAGTGCAGGAACGGCGCCTCGGCGGGGTGGGCGCGCAGCAGCTCCCAGCCGAGGCCGTCGATCAGGAAGACGCACACGCGGTCGGCGGGGGCGAGCTCCAGGCCCGTGGAGAATCCGGGGACCCCCATGCCGGCCGCGACCGCGGGCAGCAGGTCGGCCAGCGAGCCCGTGCCGTAGCGGGGCAGCGGGGCGGAGCGGGGGTCGAGCGGGACGGGCTCGTGCCAGGCGGAGCCCACCGTCGTGGAAGAGGACATCAGCGGCCGGTCGCCGCACCGGCCGCGGGAGCCGCAGGGGCTGCGGTGGCCTCGGAAAGTGCCTGGGCGAAGGCCAGCGCCTGGCGGACGGTGTCCGGGCCGTCACCCGCCTCGCTGACGCGCAGGCTCAGGTCGTCGGCCGTGGAGGAGCCGGTGTAGCCGTGGTCCGCGTCGCAGTTGGGGTCACCGCAGGCGGCCGGCTCCAGGTCGATCCGGGACACCGCGCCCCAGCCGATGTTCAGCACGACCTCGCGGGGCAGGGTGCCGGGCGTGTACGACTCCGGGTTGGCGACGACGCGGCTCAGCACGACCGAGGAGATCCGCTCCAGCTTCACGGATTCCGTGGAGGTGGTGGCGTACGGGGACGGCGAGGTGCCGTCGGCGGCCTGCTCGTCGGTGTGGCTGACGATGAACCGGGTGCCGGTGAGGACGAGGACCGTGACGTGACGGCGCACCTCGTTGGAGTCGAACGTCGTCTCCTGGTGCACCAGGTACGACGCGACCGGCTCCCCGCCCACTGCGGCCTCCACCGCCTCGGCCACGAGGGCCGGGTAGTAGCCACTGCGCTCGATCGCCGCGCGCAGCCCTTGGGTCGTCGTACCGGTCTTCGCCATAAGCCCATCCTAAGGGGCCCACGGGCCCCAACCGCCCGATGCGCCCACGCCGGCCCTGGCCGGGACCACCGGGTGGGACGGGCATCACACACTGGCGCGGGCGGGCCGCCGCGGCGGCTGAGCGCCGATGCGTCTCCGCAGCGGCGGCCGGGGGCGCCCGGACGGGGTCGAGGGCGGCAGCGACGCAAGCATCGCCGTGCAGGCGATCCACTCCGCCGCGACCCCCGCGGCGGCCACCGGCGGTGCCGGACCGACCGCAGCCCACAGGGGGGGAAGCCCGCCGCAGGCGCACCGGTACCGCCGTACACCGCCGTCACACCGCCGTCGTCGCTGCGGCGGGACGGGGGTGCCCGGACCGGGCCGAGCGCGGCGGCAGCGGCAAGCATCACCGTCCAGGCGATCCACTCCGCCGCGACGGCGGAAAACCCCCGCGGCGGCCACCGGCGGTGCCGAGCCGACCGCAGTCCACAGCGCGAAAGCCCGCCGCAGGCGCCGCGGCTCTGCCCGGACCGGCGCGGGGCGGCGACCGGGAATGCCGGGCCGGGGGCTCGCGGCGCGCAGGGGCGGACCGGTGGGCTGTTGCCGTCAGACCACCGGCAGGCTGCGCGGGCCCAGGTCCGTGCGGGCCGGGGCCGGGGCCAGGCGGATGGTGGCGCCCAGGACGTGCACCCCCTGGGGGGCGACGATCACCGGCTCCAGGTCGGCGCCGACGACCTCGGGGTGGTCGTCGACCAGCCGGGAGACGCGCAGCAGCAGCTCCTCCAGGGCCCTGGTGTCGACGGGCGTCGTGCCGCGCCAGCCGAAGAGCAGCGGGGCGGTGCGGATGGAGCGGATCTGCTCGGCGGCGTCGCGGTCGGTGACGGGGACGAGCCGGTGGGCCGTGTCGCCGAGGAGCAGGGAGGGCGCCCCGGCCAGGCCGAAGGACAGGACCGCCCCCGCCGCCGGGTCGATCGCCGCCCGTACGACGGTGTCGACCCCGCGCGGCGCCATGGACTGGACGACGAGCCGGGTCTCCTCGGGCTTGCCGAGGAGCTCGGTCAACTCGGCGTACGCGCGGCGCAGTTCCGTTTCGCCGCCCAGGTCGAGCCGGACGCCGCCGAGGTCGGCGCGGTGGCGCAGGTGCGGGGCGGTGGGCTTGAGGGCGACGGGGAAGCCGAGCCGCTGCGCGGCGCGCACCGCACCGTCGGGGTCGGGCGCCGGCAGCGCGGGCAGCACGGCGATCCCGTACCGGGCGAGGAGGCGCTGGGTGTCGGGGGCGGAGAGGGTGACCGCCCGCGGGCCCTCGGGCGGCGGCGCCAGACCGGCCCCGTGGGCCTCCAGCAGCACGCCGATGTCGGCGGCGGCCCCGGCCTCGTCGATGTCGTCGTACTCGGGCACGCGCCCCGGCTCGGCCGCGTGCCGCCGCCAGCGTGCGTAGCGCGCGGCCTCGGCGAGCGCCCGGACGGCCCGCTCGGCGGCGGGGTAGGCCGGTATCCGCACGGCCGGTGCGGAGCCCTCCGCTCCCCCGGCGCCCTCGCCGGCCGGCTCCGCGAGCGCCTCGGCGAGCCCCGGGATCTCCAGGTGCACGACGGTCACCGGCTTGGCGGCGGGCGAGGCCGCGACCGCCTCGCGCAGCGCCCGGGCGAGGTCCGCCGCGGAGGCGTCCCCCACCCACGGGATGGCAGTGACGACGACGGCGTCGCACTCCTCGTCGGCCAGGACGCCGGCCAGCGCCCTGCGGAAGTCGGCGGGCTGGGCGGCGGTGGTGAGGTCGTACGGGGGCTGGGGGCGCAGGCCGTCAGTGAGGCAGGCGTCGTAGGTGAGCAGGGCGAGGGACTCGGAGTTGCCGAGGATGGCGACGCGCGGACCTGCGGGCAGCGGCTGGGAGGCGAGGAGCAGCCCGGTGTCGGCGAGCTCGGTGACCGTGTCGACGCGGATGACGCCGGCCTGCCGGAGCAGGTCGGAGACGGTGGCGTCGGGGATCCGGGTGGTGGGCACGGCGTGCCCGGTGGGCGCGGCCCCGCCGTGGCGGGCGCCCTTGACGACGACGACCGGCTTGCGGGCGGCGGTGCGCCGCGCGAGGCGGGTGAACTTGCGGGGGTTGCCGATGGACTCCAGGTACATGAGCACGAGGTCGGTGTCCGGGTCGTCGTGCCAGTACTGCAGGAAGTCGTTGCCGGAGACGTCCGCGCGGTTGCCGGCGGAGACGAAGGTGGAGATGCCGACGAGCCCTGCGGCGCGCCGGTGGAGCCCGGAGAGCAGGGCGATGCCGATGGCCCCGGACTGGCTGAAGAGCCCTATGCGGCCGGCGGCGGGCAGCTCGGGCGACAGGGAGGCGTTGAGGCGGACGCCGCCGGCGGTGTTGATGAGGCCGAAGGCGTTGGGCCCGATGATGCGCATCCCGTAGGAGCGGGCCTGGCGCACGAGCTCGCGCTGGCGCTCGCGCCCGTCGGCGCCGCTCTCGCCGTACCCGGCGGAGAGGACGACGAGGCCCTGGACGCCGTGCTCGCCGCATTCGGCGACGACGGAGGGCACCTGATCGGCGGGCACGGCCACGACGGCGAGGTCGACGGGCCCGTCGATACCGAGGACGGAGCGGTGAGCCGGCACGCCTTCGGGGTCGAGCCGTGTGGTGCCCTCGGGGAAGGCGTGGTTGACGGCGTGGACCTGCCCGGTGAAGCCGCCCGCCAGCAGGTTGCGCAGCACGGCCCGCCCCATGCCGCCCGGCGCGCGCCCGGTGCCGATGACGGCCACGGAGCCGGGGGCGAGCAGCCGCTGCACCGAGCGGGCCTCGGCGCGCTGCTCGCGGGCCCGCTGGACGGCGAGGGAGCGGTCCGTGGGCTCCAGGTCCAGTTCGAGGCGGACCACACCGTCCTCGAAGCTGCGCTTCTGGGTGTAGCCCGCGTCCGTGAACACCTTGATCATCTTGGTGTTGGCGGGCAGCACCTCGGCGCTGAAGCGCCGGATCGCGCGCTCGCGGGCCACGGCGGCGATGTGCTCCAGGAGGGCGGAGGCGACGCCGCGGCCCTGGTGGGCGTCCTGCACGAGGAAGGCGACCTCGGCCTCGTCGGCGGGCTCGGAGGCCGGCATGCCGCGGCCGTCGATGCGGTCGTAGCGGACGGTGGCGATGAACTCGCCGCCGACCGTGGCGGCGAGGCCGACGCGGTCGACGTAGTCGTGATGGGTGAAGCGGTGGACGTCCCGGTCGGAGAGGCGGGGGTAGGGGGCGAAGAAGCGGTAGTACTTCGACTCGTCCGAGACCTGCTCGTAGAAGCTCACCAGACGCTGGGCGTCGTCGGGGGTGATGGGGCGCAGGTGCGCGGTGCCGCCGTCGCGCAGCACGACGTCGGCTTCCCAGTGGGTGGGGTACGCGTACTCGGGCCCGGACTGCGCCGGCGTCGTCTGCATGGGGCCAGCGTAAGGCCGGGCACGGACATCGGAAGCGCTGCGCCGGAGCACTCCGGGCACCGTGAGACACTGGTCTAGACAACCCCTACGACTTGAAGGGCAACACCATGGCTGAGCGCCGCGTCAACGTCGGCTGGGCCGAGGGCCTGCACGCCCGTCCCGCGTCGATCTTCGTCCGTGCGGCGACCGCCGCCGGCGTCCCCGTGACGATCGCCAAGGCCGACGGCAACCCGGTCAACGCCGGCTCCATGCTGGCCGTGCTGGGCCTGGGCGCCCAGGGTGGCGAGGAGATCGTCCTCTCCAGCGACGCCGAGGGCGCCGAGGCCGCCCTGGACCGTCTGGCGAAGCTGGTCGCCGAGGGTCTCGAGGAGCTCCCGGAGACCGTCTGATTCGACGGAATCGCGCGCGGCGGGGCCGCGGCGGCCGATTGAGGGCCGCCGTGGCCCCGCTGTCGTTTTCCCGGCCGCACCCCGCGCACCCCATTCACACCCCGCGTGCGCCCGCGCGAAATCCATGGCATTCCAGCGGTAACAGCCGGGCATTCCTTTGGCGGAAGTTCGGCCGGAGATGGTTCCTGCGGTAACACCGGACGTAAATAGGTACGCTCCCGGGAACCCGGATCGGGAACCGGGGTCAGGAACCGGAGATCACCGTTCGCACGGCCGGGCCCGCATTCCGCACGCGGGCCGCCGGGACGGTGCGGCGCAGCCGGAATTCGCCGGGCGCCCGGTCCGCACGGGCCGCCGCGATGGCCCGGGCGCGCTCCGCGTCGCCGCGGGCGACGGCGTCCACGAGGGCGCCGAGCACCTCCCAGGTGTCGACGGGGCGCGCGGGCGGCTCCGCCGCGTACACCCAGGCGATCTTGAGCCGGAGCTGGGTGAGCAGGCCCGCGAGGCTCGGGCTGCCGGACGCCTGGGCGAGGGTCTCGTCGAACCAGTCCCCGAGCGGCCGCAGCTCGCCCGTACGCCCGCCCCGGGCGCGCTCCTGGCCGAGCCGGACCAGACCGCGCAGCACCTTCAGGTGCGCCTCCGTACGGCGCTGTGCGGCGCGCGCGGCGCCCAGCGGCTCCAGCAGGGCGCGGACCTCCAGCAGATCGGCGGCCTCCTGCTCGGTCGGCTCCGCGACGCAGGCGCCCGCGTGCCGCCGGGTGGTCACGAACCCCTCCGAGGCGAGGGTGCGCAGCGCCTCGCGCACGGGCACGCGCGAAACGCCGTAGCGGCGCGCGAGGACTTCTTCGGTGAGCCTGCTGCCGGGCGGAAACGTGCCGGAAACAATGTCGTCACGGATCGCCGTGCACACGGCGTGCGCGGAAATGCGACGGCCGCTCTGATTCGCTGTGCCATCACCGTTCACGTACGGCCCCGCATGGGTGAACCTCCGCATAACCCCCGCGAAACGCGGCCGATTGACGCCTGTTCAGCGACTCTATTGCAGCCGCCCGCGATTTCCGACGGCGCACGTGAAGTCATCGATATGTTTTGGCCAACACGAGGATACGACGAAGGCCCCGGCCGGTGGGCCGGGGCCTTCGTCAGGCGAATGTGCCGCGCGGGGGCGCGGGCGGGTGCGTCAGAGGTTGACGCCGTGCTCGCTGAGGTAGGCGACCGGGTCGATGTCGGTGCCGTACGTGGCGCCGGTGCGGGCCTCGAAGTGCAGGTGCGGGCCGGTGACGTTGCCCGTGGCGCCGGAGAGGCCGATCTGCTGGCCGGCGGTGACCGACTGGCCGACGCTGACGTCGATGGACGAGAGGTGGCCGTACTGCGTGTAGGTGCCGTCGTTGTGCTTGATGACGACGTTGTTGCCGTAGGCGCCGCCCCAGCCGGCCTCGACGATGGTGCCCGCGCCCACGGCCTGGATCGAGGTGCCGGTCGCGGCGTGCATGTCGATGCCGGTGTGGCTGCCGGAGGACCACAGGCCGCTGGAGGCCTTGTAGGACGTGGAGACGTACGAGCCGGCGATCGGCGAGACGAAGGTGTTGAGGCGCTTGCGCTCCTGCTCGCGGGCGGCGCGCTCCTGCTCCTTGCGCTCGGCCTCGGCCTTGCGCTTGGCCTCGTCCGCGGCCTTCTTGACGTCGGCGGCCTCCTGCTTGGCGGCGGCCTCGGCCTCGTGGACGGCGGTGTTCTCGGCCGCGGCGCTGGTCTGGACCTGGGCCTGCTCGCCGATGCGGCCGGCCGTGTCCTCGCCGATGACGACGGCCTGGGTCAGGCCGGTGTCCTCGGTGGGGCGGTGGGTCTCGTCGGGAGAGGCGGCCATCGCCGGGGCGGCGAGGCCCGCGACGACACCGGTGGCGGCGAGGGTGGCTATGCCCGCCGCGTTCGCGCTGACGCGAACGGCGCGGCTCGGCTTGCGGTGCTTCCCGGTGGCACGAGTGAACGCCATTGGTGAGGCTGGTCCTTTCCTTCCCTCTCGCCTACCGGGTTAGCTGACGGGTTCGGAGCAGGAAGGTCTCCTACGGATCCCTCCGGAAAGGGGCCCGATTCACCCCAGGGACACTTGGGTCCCCGGCTCCCCTGGCTCGCGCCGTACGGGGACTCGGCGATGTCTGCCCGGGCCGCGGATGCGACGCACATCTGACGGACAGACGCTTTGACGCTAGACGCCGCCACTTTCGATCGGCAAACAGAAGCCCCATTTTGTGGCCCACGCCACAACGCAGACGTGCAACCACTCCGCTAAATCGGACATTTGGCAGGCACACGCGCCTCAGGGGCGCGCGTGCCTGCCGGTTGACGGGCCGGCCGGCGCGGCCGGCCCGCCGCGGGCTTCAGCCCGTGATCACGGTCACTTCCCCGATGCCGAGGGCCCGGACGGGCTCCTCGATCTGCGCGGCGTCACCGACGAGCACCGTCACCAGGCGGTCGACCGGGAAGGCGCTCACCACGGCGGCGGTGGCCTCCACCGTGCCCGTCGCGGCGAGGCGCTCGTACAGGCGCGCCTGGAAGTCGTCCGGCAGGTGCTGCTCGACCTGGTCGGCGAGGGTGCCCGCGACGGCCGCCGCCGTCTCGTACTTCAGCGGGGCGACGCCGACGAGGTTCTGCACGGCGGAGTCGCGCTCCTCGTCCGTCAGGCCCCCTGCGGCGAGGGTGCGCAGGACGGTCCACAGGTCCTCCAGCGCGGGGCCGGTGGAGGCGGTGTCCACCGAGCCGCTGATGGCGAGCATGGCCGCGCCGGTGCCCTCCGGCGTGGACAGCAGCACCTGGCCGAAGGCCCGCACGCCGTAGGTGTAGCCCTTCTCCTCGCGCAGGACGCGGTCCAGACGGGAGGTGAGGGTGCCGCCCAGGCAGTACGTGCCGACGCTCTGGGCGGGCCAGACCTGGCCGTGCCGGTCGGCGCCGATGCGGCCGATGAGGAGCTGCGTCTGGACCGCGCCGGGGCGGTCCACGATGACGACGCGGCCGGTGTCGTCCGCGGTGACCGGCTTGAGCGGGTACGGCTCGGCGGGGGAACCCGTCCAGGCGCCGAGGGAGTCGGCGAGGGCCTCGTCGAGGTCGACTCCGGTGAAGTCGCCGACGACCACGGCGGTCGTGGTGGCGGGGCGCACGTGGGCCTCGTAGAAGGCCCGCACGGAGGCGGCGTCGATGCGGGCGACGGTCTCCTCGCTGCCCTGGCGCGGGCGGGACATCCGCGAGCCGGCCGGGAAGAGCTCCTTGGAGAGCGCCATGGCGGCCCGGCGGGCGGGGTTGGCCAGCTCGTGCGGGATCTCGTCCAGGCGGTTGCCCACCAGCCGCTCGACCTCGTGGTCGGGGAAGGCGGGGGCGCGCAGCGCGTCGGCCACGAGACCGAGGGCCTTGCCTAGCCGGGAGGCGGGGACCTCCAGGGACAGGCGCACGCCCGGGTGGTCGGCGTGGGCGTCGAGGGTGGCGCCGCAGCGCTCCAGCTCGGCGGTGAACTCCTCGGCGGTGTGCTTGTCGGTGCCTTCGGACAGGGCGCGCGCCATGATGGTGGCGACGCCGTCGAGGCCCTCCGGCTCCGCGGCGAGGGGGGCCACCACGTTGATGTCGACGGCGATGACCTGCTGGCCCGGGCGGTGGCAGCGCAGCACCGTCAGGCCGTTGGGGAGCGTGCCGCGCTCGGGGGCGGGGAAGGCCCAGGGGGCCGCGGTCCCGGCTTGCGGCTGCGGGTGGAAGGCCATAGAAGAATGCGGAGGCTGGGTGGGCTGGGCGGGGGCCAGGGCGTCGCTCACTTGGCCGTCTCCTCTTCTGCTTCGGCGTTCTCGTCGGCGGCGGGGGCGGCCGGCTCGGTGGGCTCGTACACCAGCACGGCGCGGTTGTCGGGGCGCAGGCGGGCCCGGGCGACCTGCCGCACCTCCTCCGGCGTGATGTCCAGGACGCGCTGCACGGCGGTCAGGGCGAGCTGGGGGTCGCCGAACAGCACCGCGAAGCGGCACAGTTCGTCGGCGCGGCCGCTGACGGTGGAGAGCCGGTCCAGCCACTCGCGCTCCAGCTGGGCCTGGGCGCGCTCCATCTCCGCGGGGGTCGGGCCCTCGGCGGCGAAGCGGGCGAGCTCCTCGTCGACGGCGGCCTCGATGCCGGCCACCTCGGCGCCGCCGGACGCCTTGACGTCCAGCCAGCCCAGCGAGGGGGCGCCGGCGAGCCGCAGCAGGCCGAAGCCGGCGGCGACGGCGGAGCGGTCGTGGCGGACCAGGCGGTTGTGCAGGCGGGAGGACTCGCCGCCGCCGAGGACGGTGACGGCCAGGTCGGCGGCGTCGGCCTCGCGGGAGCCGTCCTGCGGGAGGCGGTAGGCGGCCATCATGGCGCGGGCCGGGACCTCCTCGCGGACGACCTGGCGCAGCTCCTCGCCGATGACGTCGGGCAGGCTGCCGTCGCGCGGGGGCTGCTTGCCGTCGTGCGCGGGAATCGAACCGAAGTACTTCTCGATCCAGGCGAGGGTCTGCTCGGGGTCGATGTCGCCGACGACCGACAGGACCGCGTTGCCCGGGGCGTAGTACGTGCGGAAGAAGGCGCGGGCGTCCTCCAGGGAGGCCGCGTCCAGGTCGGCCATGGAGCCGATCGGGGTGTGGTGGTACGGGTGGCCGTCCGGGAAGACCATGGCGGTCAGCCGCTCGAAGGCGGTCCCGTAGGGGACGTTGTCGTAGCGCTGGCGGCGCTCGTTCTTGACGACGTCGCGCTGGTTCTCCATCGACTCGTCGTCGAGGGCGGTGAGCAGGGAGCCCATCCGGTCGGCCTCGAGCCACAGGGCCAGCTCCAGCTGGTGCGCCGGCATGGTCTCGAAGTAGTTGGTGCGCTCGAAGCTGGTGGTGCCGTTGAGGGAGCCGCCGGCGCCCTGAACCAGCTCGAAATGGCCGTTCCCCTTGACCTGTGCCGAGCCCTGGAACATAAGGTGCTCGAAGAGGTGGGCGAGGCCTGTGCGGCCCTTGACCTCATGGCGCGAGCCGACGTCGTACCAGAGGCAGACGGCGGCGACCGGGGTCAGGTGGTCTTCGGAGAGCACCACCCGCAGGCCGTTGGCCAGGCGGTGCTCGGTCGCTGTGAGGCCGCCGGTACCGGCCTGTTGCGTGGCCGTGTGACCCATGGGCATGTACGTCCCTTCGATCGCTTGAAATCTCGCGCCGGTGCGCGATGACTCGCGTGATGAGCAGTGCTGTCACTGTATGCAAGCGCGCTGACATCCGGCGAAGTTCCCGGCGCGGTGCCCCCTTACGGACGGGTCGTGTCCGGTGTTGTCAGTGGCGCGGTCCACAATGGTCCGCGTCAGCACCCTGCCTCGGCAATCGATCGAAGGAGCCGCAGCCGCGATGGCCCGCCGCAGCACGAAGACCCCGCCGCCGGAGAACTTCGAGGAGCGCATCCTCGACATCGACGTCGTCGACGAGATGCAGGGTTCCTTCCTCGAGTACGCCTACTCCGTCATCTACTCCCGGGCCCTGCCCGACGCGCGCGACGGTCTCAAGCCGGTCCACCGCCGGATCCTCTACCAGATGAACGAGATGGGCCTGCGCCCCGACCGCGGCTACGTGAAGTGCGCCCGCGTCGTGGGCGAGGTGATGGGTAAGCTCCACCCCCACGGCGACGCCTCCATCTACGACGCCCTGGTGCGCATGGCGCAGCCGTTCTCCATGCGCGTGCCGCTGGTCGACGGCCACGGCAACTTCGGCTCCCTCGGCAATGACGACCCGCCCGCGGCCATGCGTTACACCGAGGCCCGGATGGCGTCGGCGACGTCCCTGATGACGGAGTCGATCGACGAGGACACCGTCGATTTCACGCCGAACTACGACGGCAGCGAGCGGGAGCCGGTGGCCCTGCCCGCCGCCTACCCCAACCTGCTGGTCAACGGCTCGTCCGGGATCGCGGTCGGCATGGCGACGAACATGCCGCCGCACAACCTCGGCGAGGTCGTCGCGGCCGCCCGGCACCTGATCAAGCACCCGGGCGCCGACCTCGACACGCTGATGAAGTTCATCCCCGGCCCGGACCTGCCCACGGGCGGCCGGATCGTCGGCCTCTCCGGCGTGCGCGACGCCTACGAGACGGGCCGCGGCACGTTCAAGATCCGCGCCACCGTCTCGGTGGAGACCGTGACGGCCCGCCGCAAGGGCCTGGTCGTCACCGAGCTGCCCTTCACCGTCGGCCCCGAGAAGGTCGTCTCCAAGATCAAGGACCTGGTCGGCTCGAAGAAGCTCCAGGGCATCGCCGACGTCAAGGACCTCACCGACCGCGCCCACGGCCTGCGCCTGGTCATCGAGATCAAGAACGGCTTCAACCCCGAGGCCGTCCTGGAGCAGCTCTACAAGCTCACGCCGATGGAGGAGTCCTTCGGTATCAACAACGTCGCCCTGGTCGACGGCCAGCCGCTGACCCTGGGCCTCAAGGAGCTCCTGGAGGTCTACGTCGACCACCGCTTCGAGGTGGTGCGGCGGCGCAGCGAGTTCCGGCGCGGCAAGCGGCGCGACCGGCTGCACCTGGTCGAGGGCCTGCTGGTGGCCCTGCTCGACATCGACGAGGTCATCAGGATCATTCGATCGAGTGAGAACGCGGCGCAGGCCAAGGAGGCCCTCATCGCGCGCTTCTCCCTCTCCGAGGTGCAGACGCAGTACATCCTCGACACTCCGCTGCGCCGTCTGACGAAGTTCGACCGCATCGAGCTGGAGGCGGAGCGCGACAAGCTCACCGAGGAGATCGAGGAGCTGACGCGGATCCTGGAGTCCGACGCGGAGCTGCGCAAGCTGGTCTCGGGCGAACTGGCGGACGTGGCGAAGAAGTTCGGCACCGACCGCCGTACGGTCCTGCTGGAGTCGGCGGGCGCCCCGGCGTCGGCGGTCCCGCTGCAGGTCGCCGACGACCCGTGCCGCGTGCTGATGTCCTCCACCGGCCTGCTGGCCCGTACGGCCACCGGCGAGCCCTTCCCGCCCGCCGCGGGCGAGGCCAAGCGCGTCAAGCACGACGTGATCGCCTCGGCGGTGCCGGCGACGGCCCTGGGCGAGGTGGGCGCGGTGACGTCGGCCGGGCGCCTGCTGCGGATGCGGGTGATCGACCTGCCGCAGCTGCCGGAGACGGCGGCGGCGCCCAGCCTGGCGGGCGGCGCACCGGTGCCGGAGTTCCTCTCCCTGGCGGACGGCGAGACGGTCGTCTGTCTCACCACGCTGGACGAGTCCTCGCCGGGGCTCGCGATCGGCACGGAGCAGGGCGTCGTCAAGCGCGTGGTCCCCGACTACCCGGCCAACAAGGACGAGCTGGAGGTCATCTCCCTCAAGGACGGCGACCGCATCGTCGGCGCCGCCGAGCTGCGGACGGGCGAGGAGGACCTCGTCTTCGTCACCGACGACGCCCAGCTGCTGCGCTATCCGGCCTCGCAGGTGCGGCCGCAGGGCCGGCCCGCGGGCGGTATGGCGGGCATCAAGCTCGCCGCCGACGCGAAGGTGATCTCCTTCACCGCCATCGACCCGGCGGCCGACGCGGTGGTGTTCACCCAGGCCGGGGCGCGGGGCACCCTGCTGGGGGCCTCGGAGGGCACGGCGAAGCTGACCCCCTTCGACCAGTACCCGCGCAAGGGACGGGCGACGGGCGGCGTGCGCTGCCAGCGCTTCCTCAAGGGCGAGGACTGCCTCGTCATGGCCTGGGCGGGTGCCGCGCCGGCGCGGGCGGCGGACGCGAAGGGCGCTCCGGTGGAGCTGCCGGAGGCCGACCCGCGGCGGGACGGTTCGGGCACTCCCCTGGCGAAGCCGGTGAAGGCGCTGGCGGGCCCGGTGTAACCGGGCCCGGGGGGCGGGGGCGCCGCGGGCGCCCCCGTCAGCCCTGTGCGTACCGCAGGACGCCCCACATACTGTTCTCCTCCGCCGGCGGTTCCCCCGCGGTGACCCGGCAGCGGTCCAGCCCGGCCCGCAGGGCCGCCGTGTCGACTCCCCTGCCGATCAGTACGAGCTGGGTGAGCCGTTCCTCGGCCCGTGCCCAGGAGGAGCGGTAGAAGCGCAGGAAGTCGCCCACGGCGTGGACGGCGAACTTGTGCTTGTGCCCGGCTATGCCGAAGTACACGAAGCCCTTGATCCGGTAGAGGCCCTCCGGGCGGCTGTCGAGGAACTCCATCAGCCGCCGCGGGTCCACGGGCTCTTCGGAGACGAACTCGACGCTCTCGTAGGCGGCGTGCAGGTGCCCGCCGTGGTCGCAGCCGTCCGGGCAGTCGTCACCGTGCTCGTGGTCGTGTCCGTGGCCGTCCTGCTCGTCGTCGGCGCACAGGTCCTCGAAGGACAGCTGGCGCGTCTTCGACGGGTCGTCCTCGCGCGGCTTGCGGTCGAAGAGCAGCTCCGGGTCGATGCGCCCGTACGACGCGGGCACGACGGGCGTGCCGGGGCCGAGCTCCTCCAGCACGCCGAGGATCTCCCGGCGGGCCTCGTCGCCGACCCGGTCCGCCTTGTTGAGGACGACGAGGTCGGCGATGGCCACGTGGCGGTCGAGCTCCGGGTGCCGGGCCCGGGTGGCGGCGAACTCCGCCGCGTCGACGACCTCGACGAGGCCTCCGTAGACGATGTCCTTGTTGTCGCTGGCCAGGATCATCCGGATGACTTCCTGCGGCTCGGCCAGGCCGCTGGCCTCGATGACGATGACGTCGATGCGGGCCGCGGGGCGGGAGAGCCGGTCGAGGAAGCCGTCGAGCTCGCTGGTGTCCACGGCGCAGCACAGGCATCCGTTGCCGAGCGAGACCATCGAGTCGACCTGCCCGGCGACGCTCATGGCGTCGATCTCGATGCTGCCGAAGTCGTTGACGATCGCCCCGATGCGGGTGCCCCCGCTCCTCCCCAGGAGGTGGTTGAGGAGCGTGGTCTTGCCCGACCCCAGGAATCCTGCGAGAACGATGACCGGGATCTGTCGCTTGGCCACGGGGGGCGCCTCCATCGTCAGTCGAGCACGGCGGGGACCGGCTGGGGCGGGGGCGGGCCCACGTACCGGGCCGCCGGGCGGATGATCTTCGAGTCGTCCGCCTGCTCCAGGATATTGGCGCTCCAGCCGACGACGCGGGCCGCACAGAAGGTGGGGGTGAACATCTCGCGCGGCAGCCCGCACAGCTCCATGACGACGCCCGCGTAGAACTCGACGTTGGTGTGGAGCTCCCGGCCGGGCTTGAGCTCGGCGAGGATCGCCTCCACCCGGCCCTCGACCTCGACGGCGAAGTCCACGAGGTCCCCGCCGAACTCCCGGGCGATCTCCCGGAGCATCCGGGAGCGGGGGTCCTCGGTGCGGTAGACGGGGTGCCCGAAGCCCATGATCCGTTCGCCCGCGAGGACGCGTTCGCGGATCCAGGAGTCGATGCGGCCGGGGGTGCCGATGGCGTCGAGGGTGTCGAGCGCCCGGCTGGGCGCGCCGCCGTGCAGTGGGCCGGAGAGCGCGCCGATCGCGCCGCACAGGCAGGCGGCGAGGTCCGCGCCGGTGGAGGCGATGACGCGGGCGGTGAACGTCGAGGCGTTGAAGCCGTGATCGATGGTGGAGACGAGGTACCGCTCGACGGCGCGGGCCTGCCGGGCGCCGGGCTCGGCTCCGGTGAGCATGTAGAGGTAGTTGGCGGCGTGCGGCAGGTCGTCGCGCGGCTCCACGGGCTCCAGTCCGTTGCCGAGCCGGTGGAGGGCCGTGAGCAGGGTGGGGACGGCGGCGCAGGCGGCGAGCGCGGCGGCCTCGCGCCCGGCGGCGTCGGTGTCGTACAGCGGCCGGAGGCCGGAGGAGGCGCCGAGCAGGGACAGCGCGGTGCGCAGCCCGGCGAGCGGGCCGGAGGCGGCACCGGCGCGGGCGATGCCCGGCAGGCCGTCGCGCACGTCCTGCGGGAGCCGGCGCAGGGCCGCGGTCTCGGCGGCGAAGCGGGCGCGCTGCCGCGCGTCGGGCAGGGAGCCGCGGAACATCAGGTGCCAGACGTCCTCGAAGGACCGGGTCCGGGCGAGTTCGACGGCCGAGTACTGGCGGTAGTGGTAGAAGCCCTCCCGGCCGCGGACGTCGCCGAGGGCGGTGTCGGTGACGACGACGCCGGCGAGTCCGCGCGGCACTTCGGTGATCGGCATTGCTGCCCCCTGATCCGTGGTGTTCAGTGATCGATCAAGCCTTGATTCGACTGTCCATGCTTGACTCAATAGTTGTCAATGTTGATTCAATCAATATGCAGAGGTGGACGGCGGGTGGATAGCGTGTCCTCCATGGCGGATCACACGACGAAGGACGGCGCGGGCCGGCAGCCGGCGGACGGCACCGGCACGGAGCACGACGGCGCGACGGGCGAGCGGCTGACCACCCGCGAGGTCGCCGAGCGGCTCGGCGTGAAGCCCGAGACGGTCTACGCGTACGTGAGCCGCGGCCAGCTCACCAGCCACCGCGGCCCCGGCGGGCGCGGCAGCACCTTCGACGCGCACGAGGTCGACGCACTGGTGCGGCGCGGGCGGCGCGAGACGGCGTTCGGCGGCGAGACGGCGATCCGCACGGGCATCACCCTCATCGAGAAGGGCCGGTACTTCTACCGCGGAGTGGACGCCACCGCGCTCGCCGAGCGGTACGGCTACGAGGAGGTCGCGGAGTGGCTGTGGACCGGCCGGCTGCGGCCCGGCACGCGGTTCACCGCCCCGGAGGACGGCCTGATCGCGGCGCTCCGCACGGTGAGCGCCATGCCCGCGCACAGCGGCCCCACCGACCGGCTGCGGGTGGCGGCGATCGCGGCGGCCGCGGCCGACCCGATGCGCTTCGACCTGTCACCCGAGGCGGTGCTGGGCACGGCGCGCGGGCTGATCCCGACGCTGGTCGACGCGCTGCCCGCCATCGGGCGGCTGCCCCGGGCGGACGGCGGCGGCGCCCCGCTCACCCGCAGGCTGTGGTCCCGGCTGACCGCGCAGGCGCCCGACGAGGCGTCACTGCGCGCCCTGGACGCCGCACTCGTGCTGCTCATCGACCACGACCTGGCCGCGTCCACGCTCGCCGTACGGGTCGCCGCCTCCGCCCGCTCCCACCCCTACGCCGCGGTCTCGGCCGGGCTCGGGGTGATGGAGGGCCCGCTGCACGGCGCGGCGAGCGGCTTGGCGCACCGGATGCTGACGGAGGTGCTGCAGCGGGGCAGCGCGGGGGCGGTCGTGGCCGACCACCTGCGCGACGGGCGCCGCGTGCCGGGCCTCGGCCACCGCCTCTACCCGGGCCCCGACCCCCGCGCCACCGCCCTGTTCGCCCGCCTGGAATCCGTACCGGCGGCCGCGGACGCACTGGAGGCGGCGCGCGAGGTCGAGGCCACGACGGCCCGGCACGTGGCCCTGCACGCCAACGTCGACCTCGCCCTCGCCGTGCTGTCGGTCTCCGCGGAGATGCCGCCCGAGGCCGGGGAGACGGTGTTCGCGGTCGCCCGTACCGCCGGATGGATCGCGCACGCCCTGGAGGAGTACACGGAGCGTCCGCTCCGGATGCGCCCCTCGGGCGCCTACTCGGGCCCCAGGCCGCCCCAGCCCATGCCGTGAGGTTCAGCCACCTCCGCAGTGCGCCGTACGATCACCGGCAACTCAGGTTAGGCTTACCTTCGTGAGTACGTGCGCGACCGCCTCCCGCCATCTGTCCGAGCCGCTGGCCGGCACCGCCGCCACCGCGCGGACGTGGCTGCTCGTCGAGCAGCCGGGGCCCTGGGGTGCGGACGCGCTGACCGCGAGCCACCTCGACCCCGCCGTCGGGCGGGCGCTGGACGCGGCGGCCGAGGGCACGGGCGTCCGGATCGCGCTGATCCGCCGCCCCGGCCGGCACGCCGACTGCCACCAGCCCGGCACCCACCGCGTGTTCGCCGCCCACACCGCCCCGGGCCGCTCCTGGATCCGCACCACCGCGGTCGCCGACCCCGCGGAGCTGACCGGGCTCGACCTCGCCGCGCTCGGCGCGGGCGAGCACGGCGGCCTGTGGGAGGACTACGAGGGCGACCCGCTGGTGTTCGTGTGCACCAACGGCAAGCGCGACCGCTGCTGCGCCCTGCTGGGCCGCCCCCTGGCCGCCGAGCTGGCCGCCTCCGGGGCGGAGGCCTGGGAGGTCACCCACATCGGCGGCCACCGCTTCTCGCCCACGCTCTTCGTCCTCCCGTACGGCTACGCCTACGGCCGCGTCACCGCCCACGGCGTCAAGGAGGTGCTGGAGGCGGTGCGCGACCGCCGGATCGTCACCGGCGACTGCCGGGGCCGCTCCGCGTGGGAGCGCCCGGCCCAGGCCGCGGAGCTGGCGGTGCGCGAACTGACCGGCGAGGAGGGCGCGGACGCCCTCGACGTGACGCGCACCGAGGGAGCGGCGCCGCACTGGTCGGTGACGGTCACCCACGCCGACGGCCGCTCCTGGCGGGTGGCCGTCGAGCAGGGCGCCGCGGAGCCGCCTCGTCCGGAGAGCTGCGGACGGGCGCCGGGCATGCCGGCGCGGATGGACGTCGGGTCCGTCGTCCCGCTCTCCTGAGACGCCTTCCCGACACGCTCCGCCGGAGGTTCCCGGCAGGGGTCACCCCGCCTTCTTCACGAACTCCGTGGTGTAGGTCTTCTCCAGGTCCACCTTGGCGTCCTTGATCGCCGGGTTGAAGGACTTCAGGACCTGGTGGACGGTCTTCGGACCGTCCTCGGGCATCACCCCGTCCTTGGTGAACATCGGCAGCGTGTTCTTGATCGCCTCGATGTAGAGGTCCTTGCCGCCCTTGGCGTAGTCCTCCGGCATCTTGGCCGCGATCTCCTCCGGCGTGTGCTCGGACATCCACCCGAGGGTCCTCACGAAGGCGTTGGCGAGCTTCTGCACGACGTCCTTGTGACTGTTGACCCAACTGGTGTTCATGTAGAGGCTGGAGGCCGGGTAGAGACCGCCGAGCGCCGCCCGGGACCCCTCGGGCGTCCGCATGTCGACGAGCACCTTGCCCGCGTCCTTGGCGAGGATCTGCGCGACGGTCGGGTCGGTCGTCATCCCGCCGTCGATGGCGCCCTGCTGCAGCGCGGAGATGAAGGTCTGCCCGGCGCCGACGGCCACGGGCGTGAAGTCGCTGACCTTCACCCCGTTCTTGACCGCCAGGTACTTCGTCAGGAAGTCGGTGGAGGAGCCGAGCCCGGTCACGCCGAGCTTCTTGCCCTTGAAGTCCTTGGGCGAGGTCAGGCTGCCCACGGCCTTCTTGGAGACGATCTCCACCTCCCCCGGCGTCTGCGCGAGCTGCACCACGGACTCCACCTGCTTGCCCTTCACCTGCAGGTCCAGCGTGTGGTCGTAGAAGCCCACGACGCCCTGGACGTCACCGGCGACCAGGGACGTGGTGGCCTGCACGCCCGCGGGCTCGGTGAGCAGGTTGACGGTGATCCCCTCGTCCTGGAAGTAGCCGAGCCGCTGGGTGAGGACCGCCGGCATGTAGATGACCTTGTCCAGGCCGCCCACCATGATCTTGACGATGTCGCCCTTCGCCGCCTCGAGCGCCGAATTCCGCTTGTTCGTCGAGTTGTCGTCGGCACACCCGGCCAGGGTCAGGCACATCACCGCCGCGACGGCGCCCGCACGGGCTCCGGCGGTCTTGCTGAACGTACGCATCGCTGTTCCTTACGGTCGGAGGTTCGTAGGAGGCAAACAGGACGTGCAAGGGGGGTGGGGTGTGCGGGAGGTGGGGTACGCAGGGGGTGGGGGCGTGCGGGCCGCCGTGCCGTCACTCCCCCGCGCCGGAGCCGCCCGGCTTCCAGCGGAAGAGCTTCCTCTCGGCGAAGGTCAGCAGGCCTTCCGTGAGCAGTGCGACGACGGCGAGGATGGCCATCGCGGCGTAGACGCCCGCCGTGTTGAAGGTGCCCTGCGAGGCGGAGATCAGCAGCCCGATACCCTTCGCCGCACCGAGGTACTCGCCGACGATCGCGCCGATGAGCGCGAAGCCGAAGCTGACGTGCAGGCTGGTGAAGATCCAGGAGGTCGCGGAGGGGATGACGACCTGCAGCGTCACCCGGCGGTTGCTCGCGCCCAGGATGCGGGCGTTGGCCACCAGGTTGCGGTCGACCTCGCGTGCGCCCTGGAAGGCGTTGAAGAACACGGGGAAGAAGACCAGGACGACCGCCGACGCGACCTTGGACGCCGGACCCAGCCCGAACAGGATCAGGAAGACCGGTACGAGGGCGATCCTCGGCAGCGCGTTGAGCACCTTGATGTACGGGCTGAAGACGTCGGCCAGGAAGCGCACCCGGCCGAGCGCGATCCCGAGCACCACGCCGCCGGCCACGCCGAACACCCAGCCGAGCAGGGCCTCGTAGAGCGTGTACCAGATCTGCTCGCCCAGCGAGCCCTGCGGCGTGCCGTGGAGCGTCCACTGGACGATCTGGTCCCAGATCTTCGACGGCATCGAGAAGTTGAACGGATCAATGATGCCGTTGCGGGCCGTCAACTCCCATGCACCCAGCACGACGGCGAGCACCAGCAGCCGCGCCGCGTACACGGTCAGCCTGCGCCGCCGGACGGCCTTGGCGCGGGCGGCGGTCCGGCCGCCGGCCGGGTGAGCGGAAACCTTCACGGGCTCGTCCCATGCAAGCGGTTCGGCCGGATCAACCGAGTTGACCGAATCGACGGACTCAAGCGACACGGGAGGCACCCCTCTCACGGGTGATGCGGACCTCTTCGCCGAGGGACGACCAGATCTCGCGGTAGATCTCCACGAACTCCGCCTCCAGGCGCACGGATTCGACCTTGCGCGGCCGGGGCAGCCGGACGGGGAAGACCGCCTTGACGGTCGCCGGCCCGGCGGTCATCACGACGACCTTGTCGGCGAGGGCGATCGCCTCCTCCAGGTCGTGGGTGACGAAGATGACGGAAGCGGCCCGCCCGCCGGGGCGGGAGCCGCCCCACAGCTCCAGGAGCTCGTCCGACATCAGGGCCCTGGTCTGTACGTCGAGCGCCGAGAAGGGCTCGTCCATCAGCAGGATCTCCGGGTCGCCCACGAAGGTCTGGGCGAGCGCGACGCGCTTGCGCTGGCCGCCGGAGAGCTGGTGCGGATAGCGGTCGGTGAAGGCCGCGAGCCCCACGCGGCCGAGCCACTCGCGCGCCCGCTCCCGCGCCTCGGCCTTGGGCACTCCGCGGAAGCGCGGGCCCGCCATGACGTTGGAGAGCACCGTCCGCCAGGGGAAGACGGCGTCCTGCTGGAACACGAAGCCGACTTCCGGCCGGATCCCGGTCACGGGTTCGCCGCCGATCAGCACCTCGCCCTCGGTCGGCTCCTCCAGGCCGCTGACCAGCGTGAGCGTGGTGGACTTCCCGCAGCCCGTGGGGCCGACCACGGCCACGAACTCGCCTTGCCCCACGGCAAGGTCGAGATCCCGTACGGCCGTGTGCGAGGCGCCCGAGGGCGTACGGAACACCTTGCTCGCTCCGCGCAGCTCGATCGCCGGGGTGTGGCCCGGCGGGGTGCCGCTGATCATCGTTGCCGCCTCCTCCTGTGCAGGTTTCCGGCCATGGGGGTGACCGGTGGTGGAGGCTAGATGTGGCGCATGGCGCACAGACAGCCTTGTGAGCGCTGTGCGGCTTCAGCGCACGAACCCTGTTCTGCTCGTTTTGCTCGCGGTAGAACAACGAAAGCGCCACGGAACCGGCGACGGGGGTCAGAACCGGCTACGTTCGGTCCACAGTGCGGAAACGGAACGCCGCTGAAGCGGAGCTGGACACTCCGGTAAGCGGCCGGCCGGTCACCCGGCCGGAGGACGACAACAGGACGAGAAGGAGGGGGACACGCATGCGCCCCCGCTGGCCCCGCCGCGTCTTCGCCCAGGTCCTGCTGGTCCAGCTGCTGATCATCACCGGGGTCGCCGGGCTCGCCGCCGGGCTCTTCCTCGCGCCCCTCGCGGCCCAGCTCGACGACCAGGCCGAGCGCCGCGCCCTGGCCATCGCCCAGGCCACCGCCGCCCAGCCCGGCATCGCACACAGCCTGCTGGCCGGGCCGCCCTCCCCCGACGGGCCGGTGCAGACCGACGCCGAGCGCATCCGGCTGGCCACCGGCGCGAGTTACGTCGTGGTCGTCGACACCCGCGGCATCCGCTACTCCCACACCGTCCCCGGGCGGATCGGGAAACGCGTCAGCAGCGACCCCGGCCGGGCCCTCGGCGGGCAGGAGTGGACGGGCATCGGGCGCGGCACCCTCGGCCGCTCCGCGCGCGGCAAAGTGCCCCTGCGCGACGGCGAGGGCGCCATCGTGGGCGCCGTCTCCGTAGGCATCGCCTACGACAACGTGCACGCGCTGCTGTTGCGCGCCGTGCCGGGCATCCTCATGTACGCGGGTGCGGCCCTGGGCGTCGGGGCGCTCGCCGCGCTCGCCGTCTCCCGCCGGCTGCGCAAGCGCACCCACGGCATCGAACTGACCGAGATCTCCGCCCTCCTGGGCGAGCGCGAAGCCATGCTGCACGGCATCCGCGAGGGCGTGGTCGCCCTCGACCGGCACGGGCGCGTCCGCCTGCTCAACGACGCGGCCGCACGCCTGCTGGGCATCGGCCGGGACGCCATCGGCCACCCCCTCGACCGCGTCCTGCCGCCGGGCCGCACCACGGACGTGCTGGCGGGCCGTGTCACGGGCACCGACCTGCTGACCGTGCGGGACGGGCGGGTGCTGGTCGTCAACCGCAGGGACACCGCCGCCGGCGGCACCGTGGCGACGCTGCGCGACCGCACCGAGCTGGAACAGCTCCGCCGCGAACTCGACGGCACCCGCGGCCTGACGGACGCGCTGCGCGCCCAGGACCACGAGCACGCCAACCGTCTGCACACCATCGTCGGGCTGCTGGAGCTGGGCATGTACGAGGAGGCCGCCGACTTCGTCGCGGAGGTGACCGGGGCCCACCGGGCGACGGCCGAGCAGGTCGCCGAGCGCGTCCGCGACCCGCTGGTGAGCGCCCTGCTGGTGGGCAAGAGCGCGGTCGCCGCGGAGCGCGGGGTGGCCCTGCGGGTGAGCCCGGCGACCCGGCTGCCCGACCGGGTCGTGGACCCGCGCGATCTCGTCACCGTGCTCGGCAACCTCGTGGACAACGCCTTGGACGCCGCGGCGGGCGCTTCACGGGCCGCGCCGGCCGCCCCTGCGAAAGGCGCGGAGGACGTGCCCCGCGACGCGCCGTTCGTGGAGGTGGAGCTGCGGGCCGTCGGGGAGACGCTGGTGGTCCGGGTGGCGGACAACGGCCCCGGGGTGCCCGCCGCGGTCCGCGAACTGGTCTTCACCGACGGCTGGTCCACCAAGGAGGCCGTCCCGCACCGCCGCCGGGGCCTCGGCCTCTCGCTCGTACGGCGGCTGGCCGAGCGGTACGGAGGCTCGGTGCGGGCCGGCGAACGGGACGGCGGCGGCGCCGTGTTCACCGTGGAACTGCCCGAAGCGCTGCGCTTACCTGCCCACCCGGCCCACCCGGCCCACTCAGCTCGCTCGAAGGGGTGAACGATGATCGAGGTCCTGGTCGTGGACGACGACTTCCGCGTCGCCGAGATCAACGCCGCGTACGTGTCGCGGGTTCCCGGCTTCCGCGTCGGGGCCAAGGCCCACAACGCGGCACAGGCGATGGCCGTGCTGGAGAAGGGCGGCATCGACCTGGTGCTGCTGGACCACTTCCTCCCGGACGAGACCGGCCTGGGGCTGGTCCGCCGGCTGCGGCAGCTCGGCGACCTCACCGACGTGATCATGGTGACGGCGTCGCGCGACGTCGCGACCGTGCAGGCAGCCATGCGCTACGGGGCCCTGCAGTACCTGGTCAAGCCGTTCACCTTCCCCGGGCTGCGGGTGAAGCTGGAGGCGTACGCACAGCTGCGCCGGACCCTCGACGACGCGCAGGAGGCCGGCCAGGACCAGGTCGACCGCATCTTCGGCACCCTGCGCACGGCGGCCACCAGCACGCCGCTGCCCAAGGGCCACTCGGCGCCCACGGCCGAGCTGATACGGCAGGTGCTCTCCGACGCCGCGTCCCCGCTGTCGGCGCACGAGGTCGCGGCGCGGTCGGGGCTGAGCCGCTCGACGGCGCAGCGCTACCTGAAGCGGCTGGAGGAGTCCGGACGGCTGAGCCTGACCCTCAAGTACGGCGAGACGGGGCGCCCGGAGCACCGCTACGCGTGGACGGGCCGCTGAGGCCGGCTCCCTGCGCGCTGCGGCGGGGCCGGGCCGCTACGCACTGCAGACCTTTTTGCGCTGCGGACCGCTCCGCACGGTGGACCGCGACGCACGGCGGGCCGGGCCCCGCGGCGGGGCCGGGCGGCCTGCCGCTACGCCGCGCCGGCTCCTGTCAGCGAGCGCACTTCCGTCTCGGCGTGGCCGCCCGCGTCGGCCGCTTCGCGCGAGGTCACCGTGCCGATCCAGCCGGCGAGGAAGCCCAGCGGGACGGAGACGAGACCGGGGTTCTCCAGCGGGAAGAGCGCGAAGTCCGCACCGGGGAAGATCGCGTCCGGCCCGCCGGAGACGACCGGCGAGAGGACGACGAGCACGACGGCCGGGACCAGGCCCCCGTAGACGGACCAGACCGCCCCGCGGGTGGTGAACCGCCGCCAGAAGAGCGTGTAGAGGAGCACCGGCAGGTTCGCGGAGGCGGCGACGGCGAAGGCGAGCCCGACCAGGAAGGCGACGTTGAGGTCCTGGGCGAGCAGCCCCAGCCCGATGGCCACCGCACCGGTGCCGGCGGCCGCGAGGCGCGCGACCGCCACTTCGCTGCGGGGCGTGCGGGCGCGGCGGCTCAGCGTCCGGTACAGGTCGTGGGCGACCGAGGCGGAGGAGGCCAGGGTGATCCCGGCGACGACGGCGAGGATCGTGGCGAAGGCCACGGCGGCGACCACGGCGAAGAGGACCGTGCCGCCGGTGGACCCGGCGCCGCCGCCCAGGTCGAGGGCGAGCAGGGGCACGGCGTTGTTCCCGGCGGAGCCCGCGGCCCGTACGGCGTCCGAGCCGAGGACCGCGGCGGCGCCGAAGCCGAGCACGATCGTCATCAGGTAGAAGCCGCCGATGAGCCCGATGGACCAGACGACCGAGCGGCGGGCGGCACGGGCAGTGGGCACCGTGTAGAAGCGCGAGAGGATGTGCGGCAGCCCGGCGGTGCCGAGGACGAGCGCGAGGCCGAGGCTCACGAAGTCCAGCCGGGCGGTCCAGCCGCCGCCGTACTTCAGGCCCGGTGCGAGGAAGGCCTGCCCGTGGCCGCTGCGGCCGGCCGCCGTGGTGAGCAGGGCGGAGAGGTCGCCGTGGAAGCGCAGGAGGACGAGGACGGTGAGGGCGACCGTGCCGCCCAGCAGCAGGACGGCCTTGACGATCTGGATCCAGGTGGCGGCCCGCATGCCGCCCAGGGTGATGTAGACGACCATCAGCACGCCGACGCCGACGACGGTCCAGGCGCGGGCGCGCTCTCCGGTCCCGCCCAGCAGCAGCGTCATCAGACTGCCCGCGCCGACCATCTGGGCGACGAGGTAGAGGACGGAGACGGTGACGGAGGAGGCGCCGGTCGCGATCCGGACCGGGCGCTCGCGCAGCCGGGTGACCAGGACGTCAGCGAGGGTGAACCGGCCGCAGTTGCGGACGAGTTCGGCGACGAGGAACAGCACGACGAGCCAGGCGACCAGGAAGCCGACGGTGTAGAGGATGCCGTCGTAGCCGTGCAGGGCGATGAGGCCGGTGACGCCGAGGAAGGAGGCGGCGGACATGTAGTCGCCCGCGATGGCGAAACCGTTCTCCATGGGGCTGAAGAGCCGCCCGCCCGCGTAGAACTCCTCCGGCGAGCCGCGGCGCTCGCGGCCCACCCAGGTGGTGATGCCCAGCGTGACGAGGACGAGGACGCAGAACAGCGCGAGCGCGAGGGCGTGGTGAGGACCCGTCATGCGCGCTCACCCCGGGCGCGGACCGGCCGCGCCCCGGTCTCCAGGGTGACCGCCCAGCGCAGCTCCAGCGCCGCGGGATCGCGGTGCAGCCGTGCATGGCGCGCGTAGGCCCAGGTCAGCAGGAACGTCGTGGCGAACTGGGCGAGCCCGGCGAGCATGGCGACGTTGAGCGCACCCGCCACCTGCCGGGCCATCAGACCGGGTGCCGCGGTGGCCGTCACCACATACGCCAGGTACCACAGCAGGAAGGCGGCGGCCGCCGGGAAGGCGAACCGGCGGTAGCGGCTGCGCACTTCCTGGAAGGCCGCACCGCGCTGGACCTCGCTGTAGACATCCGGCGCGGAGAGGGCACCGACCGGCTGAATCGTTCCGGCATCGGCGCTTCCGGTACTGCCTCTGTCGTGTCTCTCCACCGCACTCTCCTCGGATCCCGAGCCCGGCCGACGACTGCCCGGTTGACAGCCGTCACCCGCGGCCGGGGACCCAAGGATGGACAGAACGCCGGGATGCGGACCCGGCCGTCGCCCCGACGTTCACCCCATCAGGTGATGGATGGCTCCGGGGGGGGCCGTGCGCCGACGAGTGGTGCCTCCGGATCCACGAGCCGGGGCCCGGCCAGGGCCGGACCCCGGGAGCGGAGGACGCGGGTCAGGCGTCGATGCGGGAGCGGTCCAGGGTGGCCGCGGAGTTCGTGATGAACTCCTTGCGGGGTGCCACCTCGTTGCCCATCAGCAGATCGAAGGCGCGCTCCGCCGCCTCCAGGTCGCTGATGTTGATCCGGCGCAGGGTGCGGTGGCGCGGGTCCATCGTGGTCTCCGCGAGCTGGTCGGCGTCCATCTCGCCGAGACCCTTGTAGCGCTGGATGGAGTCCTTGTAGCGCACGTTCTTGCGCTCCAGCTCCAGCAGCGTCTGCCGCAGTTCGGCGTCCGAGTACGTGTAGATGTACTTGTCCTGCCCCTTCTTGGGGTGGGTGAGCTCCACGCGGTGCAGCGGGGGCACCGCGGAGAAGACCCGCCCCTCCTCGACCATCGGGCGCATGTAGCGCTGGAAGAGGGTGAGCAGCAGGCAGCGGATGTGCGCGCCGTCGACATCGGCGTCGGCGAGGAAGATGACCTTGCCGTAGCGGGCCGCGTCGATGTCGAAGGTCCGGCCGGACCCCGCTCCTATGACCTGGATGATCGCGCCGCACTCGGCGTTCTTGAGCATGTCCGAGACCGACGACTTCTGGACGTTGAGGATCTTGCCGCGGATCGGCAGCAGCGCCTGGAACTCGGAGTTCCGCGCGAGCTTGGCCGTGCCGAGCGCCGAGTCGCCCTCGACGATGAACAGCTCGCTGCGCTCGACGTCGTCGCTGCGGCAGTCGGCGAGCTTGGCCGGCAGCGACGAGGACTCCAGGGCGGTCTTGCGCCGCTGGGCCTCCTTGTGCTGGCGCGCCGCGATACGGGTGCGGGCCGCGGCGACGACCTTCTCCAGGACGGCCCGCGCCTGCTGCTTGGCGTCGCGCTTGGTGGAGGTCAGGAACGCCTTGAGCTCCTTCGCGACCACGTTGGCCACGATCCGGGAGGCGGCCGAGGTGCCCAGGACCTCCTTGGTCTGGCCCTCGAACTGCGGCTCGGCCAGGCGTACGGTCACGACCGCCGTGAGCCCCTCCATGGCGTCGTCCTTGACGACGTCGTCCTCGGCGACGCGCAGCAGCTTCGACGAGCGCAGGACCTCGTTGACGGTCTTGGTGATCGAGCGCTCGAAGCCCGTCACGTGGGTGCCGCCCTTGGGGGTGGCGATGATGTTGACGAACGACCTGACCGTGCTGTCGTAGCCCGTGCCCCAGCGCAGGGCGATGTCCACGCCCAGCTCGCGGGTGACCTCGGTGGGGGTCATGTGGCCGCGGTCGTCCAGGACCGGCACGGTCTCCTTGAAGGTGCCCTGCCCGCTCAGCCGCAGCACGTCGCAGACGGCCTTGTCCTGCGCCAGGTACTCGCAGAACTCGCTGATGCCGCCGTCGTAGCGGAAGACCTCCTCGGTGGCCTGCTCGCCGTCGATGCCGCGCTCGTCGCGGACGACGATCGTCAGGCCCGGCACCAGGAAGGCGGTCTGGCGGGCCCGCCCGTAGAGGGTCTCCAGCGAGAGCTTGGCGTCCTTGAGGAAGATCTGCCGGTCCGCCCAGTAGCGGACGCGGGTGCCGGTGCGCGCCTTGGGGATCTTCTTGCCCTTGAGCAGGCCGTTGGCCGGATCGAAGGGGGCGTCCGGGCCGGACTCGGTGAAGATGCCGGGGACGCCGCGGCGGAAGCTGATCGAGTGGGTCCTGCTGTTGCGGTCGACCTCGACGTCCAGGCGCGCGGAGAGCGCGTTGACCACCGACGCGCCGACGCCGTGCAGACCGCCGGACGCCGCGTAGGAGCCGCCGCCGAACTTGCCGCCCGCGTGCAGCTTGGTCATGACGACCTCGACGCCCGACAGCCCGGTCTTGGGCTCGACGTCGACGGGGATGCCGCGGCCGTTGTCGCGCACCTCCACGGAGCCGTCGTCGTGGAGGACCACATCGATGCGGTCGCAGTAGCCGCCCAGGGCCTCGTCGACGGAATTGTCGATGATCTCCCAGAGGCAGTGCATGAGGCCACGGCTGTCCGTCGAGCCGATATACATACCGGGCCGCTTGCGGACGGCTTCCAGGCCTTCGAGGACGAGCAGGTGCCGCGCGGTGTAGTTGGACCCGTCCCGGTCTGCCCCGGTCAGCAGCGCAGTGGACGGCACGGACGTTTCGGCGGTCACGCGGGTTCGCTCCTCGCTGAATTTCTTTTCGGCCCCGGTCGGGCGGGCCGGCGGCCCGGTTGCCGTTCAGAGGGTACCGATGCCTGGTAGAGCCTTTGTGCAGCCACCCGTGGGAACGCCCATGCTAGTCCAGCGATCGATCACACGTTCGATGACACGATGGAGTGACGTGCACATCACGTTCCCTTGGAGGCATGAACCATTTAGGCTCCGGGCACGTCCTCAAGAACACCGGCAAGCCGGCCGGGAGGACGAAAGCCCCCAGCGATGTGAAACCGTAGGCCCACGCAATACGGCTCATTCGCCGCCAACCGTCAAGATCTGGCCGACTCGGAAGCGACTCGGAAGGAACTTTCGAGGAAAAGCCGCGAGCGGGAACGTTTTCGGCCTGGTTGGATGTTGACCCTGGTACGACAGCTCGTCGAGCTAGAGAAGAGGCGACGTGACTACTGTTCTGACCCCCGCGAGCCCGCTGACGGCCGCTGACCGCTGCGACCGGTGCGGCGCTCAGGCCTACCTGCGCGTCGTTCTCATGAGCGGCGGTGAACTGCTCTTCTGTGCCCACCACGGGCGTAAGTTCGAGCCAGAACTCAAGAAGATCGCCGCGGAAATACAGGACGAGACGGAGCGGCTCACCGCCCCCCCGGCGTCTGCGCCCGACGAGGACCGCTGAGTCCGTAGCGGAACGCTGACACATCGCATCCGACGACGAGCGAGGTCCGGCCCTTCGTAGCCGGACAGCCGCGGGCGGCTGCCCCCACCACGGGGGAAGCCGCCCGCTCTCGTACGCTCTGGCGCACCTTCGCGCTGTTGTGGTGCTGGTGCTGCTTCTGCTGCCTGTGCTTCTGCGGCTGCGGCGCCGCTGCCGCCGAGGCCCCCTGCTGAGCGGCGGGAGCAGCCGGCTGGGCGACCGGAGGCCGGCCCTGTGCCGGCGGCCTGTGGGCCGCCTGGGCGCCCTCGCCGCCGTGCTCCGCCACCAGCGCCGTGTAGGCCGACATCCGCGTGTAGACCCCGGGATACTGCGGCTGCCCGCAGCCCGCCCCCCAGGAGACCAGGCCCACGAGCTTTCCCTGCGCCACGAGCGGTCCGCCGCTGTCCCCCTGGCAGGCGTCCCGCCCGCCGAGCGGCATCCCGGCGCACAGCATGGAGGCCCGGCGGAAGACGCCGTCCGCAGTCCCCGGGTACGCCCGCTCGCACACCGCGTCCTGCAGGACCCGCACCCTCGCCCCGCGCAGGATCTCCGAGTACGTGCCGTTGCCGATCACGTCGCCCCAGCCGTAGACCGTGGCCTTGGCGCCCACCCGGTAGGCGGCGTCGCCCTGCTGCGCGATCGGGATCACATGGCTCTCCGG
The DNA here is from genome assembly GCF_042657885.1 of Streptomyces aureoversilis. Classification (NCBI taxonomy): domain Bacteria; kingdom Bacillati; phylum Actinomycetota; class Actinomycetes; order Kitasatosporales; family Streptomycetaceae; genus Streptomyces; species Streptomyces aureoversilis. The sequence continues at coordinate 288,161 of NZ_JBHSKJ010000007.1, forward strand.
CACCGGGTTGGGCAGGGTGAGCACGGCCAGGTCCCCCGCGTTGGTCCCCGGGTCGAACCCCGGGTTGACCCAGGTCTCCCGCGGCGCCACCTCGGCTCCGACGGCACCCCGCAGGTCGTCGCGGCCCACGATGACCCGCAGGTCCCTCGCCTCGCTGACGTCGACGCCGAGCACCTCGTGGCTCAGGCAGTGCGCCGCCGTGACGACCGTTCTGCGGCCCACGAGGACCCCGCCGCAGAACTGTCCGGCCCTGGCGGCCCCGAACCGCTGCCGGCTGCCCAGCGCCACCACCCAGGGCGCCTCGGAGGCCCTCACGGCCTGCCCTCCGACGACCGCACGGTCCGCCACCGCCGGGGCCGGGACCGCGAAGACCATGGCGATCGATCCGGCCAGCAGACAGCTCAGCGAACGCATACGATCTCCTGACTCTGCGGGGTTCCTTGCACACCCAGAGTCAACCCGCACGGCGATCGGCGCATCCGGAACCTGGACGGCATGCCTCCGGATCGGCCGCACTGTCACCCGTACAGCCCGCAGGGCCCGGCTCCTCGGGAGAGGTGCCGGGCCCTGCGGGGTCGTCGTCGTCCGTCCGGTTCTAGTCCAGGTAGTCGCGCAGGACCTGGGAACGGGACGGGTGGCGCAGCTTGGACATCGTCTTCGACTCGATCTGACGGATGCGCTCACGTGTCACGCCGTAGACCTTGCCGATCTCGTCGAGGGTCTTCGGCTGGCCGTCGGTGAGGCCGAAGCGCATGGAGACCACGCCCGCCTCGCGCTCGCTGAGCGTGTCCAGGACGGAGTGCAGCTGCTCCTGGAGCAGGGTGAAGCTCACGGCATCGGCCGGCACGACCGCCTCGGAGTCCTCGATGAGGTCACCGAACTCGCTGTCGCCGTCCTCACCCAGGGGGGTGTGGAGGGAGATCGGCTCGCGGCCGTACTTCTGGACCTCGATGACCTTCTCGGGGGTCATGTCGAGCTCCTTGGCCAGCTCCTCCGGGGTGGGCTCGCGGCCCAGGTCCTGGAGCATCTGGCGCTGGACGCGCGCGAGCTTGTTGATGACCTCGACCATGTGCACCGGGATACGGATGGTGCGGGCCTGGTCGGCCATCGCGCGCGTGATGGCCTGGCGGATCCACCAGGTCGCATACGTGGAGAACTTGTAGCCCTTGGTGTAGTCGAACTTCTCGACCGCGCGGATCAGACCGAGGTTGCCCTCCTGGATCAGGTCCAGGAAGAGCATGCCGCGGCCGGTGTAGCGCTTGGCCAGGGAGACCACCAGGCGGAGGTTGGCCTCCAGGAGGTGGTTCTTGGCGCGGCGCCCGTCCTCGGCGATGATCTCCAGCTCGCGCTTGAGCTTGGGGGCGAGCTTGTCGGAGTTCGCCAGCTTGTCCTCGGCGAACAGGCCCGCCTCGATGCGCTTGGCGAGCTCCACCTCCTGCTCGGCGTTGAGGAGGGGGACCTTGCCGATCTGCTTCAGGTAGTCCTTGACCGGGTCGGCGGTGGCGCCGGCGACGGCGACCTGCTGCGCGGGAGCGTCGTCCTCGTCGTCGTCGGAGAGGACGAAGCCCTTGTTCTCGCCGGTCTCGTCCTCCTCCTCACCCTTGCCCGGGGTCGGGGTCTCCTCGACGAGGTCCTCGTCGAGGAGCTCGTCGGCGTCCTTCTTCGCGGCGGTCTTCTTGGCCGCCGTCTTCTTGACGGCGGTCTTCTTCGCCACCGTCTTCTTCGCCGCCGCCTTCTTGGTGGCGGCCTTCTTGGCGGGCGCCTCCGCGCTCTCGTCGTCGCCGTACGCCGCCGAGGCGGACGTGGCGGACGCCGAGGACGCGGTCTGCCTGGCCGTGACCGTCTTGGAGGCGACGGCCTTGGTGGCGGTGCGCTTCGCCGGGCTCTTCGCTGCGACGCTCTTGCGGGTGCGCTTGGGCGCCTCGGCGGCACTGACCATCAGCGTCACACCCTCCTCGTCGAGGACCTGGTTGAGGCTGCGCAGAACATTCTTCCACTGGGTTGGCGGAATCTGGTCAGCCTCGAAGGCCCGACGCACGTCGTCGCCGGCGATCTGCCCCTCGGCCTTTCCCTGCTCGATGAGCGCCATCAGAGACTCGGATTCGGCGATCTCCGGCGGGAGCGTACGGGATGTGCTGGCCGACACGAACAACCTCTCGGAACGATGGAAACGGCTTCCGGCCCCGGTCCGCCCTGATCGGGGAACCGGTTCCGACGACCGCCGGCATGGATGAACCGACGGCGCGCGGGTGATGAGATGCAGACGGACACAGCGCCCTGGACGGGGCCCGTATTCCCTCCGCGTCCACCACCTCTTTAGTCATCGCACTGCCTCAAGGAGCGTTACGCCCAATCCTCGTGGCCCGAGTCACACCCCAAAACGGAGTGAATGCCTGCTCAACTGGACAGAACACTCCACTTCCTGGCTTCCCGGTCCGAGTTCCGGGAGGGGCGCCGGTGCCACCGGACGGCTCACGGGTGCGGCCGCGCATCCGGCCGCACGCGTGGGCCCTGTCCCGGCCCGGCGCGTGCGGCCCTTCCGTACGAACCCACCCGTACCGTCCCGCTCCTCTCCGCGGTCAGTGCTCGCGGGGCGCGGGCACCACGCGCTCGACGTCCGGGTGGGCGATGAGCAGCTGCCTCATCGCGGCCTCGGCCCCGGCTCCGTCGCCCGCCCCGACGGCGTCGACGATGCGGAGGTGGTGTCCGACGCCCGCCTCGGTGGGGCGGTCGCAGCCGCCGGAGGGCGCGCCCGAGACGTGCAGGGCGGAGGAGACGATGCCCGCGAGGTGCTCGAGCATGCGGTTGCCGGCGACCTGCAGGAGCAGGGAGTGGAACTCGGCGTCGGCGCGCGTGAAGGTGAGGGAGTCACCCTGGGCCAGCGCGTGGCCCATGATCTCGGCCATGTCGGCCAGGCGCTGCTGGACGTCCTCGCGGCCGTGACCGGCGGCGAGGCGGGCGGCGAGGGGCTCGATGGTCCAGCGCAGCTCGCACAGCTCGCGGCGCTGGTCCTCCCGCTGGGGGCCGAAGGCCCGCCACTCGATGATGTCGGGGTCGAGGAGGTTCCAGTCGCTGACGGGGCGGACGCGGGTGCCCACGTTGGGGCGCGCGCTGACGAGGCCCTTGGCCTCGAGGACGCGCAGGGATTCGCGGACGACGGTCCTGGAGACCTCGAAGCGCTGCCCGATCTCCTCGGGGACGAGCGGGCGGTCGGCGCCCAGGTCCCCGGAGACGATCATCTGGCCGAGCTGCTGCACGAGCTGGCCGTGCAGGCCCCGGCCCCGGCTGCCTGCGGCCCGGCGGCCGGCGCGGCTGAGCTCGGCCTCGCCGTCCCAGGCCGGCGGGGCCCCGCGGTCGTGCCCGGAGGCCTCCGCGTAGGAGTAACGGTCAAGCTCGCCCGGGCCTGCGAGGCCGGAGTCGGCGGGGCGAGCCGCGGTCATCATGGTGTGCGCAAGGGTACTCACGCCTCCTTTGTCGGCGACACCTCGAAGTCCCTTGAGGTCTTTGGTGAAAAGCACACGAAAGGGTGATCGCCCATTACCTCACAATTGACGGCCAAACGGACAGAATCGGGCACTCTCCGAGACGGTTCATATGCGGAGCGTGACGGCAGCGGCCTGCCAACTCCGCACGTGGGAGGGGGCGTCGGGGCTCTGAGACCCACTGCCGGCGGCCCTCATCGCGGCCTGCCGCGGAACACCGCGAGGACGTAGGCCCCGAGAAGTGCCGTGAGTGACAACGCGAGCGCCCAGCCGACCGGTTGCGACACCAGCCGCAGGGCGGTCGAGACGCCCCGGTCCATGCCCGAGGGCCACTGCACGACCGCAGCCGCGCGCAGCCGCTCCGGGAGCCCCACGAGCGAGCGCGCCGCGGGCTCGGCGAGCACGCTGCCCAGGACCGGCACCACGAGCGTCGGCACGGCGAGCACCGCGACCAGCCCGAGCGCCGCCGACCGGAAGAGCCCCGCGGCCAGCAGCCCCGCCCACGCGCAGCCCAGGGTGAGCGCGGCCCAGCCGGCGAGCAGGACGGCCCAGTCGCGCGGGAGGGAGACCACCTCGTCGCCGAAGAGCAGCCCGTCGACGCCGGCGTCGAGGAAGAGGGAGGCGAGGGCGAGGAGGACGGCCGCCACGGCGGTGACGGCGAGCTTGGCGGCGAGCAGGCCGAGCCGGCGCGGGACGGTGCCCTGGTCCGGCGCGAGGGCCGGATAGCGGAACTCCTGGCCGAAGGCCATCGCCCCGATGAGCCCCGCCCCGAAGACGGCAGGCGGCAGGGGCAGCAGGGCGGGCCAGCCGGTGAGCACGCGGGGCGCCGGGGCCGATCCCGCCCGGGCGAGGAGCACGGACACGAGCAGGGAGGCCACGAGCGCGGCGGCCGCCACGATCCAGCCGGTCCGCACGCCGGTGGCACGGCGCAGCTCGTAGCGCAGCGGCCAGGCGGGGTCGGGGGCCGGGAGGCGGGGATGGACACGGGGGAGCTCCACGGCGAGCTCGGGCGGGACGGCGGTGCCGGGCGTGCCCGCGTGTGCGGCCCGCACGACGGGGCCGGGGTGGCCGGAGGGCTCCGCTTCCGCGGCGGGCAGGAGACTGCCTTGTGCGTCCGTACAGGGGTCTGCGGGGGCATCTGCGGCAGCCTCCGGGGGCGACGTGCCGGCGGGCGCCGCAGCGGCGTCGGCCCGGCGGCCGTCGGCCCGCAGCAGCGGGGGCACGGGGCCGCTGTCGCCGATCTCCTCGGTCAGCCGGTGGACGAGGATTCCGTGCCGGTAGGCCGTCTCGCCGACGGCTGCGCAGGTGCTGCCGTAGACCGACAGCCGGCTGCCGCCCTCCTGCACGACCTCCACGGCCTGCCGGCCCTCGGCGGCTTCCGTCCGGTCGGCCTCGGCCGTGAGGGCGTGGGCGAGGCGGGCGGCCAGGGGCGACTGGACGGCGACGCGCGGTCGCAGCCGGGTGCGGGCGAACTCGGCCGCCTCCTGGTCGGCGACGAGGCGGCCGTCGTCGATGGTGACGACCCGGTCGGCGATGCGGGCCGCCTCCTTGGGGTCCTGCGAGGTGACGAGGACGGCACCGCCGTGGTCCGCGTAGGCCCGCAGCATTCCGTGCAGCCAGGCGGTCTCGCGAGGAGAGAGCTCGTGCGCGGGCTCGTCCAGGACGAGGGTGTGCGGATCGCCGAGGAGGGCGGCGGCGATGCCCAGGCGCCGGTCCATGCCCAGGGAGAAGTCTCCGAGGTGCTGGCCGGCGAGGCCCGTCAGGCCGACGACCTCGAGGACCTCGTCGGCGCGCTCGGCGGGGACGCCCGCCGCGGCGCTGAGCATGCGCAGGTGCCCGCGGGCGCTGCGGGCCGGATGACCGGGGACGTCCCCGAGGACGACGCCGATCTCGCGGGTGGGGTGCGGGACCCGGTCGAGGGGGCGGCCGCGGAAGAGCGCGATGCCGCGGCCGGGGTCGAGGCGGAGGAGGAGGCGCAGGGCACTGGTCTTGCCCGCTCCGTGGTCACCGAGCAGGACGGTGACCCGGCCGGGGCGGGCCTCGAAGGTGAGGTCGTCGACGGCGGGGAACCGGTTGCGCTGGGGGGCGCTGGTGAGTCCGATGGCCTGGATCATGGCTTCTCTCGCGGGGCGTGAGACGGCTCGGCGGCACCCCTCGGCCCGCTCGGTGACCGAGGCGGCCGAGGGCGCGGAGGAACTGCGGGGAGGTACGGCAGCACCGTAACCCGCTATGTCCTATTTGCTACGCAATGTAGGCAGTTGTGAGGCGTGTCCCGCCCCCGGGCATGCCGGATCACGAGGCGCCCGGAGCGCGCGCGATCCCGGCGGGACTAGGCCTCGGGGCGCAGCATGGGCGGGTTGAGGAGCGTGGCCCCGCCGGCCCGGAAGAGCTGGGCGGGACGGCCGCCCTGGCGTGTCGTGGTGCCGCCGGTGGGGACCAGGAAGCCGGGCGTGCCGGTCACCTTCCGGTGGAAGTTGCGCGGGTCCAGAGCGACGCCCCAGACCGCCTCGTAGACCCGGCGCAGCTCACCGACGGTGAACTCCTGGGGGCAGAAGGCCGTGGCCAGCGAGGAGTACTCGATCTTGGAGCGGGCGCGCTCGACGCCGTCGGCGAGGATCTGCGCGTGGTCGAAGGCGAGGGGGGTCACCTGCTCGCCGTCGCGGCCGTAGCCGACCTCCTGGTCCAGCAGGTCCTCCACCGGCGCCCAGCGCACGCTGTGCGCGTCGCCTCCGGGGCGCGGGGCGGGCAGATCGGGCGCGAGCGCCAGGTGCGCGACGCTCACCACCCGCATGCGCGGGTCCCGCTTCGGGTCGCCGTAGGTGGCGAGCTGTTCGAGATGGGCCGCGTTGGCCGGCGAGGGGCCCGCCGGGTCGTGGGCGTTCAGCCCGGTCTCCTCGGCCAGCTCCCGCGCGGCCGCGGTCGTCAGGTCCTCGTCCCCCCGGACGAAACCGCCCGGCAGCGCCCAGCGGCCCTGGTACGGGGGCTCGCCGCGGCGGACGGCCAGCGCGCACAGCGCGTGGCGCCGCACGGTGAGCACGACCAGGTCGACGGTGACAGCGAAGGGCGGAAAGGCCGACGGGTCGTAGGGCATGACGCGATCATAGTCGTCTTCCTGACGATAAACAGGGTCTTGAGCAGGGCCGGCGAGCGCCCCCTCCGCGAGCTCGGGAACCAACCGGCTCACACCCCCAGCTGCAGACCGTCGGCGGCTTCCTCGACCATGCCGAGGCCGAGCCTGCTGATCCTCATCGCGAACGGCTGCTCCACGATGCGCAGCCCGGTGAACCTCAGCGCGCCGAGCGGAGCCGTGTGCAGCGGCCGCACGGCCACGCACCCCGCCGGGGCGTCGGGGCGCAGACCGGCGAGCGCGGTCAGCAGGTGCACCGCTCCCGCGGCGGCGACGGCCGCGGGCCGGCACGCGGCCGGGTGCGGCAGCGGCGCGCTCCCGGCGGTGCGCTGCTCCCCGGCGTACATCTCCGGCAGCCGGTGGCCGAAGGCGGCGGCCGCGTCCAGGGTGCCGCGCAGCAGGGCGCCGGCCTCCTTCTCGTAGCCGGCGGAGGCCAGGCCCGCCACGGCCACGGCCGTCTCGTGGACCCGGACGGCGCCGCTTCGGTGGCCGAAGGGGTTGTGGCCCGGCTCCTTCGCCCCGAGGCTGCGCAGGCCCCAGCCGGAGTCGAGCGCCGGCCCGCCGAGCAACCGGGCGAGCTGCTCGGTCTGCACCCTGTCGAGCAGACCCGGTGCCTGCATCCCCCCGCCGAGCAGGCCGGTGTCGAGGAGGTGCGCGGCGGCGCTCCCCAGGTGCGGTATCCGGCGCCCATCGGGCGTACGGGCGGCTGCGGGGCGCCCGCCGCCCGGATCCTCGACCCAGAAGTCCTCGCGGAAGCGCCTGCGCAGGCCGGCCGCCCAGCTGCGCCAGGCCTCGGCCCCGGGACGCCCGTAGGTCTCCAGGAGGTCGGCCCCGAGCACGGCCGCACGGTGGGCGTGCGCCTGCGTCTCGCAGCGGTACGGCCCGCCGGGCAGGGGATCCGCGAGGTATCCCTCGTCCCCCGCCGCGGCCCGCAGCCACTCGAGGCAGCGCTCGGCCGCGGGCAGCAGCGCCTCCGCCTCCCGCTCGGGGAGCCCCCACCGCCGGGCCTCGGCCAGGACGGCGGGGAACAGCAGCGTGGCCTCGGTGCCGGTGCAGCCGGGCGGCAGGTGGGCCCCGGCGTGGCGCAGCGCCCCGGGGATCCGCCCCTTGTCGGGGCCCGGCCCCGTGATCTGCGTCCGGGCCAGGGTGCGCAGCGTGCCCGCGGCCAGCCGGACCCCGAGGGGGAGCGTCATCCGCGCTGCCCAGAGGGCCTCGGCAGGTGCGAGGCCGCAGCGCCAGGGGACGCCGGCCGCCAGGTGGACGTCACCGGGACTGGCGGGGTCGCGTACGAGCAGTGCCCTGAGGTCGTCGAGAGCGGCGGCGAGCAGTGCGCCTGCCCGGGGGTCGTCGCCCTCGGCCTGCGGATCGCCCCAGGGGACCGTGGAGGCACGGCCCGGGACGGCCGCCTCGGGCTGCCGGACCCTGCCGGGCTGCTCGGGCAGGACGCGCAGCTCGATGCTGCGGGTGCCGCCGGGCGGGAGCTCGATCTCCCAGCAGAGCATCCCCGCCGATGCCAGGGCGTCCCCCGGAGGGGGGTCGGTGGTGACCGCCGCCTGCGCCTCGCCGGTGGACCACCGCAGCCCGGAGGCGTGCACCCCGGCGGGGACCTCCGGCCCGGGCGCACCGGCCGCGACCGCGCCCAGCTCCGCGAGGTCGGTGCCGAGCGACACCTCGACCGGCAGCCGCAGGGCGCGGGCCGCAGTGCTGCGCAAGGCGATCCGCTCCACGCCCTCCGCCGTCCGCAGGCGCTCGACCGTCACGGCGGGATCGGGGCCCGAGTCGGCAGCGGTCCGCACGGCGCCGACGAAACGGGCCCGGTCGGCGCCGAGCATCCGTCCCTGGACGGGCAGCGGCTCGGCACCGCCGACCTTCAGCCTGCAGCGGGCCAGGAGCCGGCGCCCGCTCCGGTAGAACCCGTCGAGCCCCTGCCCCGTCATCTGCCCGTGCTCCCCGGAGATCGCCAGGGCGGGCAGTGCGACGCAGATCATGGCCGTGTGCACGGGCTGCGGGGCCGGCGGACGCCCCGGAGAGGGGCGTTGCGGCGGAGCGGAACGGGGCCGGGGCGGCTGACCATGGGGGACGATGCCTTGCACTTGACTGCGCTCCCCTGTGGGTGTCACTGACCGGGACGACGGACGACGTTTGCGGGCTACCCGGATGAACGGCGGCGGCCCTGCCGAGGTCACGGTGTGGACGGCCGCCTGTGTGGGCCACGGGTTCACTGGGACCGGTCCTCGTGGCTGTGGTCCCTCTTGCGCGTGCTCCTGCGCCGTGCGCGGGGCCTGCCCGCCGGGCCGCCGGGACCTGCAGGGCCGGCAGGGCCGGTGCTGCCGCCGGGCCCGCCCGGCCTCGTCCGGCGCCGGACGGCCCTCGTGGCGCCGGTGCCCTCCGCTCCGGCGGCCGTCGCCGCGGCCGCCGCCTCGATGCGTTCCACCTCGGCCCGGACCGCGTCCTGCAGGGCGCGGTCGGCCTTCTCGTGGCGCAGGCACCGGCGCAGCGGCTCGGGATCCAGCCCTTCGTTGCACGCGCGGTAGAGCAACTGGGCGAAGACGTACTCGGGATCGGCGCCGAGGGCCCGGCTCAGCGCGACCCGCGCCTCGGGCTGGTCGTCGGTGGCCCAGGCCACCCAGCCCGCCAGCGAGACGGGCGCGGCCGCGTACTCCGCGTACGGGGGCACGCAGCGGCGGGCGAGGGCGCGCCACAGCCGCAGGACGGCCGGTGCCTGCGGACCCTCCATCCACTCCGCGGCGTGGTCCCGGGTGACGCGGTCCTGGAGGCCGACGATGACCGTGGCGGCCTCCTCGTCGGTCAGGAGGGAGTCGTCCCGGGCGTCGGATGCGGGGCGGCCGGTGAGGGGCGGCGTCTCCTGGAACCGGTCGGCCAGGGCCCGCGCGAGGGCGAGGGTCTCCTGCCGTACGGGCTCGCAGCCCTCGCCGCCGAGGATCCGCGGGACCATCGCGAAGGCCGCGGCGTCCAGCGCCTTGCGCTGCCCCTCGGCGCGGTCACCCGTGAGGGGTGCGTACCGCTCCTCCATCTCCCGGAGGGTGCCGCGGACCTCGATGCCCGCATAGGTGGCCGCGGCGGCCATGACCGAGGTGCCCGGCAGGGAGAGGGGGGTGCCGTCGGGCGGGCAGCAGCGGGGGTCGGGGCAGCAGTACGACCAGAAGCGGCCGTCGGAGATGCACAGGGCCTCGTGCACCGGCATGTCGAGCCGGCCGCAGGCCCGGCGCAGGCTCTGGGCGAGCGGGCGCAGCCGCTCCATCACCTGTCGCGGACTCTGGCCCGCGGCGGTGTCGGGGTCCTGACAGAGGAAGATGACCACGCCGTCGGGGCGGTTGCCGCGCTTGCTGCTGCCGGTCAGGAGGGTCTCGGCGAGCTGGTCGCAGACGTCCGGCCATTCCTCTCCGCTGCGCGGGATGCCGAGCCTCAGCCGGCCGCCGAAGCGACCCCGGTCACCGTGGAGGGCGACGAGGACGATGCTGTCGGTCGGGTGGAAGCCGAGCAGGTACGGGAGGGCGTCGGCCAGCTCGGCCGGCGAGCGGAGGGTGACCTGCTGTCCCGGGTCCCCTGCCGTGCCGGGCACGGCGGCGGACGGGGAGGAGGGCGTGGACGGGCGGGCGGATTCGTTGTGCTGCGTCATGGCCCGAGAGTCCCGCGGGTCCACCGCGGCCCGCCAGGCCTGTGGATAACCCCGGAATATGGTCCTACTAATGCTGTGGACAGCGGTTTTCCACAGCCGGGCTGGTTCGTTCGCGCATTGTCAGTGCACTCGTGTTGCATGGGGGCATGACGAACGAAGACCTCCGCGCCTCGGCCGACGCCGTCCTGGCCCGCCTCGTCGGGGACCCCACGGGCAAGGCGAGACTGCGGGAGGACCAGTGGCTGGCGATCGAGGCGCTGGTCGCCCACCACCGTCGCGCGCTGGTCGTGCAGCGCACGGGGTGGGGCAAGTCGGCGGTGTACTTCGTCGCGACGGCGCTGCTGCGGGCCCGGGGCAGCGGGCCCACGGTGATCGTCTCGCCGCTGCTCGCGCTGATGCGCAACCAGGTGGACGCCGCGGCACGGGCCGGGATCCACGCGCGCACGATCAACTCCGCCAACGTCGAGGAGTGGGACACCGTCCAGGCCGAGGTGGCCGCGGGCGAGGTCGACGTGCTGCTGGTGAGCCCCGAGCGGCTCAACAACCCCGACTTCCGTGACCAGGTCCTGCCCAAGCTCGCCGCCGCGACCGGCCTGCTGGTCGTCGACGAGGCCCACTGCATCTCCGACTGGGGCCACGACTTCCGGCCCGACTACCGCCGCCTGCGCACGATGCTCGCCGATCTTCCGCCCGGCGTCCCCGTCCTCGCCACGACGGCCACGGCCAACGCCCGCGTCACCGCCGACGTCGCCGAGCAGCTGGGCACGGGCGAGGAGTCCACGCAGGCGCTGGTGCTGCGCGGCGCGCTGGACCGGGAGAGCCTGAGCCTCAGCGTCCTGCAGCTGCCCGACGCCGCACACCGGCTGGCCTGGCTCGCCGACCACCTCGCCGAGCTCCCCGGCTCCGGCATCATCTACACGCTCACCGTCGCGGCCGCCGAGGAGGTCACGGCCTTCCTGCGCCGGTGCGGCCACACGGTGGCCTCCTACACCGGCAAGACGGAGAACGCGGACCGCCTGCAGGCCGAGGAGGATCTGCAGGCCAACCGCGTCAAGGCGCTCGTCGCCACGTCGGCGCTGGGCATGGGCTTCGACAAGCCGGACCTGGGCTTCGTGGTCCACCTGGGCTCCCCCTCCTCCCCCATCGCCTACTACCAGCAGGTCGGCCGCGCGGGCCGCGGCGTCGAGCACGCCGAGGTCCTGCTGCTCCCGGGCCGGGAGGACGAGGCGATCTGGAAGTACTTCGCCTCCCTCGCCTTCCCCTCGGAGGAGCAGGTCCGCCGCACCCTGGAGGTGCTCGCCGCATCGGACCGCCCCGTCTCCCTGCCGGCCCTGGAGCCCCAGGTCGAGCTGCGGCGTTCGCGCCTGGAGACCATGCTCAAGGTCCTCGACGTCGACGGCGCCGTGCACCGGGTGCGCGGCGGCTGGACCGCGACGGGCCGGCCGTGGACGTACGACGCCGAGCGGTACGCCTGGGTGGAGCGGCAGCGCGGGGCCGAGCAGCAGGCGATGCGCGACTACGCCGCCACCACGCAGTGCCGGATGGAGTTCCTGCGCCGTCAGCTGGACGACGAGCAGGCGGCCCCGTGCGGGCGCTGCGACAACTGCACGGGGCCGCGCTTCGGCACGGAGGTCTCCGCCGGGGCGCTCGACGCGTCGCGGGGCGAGCTGGGCCGCCCGGGCGTGGAAGTCGAGCCGCGCCGGATGTGGCCCACGGGCATGCCGGCCGTGGGCGTCGATCTCAAGGGCCGTATCCCGGCCGGCGAACAGGCCGCCCCCGGCCGGGCCCTCGGGCGGCTGTCCGACATCGGCTGGGGCAACCGGCTGCGCCCTCTCCTCGCCCCGCACGCTCCGGACGGGCCTGTTCCGGACGACGTCGCCGCCGCGGTGGTGACCGTGCTGGCCGACTGGGCCCGCGGGCCCGGCGGTTGGGCCTCCGGAGCGGCGGACGCCCCCGGCCGCCCCGTGGGCGTCGTCACGCTCGCCTCGCGCACCCGGCCGCAGCTGATCCGCTCGCTCGGCGAGCACATCGCCGCGGTGGGCCGGATGCCCCTGCTGGGCACGGTCGAGTACGGAGGCGCGGACACCGACACCCGGGTGCCCCGCACCAACAGCGCGCAGCGGCTGCGTGCGCTGGACGGAGCGCTGACGGTGCCGCCGCCCCTCGCAGAAGGCCTGGCCTCGGCCGGCGGGCCGGTCCTGCTCGTGGACGATCTCACCGACACCGGGTGGACACTGGCCGTGGCCGCACGGCTGCTGCGGCGCTCCGGCGCACCGCAGGTGTTCCCGCTGGTTCTGGCGGTACAGGGCTAGCCGCGCACGGCAGGCGGTGCGGCGGGGGCGGGCGGGAGAGGCGAGCCGCGCGCCATCGGCCAATGGCGCCAATTGATCGTTGCCGCCTGCCCCCGGCACCGCGAGAATTGGACGCGATCCCGCTCTCGTCCGTCCACGGCCCGCCGGGGACGGCCGTCGTGGCGTGCACTCCTGCCCGGCGCCGCCCGGTCCGTGGCCACGCAGCCGAAGGAGGGTCATGGCCTTCGACTTCGTACCGCCGCCTCCCGCCGAGGCCGGGCACCGGCTGAGCCGGATGCTTGAGCCCTCCGAATGGGCCGCGGCCGGAATCCCCCTGCTGCGCAACCCGCGCGAGGTGATCACCGGCCTGCACGCCCGTCACCTGCCGGCGCCGTCGACGGCCGTCGTCGCCGTTCTCGATCACGACGAACGGCTCGCGGCCAGCGCCTCGTTCGTCCGCCTTCCCGTCCCGCCCGACGGCTGGGAACTGCGCAACGCACTGCTCGCACAGCTGCGCCGGGTGATCCCGCACGATCTGCGTCGGCGTACGCCGGTGCGCACCGCCGTGCTGCTCTACTGCCGACCGGGCGAGGCCCATTGGACGGAGGAGGACGGGGCGTGGATGTGGGGCCTGCGTGACGCCTGCACGCTGCACGGGCTGCGCTGCGGCGCGTACATCACGCTGACCGAGAGCGGCTGGCAGATCCTCGGCGAGGGACGCAGCGGGCGCCGGCCGCGGTCACCGGCGCACGCCCAGGCGTCCATGACGTCCGGCGGCGGCGCGCACGAGGCACACCGCCGCACGGTCGCCCGCTGACGGGCGCGCGGGGACAGCACGTCCCCGGAAAAAGCGCGGACCTCGCGGCCTGCACCTCTCCGAGGCGCACGACCACCGGGTCCGTCCTCAGACGCCCGCGGAGATCAGGGCGTTGACGCGCTGCGGGTCGCCGCAGACGATCAGCAGCCCGCCGGCGCGGCTCATCGCTGCGGGCAGCGCGCGGGTCACCGCGTCGTCCGCGCCGCCGTTGACGGCCACGACCACGACCGGCCGCGCTCCCGCGCGCTCCGCGTCGGCGGCCGCGTAGAAGACGTCGTCGCGGGCGTCGTGCTGCGCCCAGTACGACGCCTCGCCGAAGGACAGCTCGTGCGCCGCCCACGGGTGCGGGTCGCCGGTCGTCAGCACCAGGATCTCGCCGGGCGCGCGGCCGGTGTCGAGCAGCAGGTCGACGGCCTCGTCCGCGGCGTCCAGGGCACCCTGCACCGAGGCGGGGATCAGCTGGACCTGCGGGCCGGCGGCCGGGGCGGCCGGCTGCGACGCGGCGGGCCGGGACGGTGCCGGGACCGGACGGTGGGCGCCGGGACCGGGCCGTGCCGGGGCCGGAGCCGGGCGGGGGCCAGGGACAGGGCGGGGGGTCGGCGCCGTACGGCCGGGGGCCGGCACGGCACGGGGACCCGGGACACTCTCGTGAATCTGAGGCTCCTCGGGGATGAGAGGCATGAGTTGATGTTTATCAAACGCCGGTGCGAGTCGCGTCGGCGGGTGGCGGCCGGGCCGCTCAGAATTCGAAACCGAGCTGGCCACCGGCCTCCAGTGAAGCTGCTTCGGGGACGCTGCGAACCCGCTTGAGGTGCTGCCACCTGGGCAGTGCGTCCAGATACGACCAGGACAGCCGGTGGTGCGGGGTGGGGCCCAGCGCCTCGAGAGCGGCGCGGTGCACCGGCGAGGGATATCCGGCGTTGTCACAGAAGCCGAAGTCCTCGTAGCCGACGCCCAGTTCCGCCATCATCGCGTCGCGCCGGACCTTGGCGAGCACGGACGCCGCCGCGACGACCACGCAGGACTGGTCGCCCTTGATGACCGTACGGACCCGCCAGGGATCGCCGAGGTAGTCGTGCTTGCCGTCGAGGATCACCGCCTCGGGCCGGACGGGCAGCGCCTCCAGCGCGCGGGAGGCGGCCAGCCGCAGCGCCGCCGTCATGCCCAGCTCGTCGATCTCCTGTGGGGAGGAGTGACCGAGTGCGTGGGCGGTGACCCAGCTCTCCAGCTGCACGGCGAGGGCCTCTCGCCGCTTGGGCGTCAGCAGCTTGGAGTCGGTCAGGCCCTCGGGAGGGCGGCGCAGTCCTGTGACGGCCGCGCACACGGTGACCGGACCGGCCCAGGCGCCCCGGCCGACCTCGTCGAGCCCGGCGACGACCTTGACTCCGGTCGTTGCGCGCAGGGAGCGCTCGACGGTGTGGGTAGGCGGTTCGTACGGCATGGCGCCAGCAAGCGTACGCCCCTACGGGTGGCCCGAGTAGCCCCGCCCCCTCCCCTTTCTTACGGTCGGTTCCATTCCGGTTCCTGCGGCCGGTTCGCCTACCGGCGGCCCGCGCCGGACGGAAGCCAGTCCGGCAGGTCCTCGGTGCGCCGGAGCCAGTCGGCGGGCGGCGTCCCCCGCTCGCCCGCGGCGACCACTCCGCCGACGATGGCGCAGTTGGTGTCCACGTCGCCGCCCACCTGTGCGGTGGTCCAGAAGGCGGCCTCGTAGGAGGTGAGGCTGCGCGCCGCGGACCACAGGGCGAACGGCACGGTGTCGTGCGCGCTGGTGCGGCGGCCGCAGCCGAGGACGGCGGCGACCGTGGTCGGGTCGCCGTAGTCGAGCATGTCCCGCGCGCGCCGGAGACCGGCCTGCACGGCGCTGCGCGGCACCAGGGCGATGACGCCCTCCAGGAGGGCGTCGGGCGCCACGGGGCCGGCCGGAGCGGCGGCGATGGCCGCGGCGGCGGCCACGGCCATGGTCCCGGCCACCGCCTCGCGGTGCTGGTGGGTGGTGTACGCGGAGATCTCGGCCTGGTGCGTGGCCTGTTCCGGGTCGTCCGCGTACCAGGCGCCGAGCGGGGCGATGCGCATCGCCGCGCCGTTGCCCCAGGAGCCCTGCCCGTTGAAGAGGGCCGAGGCCAGCTCGCGCCAGTCGCCGCCCTCGCGGACCAGGCGCAGCATGCGGCCCACGGCCGGGCCGTAGCCGCGGTCGAAGTCGTGGTGCTCCGCGAAGGAGCGGGCGAGCGCGTCCTGGTCGATGCGTCCGTGCCCGGCGAGGACGGCCAGCACGGAGCAGGCCATCTCGGTGTCGTCGGTCCACTGCCAGGGGGACGGGGGCAGCTCGCGCCGCTTGAGTGACGGGTAGTTGCCCGGGACGAAGAACTGGGAGCCGAGGGCGTCGCCGAGGGCCAGCCCGCGCAGGCTCGCCAGTGCGCGGTGGAATCGGTCAGCGGTCATCGGTGCGAACTCTAACCGGTGAAGCCGTACGGTTCAGGTGTGCACCAGCGCTCGAAGGGCCGATCGAGGTGGTACCGGCCGTCCGGTCCGAGGAGCAGGGCGCGGGTCTCCGCATTGCCCGGGTTCGACAGGCACTCGAACTCCGCGACCGTCCAGTGGAACCACCGCATGCAGAAGAGCCGCATGGTCAGGCCGTGGGTGACCAACAGGACGTTGGGCGGGTGGCCGGGGTCCTCGAAGCTGCGCCACAGGCTCTCCAGGAAGGCTCCCACGCGGTCGTAGACGTCCGCGCCGGACTCGCCCTGGGCGAAGCGGTAGAAGAAGTGGCCGTAGGCGTCCCTGTAGGCCTTCTGCCTGCGCACGTCGACGAGGTCCTGCCAGTTCCCCCAGTCCTGCTCGCGCAGCCGGGGTTCCTCGCGGACGCGGACGCGGCCGGGGTCGAGCCCCAGGGCCTGGAAGGTCTGATGGGTGCGGCGGTAGGGCGAGACGTACGCCGAGACCCGCTCGTCGCCGAAGAGCTCGCGGAGGGGAGCCCCTGCGTCCCTGGCCTGCTGACAGCCTTTCTCCGTCAGGCTCAGGGCGTGGTCGGGCTCGCGTTCGTAGACGGTGTCGTCGACGTTGCCCACCGACTCGCCGTGCCGGATGAGAACGATGCGTCGGGGCCGTGGCATGCCGCCACCCTAGATCGAGCGCCGTCCGGCCGCCTCGCTAGCCCGTGACCAGCGCCCGGCCCGCCCGTATCTCGCACTGCCGGCCCTCGAAGCGCTGCCGCAGGTGCCGGTCGTGGGTGACCACGACCAGGGCGCCGGACCAAGCGGCCAGGGCCTCTTCCATCTGCTCGACCAGGCCGAGGGCGAGGTGGTTCGTCGGCTCGTCCAGCAGGAGGAGGTCGGCGGGCCGGGCGAGGAGGCGGGCGAGCCCCAGGCGGCGGCGCTGTCCGGCCGACAGGGCGCCGACGGGCACGTGGAGGTCGCGCTCCCGGAAGAGCCCGTAGGACAGCAGCCGGTCCCGGTGCTCCTCCTCGGTGCCCGTCAGGCCGCGGGCGAAGGCGGCGAGCAGCCGTTCCGCGGGGCGGGTCACGGGGATCTCCTGAGCGAGGTAGCCGATGCTCCCCCGCCGGGTCACGGTGCCCGTGTCCGGCTCGGTGACGCCCGCGAGCAGGCGGAGCAGGGTGCTCTTCCCCGCGCCGTTGGCCCCGTGGACCAGCAGCCGCTCGCCCGCGCCGACCTCCATCCGGCGGACCGCGAGCCGGTCCCCGACCCGTACGTCCTCCAGCGCCACGAGGACGCCTGCGGCCGTGCCCGCCGCCGGGCGGGCGTCGAAGCGCAGGGGCTCCGGCGGGCGGGGCACCGGGTTCTCCCGGAGCCGGCGCAGCCGCTCCTGGGCGTTGCGCACCCGGCTGGAGACCGAGGCCTGGACGCGGCCCTTGTCGCGGTCGTAGGCCATCTTGTTGCCGTCCTTGGCGGCCCGGCCCGGGGCCACGCGCCGGGCGACGGTCGCAGCGGCGCCTTCGAGCGCCGCGGTCTCGCCCGACCACTCCTCGTACGCCTGCTCCCAGCGCCGGCGGGCCGCGGCCTGCTCCTCGACGAACCCGGCGTATCCCCCGCCGTAGCGGACGAGGGACCTGCGGTCGGCGTCGAGCTCCACCACGGCGGTGGCGACGCGTTCGAGGAAGACGCGGTCGTGGGAGACGGCGAGGACGGTGCCGGGGTGCGCCCGCAGGGTGTCCTCGAGCCAGACGAGGGCCGCGCCGTCCAGGTGGTTGGTCGGCTCGTCCAGGAGCATGACCTCGGGGGCGGCAGCGATGAGGCAGGCGAGCCCGAGACGCGCCTGTTCCCCTCCGGAGAGGCTGCCCAGCAGCCTCTCCCGTCCGATGTGGGCGAGGCCCAGGGCGTGCAGCGACTTGTCCACCCTGGCGTCGGCCTCGTAGCCGCCGCGCGCCTCGAAGGCGCTGAGCAGCTCGCCGTACTCCCCCAGGGCTTCGGGCCCGGCCTCCCCCAGGACCGCTTCCAGCTCCCGGAGCCTGCGCTCCATGGCGCGGAGGTCGGCGAGGGCCAGGTCGACAGCGTCACCCACCGTGCGGTCCGGGGGAAGCTCGGGCGTCTGCCCCAGGCGGGCCACGCCGCCCTCCGCCCCGGCGACGACGGTGCCGTCGTCGGGTACCTCGAGGCCGGCGAGGAGCCTGAGCAGCGTGGACTTCCCGGCGCCGTTCTCTCCGACGATGCCGATCCGCTCACCCGGCCGCACCGAGAACGTGACGTCGTCCAGGAGCGGGCGGTCGCCCCGGGACATGGACACACCGCGCAAAGAAAGCTGAGTGGGCACGCGCAAACCTCCGTCGACATCGGTGCAGGGCTCCGGGAGGCCCCTGCGGGGACGCACCTCCGGCCGCATCACCAAATGCGACCAGAGTTGCGTTACGCTCAGCATGACACGCTCCACCCAGCTAACGCAACAGGAGTTGCAGTTGCCTTCGACGCCTTCCTCCCCGACGCCCCCGTCCCCCTCGGCTTCCCCCTCCGCCTCCTCCCCGCCCTCTTCCGCGCCGGGCACGGTGCGGCCCGGCGGCCGCACCGCCCGCACCCGCGCGGCCGTGCGCGACGCCGTCCTCACGGGCCTGGTCGAGTACGGCTATCCGGGGCTCACCGTGGAGTACGTCGCCGAGCAGTCCGGCGTCCACAAGACGACGCTCTACCGCCGCTGGGGCGGCGTCGAAGGGCTCGTCGCCGACGCACTGGACCTCGCCGGAGAAGACACGTGGACGCCGCCCGACACGGGCACCCTCAGGGGCGATCTGCACGCCCTGGCACAGGAGGTCGTCGACACCTTCGGCGACCCGGCCGCAGGCGCGGCACCGGCGGCCTTCATCGTCGCCGCGTTCCAGTCGGAGCGGGCGGCGGAGGCCCTGCGCGCCTTCTACGCCGAGCGCTTCGCGCGCTGCGCGCCCCTGGTCGAACGGGCCGTCGCCCGCGGCGAGGTGCCGGCCGGCACCGACCACGGCTCCCTCGCCCGGGCCGTGTCGGCCCCGCTGTTCTTCCGGCTGTTCATCACCCGGGAGCCCCTCGACGACGCCGTCGCCGACCAGGCCGCGGACGCCGCCCTCGCCGCGGCCCGCGCGGGCGTGTTCGCGCAACCGGCCTGACGCCCGTACGAGCACAGCACCCGCACGAGCACAGCAACTGCACCAGCAGCAACGGCACGAACACAACGCCCGGTCCGCCCGGTTCTCCACACGCCGGACCGGCCGTCACACCGTCCAGGAAGGCTCCAACGCGATGATGTCGCCGCCGACCGACGCCACGTCGGCCTCGGTCTGCGCACGCAGGGCGAGCCGTTCGACCCGCTCCGCGCGGTACTTCCCGTGCTCGGCCTCGGAGTTCCACACGGACAGCACCAGGAACTCCCGGCCCGGCGCCTCCCCGAAGACGCCGCGCAGCATCCCCGGGGACCCGGCCATGGCCGGGTTCCACACCTTCTCCTGCATCAGGGTGAAGTGCTCCACGCGCTCCTCCCGGACCCGGCAGTGGGCGATCCGCACCACGTCCGCATCCGCGAACTGCGGCCGGAAGCCGACCTTCACGTCAAACCGGTGCTCGAACAGCCGCACTTGGGCGTTCTTGAAGGTTCCCGCCTGGGACGCCGCGAGCCGGTCGTGGGAGCGCGCCATGAAGGAGTCGTAGAACGCCCGGCTCTCCCAGAAGCCGAAAAGGTGCACCACATGCGGGCGCCCTCTGCTCCAGCCTCCGCCCTGCCCCCGGAACCCGGGCTCGCCGAGCAGGCCCGCCCATTTGCGTTGTCCGCGTTCGAAGCCGCGGCGGTCGACCACGGTGCAGCGAGTCCACTTGACCAGCACCGCGCCATCGTACGGCCCGGGCGGCGGCCCGCAGTCACGTACCGGAGGACTGCACCCGTGCGAGGGTCACGCCGTCGGCCTCGTCGAGCCCGATCCGGAACTCACGCGCCAGCACCTCCACCAACTCCGCCACGGGCACCTCCCGTTGCTCCTCGGAACCGTCGGGGCGGGCGGATACGAGCATGGAGCCCACCAGACTCCGCCGTATGCCGGGCTCCGTCTGCTGTACCACCACGCGCGAGACGAAGGGCGAGTGCGGGTGCGTGGAGATGTAGTGGTTCATCACGGTGTAGTCGACCGGGAAACGTTCCTCCGGGCCGAAGGCGTACAGGTCGAACCAGCCCTCCGGGTGGAGCGAGCGCAGCACCCGTACGTCCTGCGACTCCCGCTCGATGCCGAACGTCCAGCCGCCCTGCCGGGCCTGCACCCCGTCCCGGAAGGGCAGGGGCTCCAGCAGCCCCTCCCCGCCGAACCCGACGTCGCACAGCCACTGCTCGCCGTCCGCCTCGACCTTGAGCGCCATGTGGGTGACCGGGCGAAGCTTGTCACTGCCCATCCTGACCCGCGCGCCGATACCCGTGAACGAGAATCCGATGCGCTCCAGGGCCGCGGCGAACAGCAGATTCTGCTCGTAGCAGTAGCCTCCGCGACGTTGCGCAACCATCTTGTCCTGCAGCGCCTTGACGTCCAGCAGGATCGGCCGCCCGAGCAGGATTTCCAGGTTCTCGAAGGGGAAGGCGGCCACATGGCCGCGGTGCACCGCCCTCAGCGTCGCGAGGTCCGGCCGGACCGTTCCCCCGACTCCGATGCGCGCCAGATAGGTGCCGAGGTCCAGATCCCCGCCGCCCCACACGAACTCACCCGTCATTACTGCTCTCTCCCCTCGGCCGTTCACCCGACAGTATTCACCCTCGGCGCGGAACGCTTTCGGCCGCCGTCACGCCGCCTGCGCAGCGCCCGCAGCCTCCAGCAATACCGCGGCGGCCTCCCGGCCCCTGCGCGCGGCGCCGGGCGCTCCGGTGACCGCCGCCGTGGTGATCGCGCCGTCGGTCAGGACGGCCAGCTGCTCGGCCACCGGCCCGGGCTCCGGGACGCCGGCGTCGCGCACGAGCCCGGTCAGGTACCGCAGCACCTCCGCCTTGTGGTCCCGTACGGCTTCGGCCACGGCCGGGGAACCCGTGCCCAATTCGCCGTACGCATTGATGAACGCACAGCCGCGGAAATCCGGCTCGCCGAACCATTCCTCCAGCCAGTCGAAGACCGCGAGGGGACGCGCCGCCACCGAGGGGCACGCGGCGACGTACGCGGCCAGGGCGCCGCGCCAGCGCTCGTCACGGCGTCGCAGATAGGCCTCCACCAGGACTTCCTTCGACGGGAAGCGCTGGTAGAGGCGCTTGAGCGAGACCCCGGACGCCGCGCGGATCCGGTCCATCCCGACGGCCTGCACACCGTGCTCGTAGAACAGGGATTCCGCTGCGTCGAGCAGTCGGCCGTCGGCTTCGGCGATGTCCATTGCCCCTCCCGGGCTGGCGCGGAGAACGATCGTTCTCTAGGCTACCCGAGGACGAGAGAACGACCGTTCTCCATCGGTCCGCCATTCCCTTGTTCCCTCATTCCCTCATTCCGTCCTGCGTCCGGAAGGCATGCGATGACTCAGCGTCCACCCCTGCCCCCCTTCGACGAATCCTCCGCCCGGGCCAAGGTCCAGGCCGCCGAGGACGCCTGGAACAGCCGCGACCCCGAACGGGTCGCCCTCGCGTACACGGAGGACTGCGTCTGGCGGAACCGGCACGAATTCATCACCGGCCGCGACGAGATCCGGGCCTTTCTCCGTCGCAAATGGGAGAAGGAACTGGACTACCGGCTGCGCAAGGAGCTCTGGTCGTGGTCCGGCAACCGGATATCGGTCTGCTTCCGCTACGAGTGGCGCGACGCCGGCGGCCAGTGGTGGCGCAGCTACGGGAACGAGCAATGGGAATTCGCCCCGGACGGTCTGATGCGGCGCCGCGAGGCCAGCATCAACGACGTGCCGATCACCGCGGACGAAAGGGAATTCGGCACATCGCCGCACGGCCCTGACGAGGGCGGGGCATGACGAAGGCGGTGGCCGGAGGACTTCCTCCGGCCACCGCCTTCACTCACTGATCAGCCGCCGATCGGCGGAGAACCCGCCGTCCCGCGCGGCGCGGCGGCCGCGTCAGCTGCAGCCGCTGGTCGAGCCGCAGCCCTCGCAGAGGTAGCAGCTGCCCGCACGGCGCATCTTCGTGCCGCAGGAGAAGCACAGCGGCGCGTCCGCGTTCAGACCCAGCTGCATCTCCACCAGCTCGGTGGAGTTGTGGGCCTGCTTCGGCGCGGGGACCGCCGCGGCGGCGGCCGGCTGGGCCGGCTTCGGGGCCTCGGTCTGGCGCGGCGCGGACTGGGCGAGGCCCTCCACGTCGACGTCCTCGTCGATCGGCTCGTAGGAACCGGTGTCGAGGTGGCGCTGACGCTCCTCGGCGGAGTGGATGCCGAGCGCCGAGCGGGTCTCGAAGGGCAGGAAGTCCAGCGCCAGGCGGCGGAAGATGTAGTCGACGATCGACTGCGCCATCCGCACGTCCGGGTCGTCGGTCATGCCGGCCGGCTCGAAGCGCATGTTGGTGAACTTCGAGACGTAGGTCTCCAGCGGCACGCCGTACTGCAGGCCGACCGAGACGGCGATCGAGAAGGCGTCCATCATGCCCGCGAGGGTCGAGCCCTGCTTGGACATCTTGAGGAAGACCTCGCCGAGACCGTCGTCCGGGTAGGAGTTGGCGGTCATGTAGCCCTCGGCGCCGCCCACCGTGAAGGAGGTGGTGATGCCCGGGCGGCCCTTGGGGAGGCGCTTGCGGACGGGGCGGTACTCGACGACCTTCTCCGCGGCGGCGGGGGCGGCGGCCTCGGGGGCCTTGGCCTCCTCCTTCTTCTTGGCGGAGAGCGGCTGGCCGACCTTGCAGTTGTCGCGGTAGATCGCGAGGGCCTTCAGGCCGAGCTTCCAGCCCTCGAAGTAGACCTCTTCAACCTCCTCGACGGTGGCCGACTCCGGCAGGTTCACCGTCTTGGAGATCGCGCCCGACAGGAACGGCTGCGCGGCGGCCATCATGCGCACGTGGCCCATGGCGGAGATCGCGCGCTCGCCCATGGCGCAGTCGAAGACCTCGTAGTGCTCGGCCTTCAGGCCCGGGGCGTCGATCACGTTGCCGTGCTCGGCGATGTGGGCGACGATCGCCTCGATCTGCTCCGGCTGGTAGCCCAGGCGCTTGAGCGCCTTCGGCACCGTGTTGTTCACGATCTGCATCGAGCCGCCGCCGACGAGCTTCTTGAACTTGACCAGGGCCAGGTCCGGCTCGACGCCCGTGGTGTCGCAGTCCATCATCAGGCCGATGGTGCCGGTGGGCGCCAGGACGGACGCCTGGGCGTTGCGGAAGCCGTTATTCTCGCCGAGGCGGACGACGTCCTGCCAGGCCTCGGTCGCCGCGGCCCACACCGGGGTGTCCAGGTCGTCCATGCGCCGGGCGACACCGTTGGCGTCGGCGTGCTGCCGCATGACGCGCTTGTGGGCGTCGGCGTTGCGGGCGTAGCCGTCGTACGGGCCGACGACCGCGGCCAGCTCGGCGGAGCGCTTGTAGGAGGTGCCGGTCATCAGGGAGGTGATGGCACCGGCGAGGGCGCGGCCGCCGTCGCTGTCGTAGGCGTGGCCGGTGGCCATCAGCAGCGCGCCGAGGTTGGCGTAGCCGATGCCCAGCTGGCGGAAGGCGCGGGTGGTCTCGCCGATCTTCTCGGTCGGGAAGTCGGCGAAGCAGATGGAGATGTCCATCGCCGTGATGACGAGCTCGACGACCTTGGCGAAGCGCTCGGCGTCGAACGACTGGTTGCCCTTGTCGTCGTCGCGGAGGAACTTCATGAGGTTGAGGGAGGCGAGGTTGCACGAGGAGTTGTCCAGGTGCATGTACTCGCTGCACGGGTTGGACGCGGTGATCCGGCCCGACTCCGGCGAGGTGTGCCAGTGGTTGATCGTGTCGTCGTACTGGATGCCCGGGTCGGCGCAGGCCCACGCGGCCTCGGCCATCTTGCGGAAGAGGCCCTTGGCGTCGATCTCCTCGATGACCTCACCGGTCATCCGGGCGCGCAGCCCGAACTTCGAGCCGGTCTCGACGGCCTTCATGAACTCGTCGTTGACGCGGACGGAGTTGTTGGCGTTCTGGTACTGGACGGAGGTGATGTCGTCGCCGCCCAGGTCCATGTCGAAGCCGGCATCGCGCAGGGCGCGGACCTTCTCCTCCTCCTTCACCTTGGTCTCGATGAAGGCCTCGACGTCGGGGTGGTCGACGTCGAGGACGACCATCTTGGCCGCGCGGCGCGTGGCACCGCCCGACTTGATCGTTCCTGCGGAGGCGTCGGCGCCGCGCATGAAGGAGACCGGGCCGGAGGCGTTGCCGCCGGAGGAGAGCAGCTCCTTGGAGGAGCGGATGCGGGAGAGGTTCAGGCCGGCGCCGGAGCCGCCCTTGAAGATCATCCCCTCTTCCTTGTACCAGTCGAGGATCGACTCCATGGAGTCGTCGACGGAGAGGATGAAGCAGGCGGAGACCTGCTGCGGCTGCTTGGTGCCGACGTTGAACCAGACCGGGGAGTTGAAGCTGAAGACCTGGTGCAGCAGGGCGTAGGTCAGCTCGTGCTCGAAGATCTCGGCGTCCGCCGGGGAGGCGAAGTAGCCGTGCTGCTCGCCCGCCTTGCGGTAGGTCAGCACGACCCGGTCGATGAGCTGACGGAGGCTGGACTCGCGCTCGGGCGAACCCGTGGCACCGCGGAAGTACTTGCTCGTGACGATGTTGACCGCGTTCACCGACCAGAAGTCGGGGAACTCCACGCCGCGCTGCTCGAAGTTGATCGAGCCGTCGCGCCAGTTGGTCATGACGACGTCACGGCGCTCCCACACGACCTCGTCGTACGGGTGCACACCGGGGGTGGTGTGGATGCGCTCGATACGCAGACCCTTGCCGCCCTTGTTCCCCTTGGCGCGGGAACCTCGTGCCGGGCCGCTCGTCGTCTCGGTCATGCCGCCTCCCTCTACGGGCAAAACGCCCTAATGCGCCCAATTCTTCCGTGGCGCGCTATGTACTGTCTTCGCCCGGGCGCGCGGCGCGCCGGGCAGGTCTGTGGTGGCCGCGGCTACTCGGCGGCCGCGGTGGGCGCGGGAACCTGCGGGTCCCCGTCACCGTCGCCGGCGATCGCGGCGGACCGCTGCTCGCGGAGCTCCGCGACGGCGGCCTCGAAGTCCTCGAGCGAGTCGAACGCCTGGTACACGGACGCGAACCGCAGGTACGCGACCAGGTCGAGGTCCCGGAGGGGGCCGAGTATGGCGAGACCCACGTCATGGGTGGAGAGCTCGGCGCTGCCCGTGGCGCGCACCGCCTCCTCCACCCGCTGACCGAGCTGGGCCAGGGCGTCCTCGGTGACCGGGCGGCCCTGGCAGGCCTTGCGCACTCCGGAGATGACCTTCGTGCGACTGAAGGGCTCGGTGACCCCGCTCCGCTTGATCACCATCAGCGACGCGGTCTCCACGGTCGTGAAACGACGGGAGCAGTCGGGGCACTGGCGCCGCCGGCGGATCGAGCAGCCGTCATCGGTGGTCCGGCTGTCGACGACGCGGCTGTCGGGGTGCCTGCAGAAGGGGCAGTGCATGGCTCTCCACCCTCCTCACCCTCGTAGGACTGTGCACGATCTTCAGCCTCGGCCGACCCTCGAACGGGGGCCTTGCGAAGCAGCCCCAAGCATAGGCGATGACGGCGCCCGCAAATGACCGGCGACGCCCCTCGACCACAACCTGTGGGCGGCTTCCGCCAATCAAACCACTAGATCTGGTGCCGTGCGGTGAGCCGCGCCGGACGCGTTTCGCAGTCGCGAGGACCGGTCACGACCCTACGCGAGCCGCCCCGGCAGCAGGGGCACGGGGGCTTTGATGACACACTGGGACCACCGCGGAGCCGCTGCACGGAAGGGTCCGGGGGCGACCGTACGGGCCTGCACGAGGCCCGTACGGACGGGCGGCCCGCTCGGTGCGCTTCGCACCGAAGGGTACCGTAATAGGTCGAATTGATCTTCAGCCGTACACCCTCAGCCTTGATCACGTCAGGCAAACTTCGATATTTCACTCGAACGTGTGTTTGGCGCAACCTTTCGAAAGCAACTACCGTTGTCCAGCTAGGGAGAACATTTCGAGAGGGGCCGACGTGACCACCACCGCAGACAGCGCCACAATCACCGCCCAGGACCGCTCCCAGAACCGACTCGACCAGGCACACCCGATGAATGACGCAGCCATGAGCACCGAGGGGCAGAAGCCCGCTCGGGCCCTCCCGGGACGACCTCCAGGCATCCGGGCCGACAGCTCGGGTCTCACCGACCGCCAACGGCGGGTCATCGAAGTGATCAGGGATTCCGTCCAGCGCCGGGGCTACCCACCCTCCATGCGGGAGATCGGCCAGGCGGTGGGGCTGTCGAGCACCTCGTCCGTGGCCCACCAGCTCATGGCCCTGGAGCGCAAGGGCTTCCTGCGCAGGGATCCGCACCGCCCCCGGGCCTACGAGGTGCGCGGCTCCGACCAGCCCAGCTCGCAGCCCACGGACACCACCGGCAAGCCCGCCGCCTCCTACGTGCCGCTCGTCGGCCGGATCGCCGCGGGTGGCCCCATCCTCGCCGAGGAGTCCGTGGAGGACGTCTTCCCGCTCCCCCGCCAACTGGTCGGCGACGGCGAGCTGTTCGTCCTGAAGGTCGTCGGCGACTCCATGATCGAGGCGGCCATCTGTGACGGCGACTGGGTGACGGTCCGCCGCCAGCCCGTCGCGGAGAACGGCGACATCGTGGCCGCCATGCTCGACGGGGAGGCCACGGTCAAGCGCTTCAAGCGCGAGGACGGGCACGTGTGGCTGCTGCCGCACAACGCCGCCTACCAGCCGATCCCCGGCGACGAGGCCACCATCCTCGGCAAGGTCGTGGCGGTACTGCGCCGCGTGTGAGGCACAGGGCCGCAAGGCCGGGCCCCGGAACCACCTGCGCCGGTTCCGGGGCTCTTTTCCTTGCCGGCTCTCCTATCGGCCATCGGGCCGCCGGGCCATTCCGGCTATCGCCCTACCAGCTCCATCGGCGGGCTCTGCCGGCAGCACAGGCCCAGCCGCCAGGCGGTCCTAGCGGCCCTCCGCCTTCGCCGCCTCGTCGATCGCCGCCAGGGAGCGGCGCACCTGATTACGGTCCATGGTGTACCAGAAGTCCGGCAGGGACGACTTCAGGAAGCCGCCGTAGCGGGCCGTGGCCAGCCGGGGGTCGAGCACGGCGACGACACCGCGGTCCCCCGAGGCCCGGACGAGCCGGCCGGCGCCCTGGGCCATCAGCAGCGCCGCATGCGTCGCCGCCACGGCCATGAAGCCGTTGCCGCCCGCTTCCTCCACCGCCTTCTGCCGGGCGCTCATCAGAGGATCGTCCGGCCGCGGGAAGGGCACCCGGTCCATCACCACCAGCTGGCAGCTCGGTCCCGGCACATCGACCCCCTGCCACAGGGACAGCGTGCCGAACAGGCACGTACGGGCATCGGCGGCGAAGTTACGGATCAGCTCGCCGAGCGTCTCCTCGCCCTGCAGCAGGATCGGCACGTCGAGCCGGCCGCGCAGCTCCTCGGCCGCGGCCTGGGCGGCGCGCATCGAGGAGAACAGCCCGAGGGTCCGCCCGCCGGCGGCCTCCACCAGCTCGGCCAGCTCGTCGAGCATGTCCTTGCGGCCCCCCTCGCGGCCGGGCTGGGACAGGTGCTGGGCGACGTAGAGGATGCCCTGCTTGGGATAGTCGAACGGCGAGCCGACGTCGACGCCCTTCCACTCGGGGCTCTCCGCGCCGCCGGTGCCCTCGGGGGCCAGCCCCAGGGAGGCGGCCACGCCGTTGAAGTCACCGCCGAGCTTGAGCGTGGCCGAGGTGAGCACCACGGACCGCTCGTTGAAGAGCTTCTCGCGCAGCAGCCCGGAGACGGAGAGCGGGGCGACGCGCAGGGACGCCCCGAAGCGGTCGTGGCGCTCGTACCAGACGACGTCGTACTCGGAGCCCTCCACGATGCGCTCGGCGACCGCGTGGATGTTCTCCACGGAGGCCAGGGCCTGCTTGCGGACCGCGTCCTCGTCCTGGACGGACTTGTCGCGGGTGTTGCCGATGGCCGAGATGACCGTCCGGGCGGCGTCGCGCAGTGCCATCAGGGCGTACCCGAGATCGTCGGGGATCTCCTCCAGCCGGCCCGGGAGGGCCAGCTCCATCAGGCGCTCGAAGCTCTCGGCCGCGGTCTGCAGGGCATCGGCGGCCTTCTCGTCGACGAGCTTGGCCGCGCGGCGCACCGCGCGGTTGACCTGGCCGGGGGTGAGCTCGCCGGTGGCGACGCCGGTGACCCGGGAGACCAGCTCGTGGGCCTCGTCGACGATGAGGACCTCGTGGCCGGGGAGCACCGGGGCGCCCTCGATGGCGTCGATGGCCAGCAGGGCGTGGTTGGTGACCACCACGTCGGCGAGCTTGGCCCGCTCCCGGGCGGCCTCGGCGAAGCACTCGGCGCCGTACGCGCACTTCGAGGCGCCCAGGCACTCCCGGGACGTGACCGACACCTGGGACCACGCCCGGTCGGAGACGCCGGGGGTGAGATCGTCGCGGTCGCCCGTCTCGGTCTCGTCGGCCCAGTCGCGCATGCGCAGCAGGTCCTTGCCGAGCTTGCTGGAGGGCGCCGCCGCCTCGAAGGGGTCGAAGAGGCCCTCCTCCTCGTCCTGCGGGACCCCCTCGTGCAGCCGGTGCAGGCACAGGTAATTGGACCGGCCCTTGAGCATGGCGAACTGCGGGCGGCGGCGCAGCAGCGGCTGCAGGGCGTCCACCGTCCGCGGAAGATCGCGCTCCACGAGCTGGCGCTGGAGCGCCAGCGTCGCGGTGGCCACCACCACGCGCTCGCCGTGGGCCAGGGCCGGCACCAGATAGCCGAGGGACTTGCCGGTGCCGGTGCCCGCCTGCACGAGCAGGTGGGAGTCGCCGTCGACGGCTTCGGCGACGGCTTCGGCCATGGTGACCTGACCGGGCCGCTCCGTGCCGCCGACGGCGGTGACGGCGGCGTGCAGCAGGTCGGTGAGGGAGGGCGAGGAGGAGGCAGTCATAGCTCTTCCACCCTAAGGGGCGGCACTGACATCGGCGGCGCCGTCACGGAATGTGCAGCGGATTGGGCACGGTGCCGTGGACGGCCGCGTGCGGGCGTTCCGGGCGGTCGCGGTAGCCGTCGAGGTGCAGCCGGTTGCGGTTGAGGCAGAGCCGCTCGATCCGCGGGGTGAGCAGGTCGAAGGTCTCGTAGCGGTCCTTCATCCGCGGGAAGCGCTCGTGGTGCCCCGTGATCTCCGCCCGCACGAGCGACCAGAAGGTGGCCTCCGGCACCCCGAGCTGCTCCTCGCACAGCGGCGCGAGGTAGCGGAAGACGCCGACGAAGAGGCCGGAGTGGATGAACTGGGTGAGGAAGCCCGGCGGTTCGGTGAGCAGCACGTCCCTCACGTCGTCGGGCATCGCGGCGTGCTCGGGGAGGGGAACGGCGCTGATGTTGATGTCGTCGACGAAGTCCTTCACCGCGAGGCGCGTGGGCACGTCGTTCTCGTCGAAGACGACGATGGCGTTCTCGCCGTGCGGGGAGAAGACGGTGCCGTAGCGGTAGAGGAAGCGCAGGAGCGGCGGGAGCAGCGCGGTGAAGAGGCGGCGGAGCCAGTCGGCCGGGGCGAGGCCCGAGCGGTCGACGAGCTCGGCGGTGAAGGAGCGGCCGGCGGGGTCGGTGTGCAGCAGGGCCGCGAGGGTGCGGGCGCGCTCCCCGGGGGCGAGGGCGGGGTCGAGGGGCTCGCGCCAGATGCAGCCGAGCAGCTCCTTGTACTGGTAGGGGACGCCGGGCACACGGTCGTAGAGGGGGTGCTCGACGGTTACGGAGGCGGTCTCGCCGAGGAGGATCACCCGGGTCTCGTCCCGGAGGAAGTCGTCGGAGTCGCGCAGGGACTGGACCCAGGCGGTGACCGCGGGGGCGGCGAGGGTGCGCTCGGTCGGCAGGCCGCGCCAGACGAGCGTGTTAAGGATCGAGAGCGGGAGCTTCACGGTCCGGGCGTGCGGACGGCTGGTGTTGAGGAAGGTGCGGACGGACTGCTGGGGCAGCCGGAGGTCGTTGTCAGTGGGCAGGGGGATGATGGATCCGTCGGCGAGACAGGGCGCGAAGAGGGGGGCGACGGTCTCGTCCCACTGCCAGGGGTGGACGGGGAGCCAGAGGTAGTCGGCGGGGTCGCGGCCGTGGTCGGCGACGGTGCGGGCGAAGTCGGCGCGGGTGCCGGGGGCGAGCTCCTCGGCGTAGAGCAGGTCGGGGGTGGCCAGTGCGGGGACGGCCCGGTAGTGCGCGAGGTCGCGGTGGGCGGCGATCCAGGGCAGGCGGCGCGGGGTGCGGGCCTCTGGGGCCCACCGGTCGGCGTCGGAGGCGGAGAAGCCGAGCCGGCCCTTGTTGGCGATCAGCCAGGGGTGCCCGGTCTGGTGGCCTTCCAGCGCGGCGTAGTCGAGGTCGGCCAGGTCCGCCGCGCTGAGGGCGCTCGCCCGGAGGCGGGTGTCGGCGGAGAGGGTGGCGAGGAGTTCCCTGGCCAGGTGGCCGGTGGTGTCGCCGGAGAGGCCGAGGACGGTGTCGTGGGCGAGGGCGAGGAAGCGGAGGGGGTCCTGGGAGGGGGTCACTGAGTCCGGGTCGACCCGCCAGTGGCCGTACGCGCTCCGGTGTGCGCGGAAGCGGTAGGTCACCTCTTCCGTTAAGGACAGCCGGTAGGCGGTGGCGCGCGCCTCGGCCGCGTCGTCGGGCTCGGGAGTCAGCACGCCCTCGTAGCTGAGTTCACCGAGCATCTTGGCGAGCAGATGGGCGCCCGCGAGGGACCAGTCGGGGCCGGCGAGACGTTCGGGCCGGGGCGAAGGAGGCAAGGGGGCTCCTTTGAGTAGGCCGATGGCGAGGAGGCCGATGGGTGGGTGGGCTCGGAAGGCCGGTGGGTGGAGGAACGGGGACGAACGGATCGGAGAGGAACGGATCGGAGGGGGAGGTTCCGGCGGAGTGCGGTGGAGGAGCAGGGGGCGGCCGGGGGGTGGGGCGGTCCTAGAGGAGGGTGCGCAGGGCGCGGTCGCGGGTCACCAGGGCCGCGCGCTTGTCCGGAAGGTCGATTTCCGCGGTCAGCCGGAAGCCTGCGCTCAGGAACGCGGAGACGCACGGGGTGTTGCGCAGGTCGGGTTCGGCGACGACGCGCCCGCAGGACGGCCGGTGGTCCAGGACGAGGTCGGCGACGGTCCGCAGCAGGCGGGTGCCGACGCCGCGGCCCCGGTCGGCGACCTTGCCGATCAGCAGGTGGATCCCGGTGTCGTGCGGGCGGGCCGGGTAGTGGCGCGCGATGGGGTCGAGGTCGGCGCGGTAGACCTCCCAGTAGCTCATCGGCACGCCGTCGAGCACCCCGAGGCAGGGGATGCTGCGGCCGTCACCGCCGGTCTGGGCGCGCAGGTGGGCCTCGGTCACGCTCTCGGGCCCGCCCAGCTTCCAGAACGCCGCGACGGCCGGGTCGTTCATCCAGCGGGTGATGAGCCGCACGTCGCGCTCGACCCGGACCGGCACGAGCTGGAAGGTGCCCGCGCCGGTGTCGGCGGGCCCCCAGTCGGCGAGGGAGTCGAGGAGGTCGGATCCCGGGCCGATGGCCCCGGCGGGCCCGCGGCCCGCGGTGATCGCGGCCGGCTCCGGGGGGCCGTGGTCGATGAGTTCGACGAAGTCTTCGGACAGCTTCAGTTCGAGCGTGGTCTCGTTGTCGGTCGGCTTGTCGGTCGGCGGGCCGGCACCGGCGCCCGCGGGGGCGCAGTCATCGACGCTCGGCCTCGCGACGCCGGCGATCGTGGAGCCGGCGCGGAGGTGGTCGGTGCCCGGGCCGGGGCCCGGGCCTTCGCTGGGGTCGGTGGGCGGCACGGAGACGCTCTCCTCTCGGAGGATCCCCTCGGTGTCCGGGATCCCGTGGGCCCGCGGGGGCCCGTGTCCTCAAGGGCCCCGTTCGCCCGGGGCCGGGGCTCGCGCCGGTCATCGGGCCGACGTGACCAGGGGGTTGGCGATGGTGACGTAGACGGACTGGGTGTCGACCGGGCCGACGAGCTCGTCGAGCCCCTGCAGCCTGGTCAGCATGTTGGCCTTGCAGCGCAGGGTGGGCGCTTCGAGAAGGCGGGCGGGCAGGGTGGAGCGGCCGGCGGCCGGGCCGGCCACGGCGTCCTTGAGGAAGCGGCGCAGCGCGGCCAGCAGGATCTGTTCGTCGGCGAGGCGCTGCGCGCCGAACGCCCCGATCAGGCCGAGGACGTTATTGATGCCGAGGTAGTAGGTGAACCTCTCGTCGGTGACCTCGTCGGACACGAAGGTGTCGCTCTCCGCGCCGATTCCGGGCAGCCGCCGTTCGAGGGCGTCCCGGTGGGAGGCGCGGAAGTAGTAGCCCTGGTTGTCGCGGTAGCGGCCGCCCGCGGGCCAGCCCTCCCGGTCCAGGAGGACGAGCGTGTTCTGCTGGTGGGCCTCCAGGGCGATGCCCGCCTCGCCGTCCAGCCAGAGCACGGGGCGCACGACCGCCTCCAGGTAGCGCAGGAACCACTCCGCGGAGACGGCTCCCGCGGGGCGGCCGGTACGGTGCGCAAGGCGGGCCACGATGTGCGCGAGACGCGAGCGCATGACCGGCCGCCCGCCGGGCCCGCCGGGGTGCTCTTGATGCTCTTGGCGCTCCTGGTACTCCTGATGCTGTTGATGCTCCTGGTACGCCGGGGCGGGCCAAGGCCTCGGCGACACGAGCCCGGCGAGGCAGACGGCGTCGTCACCGGGGCCGAAGGGGTTGTGCCGGATGACGGCGTCGATGCCGGTCAGCGGAGCGCCCTCGGGAGTGTCCACGGCGAGCCAGGCGGGGTCGCGGACGACGTCGAAGCCCAGCCCGCCCGGGCAGGCCGCGCGCCACTGCTCGGCGAGGCCGCTGCGCAGCAGGCGGTGCACCTCGACGCCGCGGTGCAGCTCTTTGCGGAGGTTCTCCCGGCGGGAGTTGGTGATGCGCAGGCCCAGGGAGAGCTTCAGCATCGCGGGGGCGCCGGGCCGGTGGACGGTCCGTACGGACGAGGTGGCGTACCAGGGCGCGCCGAGGGGGCCGAGGTCGTGCAGCAGGCCGGCGTCCAGGAGCCGGCGGACGCCGGGGCGGCTGCGGACGTCGTGGGCCTGCCAGGGGTGCAGGGGCAGCGCCGCGGTGTCCTCGGGCAGGCGCAGCTCCGGGCCGGCGAGCCGGGCGGCGAGGGTGACGGCGTCGACGGGCCGGCCCCGCTCGGTCCACGCCGAGTCCATGGCGAGCAGGGAGCGGTGGACGGCCATCCAGTGCAGCGGGAAGGCCCCGCGCAGCTCCGGGGAGTAGACGTGCGCCTCGGTGTCGGAGAGGCCTTCGCGGCTCTTGGGCGTGGGGTGGAGGGGATGGCCGAGGAGCAGGGACTGCTCGGCGTAGAGGAAGAGCTCGCCCGCCTCCGGGTCGGCGGGCCGGGCCAGCCGGTCGGCGAGGAAGACCGCCGTACGCCGCGCGGAGTCCGCCACTCTGCCGACGAGCTCGACCGTTCCGTCCGTGCGGCCGCATCCGGCGCGGGCGGCATGGTGGGCGGTTTCGCGGCCGAGGAGCGCCGCCAGGGTGACGGCGTCGACGGCAGGGGCGTCATCGGGGGCGTCCGCCAGGGCCGGCGGTCCGAAGCGGTGCCAGCCTGCGGCGGACCAGTAGGTCACGGGGACCCGCAGGGCCGTCCCGCTCGCGAGGAGGGGCAGGTGCAGTTCGGGTCCGCCGGGCCGGGGGACGCCGGTCTCGCGGATCCAGCAGCGCAGGAGGTTCTCCACGGCGGCGGCGTCGGCTGCGCGGCCGGGGTCGGGGTGTTCCAGCGGGTCGGGGGCGCACGGAAGGCTCGCGTCCGCGGTCCCGTCGCGCGGGCCGCCGCCCTGGCGGGGGACGGCGGAGACCACGGTCTGCCGCTCGGGGGCCGGTTCACTGTCCTGTCCGGCCGTGGAAGCACCGGTCCCGGTGGATGCGTTCATGCGGTGTACGGCGTGCACGTCGCGGCGTCAGGCCGGGGATGCGGCGCCTGCCTCCTTCGGTGTGCTCGGGGCGGGGATGCGGCGGCCGGGCCGGCAGACCGCGGCGACGGCGTCGGCGAGCCGCTCGAGGACCGCCTCGGTCTGCTCGTCGGTGATGGTCAGGGGCGGCAGGAGGCGGACGACACAGGAGTGACGGCCGCCCAGCTCGACGATCAGGCCCCGGCGCAGGCACTCGCGCTGGACGGCCGCGGCGCGCTCGGGCGAGGCCGGCAGCGGCCCGGCGGCAGGGCCGTCGCCGGGGGACGGGAGCGCGGCGATCTCCCCCGCGCGGGCGGCCGGCAGACGGCCGTCCTCCGTGCGCTCCCCCTCCGAACGCTCCCCCTCCGGGGCGACGAATTCGATGCCGATCATGAGTCCGGCCCCGCGGACCTCGCCGATGCAGTCGTACTCCCCCGCCAGCCGCCGCAGCCGGTCCAGCAGGCGCGCG
Organism: Streptomyces aureoversilis; assembly: GCF_042657885.1. Taxonomy (NCBI): domain Bacteria; kingdom Bacillati; phylum Actinomycetota; class Actinomycetes; order Kitasatosporales; family Streptomycetaceae; genus Streptomyces; species Streptomyces aureoversilis. The sequence continues at coordinate 322,428 of NZ_JBHSKJ010000007.1, forward strand.
CCCAGCGTGGCGGCCCGCTCGGCCAGGCCGTTCTCCCTGACGTGGCGCAGCGTGGCCGCTCCCGCGGCCATCGCGAGCTGGTTGCCCCGGAACGTGCCGGCGTGGTCGCCGGGCTGCCAGATGTCGAGGTCGCCGCGGTAGACGATGACGGCGAGCGGGAGGCTCCCGCCGATGGCCTTGGACAGGACCATCACGTCGGGCACGATCCCGCTGTGCTCGACCGCCCAGAAGGCGCCGGTGCGGCCCACGCCCGTCTGCACCTCGTCGGCGATGAGCGGGATGGAGCGCGCCGCGGTGAGCGCGCGCATCCGGCGCAGCCAGCCGTCGGGCGCGGGCAGGACGCCGCCTTCGCCCTGCACGGGTTCGACGATCATCGCGGCCGGGCGGCGCACCCCGCTCTTGGGGTCGTCCAGGAGGCTCTCGGTCCAGCGGGCGGCGAGGCGCGCCCCGTTCTCCCCGCCGATGCCGAACGGGCAGCGGTAGTCCTGCGGATAGGGAAGCCGGGTCACCCGCACGCTCGGCGCCGCGCCCGAGGCGGCGAGCGCCCCCTCCGTCATGCCGTGGTACGCCCCCGTGAAGGCGAGCAGGCCGTCGCGGCCGGTGGCGGTGCGCACGAGTTTGAAGGCGGCCTCCACGGCGTCGGTGCCGGCCGGGCCGCAGAACTGGACGCGGCCCGACTCCGCCAGCTCCCGGGGCAGCGTGGCGAACAGCTCGTCCGTGAAGGCGTCCTTGACCGGGGTGGCCAGGTCGAGCACGTGCAGGGGCGCGCCGGAGTCAAGGACGGAGCGGATGGCCTCCAGCACGACCGGGTGATTGTGCCCCAGCGCGAGCGAGCCGGCCCCCGAGAGGCAGTCGAGATACCGGCGGCCGTCCGCGCCCTCGATCGTCAGCCCCCGGGCACGCACCGGCACGATGGGCAGCGACCGGGCATACGTACGGGCGGCCGATTCGCGGGACGACTGCCGCCGGAGGATGCCTTCGTGCGCTGCGGCCGACGGCTCCGTGGGCGGTAGCTGGGTCAAGGCCACGGCTCTGGCTCCTCCTGCTGAACGCTGGTCGGCACTCCCCCGTACGTAGTAACGACGCCGCACGCGACGGATCACGGCCCGCCGTCAAGATCCTTCACGGCGGAACCGAGGACCCGCTCGTTCCCGTCTCCTCACGCACCGGCATAGTGGGGCCCGGCCTCGCCCGCTGGGGCGGTGCATGACAACTCCACAGCGTGGCCGCGACATTGCGGACACGTCCGAACAGAACGATCAGGGGGACCCACTCCATGCCATCCATCCGCAGGCCCGCGCTGGCCGCGGCCGCTCTGACGGCCGCGCTGGCGCTGACCGCCACCGCGTGCGGCCCGACCGAGGACGAGGCCGCGGGGAGCGACAAGCCCAGCGCCACCGCCTCGCAGAAGGCCGACGAGGGCCTCGAGCTGCCCAAGAACCTTCCCAGTTCCCTGAAGGACCTGGAGAAGTGGAAGAACGGCGCCTGGAAGAACTGGGACAAGGAGCAGTGGCTCCGCGAGGCCCGCGACTTCATCAACCCGATCATCAAGGGCCACTGGAAGCCCGACACGATGAAGGACGCCCGCCCCAGCGACAAGACGCTCGCCACGCAGGGTGCGCCGGGCACGGCGCCGGGCGCCTCCGGTGACCAGGGCGTGACCGACCCCGAGCCGCGGCCGGTCCGGGCCAAGTCCGTCAACGTGCCGTACCACAACAACGCGGCCCCGGTCGGCAAGGTCTTCTTCGACAGCCCCCAGGGCCACATGGTCTGCTCGGCCACGGTCGTCAAGGACCCGGCGCACCCCGGCAAGTCCAACATGGTGTGGACCGCGGGCCACTGCGTGCACGCCGGCACGAAGGGCGGCTGGTACCGCAACATCGCCTTCGTGCCGTCGTACAACGACAAGGGCCTGCCGGGCGCCCAGGTCAACAGCGCGCCGGTGCAGGACGTCGCTCCGTACGGCGTGTGGTGGGCGGACTGGGCGCAGACGTCCGCGCAGTGGATCAAGCAGGGTGCCGAGACCGGCGGCGCGGGCGCACCGTACGACTTCGCCGTGCTGCACGTGAAGCCCGAGGGCGGCTCCGGCAAGTCCCTGGAGGAGACCGTCGGCAACGCCCTCACGGTCGACTTCAGCACCCCCCAGGTGAAGTCCATCCAGTCCATGGGTGCTTGGGGCTACCCGGCGGCGGCGCCCTTCGACGGCCAGAAGATGTACGACTGCATCGACAAGCCGGGCCGGCTGACGCTCGACCCGAACGAGCCGACGATGTACCGCATCGGCTGCACGATGACCGGCGGTTCGTCCGGTGGCGGCTGGTTCGCCAAGGGGCCCGACGGCAAGGTGAGGCTGGTTTCGAACACCTCGATCGGCCCGGCCAACAGCACCTGGCTGGCCGGCCCGCGCCTGGGCCCGGAGGCCAAGGGCGTCTACGACGCCATCAGCGGGAAGTTCGCCAACCGGTGACGTCGCGGTCGCCGCGGGCGCAGTAGCCGCGAGGCATCACGGATCACGTACATGCGGAAGGCCCGCTCCCCCGGTTCGGGGGAGCGGGCCTTCCGCATGTGACGGTGACACCGGCGGTGACGCCGTGGCGCGAGCGCCGCGGGACGTCAGCCGCGGGCCGCGGGCACGTACCGCTGGAGCTCGGCGGCGAGCTCCTCGTGCACCCGTGCCTTGAGCAGCGTGCCCTCCGGGGTGTGCTCCTCGGAGATGACCTCGCCGTCGGCGTGCGCCCGCGCGATCAGCGAACCGTGCGTGTACGGCACGAGCGCCTCGATCTCCACGGCCGGGCGCGGCAGCTCCGCGTCGATCAGGGCGAGGAGCTCCTCGATGCCCTCGCCGCTGCGCGCCGACACCGCGATCGAGTGCTTCTCTATCCGCAGCAGCCGCTGCAGGACCAGCGGGTCGGCCGCATCCGCCTTGTTGATCACGACGATCTCGGGCACGTCGACCGCGCCGACGTCGCGGATGACCTCGCGCACGGCGGCCAGCTGCTCCTCCGGCACCGGGTGCGAGCCGTCGACCACGTGCAGGATGAGATCGGAGTCGCCGACCTCCTCCATGGTGGAGCGGAACGCCTCGACGAGGTGGTGCGGCAGGTGCCGGACGAAGCCGACGGTGTCGGCCAGGGTGTAGACCCGCCCGCTGGGCGTCTCCGCCCGGCGCACGGTCGGGTCCAGGGTGGCGAACAGGGCGTTCTCCACCAGGACGCCGGCTCCGGTGAGCCGGTTGAGCAGCGAGGACTTTCCGGCGTTGGTGTAGCCGGCGATGGCCACCGACGGGACCTTGTTCCGCCGGCGCTCCTGGCGCTTGACGTCGCGGCCGGTCTTCATCTCCGCGATCTCCCGGCGCATCTTCGCCATCTTCTCGCGGATCCGCCGCCGGTCCGTCTCGATCTTGGTCTCACCGGGGCCACGGGTGGCCATGCCGCCGCCGGACGAGCCGGAGCCGCCACCACCCATCTGCCGGGACAGCGACTGGCCCCAGCCGCGCAGGCGCGGCAGCATGTACTGCATCTGCGCGAGGGAGACCTGCGCCTTGCCCTCGCGGGACTTGGCGTGCTGGGCGAAGATGTCGAGGATCAGGGCGGTGCGGTCGACCACCTTGACCTTGACGACGTCCTCCAGCTGGATGAGCTGGCCGGGGCTGAGCTCACCGTCGCAGACGACGGTGTCGGCGCCGGACTCCAGGACGATGTCCCGCAGCTCCTGGGCCTTGCCCGAGCCGATGTACGTGGCGGGGTCCGGCTTGTCGCGGCGCTGGATCACGCCGTCGAGCACCAGGGCACCTGCGGTCTCGGCGAGCGCGGCGAGCTCCGCGAGGGAGTTCTCCGCGTCCCTGACCGTGCCGGAGGTCCAGACGCCGACCAGCACCACGCGCTCCAGGCGCAGCTGCCGGTACTCGACCTCGGTGACGTCCTCCAGCTCGGTGGAGAGACCGACCACGCGCCGCAGGGCCGCCCGCTCGGAGCGGTCGTACTGCTCGCCGTCGCGCTCCCCGTCGATCTCGTGGCTCCAGGCGACGTCCTCTTCCATCAGGGCGTCGGCCCGAAGGCTCTCCGGAAGGCTCTGCCGGTCCTGGGGAAGGGAAGAAGAGGAGGTCATTTGATCCTTTGCATCGTTGGGAGGTGGCGGCCGCGATTGCGGTGGCCGCACCGTCGACAACGCGCGGGCGGCCCCGGAGATTCCCGGGCCGGCGGCCTCGCCGACCCGTCGATGGTCCCACGTGGTCGGCGGAGCGTCACGCGGGTTTCCCGGGCGCCTTCCGGGCCGCCTTCCAGTCGGCGTGACCCGGCATGGGCGGGGTCTTCGGGCTGTAGAGCCAGGCCTGCAGGAACTCCTTCAGGTCCTGGCCGGAGACCTGGGAGGCGACGGCGGTGAAGTCCTCCGTGGTGGCGCTGGCGTCGCGGTAGGCGCTGATCCACTCGCGCTCCAGCCGGTCGAACGCCGCCGCGCCGATCTTCTGGCGCAGCGCGTAGAGCACCAGCGCGCCGCCGTCGTAGACGACGGGCCTGAAGATGCTGTTCCGCTTGCCCGGGTCGGGCGGCTTGGGCAGGGCGGGCGGGCCGCCGTCGGCGCGCCATGCGTCGGAGTGCTCGTACGCGGCACGCATCCGGACGTCGAGGGTCCGGCCGCCCTTGTGCTCGGCGTACAGCGATTCGTACCAGGTGGCGTGCCCCTCGTTGAGCCAGAGGTCGGACCAGCTGCGGGGGCTGACGCTGTCACCGAACCACTGGTGCGCGAGCTCGTGGACCATGATGGACTCGAGGTACCAGGAGGGGATGTCGTCCCGGATGAACAGGCCGCGCTCGAAGAGCGAGAGGGTCTGCGTCTCCAGCTCGAAGCCGGTCGACGCGTCGGCGATCAGCATGCCGTAGTTCTCGAACGGGTACGGCCCGACCTTCCCCTCCAGCCACGCGATCTGCTCCGGCGTCTTCGACGTCCACTTCTCCACGCGCTGCCGGTCGGCGACGGGGACCACGTCCCGTACGGGCAGGCCGTGCGGCCCCTTGCGATGCACCACGGCGGAGCGGCCGACGGAGACCTGGGCCAGCTCCGTGGCCATGGGGTGCTCGCTGCGGTACGCCCAGGTGGCGTTCGCCCCGCGGACGGCACGGCCCGCCGGCAGCCCGTTGGCGACGACGGTCTGGGCCTTGGGCGCGGTGACGCGGAAGGTGAAGCGGGCCTTGTCGGAGGGGTGGTCGTTGCAGGGGAAGACACGGTGCGCGGCATCGGCCTGATTGGCCATGACCAGCCCGTCCTTCGTACGGATCCAGCCGCCGTCCTTGCCGTTGCGCGGGTCGCTGGTGTGCCGGACGACGACGGTGAACAGGCCCTCCGCCGGCAGGGCGGCGGACGGCGTGACGACCAGGTCCTCCTTGGCGGGGGCGAACTTGGCGGGCGTGCCGTTGACCGTCACGGAGCGGACCGTGCCATTGCTGAAGTCGAGGTTGAGCCGGTCCAGGCGCGTGATGGCCCGCGCGGCGATGGTGGTGACGGCATCGAGCGGCCGGTCGTTGCCGTGGTAGTCGAAGGCGATGTCGTAAGCGGCGACGTCGTAGCCGGGGTTGCCGAGATCCGGGAAGAGGCGGTCGCCGACGCCCTGGGGGCTCGCGGCGGGTGGAGCCGCGGCGCCGACGAGGAGGGCCGAGACGGCGGCGGCGAGGACGGCGCGGCGGCGCACGGACCTCCGGCGGACCGAGGCGGGTTTCCCGGGTGAGTGCGGCATGCGTCCATCGCTACCAGCGCGAAGGCCTCGCGCGGTGGCGGCACGGCGCCGCCCCACCCGTACGAGCGTGCCGGAAAGCTGTACGACGCGTCCTCGTCCGGGGAATCGCACACCCGCCCCCTGCGGGACGCACACACCGCACGGCGGCTCTCCCCCGCCCTCCCCGGCTAGAGCGGCGCGGTGGCCACCGGCCGTCCGGCCCGCTCGACGTCGTAGACCCCCGGCACCCGCCGCATGGCGCGCATCAGCTCCGGCAGCTGGGCGGCGTCCGGCAGCTGCAGGGTGTAGGTGTGGCGTACGCGCTGCTCGTGGGGCGGCTCGACGGCCGCCGAGATGACCGCCGCCCCCTCGGCCGCGATGGCCTCCGTGAGGTCGGCCAGGAGGTGCGGCCTGCTGAACGATTCGGCGCGCAGGGTGACGCGGTAGTCGCGGGCACCGCCGCCCTCCGGGCTGCTCCACCGCACCCCTACGGGCTCCCGCCCGGAGGCGACCATGCGGTGCACCGCAGGGCACTGCGCCCGGTGCACCGTCACCGCGCCCCCGCGCACGGCGAAACCGGTCACCTCGTCGGGCGGGACGGGGGTACAGCAGCCCGCCAGCCGTACGCTCGCTGCCGCCAGGTCCGCCCCGTCGGCCGTGACGACGACGGGCCACCGCGCGGCCGGAGCGGTGGCCCGGGGCGGCGGGCAGGGGCGGCCCGGCGCGAGCGCCACGGGCGGGGCGGGCTCCACCGCGGGATGGCTGGCCAGCCACCGCTCGATGGCGATCCGCGCGGCGGGCGTACGGGCGTGCTCCAGCCAGTCCGGGGAGGGCCCGGAGGCGCTGTCGCGGGACATCAGCAGCTGGAGGGTGTCGCCGTCGCGCAGGACCGTGCTGAGCGTGGCGAGGCGGCCGTTGACGCGGGCGCCGATGCAGCTGTGGCCGCCGTCGCCGTGCTGCGCGTAGGCCGCGTCGACGCAGCTCGCCCCGGCGGGCAGGCCGATCGTGCCGCCGTCGGCGCGGAAGACGGTGATCTCGCGGTCCAGGGCGAGCTCGTCGCGCAGGGAGGTCCAGAAGGTGTCGGGGTCGGGCGTGGCTCTCTGCCACTCCAGCAGCCGGGAGAGCCAGCCCGGCCGGGTGGGGTCGACGCGCTCCCCGTCCGTGGCGTCGGGCGTCTCGGGCGTGGCGTACGGATTCCCCAGGGCGACGACGCCGGCCTCGGCGACCTTGTGCATCTGGTGGGTGCGGATGAGGACCTGCGCGGCCTCCCCCCCGGGGCCCGCGACGGCCGTGTGCAGCGACTGGTAGAGGTTGAACTTCGGGGTGGCGATGAAGTCCTTGAACTCCGAGATGAACGGCGTGAAGCAGGTGTGCAGCTCGCCGAGGACCGCGTAGCAGTCGGCGTCCTCCGCGACGAGGACGAGCAGTCTGCCGAGGTCCGAGCCGGTCACCTCGCCGCGCTTGAGGCGCACCCGGTGCACGGAGACGAAGTGGCGCTGCTTGACGAGGACGTCGGCGGCGATGCCCGCCTCGCGCAGGACGGCCTGCACCCGCTCCGCCGTCGTCTCGAGGGTCACGAGGCCGGCGGCGTGCCCGGTGACGAGCTCGCGGGTGCGGGCGTACTCGTCGGGGTGGAGGATCGCGAAGACGAGGTCCTCCAGCTCGGTCTTGAGCGCCTGGACGCCCAGCCGCTCGGCGAGCGGGATCAGCACGTCCCGCGTGACCTTGGCGATGCGGACCTGCTTCTCGGGCCGCATCACGCCCAGGGTGCGCATGTTGTGCAGCCGGTCGGCGAGCTTGATGGACATCACCCGGACGTCGTTGCCGGTGGCCACGAGCATCTTGCGGAAGGTCTCCGGCTCGGCCGCGGCGCCGTAGTCGACCTTCTCCAGCTTGGTGACGCCGTCGACCAGGAAGCGGACCTCCTCGCCGAACTGCCCGCGGACCTGTTCCAGGGTCACCTCGGTGTCCTCGACCGTGTCGTGGAGGAGGGAGGCGGTCAAGGTGGTCGTCTCGGCGCCCAGTTCGGCCAGGATCAGGGTCACGGCGAGCGGATGGGTGATGTACGGCTCGCCGCTCTTGCGGGTCTGACCGCGGTGGGAGGACTCCGCGAGGAGATAGGCCCGCCGCAGGATGTCGAGGTCCGCACCCGGATGGTGGGCGCGGTGCACCTTGGCGACGTGGTCGATGGCGTCCGGCAGCCTGCCGCGCGCGCCCGAGCCGCCGAGCGCCGCGCGCCCCAGCCGTCTCAGGTCGAGGCGGGCGCGGCCGCGCCTGCGGCCGGGAGCACCTTCGTGCGTGGCGTCTGTGCTCATGGGGGCACCTCCGGCAGCGTCGACCGGCGGTCGGCTGCGCGCCTCCGTACCGGTGCTTGATGCTACCGAGCCCATCACGCGCTGCTCACCAGCTCTCGCCCAGAGTGAAACGGATCACCCATTCGAGCGAGCCACGCCGCCGGGAGCCGGGCGTACGGACCGGAAAAGAGGTAGTGCGCCCGGAGAGCCGGCCGGGGAGCGCGCTCAGGCGAGCGCCGCGTCCAGCCAGGAGGGGTCGAAGGTGCCGCCCGCGACGATCACGGCGGGGCCGGTCATCTCGACCGTGCCGTCCGGCGCCTCGCTGATCACCAGGCGCCCGCCGGGGACGTCCACGGTGTACGTGACGGGCAGGCCGGTCACGGCCGGGTCCAGGCCGTCCCGGCGGGCGGTCGCGACCATCACCGCGCACGCGCCCGTGCCGCAGGAGCGGGTCTCGCCGGAGCCGCGCTCGTGGACGCGCATGGCCACGTGCCGGGGGCCGCGGTCGACGACGAACTCGACGTTGGCGCCTTCCGGGTACGCATCCGCGGGGGCGACGGCGGGGGCGGTGAACAGGTTCCCCGCGTCGGCGAGGTCGTCGACGAAGGTGACGGCGTGCGGGTTGCCCATGTTCACGTTGCGCGCGGGGCGGCTGCGGCCGTCGACGGTGACGGTGACCTCGCCCTCCGGGAGCGCGGCCCGGCCCATGCCGACGGTGACGTCGCCGGCCGCGCCCTCGGGGCCGCCCTTGGCGATGTGGGCGTGCCGCAGGCCCGCACGGGTAGCGACGGTGAGGTCGCCCGCCTCGACGAGACCGGCGTGGTGGAGGTAGCGGGCGAAGACCCGGACGCCGTTGCCGCACATCTCGGCGATGCTGCCGTCGCTGTTGCGGTAGTCCATGAACCACTCGGCCTCGCCGGCCATCGCACGCGCCTCGGGGTGGGCCGCGGACCGGACGACGCGGAGCACTCCGTCGGCGCCGATGCCCGCGCGGCGGTCGCACAGCCGGGCGACGGCGGCGGGGGACAGCTCGATGCGGCCGTCGTGGTCCGGGATGATCACGAAGTCGTTCTCGGTGCCGTGACCCTTGAGGAAGGCGATCTGTGCGGTGCTCACGATTCGATGGTACGGGGGCCGCTCGCGGTCTCCCCGGCGAGGCCCCGGGCCCGTGAGCGGCACCGGGCCGGGCTCAGCGCAGCCGCGCCACGCGCCAGACGGCGAGGACGACGACCACGGCGACGAGGGCGGCGTACGAGGCGACGTAGCGCCAGTCCGGGCGGCGCCCGGAGCCGGGGGCCGGCATGCCGGGCCAGGTGTAGCCGACCCGGCGGGCGGCCATCACCCCCCAGCCCGCGGCGCAGCAGCTGATGAGCAGGCCGAGCATGGCGACGACCGGCCCGCCGTCGCCGAACTCGAAGGCGAGGGGGAAGGCGAACATGAGCGAGCCGACGGCGGCGAGCACGACGATCGGGGCCAGCTGCCAGATGCGCAGCCTGCGCTGCGGGCGCAGCTCGCGGAAGGACGCGGGCGCGGCGGTGCCCGACTCGGCGGTTCCCTCGGTGTCCTCGGGGCCGTCCGGAGTCAGCGCCTCCGGCTCTTCCCCGGCCACCGCCGGGAGCTGCCCCCGCCGCGGCGGCTGTTGCGGTCTGTCACGAGGGCCGGCCTCCATCGCCACGCGCCCTCCCAACCCGGACTTCACGGCTCGATCGAAGCTCGATGATGGCACGCCCGCGCAGACCGGAATGGCGCGCGTAGCGTCCCGATGCCATCACGTGATCAGGCTGTGACCGCCCGTTCGAGCAACGCCAGCGCGAGTCCGGGGAGTTCCGCCCTGCGGTCGGCCGCTCCGCTCAGCCAGTGCACGCGGGTGTCCTTGCGGAACCACGAGTCCTGGCGCCGGGCGAACCGCTTCGTGGCCCGCACGGTCTCGGCGCGCGCCTCGTCCTCGGTGCACTCCCCCGCCAGGAAGGCGAGCACCTGCTGGTAGCCGAGGGCGCGCGAGGCGGTACGGCCCTCGCGCAGCCCCTGGCGCTCCAGGGCGCGCACCTCGTCCACGAGCCCCGCCTCCCACATGCGGTCCACGCGCACGGTGATCCGCTCGTCCAGCTCGGGGCGCTCGACGTCGACGCCGATCTGCAGGGCGTTGTAGACGGGCTCCTCGCCCGGCAGGTTCGCGGTGAAGGGGCGGCCGGTGATCTCGATGACCTCCAGGGCGCGCACGATGCGGCGGCCGTTGCCGGGCAGGATGGCGCGGGCGGCGGCCGGGTCGGCCGTGGCGAGGCGGGCGTGCAGGGCGCCGGGGCCCTGCTCGGCGAGCTCCTCCTCCAGGCGGGCGCGGACGGCCGGGTCGGTGCCGGGGAAGTCCAGGGCGTCGATGGTGCCCTTGATGTAGAGCCCGGAGCCGCCGACGAGCACGGGGGTGCGGCCCTCGGCGAGGAGCCGGTCGATCTCCGCGCGGGCCAGCCGCTGGTACTCGGCGACGCTCGCGGCCTCGGTCACGTCCCAGATGTCGAGGAGGCGGTGCGGCACGCCCTGCCGCTCCTCCAGGGTCAGCTTGGCCGTGCCGATGTCCATGCCCCGGTACAGCTGCATGGAGTCGGCGTTGACGACCTCGCCGCCCAGGTGCCGGGCGAGGGCGACGCCGAGATCGGACTTGCCGGCCGCCGTGGGGCCCACGACGGCGATGACCCGCGGGGCGGGAACTGCGTTTTTCACCGGGTTTTTCACCGGATCAGTCTCGCAAACCCCACCCGCGCCCCACGAACGAGCGACGTGACGCGGCGCTGCCGGGTTCGTTGCCTGTTGCGAGGTTCCGAGAGCCGGTTCACGGGCCGGTGCCCGGATGCGGTGCAACGGCACACCCGGGCGGCGCGGGACTTCGCACACACCAGTAAGGTAATGGAGTAGATATGGGCGTGTTTTCAAGGTTTCGCCGCAAGGCGTCCGAGGCGTCAACCGAAGAGGCGGCAGCGACCACTCTGACGGCGGAATCGGCGGACGCCGCCGAGACGGGGGCCGAGGCGGCCGAGGCGGAGGAGTCCGGCGAGGCCGAGGCCGAGACTCAGGCTGCCGAGGGGGTCGAGATCCCCAAGCAGCAGTCGGCGGAGAAGGCCGTCGACAGCGAGGCCGGTGAGGGCGCCCGTAAGTAGCTCTTGAACCAGGAAGACGAGGGAAGGCGCCATGGGCCTGTTGGACACGATCAAGGCCAAGCTCGCCCCTGCGAAGGACAAGATCGGCGATCTCGCGCAGCAGCACGGGGACAAGATCGAGCAGGGGCTGGAGAAGGCCGCCAAGGTGGTCGACGAGAAGACCAAGGGCAAGTACAGCAGCCAGATCCACACGGGTGCCGACAAGGCCAAGCACGCCATCGACCGGCTCGCCGAGAAGGAAGGCGGCAAGGGCGGCGGCAGCGGCACCACGGCCCCCTGAGCGGCTGCCGGGAGGCCCGGCGCTGCACCCTCGTCGGCGACGGGGCGCGGAGCATTCGCTCCGCGCCCCGTCGCCGTGTTTCCGCGTTTGCGAAGGCCTCAGGGCCGGGCCTGCCGGCGCCGCGGCCACCGAGACCCCCCGGCGGGGCCGCAGAGGGCCTGTACGGCGCCCTCGCGGCCGTTCGGCAGCACAAGGCCCCCGGGGGAAGCCGGCGCGGCTGCGAGGCCGCCAGGGGCTGCCGGAGGGCTCGGAGGCGGCCCGTGCGGCCGGGCGACTACGACCAGGCGGCCACGAAGTACCCCACCCCGTAGGGCGCCTCGTCGTACAGCAGCTGCCCCTTGAGCCCGGCGTCCGCGCCGGCCCCCGCGAGGACCTGCCACGGGGCGCGTCCCGCGGCCTTGAGCTCCCGGGCGAGCCCGCCGTCGAGCGCGGCGAGCGCGGCGGTGTCCGCGGCGCCCAGTGCCCGCGCCGCCTCCGCGTCGAAGTCCGCCGCCCGCTCGTCGAGGTAGCCCGGCGCCTTGAGCGTCCGGCAGGCGCTTCCGTCGCCCATCACCAGCAGGGCTGTCCGCCCGTCCCCGTCGGCCAGCTCACGGCCCGCGGTCAGGCACCGCTCGGCCTCCAGCGTCTCCTCGACGCCCAGGCCCTCGACGGGCGCGTCGGCCCAGCGCGTGCGCTCCAGCAGCCAGGCGGCCACCGCCAGGGACTGCGGCAGTTGCCGCTCCCCCGCCTGCGGGCCCTGCCCCAGGCGCACGTCCACGTCCACACCGAGTCCGCGGAACGATCCCCCGGAACCCTGCGGGTGCGGTCCGCGGCCCGCCTGGGGGGCGGGGCCGAGGACGACGAGCCGGTCGGGCCGCGCGGCGGCAAGCACGCCCAGCGCGTCGAGGCAGGCGGCCCGCAGGCCGTCCAGCTCGGGTGCGGCCCCGGCGGCGACCTCCGGGACGAGCAGCGGCGGACAGGGGCATACGGCGGCGGCGACGAGCATGGCGGGAACGATACGCCCGCCGGGCGCTGCGCGCAGTCGCGGCCCGGGGCGCTCCCGGGCCGCGGACGGTGCGTCAGTCGCCGCAGCCGCCGCAGCCCGCGGCGGCGGGGGCGGGACTCGGCGCGGGGGCGCCGATGGCCGGGATACCCAGCATCACGCCGGCCGGCTTGGCGGTGGCAGCGGCGGTGCGCTTCTCCCACGCATCGCCCGCGCGCGTGCGGCGCACGGCCTTGGCGGGGCCCTCGGCGAGCAGGTGGTGCGGGGCGGCGTAGGTGATCTCGACGGTCACCACGTCGCCCGGGCGGACCGGCTCGTCGGGCTTGGTGAAGTGCACGAGGCGGTTGTCGGGCGCGCGACCGGACAGGCGGTGCGTGGCGTCGTCCTTGCGGCCCTCGCCCTCGGCGACCATGACCTCCAGGGTGCGGCCGACCTGCTTCTTGTTCTCGTCCCAGGAGATCTCCTCCTGGAGGGCGACGAGACGCTCGTAGCGCGCCTGCACGACCTCCTTGGGGATCTGGTCGTCCATGGTGGCCGCGGGGGTGCCCGGGCGCTTGGAGTACTGGAACGTGAAGGCGTTGGCGAAGCGCGCCTCGCGCACCACGTGCATGGTCTGCTCGAAGTCCTCCTCGGTCTCGCCGGGGAAGCCCACGATGATGTCGGTGGAGATGGCGGCGTCCGGCATGGCGGCGCGCACCTTCTCGATGATGCCCAGGAAGCGCTCCTGGCGGTACGAGCGGCGCATCGCCTTCAGCACGGTGTCCGAGCCGGACTGCAGCGGCATGTGCAGCTGGTGCATCACGTTCGGCGTCTCGGCCATGGCGGCGATCACGTCGTCGGTGAAGTCGCGCGGGTGCGGGGAGGTGAAGCGGACCCGCTCCAGGCCCTCGATCCTGCCGCAGGCGCGCAGCAGCTTGGAGAACGCCTCGCGGTCGCCGATGTCGGAGCCGTAGGCGTTGACGTTCTGGCCGAGCAGGGTGATCTCGCTGACGCCCTCGGCGACGAGCGCCTCGATCTCGGCGAGGATGTCGCCGGTGCGGCGGTCCTTCTCCTTGCCGCGCAGCGCCGGGACGATGCAGAACGTGCAGGTGTTGTTGCACCCGACGGAGATGGACACCCAGGCCGCGTAGGCGCTCTCGCGGCGCGTCGGCAGCGTCGAGGGGAACGCCTCCAGGGACTCGGCGATCTCGACCTGCGCCTCTTCCTGGATGCGGGCGCGCTCGAGCAGCACGGGCAGCTTGCCGATGTTGTGCGTGCCGAAGACGACATCGACCCAGGGGGCCCGCTTCACGATCGTGTCGCGGTCCTTCTGGGCGAGGCAGCCGCCGACGGCGATCTGCATCCCGGGACGCTTCGTCTTCATGGGGGCCAGCCGGCCGAGGTTGCCGTAGAGCTTGTTGTCGGCGTTCTCCCGCACCGCGCAGGTGTTGAAGACGACGACGTCGGCGTCGCCCTCCGCGGTGCCCTCGGGCGCACGGACATAGCCCGCGTCCTCCAGCAGGCCCGACAGCCGCTCGGAGTCATGGACGTTCATCTGGCACCCGTAGGTGCGCACCTCGTATGTCTTCGCACTCATCTCAATCGACCAGGGTACGTGGTCGCCCGGACAGCCCGCCTCCTCCTTTCCCCGCCTCCGCCCCCGTTCCGCCCCAACCCCTGCCGAAGCCCGGCCGGGCCTGGCAGGATCCGCCCATGCTTCCCCGTTCCCCGCGCCCTGGAAGGCGCCGCTTCCTCCGTGCGGCCGCCGTGGGCACCGCCGTGCTCGCCGTACTGGTGTGGTGGCTGGTGTCCCTGCACGGGGACACGTCCCCGGCCGGACGGATGTCGTTCGCCACAGGGGTACCGACGGGCGTGTACGCCAAGTACGGGGACCTCCTCAAGGAGGACCTGGGGCGCGACATGCCGTCCCTGGACGTGCGCCTGCGGCGCAGCCAGGGGTCGATCGACAACCTGCGGCAGCTCACCTCCGGCGAGGCGGACTTCACCCTGGCCACCGCGGACTCGGTCGCCACCTACCGGGACGAGGGGAAGCCGGGGGCGGCGGGGCTGCGCGCCTGTGCGCGGCTGTACGACGACTACATCCAGCTGGTGGTGGAGAAGTCCTCCCGGGTGCAGTCCGCACGGGACCTGCGGGGCCTGCGGGTGGGCGTGGGGACGGACGACTCCGGGGTGCAGCTGATCACGCGGCGGCTGCTGAAGGCGGCGGGGCTCGACTTCGACAAGGACATCACGCCGGTGCGGGTGGGCATCGACAGGATGCCGGGGCTGCTGGAGCGCGGGGAGCTGGACGCGTTCTTCTGGTCCGGCGGGCTGCCCACGAACGCCGTCCAGACGCTCGGCCTGCGGCTGTCCATCCGCCTGGTGCAGCTGAGCGACCTGATCGCGCCGCTGCACGCGCAGGGGCCGCAGACGCACTACTACCGGGCCGCGGTCATGCCCGTGGACGCCTATCCGGAGCTGCGGGCGACGCAGGCGGTGAAGACGCTGGCGGTCGCGAACCTCCTCGTCACCATGGACCACGCGGATCCGGAGCTGGCGGAGAGCGTCACCCGCTCCGTGATGAACAGCAGGGACCGCATAGGGCAGAAGGTGCACGCGGCGCAGAAGGTGGATCTCCGTACGGCGATCTTCACCGACCCCCTGCAGCTGCACGCGGGGGCGCGCCGCTATTACCTGTCGGTCAAGCCCTGAGGGGCGTCACCGGCTCGGTACCTGTCGCCGGCGGTCGCGCCCCGAGGAGCGCTACTGCCTGTCGATCAGGGCCTGAGGGGTGCCGTTCACGCCTTCGCCCTGCCGCGGCACCTTGATCACCGCCCGCAGTCCGTGCGGCTCGTTGGGGGCGTATGTGAGCGTGGCGCCGCCCGCCGCGAGGAGGGCCCGGGAGATGGACAGCCCCAGGCCCGAGCCGGAGACGTTCTGGTGGCGGCTGCTGCGCCAGAAGCGGTCGCCGATGCGGGTGAGCTCCTCGTCCGTGAGGCCGGGGCCGCCGTCGGCGACCGTGATGCCGACGCAGTCGCCCTCGACCTCGACGCTGACGTGGACCGGGGAGCCCCCGGGCGTGAACTTGAGGGCGTTGTCCACCACCGCGTCGAGGGCGCTGGAGAGGGCGACCGGATCGGCCCAGCCCGTCACCGCGGCCGGACCGCTGTAGGTGAGCGTCACCTGCTCGCGGTCGGCGACCGGTGACCAGGCGCCCAGCCGGTCGGTGACGATCTCCGCTATGTCGGTCAGCTGGAGGTCGGCGGGGGCGTGCTCGGCGAGGGCGAGGCCCAGGAGGTCGTCGAGCACGCGCGCGAGGCGCTTGCCCTCGGCCCGCACGGAGGCGACCTCCGAGTGGTCGGCGGGGAGGTCCAGGGCGAGGAGGTCGATGCGCAGCAGGAGGGCGGCGAGCGGGTTGCGCAGCTGGTGCGAGGCGTCGGCGACGAAGGCGCGCTGCTGGTCCAGGACGGTCTCGACGTTGTCGGCCATCTCGTTGAAGGAGCGCGCCAGGCGGCGCAGCTCGGGCGGCCCGCTGTCGGCCGCGACGCGGGAGTTCAGCCGCCCCGTGGCGATGCCGTGCGTCGCGGCGTCCAGGGTCCGTACGGGCCGCAGCACCCACCCCGTGAGGCGGAACGCGGCGGCGACGGCGACGAGCATCGCGGCGGTCTCGCCCGCCACGAGCAGCATCCAGGAGTGCAGGATCCGCGAGCGCAGCTGCCCCGTGGGGGAATCGGTGACGACGACCGCGACGACGTCCCCGTCGCGGATGACGGGGGAGGCGACGGCGAGCCGGCTGTGCTGCAGCGGCCAGACCTGCCCGGGGTCGTGGCTGCGGCGCCCCGCCAGGGCCTCCTTGAAGGCCCGCTGCCCCTCACCGGTGGACGGCACCTCCCAGCGCCTGGGGGCGACCGCCATGGCCGCTCCGTCGCGGTAGAAGATGCCGACCCTGATGTCGTACAGCTCCTCGTAGCGGAGGAGTTCGGAGCGCAGGGTGTTGAACCGTTCGTCCGTCTCGGCCGCCTGGTCGGACGGCCGGGTGGTGACGAACTGGGCGAGGGCCGCGAAGCGGGCGGTGTCGTCGATGCGGTCGACGACCACGCGCTGCTGCTCGGCCGCGGCGATGCTGGCGGCCAGGGGGAACCCGAGGGCCAGCAGCACGCCCGCGAGCAGGACGATGAGGAGCGGGAGGAGTCGTGTGCGCACAGGCTCGGCCGGCCCTCACCGGGCCGGGACGACGATTTTGTAGCCGACCCCGCGGACCGTCTCGATCAGCGCGGGCATGCGCAGTTTGGCGCGCAGGGAGGCGATGTGCACCTCCAGGGTGCGGCCGGTCCCCTCCCAACTGGTCTGCCACACCTCGCTGATGATCTGTTCGCGGCGGAAGACGACGCCGGGCCGCTGGGCGAGCAGAGCCAGCAGGTCGAACTCCTTACGGGTGAGCGGGACGGCCGTACCGGCCACGGAGACCTCGCGGTTGGGGAGTTCGATGGTGAGGCTGCCCAGCCGCAGCGAGCGCGGCGCGGAGGGCTCCCGCGCCTCCTCCGGGCCCTTGCCGGCGGGCGGCTTGCGGCGGGCGACCGCATGGATGCGGGCGAGGAGCTCGCCGGTGTCGTAGGGCTTGACCACGTAGTCGTCGGCGCCGAGGTTGAGACCGTGGATCTTGGAGCGGGTGTCGGCGCGGGCGGTGACCATGATGACGGGTATGCCGGTGCGTTTGCGGATCTTTCCGCAGACCTCGAAGCCGTCCTGGTCGGGCAGGCCGAGGTCGAGCAGGACGACGGCGAAGGGCACGCCCGTGTCGGGCAGCAGGGCGCGCAGCGCCTCCTCGCCGCTCCGGGCGTGGGTGACGTCGAAGCCGTGCCGGGACAGCACCGCCGCCAGGGCCGCGGCGACGTGGTCGTCGTCCTCCACCAGCAGCAGTCTCATCCGGCCCCCTCCCTGTGACCGCAGCGTGGGCACCCCCGCATCCACGCTGATGGACGCCCGGTCCGTCAAGGGGGTTCCGGGAGCGAAGGAGCTTCCGTTATCCAGCCGGTACGCCCGCGCGACCGGCGTGCACACCGTGCGCCCCCTTCACGCAGAGTGTCCCTTTGCGGCCGGATCGTTATGCTCAATTTCAGCTCAGATGTAATGACGCTGGTCGATGCCGCTCATTAGGGTCCTCCCAATCGAGGAGGATGGAGCGAGGAACGCCGATGAGCGAAGTATCGGTGACCGGCGAGGCCACTGCCGCCGCGGACCCACTGGTCGTCCTGAAAAGCGTCAACAAGCACTTCGGCGCCCTGCATGTCCTCCAGGACATCGACCTGACGATCGCACGCGGCGAGGTCGTCGTCGTGATCGGCCCGTCGGGTTCCGGCAAGTCGACGCTGTGCCGGACCATCAACCGTCTGGAAACCACGGATTCCGGATCGATCACCATCGACGGCAGACCACTGCCCCAGGAGGGCAAGGAGCTGGCCAGACTGCGTGCCGACGTCGGCATGGTCTTCCAGTCCTTCAACCTCTTCGCGCACAAGACCGTGCTCGAAAACGTGACGCTCGGTCAGGTCAAGGTCCGCCGGACGGACCGCCGCAAGGCCGAGGAGAAGGCGCGTGCCCTCCTCGACCGGGTCGGCGTCGGCGCCCAGGCCGACAAGTACCCGGCCCAGCTCTCGGGCGGCCAGCAGCAGCGCGTGGCCATTGCCCGCGCCCTGGCCATGGAGCCGAAGGTGATGCTCTTCGACGAGCCGACGTCCGCGCTCGACCCGGAGATGATCAACGAGGTGCTGGAGGTCATGCAGCAGCTCGCCCGGGACGGCATGACGATGGTCGTCGTCACCCACGAGATGGGCTTCGCCCGCTCCGCCGCCAACCGCGTGGTCTTCATGGCCGACGGCCGCATCGTCGAGGAGGCGCGGCCGGACCAGTTCTTCAGCAATCCGCGCAGTGACCGTGCCAAGGACTTCCTCTCGAAGATCCTGCACCACTGACCGCACCGGCGCCCCGCCGCCGGACCGGCCAGCTCGGCCCTTCCCGTCGCGGCTGCCCCGAACCGCTCCGCTCCACCTGCAGACGCAAAGGATGTTCACCATGAAGCTCCGCAAGACCGTCGCAGCCGCCGCCGTGGCACTGGCCCTCACCGCGACCGCCACCGCCTGCGGCAAGTCGGGCAGCCCGGACGACGACAAGGCCGACAAGCCCGGCGACGGCAAGTCCGCACCGGCCGTGCCGACCTACAAGGTGAACACCTCGGCCGACGTCAAGGGTTCGCCCGTCTTCGACCGGATCAAGGGCAAGACGATCACCATCGGCACCAAGGCCGACCAGCCCGGCCTGGGCTACGAGAACCCCACCTCCAAGAAGCGCACCGGCTTCGACGTGGAGATCGCCCGGATGATCGCGGCCGACCTCGGCTTCGACGAGGCACACATCAAGTTCAAGACGGTGCCGTCCGAGGCCCGCGAGACGCAGCTCGCCAGCGGCGGCGTCGACTTCTACGTCGGCACCTACACGATCAACGACGAGCGCAAGAAGCAGGTCGACTTCGCCGGCCCGTACTACGTCGCCGGGCAGGACCTGCTCGTGAAGTCCGACAGCAGCATCAAGGGCCCCGAGGACCTCAAGGGCAAGAAGGTCTGCTCGGTGACCGGCTCCACGCCGCTCAAGCGCATCAAGGAGCCCAAGTACGGAGTGGGTGAGGTCAAGGCCCAGCAGGGCTACCAGGTGTGCGTCCAGGAGCTCGTGTCCGGCACGGTCGACGCCGTGACGACCGACGACACGCTCCTCAAGGGCTACGCCGCGGAGAACAAGGGCGCCCTGAAGGTGGTCGGCAAGCCGTTCTCCACGGAGCCCTACGGCGTGGGCGTGAAGAAGGACGACAAGGCGCTGCGCACGGCCATCAACGACGCCATCGAGGCGCACGTGAAGAACGGCGACTGGAAGAAGGCCTACGACGCCACCATCGGCCTCTCCGGGGTCGCCGCGCCGAACCCGCCCGCGGTCGACCGCTACTGATCCGCACGTGATCCGCTACTGATCAGCCGGGAGCGCTGCCTTGAACGTTCTGTCGGACCACTTCGCGGAGTTCCGTGAAGGATTCCTCGGCACCGTGGAGCTCACGGGGCTCAGCGGCCTGCTGGCCCTGGTGCTGGGCATACTGATGGCGGCGTTCCGGGTCTCCCCGGTGCCCGCCCTGCGAATATTCGGCGCCACCTGGGTGACGCTGCTGCGCAACACCCCGCTGGTGCTGCTCTTCCTCGCCGTCACCCTGGGCCTGCCCGCCCTCGGACTCAAGGGCTGGGACTCCTTCTGGCTCGCCGTGCTGACGCTCGGGTGCTACACCTCGGCGTTCGTCTGCGAGGCCGTCCGGTCCGGCATCAACTCCGTACCGGTGGGCCAGGCGGAGGCCGCCCGCTCGATCGGGATGACCTTCAACCAGACGCTGGGCCAGGTCGTGCTGCCCCAGGCCACCCGCACCGCGGTGCCGCCCATCGGCAGCCTGATGATCGCCCTCACCAAGAACACTGCGATCGCCTCCGGCTTCAACGTGACCCAGCTGGGCTCGGTGCAGAAGTCGCTCAACGCCGACACCGGCTACAACATCTACGTGATCTTCCTCTGGATCGCGATCTGCTACATCATCATCACCCTCGCGGTCAGCGGCCTGTTCCGGCTGCTGGAGAACCGGCTGGCGGTGGCCCGGTGAGCGCGAACGTCCTCTACGACGCACCCGGCCCCAGGGCGCGGGCCCGCAACCGCCTCTACGGGGCGCTGTCCACCGTCGCGATCCTCGCTCTGGTCGCCTTCGTCATCTACAGGCTGGACGACACCGGCCAGTTCCAGGCCGGCCTGTGGGACGACTACGAGTACAGCGACACCCACCAGCGGATCGTCGACGGCCTGCTGACGACGCTGAAGACGTTCGCGATCGCGGCGGTGCTCTCGCTCTCGCTCGGCGCGGTGCTGGCGGCCGCCCGGCTGTCCGACCACCGGCCGGTGCGCTGGGCCGCCACGGTGGTGGTGGAGCTCTTCCGCTCCATGCCACTGATGATCATGATCTTCCTGCTGTTCGCGGGCGTCTTCACCAACGATCCGATGTGGGCGCTCGTCATCGGGCTCACGCTCTACAACGGCTCCGTGCAGGCCGAGATCTTCCGCTCCGGGATCAACGCGGTGCCCCGCGGCCAGAGCGAGGCCGCCTACGCGCTCGGGCTGCGCAAGACGCAGGTGATGTCGGGCATCCTGATCCCGCAGGGCGTACGGACGATGCTGCCGTCGATCATCAGCCAGCTCGTGGTGACCCTGAAGGACACCTCGCTCGGGTTCATCATCCTCTACGAGGAGCTGCTCTTCGTGGGCAAGGCCTTCGCCGAGCAGACCAAGCCCGTGAACGGCGTCTACGCCTTCATCCCGATGGTGATCATCTTCGGTTCGATCTACATCCTGCTCTGCCTGGCGCTGTCTTCGGTGGCCACCTGGGTCGAACGGCGCACGCAGCGCTCGCGCAAGGGCAGCCCGCCCGCGATGTCGACGGCCGGAGACGCCGTCACGACCGGGGCCGCCGGGGGCGCGGACGGCGCCTCCGGCGCACACGACTCCCGCACGGGCTGATCCACCGCAGGTGACGCCCCGTCGGCCGGACCGGCCGGCGGGGCGCGCCGCGTGCGGCGCGCCGCGGCGAGCGCCCTGATCACTTGACGCACGCACCCGCAGTGGGTTGCATACGTTCTGTGATCGAGCACCGCGTTCCCCCCGTCGGATCCCGAACGTCCCGTACGCCCCGTACGTACCGTGGAATCCCGGGCAGGGATCTCGGCCTCGGCGCGCACCGGGGAGCCGTGCCGTGGACCCGGTGATCGTCGTCGGGGCCGGCCCGGTCGGCCTCATGCTCGCCCTCTGCCTCGCCCGCCACGACGTGCGCGTCGTCCTCCTCGACGAGGCCTCCGACGGTCCCGCGCCGGACGAGGAGCGCCTGGCCCGGACGGTCGTGCTGAGTCCGGACACCGCGGCCGCGCTGGAGCGGCTGGGGTGCGCCACGGAGGACGGCACCCGCTGGACGGGCTGGCGCACCGTGCGCCGCCGCGCGGTCGTCAGCCGGCTGGCGTTCACGCGCCCCGGGGAGCCCGCGGAAGCCGGCGCGGCCGAGGGGGCGGTGGCGGCCGGCCCCTCGCCGCTGCACCTGCCGCAGCACGCGCTGACGCGGGAGCTGAAGGCCGCACTCGTCTCGGAGGAGAAGGTGCGGATCGTCCGCGGAGGCCGCCTGGAGAACCTGCGGCAGGACGCCTTCGGGATCTCCGCCCACCTCCGCGGTGACAAGGGCTCCGCCTGGCGGGGCAGTTACCTGGTCGGCTGCGACGGCGCCCGGTCGACCGTGCGCAAGCTGCTGGGCGCGCGCTTCCCCGGTCGCACGGCCGTCGAGCGGTACGCGGTCGCCGCGCTCCGGGCCGAGCTGCCGTGGCCCGGCGAGGCCGTGCTGCACCGGTCGCCCGCACGGGGCGGGGAGGTGACGGCCCGGCCCCTGCCGGACGGCGTGTGGCGGCTCGACTGGCCGCTGCCGCCCGGCGGCGAACTCGTCACGCCCGACGCGCTCCTGACCCGCGTGCGCGACTCGCTGGCCACCTGGTGCGAAGACGTCCCGTCGTACGAGCTCCTGGACACCGGCGTGCACCTCGTGCACCACCGCCTCACGCGCCGGATGCGCACCGGCCGCGCCTTCCTCGCCGGGGACGCCGCCCACCTGCTGGGCGCGCTCGGCACCCAGGGCCTGGACGAGGGGCTGCGCGACGCCGGGAACCTCGCCTGGAAGCTGGCCCTGGCCTGGCACCACGGCGCCTCGGAAGCCCTGCTCGACAGCTACCAGGCCGAGCGGCGCGGCGCGATCGGGGACCGGCTGCGCGCCGCCGACCGGGCGCTGCCCGCGGTACGGGGCGAGGGCGGGTGGAGCAGCGTGCGCCGCACGCTGGTGCCGGGCGCCCTGCGCGGGCACGACGAGCTGCTCACCGACGGCCACCTCGGGCGCGGGCAGCTCAGCACGCCCCCCTCGTACCCCCGTACGCCCCTGGCACCGGCCGCACCGCCCGCCGGCTCCGTCACCGTGGACACCCCGCTGGGGGCCCAGGCGGAGAACGTCCGGGTGACGGCGCCGGACGGCAGCCTCGTACCGCTGCGGGACCGGCTCGGCGGCGATCTCCTGGTGATCCTGACGGCGCCGGGCAGCGGGGTGTGGGAGCGGCGGCACTGGGCGGACGCCGGGCTCATGCCGCAGCTGGCGGCCGCCGTCGGCGCCCTGCCCATGCGCGCCGAGCTGCTGGTCACCGACGAGTACCCGGGCGCCCCTGCCCACACGGTGCTGGTGGTGCGCCCGGACGGGCACCTGGTCGCGGCGCTGGCCGGGGTGCGGCCCGCGGAGCTGTACGCATGCGCGAACGCCGTACGGGGCGGGGCGGCCGGCGGCGGCGAGCCCGCGGACGAGGGACGGAACGGCTCCGACGGGGCCCCGGCGGCGAGTGCGGGGCCGGGCGCGGCGGGCACGGCCTCCGGGGACGGCGAGGGCGCGGGGAGCGCGCAGCCGCCGTCGGGAGCCCCCAGCGAAGCCACAGCCAACCGTTGACCCGCACCGAACGCCATGGTTGACTACGGACCGTGACTGACACCGGCGCGCACTTCTGGCGGAGGGTCCATCTGGACCTGGTCCGCTATGCGGGCTGCGTCTGTCGTCCGTCCTGCTGATCCGCATTCCCTCCGCGCGGCCTGCGTGTGCGCTCTGTGCGCCGGCCGCCGCGCGCTCCTTCGCGATCACTCAGGACGGTTCCCGTGTTCCTTCCCCTGCCCACGCCCGTGCCCGGCTCCTCCACGGTCTCCCCCGGCTCCCCCGGCGCGCCCTCCGAGGCCGACCTGCTCGCCTTCGCCCGGCGCGCGGCCGCCGACGCCCAACTGGTCTCCTCCCTCCCGCTGGATCCCCGGGGCCGCACCTGGATGCGGCTGAACGGGCCGGGTGACAGCGAGGCCTGGCTCATCGGCTGGCCGCCCGGCACCGGCACCGGCTGGCACGACCACGGCGGTTCGCACGGCGCGTTCGTCACCGCCGGCGGCGTGCTGACCGAAGCCTCGCTCGCGGCCCGGATGCCCACCGACGGCTGGAGGAGCCTGGAGCTGGCCGACGGCATCGACCGCGAGCGGCGGCTCACCGAGGGAGAGGGCCGGGCCTTCGGAGCCCACCACGTGCACCAGGTGTTCAACGCTTCGGCGGAGCAGCACGCGGTGTCCGTGCACGCGTACTACCCGCCGCTGCCGCTGATGAGGCGGTACAGCCGCAGCGGGCGGATGCTGCGGCTGGAGCAGGTCGAGTGGCCGGAGGAGTGGGCGTGAGGGTCGAGGAGCTCCTGGCGGCCGCCCGCGAGGGCATGGACCGGCTCGGCCCCGCCGAGGCGGCGGCCGCCCAGGCCGGGGGCGGGCTGCTGGTGGACATCCGGTACGCGGCGCTGCGGGAGCGCGACGGGCTCGTCCCCGGCGCTCTGGTGGTGGAGCGCAACGAGCTGGAATGGCGGCTCGACCCGCAGTGCGAGCACCGCGCCGCCGAGGCGACCGGGCACGATCTGAGGGTGGTCGTGATCTGCAACGAGGGCTACGCCTCCAGCCTGGCCGCAGCCTCCCTGCGCCTGCTGGGCCTGCACCGCGCCACGGACCTGGCGGGCGGTTTCCAGGCCTGGCGCGCGGCGGGCCTGCCGGTGGACACCGGGGCGTGACGGTGCCGGGGCGTGCCGGCTCGCCGGGGCGTGAGGGCGGCCGCGACGGCAGGACGGCGCCCGGCGGGCGGTGCCGCCGCGGGGCCTATACGTCCGGCAGGCAGTGGCCCAGCAGCTCCGGGTCCTCGCCCTCCTCCTCCAGCGCGCGGCGCACCACGCGCAGGGCGAGGCCCTCGGAATAGCCCTTGCGGGCGAGCATCCCGGCGAGGCGGCGCAGCCGCTTCTCGCGGTCCAGCCCGCGGGTGGCGCGGAGCTTGCGCTCGACCAGCTCGCGGGCGGTGCGCTCCTCCTGCTCGGCGTCGAGCTGCCCCACGGCCTCGTCGATCACGGCGGAGTCAACGCCTTTGGTACGCAGCTCGCGCGCCAGGGCGCGGCGGGCCAGGCCCCGGCCGTGGTGCCGGGACTCGACCCAGGCCCCGGCGAACGCGGAGTCGTCGATCAGGCCCACGTCCTCGAAGCGGGACAGGACCTCCTCGGCGACCTCGTCCGGGATTCCCCGCTTGGCCAGGGCGTCCGCGAGCTGCTTGCGGGTGCGCGGGGTCCCGGTGAGCAGGCGCAGGCAGATCGCCCGCGCCTGCTCCTCGGGCCGCGGCGGTGCCCCGTCGTCCCCGGCCCTCGACGGGGAGGGGGCGCCACCGCCGGTACGGTCGTCCACGTCCGGTCCCGGAGGGTCTTCCCCGGCGCCCGGCCGGGGATACTCCCATCGCCGTGTCATGGATCAGCTCTTGGCAGCCGTGGCCTTGGCCGCCTTCGCCGTGGACTTCGCCGGGGCGGGCACGGACTTGGCCGGCTCGGCGGCCTCGGCTCCCGCGGCGTCCGCGCCGGGCTCGCCCTCCTTGTCGCCGGGCTTGACGCCCACGCCCAGCTTCTCCTTGATCTTCTTCTCGATCTCGTTGGCGAGGTCGGGGTTGTCCTTGAGGAAGTTGCGGGCGTTCTCCTTGCCCTGGCCGAGCTGGTCGCCCTCGTAGGTGTACCAGGCACCGGCCTTGCGGATGAAGCCGTGCTCGACGCCCATGTCGATCAGGCCGCCCTCGCGGCTGATGCCCTGGCCGTAGAGGATGTCGAACTCGGCCTGCTTGAAGGGCGGCGCGACCTTGTTCTTGACGACCTTGCAGCGGGTGCGGTTGCCGACGGCCTCCGTGCCGTCCTTCAGGGTCTCGATGCGGCGGATGTCGATGCGCACCGAGGCGTAGAACTTCAGCGCCCGGCCACCGGTCGTGGTCTCGGGGGAGCCGAACATCACGCCGATCTTCTCGCGGAGCTGGTTGATGAAGATCGCGGTGGTCTTGGACTGGTTGAGCGCACTGGTGATCTTCCGGAGCGCCTGGCTCATCAGCCGGGCCTGGAGACCCACGTGCGAGTCGCCCATCTCGCCCTCGATCTCCGCGCGCGGCACCAGGGCCGCGACGGAGTCGATGACGATCAGGTCGAGCGCGCCGGAGCGGACCAGCATGTCGACGATCTCGAGGGCCTGCTCGCCGTTGTCGGGCTGGGACAGGATGAGGTTGTCGATGTCGACGCCGAGCTTCTTGGCGTACTCGGGGTCCAGCGCGTGCTCGGCGTCCACGAAGGCCACCGTGCCGCCGGCCCGCTGAGCGTTGGCCACGGCGTGCAGGGTCAGGGTCGTCTTACCGGAGGACTCCGGTCCGTAGATCTCCACCACGCGGCCGCGCGGGAGTCCGCCGACGCCGAGGGCGACGTCGAGAGCGGTCGACCCGGTGGAGATGACCTCGATCGGCTCGTTCGGCCGCTCTCCGAGGCGCATCACGGCGCCCTTGCCGAATTGCCGTTCAATCTGTGCGAGCGCGGCGTCCAGCGCCTTCTCGCGGTCGGTGCCTGCCATGGGTTCCACCCGGTTTGCTTGAGTCGATCGCTTCACGTCCACGACGCTAACGCCTGCCACTGACAATGCGCCCGGGCGTCGCTCCCGCCTGTGGATAACCCGGCCCGCGAGGGGGCCCGGGACGCGGTCCCGCACATGGCTCCACAGCGCCGGGGAACCCATAAGAATGGATGTTCGATTTTGCTGTCAAGCGCGCCACTCCGGGCCCGGCGCCGCCCCCGTGACCTCGTACCGCCTCACGTACGCGCCGAGGAAAGCCTGCAGCGTCGCCGTCGCCGGGATGGCCACCAGCGCTCCCACGGCCCCGAGCAGCGCGGCGCCCGCCACCACCGACCCGAAGGCGACGGCGGGGTGGATGTCGACGGTCCGCGAGGTGATGCGCGGCTGCAGCACGTAGTTCTCGAACTGCTGGTAGACCACGACGAAGCCGAGCACCCAGACCGCGTACCAGGGGTTCACCGTGAAGGCGAGCAGCA
This sequence comes from Streptomyces aureoversilis, assembly GCF_042657885.1. Classification (NCBI taxonomy): domain Bacteria; kingdom Bacillati; phylum Actinomycetota; class Actinomycetes; order Kitasatosporales; family Streptomycetaceae; genus Streptomyces; species Streptomyces aureoversilis. The sequence goes on from NZ_JBHSKJ010000007.1 coordinate 348,867, forward strand.
CGGGCAGGGTGCCCGCCAGGTAGGTGCCGATGGTGGGGATGAACTGGGAGACGAAGCCCACCCAGATCGCGAGGGCCGGGGCGTAGGGCACCCCGAGGATCACCAGCAGCACGTAGTGGGCGATGCCGGAGATCAGCGCCATCAGGCCGCGCGAGTAGATGTAGCCGCCGGTCTTGGCGACGGCGAGCTCCCAGGCGCGCAGCACCTCGGCCTGCCGGTGGGGTGGCAGCACGGAGCACAGGGCACGGCGCAGCCGGGGCCCGTCGGCCGCGAAGTAGAACGAGAACAGCAGCACGGTCAGCAGCTGGAACAGCCCGCCCAGGACGGTGGCCGAGATGTCCAGGACGCCGCTGGCGCTGCTCTTCACGTACCGCTGGAGCCATTCCGAGTGCAGCAGGCTCTCCTGGACCGCGACGCGGGACAGGCTCGTGCGGAACACCCGGTTGACCCACTTGATCACCGAGTCCAGGTAGGAGGGGAAGTTCTCCACCATGGTCACGATCTGGTCGGCGAGCATCGAGCCGAGCAGCGCGAAGAAGCCCGCGACGACGACGGTGACGGTGAGGAAGACCAGGCCCGTCGAGAGCCCGCGCCGCATGCCGCGGGCGGACAGCCTCGATACGGCGGGCTCGACGGCCAGGGCGAGGAAGAAGGCGATCAGGATGTTGAGCAGCAGGCCGATCAGCTGCTGGAAGGCCCAGACCGCCAGCATGAAGCAGGCGAGCAGGGCGAGCGCGGTCAGCATCGCGCGGGGCAGCCAGCGCGGCATGGTGCCTGCGCCGGTGCCGGACGGTTCGGGTGGGGGCGGTGGAACGGGTTCCGGAACGGGGTCGTCTGCCACGCCGCAAGTGTGGCCTATCGGATGAAACGGAACCCCGCGACAGCCGCCCGGTATGTCACCGTCTGTCCTCGGGGACCTCCATCGCCCTGCACACCGCGCGCCACACGTCCTTGGCGTTCCAGCCGGCGTCGAGGGCCTCGTGCACCGTCCTCCCGCCCAGCTCGGACATCACGTGGTCACGTGCGAAGGAGTCGGCGTACGCCGCGCCGAAATGATTCGCCATCCGCTGCCAGAAAACCGTCAACCGCATGCGCCCAGTATCCCGCCCCTGAGGGTGCTGCCCGGCACGAGCCGCTGACCGGGGGCCGTTCCCCGCCCTACGGTCGGTGCATGGCCCGATCCGGAACATCCCCCGCAGTCCGTGCCGAACAGTTCATCTGGCTGACCGCTCGCGTCCTGGAGCAGCGCAGATTCGCCTTTCACTTCCTGGACGGCGACCCCGGCGCCGTGGAAGCCGCCCTGACGGCCTACCTCGGCGAGGACGGCGGGTACGGCTTCGCCCTGGAGCCGGATCTGCGCGGCCCGGTGAGCCAGCCGCTGCACACCGTCTACGCGCTGCGCGTCCTCGACGAGATCGGCCGCTGCGGCGACCGGCGCATGGAGCGCGTCTGCCGCTACCTGACGTCCGTCTCCACCTCCGACGGCGCGCTGCCCGCGCTCCACCCCTCGCTGCGCGGCTATCCGGCGGCTCCGTGGATCCCGGTGGTGGAGGATCCGCCGAGCGACCTGCTGGCCACCGGCCCCGTGGTGGGACTGCTGCACCGCAATGAGGTCTGGCACGCCTGGCTGTTCCGGGCGACCGACTTCTGCTGGGCCGCGGTCGAGGCCCTCGGGAACGGGACGAGAACTCACCCGTACGAGGTAGAGGCGGCCGTCGCCTTCCTGGACGGGGCACCCGACCGGGCGCGTGCCCGTACCGCGGCCGAGCGCCTCGGCCGGGTCGTGCGGGAGCAGCGGCTGGCGGTCCTGGACCCCGCACGCGTGGCCGACTACCCCGTCCCGGAGGGGTACGCCCCCGGCGAGCACCACTACCCGCACGACTTCGCGCCCGCCCCGGACTCGCTGGCCCGCCCCTGGTTCACCGATGCCGAGCTGGACCGCTCGCTGGACTTCCTGGCCGCCTCGCAGCAGGAGGACGGCGGCTGGCCGATCCGCTGGCGCGAGTGGGCCCCCGGCACCCGCCTGGAGAGCCGGCCGATGGTGACCCTCGGCGCGCTGCTGACCCTGCGCGCATACGCCCGCACCGTGTGACGGCGGCCTCCGCCGCCCCTCCTGCCCCGCTGTCCCCGGCTCCGCCCGACCGCATGGGCTGACCTGCGGGTCCGGGGCATTGTCAGTGGTGCGGTGCACGATGGGTGGCATGGCGGACGAGACAGCAGCCGGTGCGGCGGCGGGTGCGGACGGGGCCCTCGCGGGGTTCTCCCCGGCGACGCGTGCCTGGTTCACGGGAGCCTTCAGCGCGCCCACGGCGGCGCAGGAAGGGGCCTGGCGGGCCATCGGCGAGGGGTCGGACGTCCTGGTGGTCGCGCCGACGGGGTCCGGCAAGACGCTGGCGGCCTTCCTCGCCTCGCTCGACCGGCTGGCGAGCGCCCCGCCGCCGGCCGAGACCAAGAAGCGCTGCCGGGTGCTCTACGTGTCCCCCCTCAAGGCCCTCGCGGTGGACGTGGAGCGCAATCTCCGCAGCCCGCTGACCGGCATCCGGCAGGCAGCCGTCCGCCTGGGGCTGCCCGAGCCGGAGGTGCGCGTCGGGATCCGCTCCGGCGACACCCCGCCCGCCGAGCGCCGGGCCCTCGTCAACCGCCCGCCGGACATCCTGATCACGACCCCCGAGTCGCTCTTCCTGATGCTCACGTCCGCCGCCAGGGACGCCCTCAAGGGCGTGGAGACCGTCATCCTCGACGAGGTGCACGCGGTCGCGGGCACCAAGCGGGGCGCCCACCTCGCCCTGTCCCTGGAGCGGCTCGACGCACTGCTGCCCCGCCCCGCGCGGCGCATCGGCCTCTCCGCGACGGTCCGGCCGGTGGACGAAGTGGCCCGCTACCTCTCGCCGCAGCGGCGGGTGGAGATCGTCCAGCCGCCGTCCGGCAAGGAGTTCGACCTCTCGGTGGTCGTCCCGGTGCAGGATCTGGGCGAGCTGGGTGCGTCGCCGGTCCAGGACGGCGGTGACGGCAAGGACAGGCCGTCCATCTGGCCCCATGTGGAGGAGCGGATCGCCGATCTCGTCCAGGCACACCGTTCCACCATCGTCTTCGCCAACTCCCGCCGGCTGGCCGAGCGGCTGTGCAACCGGCTCAACGAGATCGCCTACGAGCGCGCCACGGGCGCGCCCCTGCCCGAGCACCACTCCCCCGCCGAGCTGATGGCCGAGTCCGGCGCGGCCAAGGGGGCGCCGCCGGTCCTCGCCCGCGCGCACCACGGCTCGGTCTCCAAGGAGCAGCGGGCCCTGGTCGAGGAGGACCTCAAGGCGGGCCGGCTGCCCGCCGTCGTCGCCACGTCCAGCCTGGAGCTGGGCATCGACATGGGCGCGGTGGACCTGGTCGTCCAGGTCGAGTCGCCGCCGTCGGTCGCCTCGGGGCTGCAGCGGGTCGGCCGCGCGGGCCACCAGGTCGGCGCGGTGTCCACGGGAGTCGTCTTCCCCAAGTACCGGGGAGACCTGGTGCAGGCGGCCGTGGTGACCGAGCGGATGCGCTCGGGGGGCATCGAGTCCCTGCGGGTGCCCGCCAACCCGCTGGACGTCCTGGCCCAGCAGGTCGTCGCCATGGTCTCCGTCGACTCCTGGGACGTGGAGGAGCTGCTGGCCCTGGTGCGGCGGGCCGCCCCCTTCGCCTCCCTGCCGGAGTCGGCCTACACGGCGGTGCTCGACATGCTCGCGGGCCGCTATCCGTCCGACGCCTTCGCCGAACTGCGGCCGCGCCTGGTGTGGGACCGCGTCGCCGGTACGGTCACGGGCCGCCCGGGCGCGCAGCGGCTCGCCGTCACCTCCGGCGGCACCATCCCCGACCGCGGGCTGTTCGGCGTCTTCCTGGCCGGCGCCGAGTCCAAGGAGGGGGCCAAGGGCGGGCGCCGGGTCGGCGAGCTGGACGAGGAGATGGTCTACGAGTCGCGCGTGGGCGACGTCTTCACCCTGGGCACCACCTCGTGGCGGATCGAGGACATCACGCGCGACCGTGTCCTCGTCACCCCCGCGCCCGGCGTCCCGGGGCGGCTGCCGTTCTGGAAGGGCGACCAGCTGGGGCGCCCGCTCGAACTGGGCCGGGCCCTTGGCGCCTTCCTGCGCGAGGTCGGCTCCGCGGACGCGGACGCCGCCCGGGAGCGGCTCGCCGCCGCCGGCCTCGACACCTGGGCGGCGGACAACGTCCTGGCCTACCTGGGCGAGCAGCGCCAGGCGTGCGGGCACGTCCCGGACGACCGGACCATCGTCGTGGAGCGCTTCCGCGACGAGCTCGGCGACTGGCGCGTCGTGGTCCACTCGCCCTTCGGCGCCCAGGTGCACGCCCCCTGGGCACTGGCCCTGGGCGCCCGCCTCGCCGAGCGGTACGGCATGGACGCCCAGGTGATGCACGCCGACGACGGCATCGTGCTGCGGCTGCCCGACGCCGACCTCATGGGCCTCGACCTGCTGGACGCCGACCCCGTCCGCAAGGGCACGGAGTACGACGGCGAGCAGTCGCCCGTCGGCGCCGCGGACGTCACCTTCGACAAGGGCGAGATCGACCAGATCGTCACCGACCAGGTCGGGGGCTCGGCCCTGTTCGCCGCGCGCTTCCGCGAGTGCGCCGCCCGGGCCCTGCTGCTTCCCCGGCGCAACCCCGGCAAGCGCACCCCGCTGTGGCAGCAGCGCCAGCGCGCCGCCCAGCTGCTGCAGGTCGCCGGGGAGTTCGGTTCGTTCCCGATCATCCTGGAGGCCGTCCGCGAGTGCCTCCAGGACGTCTTCGACGTCCCCGGTCTCACCGAGCTCATGGGCGACATCGAATCGCGCCGCGTCCGCCTGGTGGAGGTGACCACCCCGGAGCCCTCCCCGTTCGCCCGCTCGCTGCTCTTCGGCTACGTCGCCCAGTTCCTCTACGAGGGCGACTCGCCCCTCGCGGAGCGCCGTGCCGCCGCCCTGTCGCTGGACTCGCGGCTGCTCGCCGAGCTCCTGGGCCAGGCCGAGCTGCGCGAGCTGCTCGACGCGGAGGTGCTGGCCGAGCTGGAGCGCGAGCTGCAGTGGCTGACGGAGGACCGGCGCGCCAAGGACCGCGAAGGCGTCGCCGACCTGCTGCGCCTGCTGGGCCCGCTGACCGACGCCGGCCTCGCCGGGCGCGGCGCCGACCCGGCCTGGGTGCGGGAGCTGGCGGAGTCCCGGCGCGCCGTCCGCGTACGGATCGCCGGGGAGGAGCGCTGGGCGGCCGTCGAGGATTCGGGGCGGCTGCGCGACGCCCTGGGCACGGCGCTGCCCGTCGGCGTCCCCGAGGCGTTCACCGAGCCCGTCAAGGACCCGCTGGGCGACCTCCTCGCCCGGTACGCCCGCACCCACGGCCCCTTCACCTCGGCCGAGGCCGCCGCCCACTTCGGCCTGGGCACGGCCGTGACCGACGGCGCGCTGCAGCGCCTCATGGCCGGCGGCCGCGTCGTCCAGGGCGAGTTCCACCCCTCCGGCATCGGCCAGGAGTGGTGCGACGCGGCCGTCCTGCGCAGGCTGCGCCGCCGTTCCCTCGCGGCGCTGCGGCACGAGCTGGAGCCCGTACCGCCCGCCGCGCTGGCCGCGTTCCTCCCCCAGTGGCAGCACGTCGGCACCCACAGCCTGCGCGGCATCGACGGACTGCTGCGCGCGGTCGAGCAGTTGCAGGGCGCGCCCGTCCCGGCGTCGGCCCTGGAGAAGCTGGTGCTCCCCGGCCGCGTGCGCGACTTCTCCCCGGCCATGCTCGACGAACTCACCGCGGCGGGCGAGGTGGTGTGGGCCGGGGCCGGTGCCCTCCCCGGCAAGGACGGCTGGGTGTCCCTGCTGCTCGCCGACGCGGCCCCGCTGCTGCTGCCCGCCCCCCACCCGCTGGAGCTCTCCCCCGTGCACCAGGCGGTGCTCGACGCGCTCTCCGGCGGCTACGGCCTGTTCTTCCGTCAGATCGCCGAGCGCGTGCGCGCCGCCGTCCCCGACGTCACGGAACCGCAGATCGCCGACGCCCTGTGGGACCTCGCCTGGTCCGGCCGGCTCACCAACGACACCCTCGCCCCGCTGCGCGCCCTCCTCGGCTCGGGGCGGACGGCGGGCTCCACGGCGCACCGCGCCAAGCGCGCGGTGCCGCGCGGCCGTTACGGCTCCTTCACCGCGCGCGGCGGCCTGCCCACCTCGCCGGCCGCCTCCCGCGGGGGCCCGCCCACGGTCGCGGGCCGCTGGTCCCTGCTGCCCGCGCACGAGCCCGATCCCACGCACCGCGCCCACGCCCTGGCCCGTACGCTCCTCGACCGGCACGGGGTCGTCACCCGCGGAGCGGTGGCCGCCGAAGGCGTGGAAGGCGGCTTCTCCGCCGCGTACCGCGTGCTGTCCGTCTTCGAGGAGAGCGGCCAGGCGCGCCGCGGCTACGTGGTCGAGGGCCTGGGGGCCGCGCAGTTCGCCATGGACGGCGCCGTCGACCGGCTGCGGGCCGCGAGCACGGCCCGCGACCGGGCGGCAGGCGGCGCCCCCGCCGCGGCCGGCATGCCGTGGGAGGCTCCGTCCACGGCCCCGCGCCGCACCCGGGCCGTCGTCCTCGCCGCGGCCGACCCCGCCAACGCCTACGGCGCGGCGCTCTCCTGGCCCGAGCCGCCGGCCGGCGCCACCCACAAGCCGGGGCGCAAGGCGGGCTCCCTGGTCGTCCTCCTCGACGGCGCCCTCGCCCTGTACATGGAGCGCGGCGGCAAGACCCTGCTCGCCTGGCCGCAGCAGGAGGGAGCCGAGACGGCCGACGCGGACGACCCGGGGCTGCGCGAGGCGGCCGAGGCGCTGGCCGGGGCGGCCCGCGCGGGCGCGCTCGGCACCGTCACCGTCGAGCGCGTCAACGGCGCCGCCGCGCTGTCCTCCCCCCTGGGCCCCCTGCTGGAGGCGGCGGGCTTCCACGCCACGCCCAAGGGCCTGCGCCTGCGCGCGCCCTGAGCCGGAAGCCGGGCAAGGACAAGAGCAAGGACAAGGACAAGGACAAAGAGAGACAAAGGGCAAGGGCAGACAAGGACGGACGGCAGCGGGACGGAAGGACGGAGGAGCACATGCCCGAGGGAGACACCGTCTGGCGCACCGCGCGCGAGCTCGACCGCGCCCTGGCCGGCGCCCCGCTGGTCCGCTCCGACCTGCGCGTCCCCTCGCTGGCCACCGTGGACCTCACCGGCCGCCGCGTCACCGAGGTCCTCCCCCGCGGCAAGCACCTGCTCACGCGCGTGGAAGGCGGCCTGACCCTGCACTCGCACCTGAGGATGGACGGCGCCTGGCGCGTGTACGCCCCCGGCGAGCGGTGGCGCGGCGGCCCCGGGCACCAGATCCGCGCCGTGCTGGCCACCGCCGACCGCACCGCGGTGGGATACCGCCTGCCCGTGCTGGAGCTGCTGCGCACCGCCGACGAGAGCTCGGCGGTCGGCCACCTCGGCCCGGATCTCCTGGGCCCCGGCTGGGACGCGGAGGAGGCGCTGCGCCGGCTGCTCGCCGACGCGGGCCGGCCCGTGGGCGAGGCCCTGCTCGACCAGCGCAACCTCGCCGGGATCGGCAATGTCTACAAGTCGGAGCTCTGCTTCCTGCTCCGGATCTCTCCCTGGCTGCCCGTCCGCGACGTCCCGGCCCCCGAGCGCCTGCCCGCCCTCGCCAGGAAGCTCCTGGAGGCCAACAAGGCGCGCACCGCCCGCATCACCACCGGCGATCCGCGCCCCGACCACCGGGTGTGGGTGTACGGGCGCGCCGGGCGGCCCTGCCGCCGCTGCGGTACGCCGCTGTGCACGGCGGACCAGGGGGAGCCGGGCCAGGAGCGCGTCACGTACTGGTGCCCCGCCTGCCAGCCCGGCCCCGCGCCCGGGCACACCGGATGATTAAGCCGAACGAGTGAAGCCCTGTGGTCCGTAGGGAACCACCCCTTCGTAGGGATCCGCCCCCATACCCGCCCCTCACCCACCCCTTCCTCGTCCTCGTCCTCGTCCTCGTCTTCGTCGTCTTCGTCCACGACCATCCCGGCCGCCCTCACGACCGGCCGGCCCCGCCGCGCCGCCAGTACGCCCACGCCACCCGCCCCACCCGGGCGGCCACGGCGCCCAGGAGCCCCTCCCGGGCGTCACGCCGTCTCCAGGGGCCGCAGTGCACCGGCAGCAGGCTCAGACCCCACCCTCCGGCGAGGACGAGCCCGTCCACGGGCCCGGCCCGCCCCGGCTGGACGAGCAGTCTCAGCAGGGCCCACCACCACAGACCGCCGGCGACGAGCGCTGCCGCCCGCCCCAGCAGGACGTACGGCCGACGGCAGCCCCAGACATCACGCCGGACCATGGCTGCCTCCTTCGGCCGACGCTAGACCGGCTTCCCCTGGCGTGGGAGAGCGCACCGGAAGCCGGAAGCGGCGCGCTGCACGCCCGTTCGCGCCCTGCGACGCCGGCGGTCAGCCGTAGTCCCCGCCCCGCAGCCGCGCCAGCTCCTGCTCCAGCTCCGTGATCCTGCGGTCGCGCTGGTGCAGGTCGACGATCAGCCGCTGCTCGCCCTCGTGGGTGCCCTCCTGGTACACCCGGCGCACGAAGGTGCCGGCCGTCGTCTGGTCGAGATCCGTGAGCACCATCAGCTCGTTCGTGAAGCGGATCACCGGGTGCTCGTCCATGTCCCCAGGAGAGCGCGGCCGGGCCCCGGGCGCCACTGGAACCGGATCCGGCGGAGCGCAAGGCCCGCCCGGAGCCCACCGGGAGCCCCGGCACCGGCAGCAGAGGCCCGGCCCCGGAAGTCCGCCCCCAGAGGCCAGGCCCCGGAGCCCCGGCACGACGGATCCCCCGGGCTCCGGCGCCCGGGGGATCCCGTCTCCGCTCCGCCGGGGTCCGCCCCCGGCGACGTCAGGCGTTCTCCGCCTGGAACATCCAGTGGTGCTTCTCGAGGTCGCCGGTCAGACCGATCAGGAGGTCCTGGGTGACCGGGTCCGGCTCCTCGGTGGCGCGGATGCGCTCCCGCATCCGGGTGATCACCGCGCCGAGCGCGGAGACGAGGGTCTGTACGGCTTCGGTGTCCTTGCTCCAGCCACCGCCGACCGGGTCGATGCCGCTGGTCTTGGCGACGGTCTCGGCACGCCCGTCGGGCGCGATGCCGAGGGCCGAGGCGCGCTCGGCGACGGTGTCGGCGTGCACGCGGGCGCTCGCGACGACTTCGTCCAGCTGCAGGTGGACCGAGCGGAAACGGGGGCCCACGACGGTCCAGTGCACCTGCTTGGCCACCAGCGAGAGGTCCACCAGGTCGACCAGGGCACCCTGGAGGGCGTCCCCCACGGTCTTGCGATCCGGCTCGGACAGCGAACTCTTGACGACAGACATCCAGGTTCTCCCCATCTCAACGGTTTGGACCGTTTGTTCCGTGTTGTTCGTCTTTTTATCCGCCTTCCCGCCGGCTCGCCATCGCACACCACCGCAAATCCACCCCGGACCGAACGGCTCCGGGAAACACGAAATCCCGGTCGGAGATCCGACCGGGATTTCACGCAAAACGCCTGTCAGGCCGCGACCACGTCCACGGCCTCGGCGGGAGCCTTGATCGTGACTCGCTCCCCCGGCACGCCCGTCACGGACACCGTATTGAACATCGGCCGCATCGGCGCGGGTACCGGCTCGCTCGCCGCTGCCGACTGCGCCAGCTCGGCGAGCGACAATTCATCGCTGACCTCGCGCATGACCTCGGACATCCGTACGTCCAGAGCGTCGCAGATTGCGGAGAGAAGCTCGGAGGACGCCTCTTTCTGCCCCCGCTCGACCTCGGAGAGGTAACCGAGCGAGACCCGGGCGGATGAGGAGACCTCGCGCAGAGTGCGGCCCTGGCGCTGGCGCTGCCGACGCAGCACGTCACCCAGCAGGCGACGGAGCAGAATCATCGGTGGCTCCCTCCTTGGACCGCGAATCCGGATCCTTCACGCCCCACCGTACCGCCTCGGGCTCCGGCCGTGCGGGGAGCTATGTCGTGTTCACTCAGGGCTGCAAACATCCATTCCCCCCGTTGTGTTCCGTATCCTTTGCGCCCACGTTTTCCGTCAGTTCGTTCAGCAGCAGTTCCAGCACCGACCGGACGCTCTCCGACCGGATCCGGGAGCGCTCCCCGTCCAGCGAGAGCTCGCGCACCCGGGTGCGCTCCCCCGGCCCCGCGACGGCCACGAAGACCGTCCCGACGGGCTTGCCGTCCTGGGGTTCGGGACCGGCGACACCGGTCGTGGCGAGGCCCCAGTCGGCGCCCAGCAGCGCGCGGACGCCGTGGGCCATCTGCCGCGCCACGTCGCCGTCCACGGCGCCGCGCCCGGCGAGCAGTTCCCCGTCCACGCCCAGCACCGCGGCCTTGACCTCGGTGGCGTACGCCGTGACCGACCCGCGCACCGAGCGGGACGCGCCGGGCGCCGCCGTCAGTTCCGCCGCGACCAGCCCGCCGGTGAGCGACTCGGCGGCGGCGACGGTCTCACCGCGCGCCACCAGCGCGGCCAGGACCGCCGACGCCGCCGGGGTGTACGTGTCGCCCGCCGTGCTCATCGGGACGCGGTCCCGGGGGTTCCGGCGGCGGCGGCCGCCGCCCGGCCGGCCCTGCGCAGCACGACGGCCTGCTTCACGTAGTCGAGCCCCGTGGCCACCGTCAACACCACGGCCACCGCCATCACCCAGAAGCGAGCGGTGGCCAGCGCCCCGGTCAGCGCCAGGATGTACATCCCGACGGCGACGCCCTGCGCGAGGGTCTTCATCTTGCCGCCACGGCTGGCCGGGATGACGCCGTGCTTGATCACCCAGAACCGCATCAGCGTGATGCCGATCTCGCGGAAGAGGATCACGCCGGTGACCCACCACCACAGGTCGCCCAGCGCGGACAGGCAGATCAGCGCCGCACCCATGATCGCCTTGTCCGCGATCGGGTCGGCGATCTTGCCGAAGTCCGTGACCAGGTTGTACGCCCGGGCCAGATGACCGTCGAAGAGATCGGTGATCATGGCGATGGCGAAGGCGGCCCAGGCGAAGGAGCGCCAGGCCGGGTCGTAGCCGCCGTTGTGGAGCATCAGCAGCACGAACCCGGGCACGAGCAGCAGCCGCACCATGGTGAGGATGTTGGCGATGTTCCACAGCCCGGCCTGCCGTACGGCTGCCGCCGGGGCATGGCCTCCGGTGGCGGAGGCCGGGACTCCGGTCATCTGCCCGCCTCCTCGGTACACCCTCCGTCGCCGAGCGGTTCGGCGACGAGGTCGACACCCTCGCTCGCCACCACCTTGGCCACGACCATACGGCCGGGGACGAGGTCCGGGCCGGTGCCGAGCATGACCTGGCCGTCGGTCTCGGGCGCCTGGTGGGCGGCCCGGCCGATCACGCCGTCCTCCTCGTCCACACGGTCGACCATCACCTCAATGGTCTCTCCGATCCGCTCCTCCGCGCGCTGCGCGGTGAGCTCCTCGGCGAGCCGGGAGATGCGCGCGAGGCGCTCGGCGACGATCTCGGGGTCGAGCTTGTGGTCGTACGTGGCCGCCTCGGTGCCGTCCTCGTCGGAGTAGCCGAAGACGCCGATGGCGTCCAGGCGGGCTCCGGTCAGGAAACGTTCCAGCTCAGCGACGTCCTCCTCGGTCTCACCGGGGAAGCCGACGATGAAGTTGGAGCGGGCGCCGGCCTGCGGGGCCTTGGCCCGGATCTGGTCGAGCAGCTCCAGGAAGCGGTCGGTGTCGCCGAAGCGGCGCATGGCGCGCAGCACGCCGGGGGCCGAATGCTGGAAGGACAGGTCGAAGTAGGGCGCGACCTTCTCGGTGGAGGTCAGCACGTCGATCAGACCCGGCCGCATCTCCGCCGGCTGCAGGTAGCTGACCCGGATGCGCTCCAGGCCGTCGACGGCCGCCAGCTCGGGCAGCAGCGTCTCCAGCAGGCGGATGTCGCCGAGGTCCTTGCCGTAGGAGGTGTTGTTCTCCGAGACCAGCATGACCTCCTTCACGCCCTGCTCCGCGAGCCAGCGCGTCTCGCCCAGCACGTCGGAGGGGCGGCGGGAGATGAAGGAGCCGCGGAAGGAGGGGATGGCGCAGAAGGAGCACCGCCGGTCGCAGCCGGAGGCGAGCTTCACGGACGCGACGGGGCTGGTCTCCAGCCGGCGGCGCAGCGGCGCACGCGGCCCGGAGGCCGGCGCCACGCCCTCGGGCAGGTCGTCGGGAGGGGTGTCCTGGGCGTGCCCCGGGAGGGCCACGTCGGCGCCCTGCCGCTCGGCGGGGCTGATCGGCAGCAGCTTGCGGCGGTCGCGCGGGGTGTGGGAGGCGTGGACGCCGCCGGAGAGGATGGTCTGGAGCCGGTCGGAGATGTCGGCGTAGTCGTCGAAGCCGAGCACTCCGTCGGCCTCGGGCAGCGCCTCGGCGAGCTCCTTGCCGTACCGCTCGGCCATGCAGCCGACGGCGACCACGGCCTGGGTGCGCCCGTGGTCCTTGAGGTCGTTGGCCTCCAGGAGGGCGTCGACGGAGTCCTTCTTTGCGGCTTCGACGAAGCCACAGGTGTTGACGACGGCCACATCGGCGTCGGCGGCGTCCTCCACGAGGTCCCAGCCATCCGCCGCCAAGCGGCCTGCCAGCTCCTCCGAGTCCACCTCGTTACGGGCGCAGCCAAGTGTGACAAGAGCGACGGTACGGCGTTCGGGCATAGGGCTCAGCCTACTTTGTCCCGGAGCCGCATCCGCTGCCGAGGCTCCCGGCGACACCGGTGGGCCACGAGAGAACGATCACCCGGCGGCGCGTCCCCCAGCCGTCCGCGCCCGCCTTCCGCCGCAGGTCAGCCCGCTACGGGGTCTCCCTTGGTGTAGCTGAGGCGCTGGACCTGGCCCTTGTCGCCGACATTCTTGACCTCCTTGCCGTTCACGAACAGCCGAACGGCCCCGGCGTTGCCCAGAACGAGATCGATCCGGGTGTTGTCGGTGAAGGTCTTGGAATCGCCCTGCTTGAGGACGCCCTCCTCCAGCAGCCGGCCGTTGTGGTCCTTGGCGGACATCCAGGTCTGGCCGTGATCGGCGGCGAGCTTGACGGTGACCTTGTTGGCCGGTGCCCCGGCGATGGCCCTGCCCGAGGGCTCCGCCTTCGGGTCGGCCGGCTTGCCCGAGGGCAGCTTCCGGCTCGGCGAGGCGGAGGGCTTGGCGGAGGGCGAGTCCGCGGCGACGGAGCCGTTGGTGCTCTTGGCGCCGCCGTTGAAGAGCGTGAAGCCGACGAAACCGACGACGGCCACGATCGCGGCGACCATCGCCGCCGTCCAGTTGGGCCGGCGGGGCTCGGGGCGGATGCGCTCGGCGTCGAAGACGGGTGCCGCGGGGGTCGGCGCGGGGCGCCCGCCGCGCTCGGCGTCGTAGCGCGCGAGCAGCCCGGCCGGGTCGAGCCCGACGGTGACCGCCAGGGTGCGGATGTGCCCACGTGCGTAGACGTCTCCGCCGCAGCGCGAGAAGTCGTCCTGTTCGATCGCGTGCAGGATCGGGATGCGCACGCGGGTGGTGGAGCTGACCTCGTCGACGGTCAGTCCGGCGCTGATACGGGCCTGCTGGAGAGCCCGGCCGATCGACGGCCGGTCGTCTGGTGCTTCTGCGTCTGCGGAGGAGTTGCCGATGGACACGTGGGCGCCTTTCGAGCGTGTAGCCACCTGCTGGGAGTTCAGTCTAGGGGGGATACGAAAGCCGCGGGCAAGCGGGAAGCCGGACTTTGTACGCCATCAGATGACTCTGCGGCGCCGACGGTGAAACATCGGACCGCCCCCCTTTCTCAACTCGACACGCCGCCGAGAGAAACGGTTGGGCAGGAATCTCCGGCGCCGTCAGGACCCGCCGTCCCCGCGGATCACCGCGAGCACGGCATCCAGCTCATCGGGCTTGACGAGGACGTCGCGGGCCTTGGAGCCCTCGCTCGGGCCCACGATGCCCCGCGACTCCATCAGGTCCATGAGTCTGCCCGCCTTCGCGAATCCCACACGCAGTTTGCGCTGCAGCATCGAGGTCGAGCCGAACTGGGTGGAGACGACCAGCTCCGCGGCCTGGCACAGCAGGTCCAGGTCGTCGCCGATGTCCTCGTCGATCTCCTTCTTCCTGGCCGTGCCCACGGTGACGTCGTCCCGGAAGACCGGCGCCATCTGGTCCTTGCAGTGCTGCACGACGGCCGCGACCTCGGCCTCCGTGACGAAGGCGCCCTGCATGCGGACCGGCTTGCCCGCCCCCATGGGCAGGAAGAGGCCGTCGCCCTTGCCGATCAGCTTCTCGGCGCCCGGCTGGTCGAGGATGACGCGGCTGTCGGCGAGCGAGGAGGTGGCGAAGGCGAGCCGGGACGGCACGTTCGCCTTGATCAGGCCGGTGACCACGTCGACGGACGGGCGCTGGGTGGCCAGCACGAGGTGGATGCCGGCGGCACGGGCGAGCTGGGTGATCCGCACGATCGAGTCCTCGACGTCCCGCGGGGCGACCATCATCAGGTCCGCCAGCTCGTCGACGATCACCAGCAGATAGGGGTACGGGGAGAGCTCGCGCCCGCTGCCCTCCGGAGGAGTGACCTTGCCCGCCCGGACGGCCGCGTTGAAGTCGTCGATGTGCCGGAAGCCGAAGGCCGCGAGGTCGTCGTAGCGCAGGTCCATCTCGCGGACGACCCACTGCAGGGCCTCGGCCGCGCGCTTGGGGTTGGTGATGATCGGGGTGATCAGGTGCGGGATGCCCTCGTAGGCCGTCAGCTCCACGCGCTTGGGGTCGACGAGCACCATGCGGACCTCGTCGGGCGTGGCCCGCACCATCAGCGAGGTGATGAGGCAGTTGATGCACGAGGACTTGCCGGAGCCGGTGGCTCCGGCGACGAGGATGTGCGGCATCTTCGTCAGGTTGGCCATCACGTAGCCGCCCTCGACGTCCTTGCCGAGCGCGACGAGCATCGGGTGGTCGTCCCCGGCGGCGTCCGCGAGGCGCAGGACGTCGCCCAGGTTGACCATCTCCCGGTCGGTGTTGGGGATCTCGATGCCCACGGCGGACTTGCCGGGGATCGGGGAGATGATGCGGACGTCCGGGCTGGCGACGGCGTAGGCGATGTTCTTGGCGAGGGCGGTGATGCGCTCGACCTTGACGGCGGGGCCCAGCTCCACCTCGTAGCGCGTGACCGTCGGGCCGCGGGTGAAGCCGGTGACGGCGGCGTCGACCTTGAACTCGGAGAAGACGGTGGTCAGCGCGGCCACTATGGCGTCGTTCGCGGCGCTGCGCGCCTTGCCCGGACCGCCCCGCTCCAGCAGGTCGAGCGTGGGCAGGGAGTAGGTGATGTCGCCCGAGAGCTGGAGCTGCTCGGCACGCGCGGGCAGGCCCGGCGCCGCGTCGGGGGCGGGCGCGGCCTTGGTGAGGTCCGGCACGCCGCGCGTGAGGTCGGGGACGCCCTTGGTGCGGTCCTGCACGGCGCCCGGCCCCTGGCCGCGGCCCCGTGCGGACTGCACGGCGCCCGGCTGCCCGTCGTCGTCCTGCGCGATGCCGCTGCTGAGCCCGGCGACGAGCGGGGTGGGCGGCACGCCGTGCAGCACGGCCCCGTCGAGCGAGGCGGCGGCAGCGGCCGCCATGTCGACCGCGTCGGGCTCGCGGCCGGCGGGGGGCTCCACGGGCTGCCCGGCGGGGCGGCGCGGCTTGCGCCGCTTGTTCAGCGCCTCTTCCTCGGCCTGCTCCGGGTCGGTCGCCCCGGCGGCCCGTCGCGTCGCAGCGCGGCGGGGGCGCGCGGCGGGCTCCTCGCGCCAGTCCTCGGCGTACTCCGCGTAGCCCGCGGCGTCCTCCGCCTCGTACTCGCCGGGCAGCGGCTCGATCAGCCCGAGCCGGATCCCCAGCTGCCGCAGGCGGCGCGGGATGGCGTTGACGGGGGTGGCGGTGACGACCAGCAGGCCGAAGACGGTGAGCAGCACCAGCAGCGGCACGGCGAGCACCTCGCCGACCGTGAAGACCAGGGGTTTGGACGCGGCCCAGCCGATCAGGCCGCCCGCGTCCTGCAGGGCTTGTGAGCCGTCGCCCCGCCCGGGCGACCCGCAGGCCACGTGGACCTGCCCGAGGACGCCGACGACCAGCGCGGACAGGCCGATGACGATCCGTCCGTTGGCCTCGGGGCGCTCGGGGTGGCGGAAGAGCCGGACCGCGATGATGCCGAGGAGTATGGGCACGACGAGGTCGAGCCGGCCGAAGGCGCCCGTGACGAGCATGGTCACCAGATCGCCGACGGGGCCCTCCAGGCTGGACCAGGTGCCCGCCGCCACGATGAGGGCGAGGCCCAGGAGCAGCAGCGCCACACCGTCCTTGCGGTGGGCCGGATCGAGGCCCCGTGCGCCGCGGCCGACGCCGCGGAACAGCGCGCCCACGCCGTGGGCCACGCCCCGCCCCACGCGGCGGACGCCGCCGGCAGGAGCAGGGGCCCGCTTGGGTGCCCGCTTGGCCGCGGCCTTCTTGGCGGGCGCTTTGCGGGGCGGCGCCTTCTTGGCGGGCGCCCGTCCCGCGGGCCTGGGCGCTGCCTTCTTGGCGGTGCCCCCGGAGCGCCCGGCACGCTGCTTCGAGGTGCCCGCCGCGCTCTGGGAACCCTTGCCGGACGTACGTGAGGCCATGGAGCCGAGATTACCGTTGCCGGGCGCGCGGGACACCCGCGCCCCGGCGTTCACCCGTTCGTGTCGTGGCCCAATGTTTTCAAGGGTGACAGGGCGTCAAAGAGTCAGCTGGGAGCGGGCAGCGGGCTCGCCCCGCTACCGGCCCCGGGCTCCAGGGCGTCCAGCGCGCGCCGCAGGCCGGTGAGTTTGCGCTCGAGGTGGGCGGCGGTGGCGACGGCCGCGGCGTCGGCGGACTCGTCGAGCTGCTTGGTGAGCGCCTCGGCCTGCTCCTCGACGGCGGCGAGCCGTGCGGAGAGCTCGGCGAGCAGCCCCGCGGGCTCCTGGGCGGCCGCGGCGCCCGTACGCCCGGACTGGCCGTTCTCCAGCTGCAGCCGCAACAGGGCCGCCTGCTCGCGCAGCTGGCAGTTCTTCATGTACAGCTCGACGAAGACCGAGACCTTGGCGCGCAGCACCCACGGGTCGAAGGGCTTGGAGATGTAGTCCACCGCACCCGCCGCGTAGCCGCGGAAGGTGTGGTGCGGGCCGTGGTTGATGGCGGTCAGGAAGATGATGGGGATGTCCCGCGTCCGCTCCCGCCGCTTGATGTGCGCCGCGGTCTCGAATCCATCCATGCCAGGCATCTGGACGTCCAGCAGGATCACTGCGAAATCGTCCGTCAGCAGCGCCTTGAGCGCTTCCTCCCCTGACGATGCCCGTACCAGTGTCTGATCGAGCGCCGAGAGGATGGCCTCCAGCGCCAGCAGATTTTCCGGCCGGTCATCGACCAGGAGGATCTTGGCCTTCTGCACCATGGCCCGTCCTCCTCGCCCCGGCAGTGCACCGGGCGCCGCCCCAGGGGACGACTCCCTTGCGCCGCCCGTCCTTGTGCCGGTCATGGTAGCCGCACCCCGCCGGTCGCCACACCCTGTCACCGCGATGTCACTGTGCACGTAGCAGAAACGTAGTGGGGGACCAGAAGGTTCCCCGAATCCCCGGTCCCCACACGTCCTCGCGCACACTCGGTCAGCGGCCGCCCGCGAACGCCGGGCGGCCCGCGCCGCTCCTCCTCACTCGGCGCGCATCCACTGCTCCATCACCGTGAGCAGGTGATCGGTGTCGACGGGCTTGGTGACGTAGTCCGACGCCCCCGCGTCGATGCTCTTCTCCCGGTCGCCCTTCATCGCCTTCGCGGTGAGCGCGATGATGGGCAGGCCCGCGAACTGCGGCATCCTGCGGATGGCGGCCGTCGTGGCATAGCCGTCCATCTCCGGCATCATGATGTCCATCAGGACCACCACGACGTCGTCGTGCTGCTCCAGAACCTCGATCCCCTCGCGGCCGTTCTCCGCGTAGAGCACCGAGAGCCCGTGCTGCTCCAGGACGCTCGTGAGGGCGAAGACGTTGCGGATGTCGTCGTCGACGATCAGCACCTTCTCGCCGTGGAAGCCCCCGCCGAACCCGGACCCGAAGTCCTTGGCCGTCGGTTGCTCTGCGTCACCACGGAGCTCGGTCGGCCACGGCTCGCCCTGGGGGACGGCCGGCGGCTGGGCCCCCGGCGCGGCCGCAGCGGGCCACTGCGCGGCGGCCTGGGCTGCCCGCTGGCGCCGCAGGAGGAGGCCGGCCGCCCCGCGCGCGGGCGCATCCGCCCCGGCGACCGGCAGGCCCGCCTCGACGGCCGTGACGTCCTCGACGCCGCCCCCCTGCTCGCCGCCGGGCTCGGGCCGGCTGCCCGGCGCGAGCTGCGGGTAGCCCTGGGGCGGCAGCTCACCGGCGTTGAGCGGGAGGTAGAGGGTGAAGGTGGAGCCGCGGCCGGGCTCGCTCGCGGCGTGGATCTCGCCGCCGAGCAGCCGGGCGATCTCCCGGCTGATCGACAGCCCGAGGCCGGTGCCGCCGTACTTGCGGCTGGTCGTCCCGTCCGCCTGCTTGAACGCCTCGAAGATCACGCGCATCTTGCTGGCCGCGATGCCGATGCCGGTGTCGGTGACCGAGAAGGCGATCACCTCGCCGTCCGGGTCGCGCAGCGAGCCCGCTTCCAGGAGCTGCTCGCGGATGGTGTCCGGGACGTCCCCGCCGGCCGGCCGGATGACCAGCTCCACCGCGCCGGTGTCGGTGAACTTGACCGCGTTCGACAGGAGGTTGCGCAGCACCTGCAGCAGCCGCTGCTCGTCGGTGTGCAGCGTGGCCGGCAGCTCGGGCGAGACCCGTACGGAGAAGTCGAGCCCCTTCTCCGCCGTCAGCGGCCGGAACGTGGCCTCCACGTAGTCGACCAGCTGGACGAGCGCGATACGGGTCGGGCTGACGTCCATCTTGCCCGCCTCGACCTTGGACAGGTCCAGGATGTCGTTGATCAGCTGCAGCAGGTCCGAGCCCGCGCCGTGGATGGTCTCGGCGAACTCCACCTGCTTGGGCGAGAGGTTGCCGTCCGCGTTGTCGGCGAGCAGCTTCGCCAGGATGAGCAGCGAGTTGAGCGGCGTGCGCAGCTCGTGCGACATGTTGGCGAGGAACTCGGACTTGTAGCGCATCGAGACCGCGAGCTGCTCGGCGCGCTCCTCCAGCACCTGCCGGGCCTCCTCGATCTCGGTGTTCTTCACCTCGATGTCGCGGTTCTGGCGCGCCAGCCGCTCGGACTTCTCCTCCAGCTCCGCGTTGGAGATCTCCAGCGCCTTCTGCCGGTTCTCCAACTCGGCCGACCGCTCGCGCAGTTGCTCGGTCAGCTCCTGCGACTGCTTGAGCAGCATCTCCGTCTTGGTGTTGACGCTGATGGTGTTGACGCTGGTGCCGATCATCTCGGCGATCTGGTTGAGGAAGTCCTTCTGGATCTGCGCGAACGGCTGGAACGAGGCCAGCTCGATCACACCCAGCACCTGGCCCTCGAAGAGCACCGGCAGCACGATGACGTGCGCGGGAGGCGCCTCGCCCAGACCGGAGGCGATCTTCAGGTAGCCCGGCGGGACGTTCTCCACCAGGATGGTCCGCTTCTCCTTCGCGGCGGTGCCGATCAGCGTCTCGCCGGGCCGGAAGGAGGTGGGCATGGAGCCCATCGAGTAGCCGTACGAGCCGAGCATGCGCAGCTCGTAGGCGTCCAGGCCCTCCTCCGCGCCCTGACCGGACGGCGAGCCCGTCGGCATGGCCAGGAAGAACGCGCCGTGCTGCGCGGAGACCACCGGCGTCAGCTCGCTCATGATCAGCCCGGCGACGTCGTCCAGGTCCCGGCGGCCCTGCAGGAGGCCGGAGATCCGGGCGACGTTGCCCTTGAGCCAGTCCTGCTCCTTGTTGGCCAGGGTGGTCTCGCGGAGGTTGGCGATCATCGTGTTGATGTTGTCCTGGAGCTCCAGGATCTCGCCGGCCGCATCCACGTCGATCTTGAGGTTGAGATCGCCGCGGGTCACCGCGGTGGCGACCTCGGCGATGGCCCGCACCTGACGGGTCAGGTTCCCGGCCATCTCGTTGACCGACTCGGTCAGGTCGCGCCAGGTGCCGTCCACGTCCCGCACCCGCGCCTGACCGCCCAGCTGGCCCTCCGTACCCACCTCGCGGGCCACGCGCGTGACCTGCTCGGCGAAGGACGACAGCTGGTCGACCATCGTGTTGATGGTCGTCTTCAGCTGGAGGATCTCGCCGCGGGCATCGATGTCGATCTTCTTGGTGAGATCGCCCTGGGCGATGGCCGTGGTGACCATCGCGATGTTGCGGACCTGGCCCGTCAGGTTGGAGGCCATGGCGTTCACGGACTCCGTGAGGTCCTTCCAGGTGCCGCTGACGCCCGGCACGCGGGCCTGACCGCCCAGGATGCCGTCCGTGCCCACCTCGCGCGCCACGCGCGTGACCTCGTCCGCGAAGGACGACAGCGTCGTCACCATCGTGTTGACGGTGTCGGCCAGCTGCGCGACCTCGCCGCGCGCCTCGACCGTCACCTTCTTGGTCAGGTCGCCGTTGGCGACCGCCGCCGCGACCTGCGAGATGTTACGGACCTGGCTGGTGAGGTTGTTGGCCATCAGGTTGACGTTGTCGCTGAGGTCCTTCCAGATGCCGGTGACGTCCCGCACCCGCGCCTGGCCGCCCAGCTGCCCCTCGGTGCCCACCTCGCGGGCCACCCGCGTCACCTGCTCCGCGAAGTCCGAGAGCTGGTCCACCATCGTGTTCACGGTGGTGACCAGTTCGAGGATCTCGCCCTTCGCGTCGACGGTGATCTTCTTCGACAGGTCGCCCTTGGCGACGGCCGTCGTCACCTCGGCGATGTTGCGCACCTGCGAAGTGAGGTTGTTGGCCATGAAGTTGACCGACTGGGTGAGGTCCTTCCAGGTGCCGGAGACGCCCTGCACCTCGGCCTGACCGCCCAGGATGCCCTCGGTGCCCACCTCGCGGGCCACGCGCGTGACCTGGTCGGCGAACGAGGACAGCTGGTCCACCATCGTGTTGAGGGTGTTCTTCAGCTCCAGGATCTCGCCCCGGGCGTCCACGTCGATCTTCTGCGACAGGTCACCGCGCGCGACGGCCGTCGCGACCTGCGCGATGTTGCGCACCTGCGCCGTCAGGTTGCCCGCCATGCCGTTGACGGAGTCCGTGAGGTCGCGCCACACGCCGGCCACGCCGGGCACCTGCGCCTGGCCGCCCAGCCTGCCGTCCGTACCCACCTCGCGGGCGACCCGGGTCACCTGCTCGGCGAAGGCCGAGAGCTGGTCGACCATCGTGTTGATGGTGTTCTTCAGCTCCAGGATCTCTCCGCGCGCGTCCACGTCGATCTTCTGGGAGAGGTCGCCGCGCGCGACCGCCGTGGTCACCTGCGCGATCTGCCGCACCTGGGAGGTGAGGTTGCCCGCCATGAAGTTGACCGAGTCGGTCAGCTCCTTCCAGGTGCCGCTGACGCCGTCCACCCGGGCCTGACCGCCCAGCCGGCCCTCCGTGCCGACGTCGCGCGCCATGCGCGTGACCTGGTCGGCGAACGAGGACAGCTGGTCGACCATGGTGTTCACGGTGTTCTTCAGCTGCAGCATCTCGCCGGAGACGTCGACCGTCACCTTCTGCGAGAGGTCGCCGTTGGCGACCGCGGTCGTCACCTGGGCGATGTTGCGCACCTGCCCCGTGAGGTTGCGGAAGGCGGTGTTCACCGAATCGGTGAGGTCCTTCCACGTACCCGCCGCGCCCGGCACCGCGGCCTGACCGCCGAGCTCGCCCTCGACGCCGATCTCCCGCGCCACGCGCGTGACTTCGGCACCGAAGGCGGACAGCTGGTCCACCATCGTGTTGACCGTGTTCTTCAGCTCCAGCATCTCGCCGGAGACGTCGACGGTCACCTTCTGGCCCAGGTCTCCGTTGGCCACGGCCGTGGTCACCTGGGCGATGTCCCGCACCTGCGTCGTGACGTTGCGGAAGGCGGTGTTCACCGAATCGGTGAGGTCCTTCCACGTACCCGCCGCGCCCGGCACCTGAGCCTGGCCGCCGAGCCGGCCCTCCGCGCCGACCTCACTGGCCACCCGCGTCACCTCGTCGGCGAAGGTGCGCAGCGTCTCCGTCATCTGGTTGACCGTCTCGGCCAGCTGGGCGATCTCGCCCCGTGCGCTGACCGTCACCTTCTGCGACAGGTCGCCGTTGGCGACCGCCGTCGTCACCTGCGCGATGCCCCGCACCTGCGCGGTCAGGTTCCCCGCCATCAGGTTGACGGAGTCCGTGAGGTCCTTCCAGACGCCCGCGACGCCGGGCACCTGCGCCTGGCCCCCCAGCTCGCCCTCCGTGCCCACCTCGCGCGCCACGCGCGTGACCTCGGAGGCGAACGAGGACAGCTGGTCGACCATCGTGTTGACGGTGTTCTTCAGCTCCAGCATCTCCCCGGCCACATGCACCGTGACCTTGCGGGAGAGGTCGCCCTTGGCGACCGCCGTCGTCACGAGAGCGATGTCACGCACCTGAGCGGTGAGCCTCGACGCCATCGTGTTGACGGAATCCGTCAGGTCCTTCCACGAACCCGACATACCGCGCACCCGGGCCTGGCCGCCCAGCTTGCCCTCGGTGCCCACCTCGCTCGCCACCCGCGTCACCTCGTCGGTGAACGCCGACAGCTGGTCCACGAGGCCGTTGACCGTACGCCCGACCTTCAGGAACTCGCCCCGCAGCGGATGCGCCGACCCGTCCGCCCCTTGCGAGCGCAGGTCCATCCGCTGCTCCAGGTCGCCCTCGGCCACCGCCGACAGCACCCGCCCCACCTCGGACACCGGCCGCACCAGGTCGTCCACCAGGGCGTTCGACGCGTCGATCGCGGCGGCCCAGGCGCCCTCGCAGGCCCCGACCTCCAGCCGCTCCGTGAGCTTGCCCTCACGGCCCACGACCCGGCGCACCCTGGCCAGCTCCCCGGTGAGCTGCAGATTACGGTCCGCGACCTCGTTGAAGACCGCGGCGATCTCGGCCATCACCCCGTCGCCGGAGACCGTCAGCCGCTTCCGGAAGTTTCCGTCACGCATGGCGGACAGCGCCGTCAGCAGCCTGGTCAAGGCCGCCGTGTCGACTTCCGTCGTCCCATTGGCCCGGGACCGTCCGCCCTTCGCGCGCGTGCTCACGCCCCGCGCCTCCGCGCCAGACTCCACCGTGTCCCTCCCGCAGGGTCGATCATCCTCGTCGGGCTTCCACTTCAATCTTTCCCAGTGTTTCACCCCGGCCCGGCCAGGCCATAACAGTTCGGCAGCATCGCACACGGTCCGCGGGCACTCCCAAGGTGGAATCCGTTCGCACCGGCCTCCGCCTGTGCGGTGAAGGTAAGTAACCTGGCATCCGGCCAGGGCAATGGAGGGGCGCTGCGACATGGGTGAGCAGATCGCCGAGACCTACACGACGAGGAGACCTGTGATCACCGCGCGGGCTGCCGCCACCTTCGAGCCGGTCGGACGCTCGGTCGCCTCCGCCCGTGCCTTCGTCCGGGACACTCTCCAGGGCTGGGGCCACCCCGACATCATCGACGACGCCGTCGTCCTGACCAGCGAGCTCGTCACCAACGCCGTCGTCCACGCCGGCACCGCCGCCGACGTCCTGTGCATGCGCACGGCCACCGGCGTGCGCGTCGAGGTCGCCGACCGCTATCCCGAGCGCGAGGTGCCCCTGCAGAGCTCCGCCCGGCGCATCGGCGGCGTCGACCGCGAGGGAGGCCGCGGCCTGCTGCTGTGCGCCGCCCTGGCCACCCGCTGGGGCGTCGAGTACACCCCCACCCACAAGCAGGTGTGGTTCCAGCTCGACCTGCCCGACCGCCCCGCCGGCACCCGCTCGGCAGGCCCCGCCCTGCCCACCGAGGCCCTGCCGGTGGCCGACGCCCGCGTGCGCGTCGCCGTGGTCCAGCTCGACCGCGGCGGCGGCATCACCGCCTGGAACGACGACGCGGACTCCCTCTTCGGCTTCGCCGCCGATCAGGTCCTCGGCAAGCCGCTCACCGACTTCGCCGCCTGGCCGCACACCCCCGGCACCTCCACCGGCATCGCGGAGGCCCTGCGCCTGTCCCGCTGGGAGGGGTCCTACGGCATAAGGGGCGCCGACGGCCGCATCACGCCCGTCTACGCCTCCCACCTCCGCGTCCGCGACAACGAGGGCGCCCCCTCCACCGTCTGCCTGCTGGTGCGCGAGGAGGAGCGCGCCGTCCTGCAGAGCATGCAGCGCACTCCCGCCGCGCCCGACAGCGGCGCCGCCGACCGGGGGACGGTCACCGACCCCTTCGAGGTCTTCATCGGCTCCCCCGCCCCCGACGACCTCGACGGACTCCTCCAGCGCACCGTGGAGCGCGCCCGCGACATGCTCGACGGCGACGCCGCCTACCTCCTGCTGGCCACCGACGACGAGACCGAGCTGGAGGTGCGCGCCTCCACCGGTCTGCCCTCCGCCCGCCAGCGCTTCGCCCGCGTCCCCGTCGAGGCCGGCACCGGCCGCTACGGCTCCGCCCGGATGCCCGCCGTCCACGAGGACCTCGCCGTCCTCCCCGGCGCCGTGCCCCTCCTGAACGACACGGGCATGCGCTCGGTCGTCACCGTCCCCCTCAAGGTCGAGGGCCGCCTCACCGGCTCACTGGGCGTCGCCGCAGAGGCCCCGGGCCGCTACAGCAACGAAGAGGCGCTCCGCCTGCAGTTCGCCGCCGACCGCATCGCCCTGGCCGTCGAGCGCGCCCGCCTCAACGAACTCGAACGCCTGCGCCGCGGCTCCCTGTCCTTCCTCGTCGAGGCCTCCGACCTCCTCGCCGGCACCCTCGACCGCGACCAGACCCTCGCCCTCATGGCACAGATGACGGTGCCCACCCTCGCCACCTGGTGCGCCGTCTACACCGTGGCCGACCCCGCATCCGAGCCCGAGCTGTCCTACGTGCTGCACGAGGACGAGGACCGCATCGACGGCCTCAAGACCCTCCTCGGCCGGCTCGCCCCGCCGGACCCCGTCCCCACGCCCGGCGCCCGCATCTGGACCGCTCCCTCCGAGGCCGCCCACGCCGCCGCGCTCCGCGGCTCCCTGCGCACCCTCGGCATCGCCGAGAGCGACCGCCACGCGGCCGCGCCCAGCACCTCCCTCGCCACGGCGGCCGCCGTCGGCGGAGAGACCGTCGTCCTGCCGCTCGTCGCCCGCAACCGCGTCATCGGCATGCTCACCCTCGGCAAGCCCACCGACGACCACTTCCGCCAGGAGATCCTCGAGCTCGCCGAGGACCTCTCCCGCCGGGCCGCCCTGGCGCTGGACAACGCCCGCCTCTACAGCGAGCGCACCGCCATCAGCCAGTCCCTGCAGCGCAGCCTCCTCCCGCCCGAGCTGCTGCACGTCCCCGGTGTCGAGGTCGACGTCATCTACCGCGCCGCGGGCGAGGGCAACGAGGTCGGCGGCGACTTCTACGACCTCTTCCCCATCCGCGACGGCGCCTACGGCTTCGCCATCGGCGACGTCTGCGGCACGGGGCCCGAGGCCGCGGCGGTCACCGGTCTCGCCCGCCACGCCCTGCGCCTCCTGGCCCGCGAGGGCTACGGCGGCCCGGCCGTCCTGGAGCGCCTCAACGCCGCCATCCTCGACGAGGGCGCACGCAGCCGCTTCCTGACGCTCCTGTACGGCGAGCTGTGGCCCCAGGAGGACGGCAGCGCGGTCCTCAAGGTCGTCTGCGCGGGCCACCCCCTGCCGCTGCGCCTGCGCCAGGACGGCACGGTGGAGGCGGCGGCCGACCCGCAGCCGCTGCTGGGCGTCATGGAGGACCTGGAGCTGTACGAGCAGACGGTCACCCTCGAACCGGGCGACGTCCTCCTGTGCGTCACGGACGGCGTGACCGAGCGTCGCGAGGGCGCGCGCATGCTGGGCGACGACGGCCTCACCGACCTGCTGACGACCTGTACGGGGCTGACGGCGGGGGCGGTGGCCGCCCGGGTGCTGCGGGCGGTCGAGCGCTTCGCCGCGGAGCCGGCGTCCGACGACATGGCGATCCTGGCGATGCGGGTGCCGGAGCTGCCGTGAGGACGGCCGGGGTGTGAATACCCGGGGTGTGAATACGAAGAAGGCCCCCGCCATTTGGCGAGGGCCTTCTTCTGTGGAGCCCCAAAACGGAATCGAACCGTTGACCTTCTCCTTACCATGGAGACGCTCTGCCGACTGAGCTATTGGGGCCTGCAACGAGATAAAGCATACCCCATGTTCGTACGCACTTTTGACCACGTGGGGCGGCCGCGCCGGAGGCTTGCGGCCACCTCATTCAGGCGGCTTCCGGAACCAGCCCGCCCAGCGCATTGCAGACGGCCACGACGCGGTGCAGCTCCCGCTCGGTGGCGGCGGCGTCGACGGGCAGCGCCAGGCACTGATCGGCGGCCCGCTCGGTCTCGGCCAGCCACAAGTCCCGCCGGTAGGAGGGAAGTCGGTGCACGGGCGTCTGTACGGGCACGTGGCACCGTACGCCGCGGGCCCGCAGCGCCCGCGCGAACGCATCGCGGTCCGGCCGGCCGTTGCCCGGCACGCGCACCACGTACGAGTGGTAGCCGTGCTCAACACCCGGGGTCACGGCGGGTGTCACGACGCCCCGCAGCCTGGCGTTCAGGTACGCGGCGTGCGCCCACCTCCGCCTGGTGCTCTCGTCCACGGGGGCCGGCGGCTCGCACTGCGCATGCTGCTCGTACTCGACCACGAGCAATCCGCGCCGGTCGGCGACGGCACGCAGGCCGGCCAGGTCGGCACGGCGGCCGAAGAGGTGAACGGGCATCACTGCGGCCGCCCGGAGGGTGAGCGTCGCGGCGACCGAGTCCGGGTCCAGGCAGAGGCTCTCCGGGTCGATGTCCGCGAACACGGGCACGGCTCCGGCCCGGCGGACCGCCTCGGCCGCGTCCGCCATCGCGTACGAGGGCACGACGACCTCGTCACCTGCACCGATGCCCGCTGCCGTGAGCGTCTCCACTGTCCCCATGCCTGGAGGGTTTCCAGGGGACGTGAACACGACGTGACGCTCCGCAGTTCATTGCGGAAACAAAAAAGCTCCGGTAGCTGAACCGAGTTCAGCTACCGGAGCTTTTTCTAAAATTTGTTCGGCGGCGTCCTACTCTCCCACACGGTCCCCCATGCAGTACCATCGGCGCTGAAAGGCTTAGCTTCCGGGTTCGGAATGTAACCGGGCGTTTCCCTAACGCTATGACCACCGAAACACTATG